>DEHS01000102.1 GCA_002352055.1 Legionellaceae bacterium UBA2794
TTTTTTTGTTTATGAAGGGATAACGACAAATGTAAAATATATTTTACATTGAGTAAATTATTTTTTACATAATGTAAAATAAACAAGTCTTTGTGCTGAGGAGAATACAATGAAAAAGCCTGTCTGATTAGGACAGGCTTTCAAAAAATTATAGCTTATAGTCAATAACTCACACAAACCTCTTATCCACTTCCATCACAGTGCCGCACTTATTACAGGTGCGCATTTCTTCTGAAGCATAGAACTCACGGAAGCGTGGAATAAAATCCGTTTCGATGTTGTACAATACAAAGCGGTATTCTTTCAAAAGGTTGTTGCAGTTTTCACAATACCACTGAAGACCGTCAAGCATTTCGCGGTCATCGCGCTTGCATTCGATAACAAGACCAACGGTGTTTGCTCCACGTCTTGGTTGGTGCGGAACATTAGCAGGTAACAAAAACATTTCGCCTTCTTTAATTTCGATATCTACGGCTTTGCCATCTTCTTGAATGCCGACAACAATGTCTCCTTCGAGTTGATAGAAGAGTTCTTCTGTCTCATTGTAGTGATAATCCTTGCGAGCGTTAGGACCACCCACAATCATTACAATAAAGTCACCGGCATCTACATACAGGTTCTTATTGCCCACAGGTGGTTTGAGAAGCGCTCTGTTTTCTTCTATCCATTTGCCAAGGTTGAACGGTCTTCTTATCATTTCCTAAAGTGTTTTTTTTAAAAAAATCAATATCGGCTTTGTGCCATGGCGAAAAGCAACTCGGGCTCTTCTTCGAACGCAGTGCCTATCACAATCATATCTGCGCCTGCATCGTAAGCTGCTTTTGCTTGTTCTTCATTACGGATGCCGCCACCAATGATTAACGGTAAATCAATCGCTTCGCGCACGTGTGCAATCATTTGCTCAGAGATGGGCTTGTCTGCACCGCTGCCACCATCCATATAAACGCATTTTAGTCCGAGCATTTCACCTGCAATGGCGGTTGCTGCAGCTATCTCCGGTTTGTTGTGTGGTACGGGCAATGTATGACTGATGTAAGATGCGGTGGTAGGTCTTCCGCAATCAACGAGCATATAGCCCGTTGGCACAACTTCGGTGTTCAACTTCTTCAAAAGTGGTGCGGCAATCACGTGCTGACCAATCAATAAATCGGGATTGCGACCTGAAATAAGCGAAAGAAAAAGTATGGCGTCTGCCTCAGGACTTATCTGAGAAGGACTACCGGGGAAAAGCACCACAGGCACCTTGCTTTTTTCTTTTACCGAACGAAGGCATGCATGAAAATTATCTTCCACTAAAAGACTGCCGCCAACTAAAACAAAATCTGCTCCGCTGTGATTGACAAGGTTCAACAGATTTGAAAGGCGCTTTTCATCCTGCATTTTATCAGGATCAATCAACACAGCAAGAGCTTTTCTCCCTTCTGCACGCAGCACATTCAATTTGTCCAAAAAACCTTTCATCGCGCTCAAAAGTATTCGTAAGCGTTCAATAATTCAACGATTCAAAAATTCAAGTTCATAGAAATATACAATTGAGCGATAAATCCATTGAATCATTGAATCATTAGCCCGTAGCTTCGCCCCATATTTTTCTATGATGGAAAAACACAACTACAAGTACTATCTGAGAAAGTTTTTTAGTTATGTACTCAATGGCTTGTTGATTACGCTACCCGTATTCGGTACGGCTTATATTATTTACCGCCTATTCAAATGGGTGGACAACATTGTACCTCGCTTATGGTATAGTGATGCTGAGCTAGCGGCACGCGGTGATGGAATTTCGGGTTGGGGAATCGTAGTCTTGCTTGCATTGCTTTTCGCTTTGGGTTGGTTGGGAAGTTTGTTTATCAATGACCAGATAAAGAGTTGGTTTGAAGGAATACTCAAACGCATCCCAGGGGTGAACAATCTTTATCAAACCATTTCTGACATTCTTGGTGCTTTTGTCGGTAATAAAAAGAAATTTGATAAACCTGTTTTGGTAAAAGTGAGCGAACAACTCGATATGGAGATGATTGGTTTTGTAACCGATACGGATCTTTCCGAACTTGGAAGTATTGAAGGCAAGGTGGCGGTCTATTTCCCTATGAGCTACAGCTTTGCCGGCCACATGATGATTGTGCCTTCAAAGAATGTAAAACCCATAGACCGAAACGCGGTGGATGTGATGAAATACACCGTAAGCGGTGGTATCGTTGAGATTGAACACGATGATCAAAAACCAGCGAACGGCTAATCTGCTGTTACTTCATTTTATTGTTTTCATCTGGGGCTTTACGGGAATTCTCGGTAAAGAAATTTCTATTGACGCATTGCCGCTTGTATGGTGGCGTACGTTGATTGCCGCTGTTTCCATTTTTGTTTTTGCATTATTGGTAAAAAGAAACCTGCGCGCTTCGCGCAAGGAGCTATTGCAGTTTGCGGGCGTTGGTTTACTTACGGCAGCACATTGGATTTGTTTTTTTACCAGCATTAAAGTGTCCAATGTTTCTGTTGCTCTTGCAGTAATTAGTACCACCGCCTTCTTCTCTGCCATTGTTTCTCCACTCATCAATAAGTTCAAATTCCAATGGTATGAATTGGCGCTTGGTATCATTGTCATTTTTGGGCTCACGCTCATCTTCAAGTTTGAATCGCAATACACCGAAGGAATTATTTATGCGCTCGCAGCGTCATTGCTTGCTGCTATTTTCTCCTCCATCAATGCCAACTTGGTAAAACGTCATCGCGCCACATTGATAGGTTTTTGGGAAATGACTTTTGCCTTTGCAGGAGTAAGCGTATTCCTGTGTGCCGGAGGAAACCTGAATATTGAAACCATCGCTATCGTTCAAAAGGATTTTCTCCTTCTTCTATTATTGGGAGTAATATGTACGGGCTTTGCTTTCATAGCAGGCATTGAAGTGATGAAAGTATTGTCGCCATTTACTTGTGCGCTTACTATAAACATGGAACCTGTTTATACCATCGCGTTTGCATTGCTTATCTATGGTGAAAGCGAATACATGAGCCCGCAGTTTTATCTCGGTGCCTTAGTCATTATCTCCACGTTGTTTCTAAATCTTTATTTGAAAAAACGCTTTGCGCGGGCTTTGTAATAGTGAGGCTGTTCTGCCCGATTACTCAAAAGAGCGAAAGGGGTATTTTTGTCTTCAAATTATTTATTCATTTCAAACTACTATTTCTAATGAGAAAATTTTTACTAAAGATTTCATTCGCTATCGTATTCTCTGTTGTCTCGCTTTTGGGGATTGGTCAAATAGTCATCAGCCAAGTTTATGGTGGAGGAGGCAATGCGGGTGCCGATTACACGCATGATTTTGTGGAGCTATTCAATGCTGGTGATGAAGCTGTCAACATCAATGGATGGTCTATTCAATACGCATCAGCAGCGGGCACATCGTGGAGTAATCATTCGGTGCTTCCTGATTCTACATTGTTACCAGGTCAATATTTCTTGATACAACAATCGCAAGGCACCGGTGGAGCCATTCCGCTTCCAACACCTGATTTTATTCCTCCATCACTTATAACGATGGGCGCAATCAATCTAAAGATTCTTTTGGCCAATGATGCAGTGATCGTTACAGGCGAAAATCCTACCGATGCCAACATAGTGGACAAAGTGGGCTTTGGGTCAGCTACAGGTTTTGAGGGAACTGTAGCTCCTGCTTTATCTAATACCACTGCCGGCTTCCGTTTGATAGGAGGCTGCCAAGACACAAATGATAACGGTGCGGATTTTATAGCCGCGGCTCCAAACCCAAGGAACAGTGCTTCGCCTTTGCATGTGTGCAGTGAAATTCCTGAAGAAACCGTTGTTACAGTCAGCACAGAAAATGATGTGCCTGCTCTAATCAATACGCCTGGTGGGTCATTGCAGCTTGTTGCTGTCATAACACCAATTGAGATGAGTCAGGAAGTAACTTGGTCTATAACTGTGGGCAATACTTTCGCTTCTATAGATGCTAATGGTCTTGTTACAGCTATAGCGAACGGCACTATCACTGTTGTGGCAACCTCAGTAGCCGATGTAACTGCTTCGGATGAAATAGAGGTGGTAATAACCAATCAAGTAATCGCAGTGGTATCGGTTACCGCAAGTGTGACGGATGGTCTTCCTGCTCAAATCAATACCGATGGAGGCACATTACAACTTGAAGCAGTTGTGTTTCCTTCGGAAGCCAATCAGGAAGTGGTGTGGTCAGTTTCCAATGGAAATCTTTTCGCCACCATTGATGCCAATGGTTTGGTAAGCGCACTTTCCAATGGAACAGCAACACTTCGCGCAACTTCCGCAGAGGATGAGAATATTTTTGATGATATAGACGTGGTAATTTCCAACCAAACGATAGCTGTCACTTCGGTAGTTGTTACTACGCAAAGTGGAGGTGCTGCGGAGATATTGGTTGAAGATGGAACTTTACAACTTGTTGCAACAGCGAATCCTGTCGGGGCTAGCCAGCAGGTAGTTTGGTCAGTACAATCAGGTGGTTCTGTTGCATCCGTAAATCAGAGTGGTCTTGTGACTGCACTTTCTGTCGGCACGGCAACCATAAGAGCAACATCGGCAAGCAACAACACAATATATGGCGAACTGGTTGTAGAAGTAGATTATGAAATTATTGGTATCGAAGAAGACTTGAATGCGACTATGATTCAGTTGTATCCAAATCCAACGAGTGGCCTCATCAATTTAAAAGGAGTTCAAGAGTTAATGAGTGTTTCCATTTATAATATTCTGGGTTGTTTGGTATTTGCGACAACAACACAAAGCCAAATCGATTTGTCACCTTTTGAAAATGGTTTTTATTTGGTGAAAGTGAAAACCGCTCAAGGCAAAGAATCGATTATTAATGTTTTGAAACAATAAGAGATATTGGATGTTCTAAGTAAGACCGCTCGTAAGGGCGGTCTTTTTACTTTATAGACGGCTTGCAGCCTACCTTACTCATTGCTTTTATGACATTCACTTCGTGGTGTTGAAATCTTCAACGAGGTGTCCAATAAAAGTTAAAGGATGGGGTGACTTTTGCGTAGGTTATCCACCGGATTAAATATCTAGAATAAAGATGTTTAATAGCCTAAGGATAAAGCTGTACGCCAAAACATCTAGTACATGGTCCATTTTTTAAGACTCATTTCTCTTACTTCACTACTTGCTTGGGCCGTTGGCTCATCTTATGCACAATTAGTGTTTCTTGATCCGGTTACTAATTTGCCCACTACGGCATACACCTTGTCACCGGCTGTTTGTCAGGGTGCCAGCATTGATCATTGTATCAATGTAACCGGACCTGGGACTACATATACCATTACCTCCACTTCGGGTAGTTTAGGCGGAACCATTGTAGTATCACCACCATCCAATCCTCAGGGTCGCTGTTTTCGTTATACTGCACCATTCTCGTTTACGGGTAATAATACAATCACTTTTAATGTAACCAGCAACACAGGAGCAACCGGCTCATTGCAAATAACCATTTTGGTGGTTAATCAAAACACGCCAATTGATGCGGGACCAACACAATCGCTTTGCTCTCCAACTAATAGCACTACGCTTACAGCTGTTAATCCGGATCCGCTTGTAAGTGGATATTGGTCAGTATTTACCGGTCCCGGTGTCATTTCAGGTGGATTTGACTCGCCACACGTTGCCGGTGTTGACCAACGCGGTGGTCCGACTGTTACCGTTACAGGTTTGCAACTGGGCTCTAACATTTTTAGGTGGACGCAAGTCTATCCATGCACGCAGACATTTGATCTGGTGACGGTATATGTATATAATGGAACACCTCCGATAGCGGATGCAAACATCTGTTATCCGAATACCGGAAATCATGCAACGAAGAATGTGACACTTTGCGGAACGACCAATTATACCCTTTGTGCAAGTAATCCAGGTACGGCTGCTACCGGTACATGGACCATCTTTGGTGGTTGTGGCACTATTTATAATATTAATAACGCCAGCGCAGACATTTCAAATCTGTGTGCAGGCTGCAATAGTCTAGAGTGGAATATCAGCAATGGAACATGCCCGGGAGGGGATACCAAGGACACTGTGATTATCTGTGTATATCCTACGATTCAACAGGCAATCGCTCCTGCTGATATAACTAGATGTATTGGTTCTTTCAGTGGCATATCGCTTACTGGAAACGCCTTGACCGGTGCCAATACCGGACTATGGACTTTTGTTAGTGGGCCTGTAACGCCCAACATTATTTCTCCAAACAACGTGGCCACCAATGTGACCGGGTTTAGCCAACCGGGTATTTATTGTTTTGATTGGACTATTACCAGTGGCCCTTGCGGAAGTAGTACCGATCAGGTGTGTGTTTATGTTCACACACCCACCTCACCGGTCAATGCCGGTTTAGACCAATCAATATGTTTACCAAACAATTCTGCAACTTTAGCTGCGACAGCGCCAATTGTTCCTGCTGTAGGCACTTGGACGGTTGTTGCGGGCACAGGTTCGTTTACTAATGCGAATAGCCCAACATCTATAGTTAATGGTTTGAGCGTTGGCGTAAATACCTTCCGATGGACCGTTTACAATGGTAATTGTGCCAATAACAATGCTTCTGATGATGTTAACATAGTGGTTTATCCGGTGTCTCAACCAACTCCGAATGCTGGAATTGATCAGAATCTATCTTATTCAGGAACTCCGGTTTCGACAACACTAGCGGCCAACGCACCGGTTGCTCCAGGTGTTGGAACATGGACAGCTACCGGCCCAAGCGTTCCTGTTTTTTCACCTAACGCGAACAGCCCTACTGCCACAGTTTCCAATCTCATTCCCGGCACTTATACCCTTACTTGGACATTCACTAATGGAAGTTGTAGTGCAGCTACAAATGATCAGATGCAAATTTTTGTGTTTGGTTGTTCTAATTCGACAACAAATGCAGGTAACGATCAGAATCTTTGTTCACCGGCCAACAGTGTTACTATGTCCGCACAAGCTGCTCCTTCTCCTTCAATAGGAACTTGGAGTATTGTGCAAGGAGGTGGTTCTATAAGCGCGTCAAATAGCCCAACGACAAGCATCAATAATATTCCGGTTGGTGTAAACATATTCCGCTGGACTATTAATAATGGACCTTGTGGTACCTATTTTGATGATGTTACGGTTAATGTGTATAATAATGCGGCTACAACTTCAAATGCTGGATTGGACCAATCGTTTTGTACCGGAGGCTCACCCGTAATTGTAACGATGGCCGCAACACCTGTGACCGCTCCTGCTTCAGGAACATGGTCAGGACCCGGCACAATTAGCTCTCTTACCAATCCATCAACTAATGTGTTGAATTTACCAGTTGGCTTACACAATTTCGTTTGGACAGTAAACAATGGGCCTTGCGGAACAGCTATAGACAACGTGAATATTTTGCTATACTCTCCGGGTCAAACAGAGGCAAATGCAGGGCCGGATCAAGAGTTGTGTTCTAATAACAACAATACAACGGTAACAGGAAACAGTCTTGTAACACCCGCAACAGGAACGTGGTCGGTAGTTTCGGGTGGTGGAACGATTGTTTCACCCAATACACAGGCTACCGCTATCAATAATATTCCAATTGGGCATAATGTGTTTCGTTGGTCAATTAATAATGGGCCATGTGCCGAGCCAAGCATGGTAGAGGATTTGGTTTCAATTGATGTTTTCAATATCAATCAACCAATTGCCAATGCAGGGCCTGATCAAAATGTGTGTAGTACGCAATCAACCATTACGCTCAGTGGAAACGCTCCGTTGATTCCGGCAATAGGAACATGGACAGTTTCTCCGGTTGGGCCTTCAATCACAAACGCCAATTTGTTTAACTCAACAGTCACAGGATTAACGGCAGGTACAACTTATACTTTTACTTGGACAGTCGATAATGGAACTTGTGGAACAACAGCGGATGCTGTCGTTGTAAACTATTATAATACTGCGCAACCTGCCGCCAATGCAGGTTTAGACCAGTCTATCTGTTTGCCTCAAAGCTCTGTGACACTTGCAGGTAACCTGCCGGATAACCCGGCTACCGGTTTATGGACCGTAGTGAGCGGCCCAACTATACCGACATTTTCAGCCAGTGTGAACAATACGGTATTGTCAGGCTTGGTTGCAGGTACTTATATCATGCGCTGGACTATTAATAATGGGACGTGTGCACAAGCAATCACATTTGATGAAGTAACAATCCAGGTATTTAGTAATACACAAACCACCGCTAATGCGGGAACCGACCAAGAGATTTGCGAGCCGGTTTCATTTACTACACTTACAGGAAATACTTTAATAGCTCCGGCAACCGGAACATGGACACAAATAAGCGGCCCGAATACAGCCACGATTAATAATCCAAACTTGAGTCAAGTAGATGCGACAGGATTGGTTGTTGGTTGTTATGTTTTTCGTTGGTCGGTGAGCAACGGCTCATGTGTAGGAAGCACTACCAGTGATGACATCATGGTGTGTGTGTTTGATAATGATCAAACAGTAGCCAATGCAGGTCCCGATCAAAATGTTTGTACACCATCAACGAGTACCGTGTTGGCNNATCAACGCACCGAATGCCACTCTTGGTAATCTGGTAGTTGGAACATATACCCTTCGCTGGGATGTGGACAATGGTTCTTGTGGTAATGCAAACACTAACGACCAGGTGGTCATAAATGTATTTGATTCTAATGCGGCAGTTGCAGATGCAGGCCTTGAGCAAGAGCTTTGCTCGCCCGCTCATGTTGTAAATATGTCTGCGAATGCTGCCATAGCCCCTGCTGTAGGAACATGGACGGTGGTAAGTGGTAACGGTTCTATTGCATCAGTAAATAGTCCAACAACACAAATAAGCAATATTCCAATAGGTATTAATTGTTTCCGCTGGACCATCAACAATGGTGGTTGTGGGGCTGGTACCACATCGGATGATGTGTGTGTAAATATTTATTCTACTAATCAGGCTGCAGCCAATGCGGGTGCTGATCAGGATATATGCACACCGTTGGCGTCTGTTACAATGTCGGCCAATTCAGTTACGATTCCGGCAGTTGGTCAGTGGATTCAAATTAGTGGACCGACTAATGCTAACATCGTAAATCCAAATGCACCTAATACAGAAGTAAACGGTCTAGATGTTGGTTGCTATCAGTTCAGCTGGAACATAGACAATGGTGTTTGTGCAAACGCCTTGTCATCTGATATAGTTGAAATCTGTGTTTTCCCCGGTGGCTTCCCAGCCGCATTTGCCGGAGATGATCAAGAGCTTTGTTCACCTACAAGTTCTACTGTTATGAATGCTGACGCAGCCATATCACCCGGTGAAGGAACATGGACTTTGGTAAGTGGTCCAAATACTCCAACGTTTAGTGCTAACGACCCTGTTACTTCTGTAACGGGTCTTCAACCTGGAGTATATGTATTTGACTGGGCGTTGAACTATTCTTCTTGCGGTTCGGAATCAGATGAAGTAACGATAATAGTTTATAACAGCGCACAAGGTGAAGCAATTGCAGGTGATGATCAATCATTGTGTACACCGGCAAGCAGCGCCATAATGAATGCACAACCTGTTATAGCGCCTGGTTTTGGTACTTGGTCGGTTGCAAGTGGTGATGTTGATTTTGTTGATGTCAATGATCCGGGAACAACCGCATTCAATATTCCGGCAGGAACGCACACCCTTGTTTGGACAGTTTATAATGGGGATTGTTTAGCCGATGAATTGATAACGGATACTGTTGTTGTAGTGATTAATGATAATGCACAGCCATCAGCCACTGCGGGATTGGATCAATCGATTTGTACTCCACAATCAAGNNGCAACCATTGTCTCAGAAAATTCAGCAACAACAACCATCAATGATTTGGAGGTTGGCATCAATACATTCTGCTGGACGATTGATAATGGCACTTGTAATCCTCCATCTACTTCTGATTGCGTGGATGTTTATGTGTATGACAGCACTCAGGAAGTTGCTGATGCAGGCGAAGATCAAAATATTTGTGCGATAGGTAATACCTGTACTATCCTTTCAGCGAATGCGGTTATTGTTCCGGCCATCGGAACTTGGACACAGATAGATGGATTGACAGATGTGACCTTCACCGATGTGAACTCTCCGAATACTATGGTATGTGATATGATTCCTGGTGTGTATGTGTTCCAATGGTGTATAGACAATGGTGTTTGTGGTTCACCTACCTGCGATCAAATTACAGTAACTGTTTATCCTAACGATACGCCTGTTGCTTCAGTTGGTGAGGATATTGAACTATGTACTCCACAAACAAGTGTGGCGATGGATGCAAGTATTGCAAACCTGCCTGCATACGGAACTTGGGAATTGGTTTCAGGAACAGGAGTGATAGACGATACCGATAACCCACAAACTTTGATACATGGATTGGCTATAGGGGAAAATGTATTCAGTTGGTGCGTATTCAATGGTGTTTGCCCTAACTCAGGCTCATGTGATACGCTGTCAATTTTTGTTTTTGATGCAGAGGCACAAATAGCTGATGCGGGCGCAGATCAAGACTGGTGTGAAACGGTTGAAACCATCACGATGCAAGCTGCTGCGGTAGATATTCCCGGAACAGGAACATGGACAGCGCTTGGTCCATATGCCGCAACAATAGTAGATGTCAACGATCCGAATACCGAACTTGTAGACCTTGGTGTTGGCGAATACTTCTACTTATGGACCGTTTATAATGGGCCTTGCAGTACTACGAATACTACCGATATGGTACGCATTCGTATCTATGAAGAAAACCAAGCAGCGGCATTTGCCGGAGATGATCTCCATATCTGTACTCCACAGAATAGCGTTACGATGAGTGCCAATAGTGCCATTTTCCCTGCGACTGCTCAATGGCAGGCGCTTCCAGGTGGAAACGGTACTATCACGCTACTAACCAGTTCAACGACTACGATAACAAACTTGCTACCGGGTGTAAGCAATTTTGTTTGGACGATAGAAAACGGTCCTTGTGTTCCCTCAGTTACGACTGACACTGTTTCGATTTATGTGTATGACACAACAATTCCACCTGCACAAGCAGGGCCTGATCAGTTGTTCTGTGCTCCGGTCGATTTGTCTCCAATCAGCGCAACGCTAAATGGATCCATTGTTCAAGGCGCAGGAAGTGGTCAGTGGATACAAGTGTCTGGTCCTTCCTCTTCTGTAATTGCAACTCCTGAACAAAACGTAACTGAAGTTTCCGGTTTGATAGTTGGTCAATACATATTTAGATGGAGCGTACAAAACGGACCATGTGGCACCACGCAAGATGAAGTTTCTATCTTTATCAATGATCCTAATTTACCGGATGCTGATGCGGGTCCTGATGCAGATTATTGCACTCCTGTGGATGCGCATCAACTTGCTGCCGTTCCTGTTGCGTTTCCTGCTATTGGAACGTGGTCAGCATTCCCTACAGTCCCAATTAGCCCCAATGTAAATGATGCCACAGCGGTGGCAAGTAACCTGAACGTGGGTTATCAGATTTTCATTTGGACAGTGAATAATGGTGCATGTCCCGGAAGCAGTGATGTTGTTCAGGTAAGAATTTATAATGAGTTTCAACCTAACTCAAATGCAGGAACAGACATTGAGCTGTGCTTGCCTCAAACCGAAGTGAATCTTAGCTCCACAGACATATTTGATCCTGCCGTTGGTATTTGGGATGTTGTAGAAGGGTGTGAAAACATTCACATCGCTGACGTAAACAATCCTAACTCAGTGGTGAATCAACTATGTGTTGGTACGCAATGCTTCCGTTGGACCGTGGATAACGGCCCATGTCCTAATGGAATTACGATGGATACGGTTTGTGTGAGAGTGTATGATCCTGGAATAGAAGTAACCGTGGGTGAAGATCAATCGATATGTACACCGCAAAGTGAAGTTACCGTTTCAGGCACAGAGCCACAAGATCCTAATACAGGAACATGGACTTTGATTCAAGGAGGCGGAACTATTGAAACCCCAACAGAATACACCACTGAGATTTCCGACCTTCCTGTCGGCATCAATATCTTCCGTTGGCAGTTTTACAACGGTAATTGCGACAACCAACCGTTTGATGAAATCGCCATCAACGTATATGACCAAAGTCATCCATGGGCGGATGCAGGAGAAGATGTCGAGTTGTGTTTCCCTGTAACTGAAACAACCCTAAGCGGCAATACCACAATTGTTCCTGCTATTGGACATTGGACGCTCGTTTGCGGATCAGGAACCATTTCAGACATCAATAATCCAAACATCACTGTAACTGACTTAGAAGTTGGTGACAATTGTTTTGTATGGACGATAGAAAATGGCCCTTGTGAAAATGGAATTATGACCGACACAGTAATTGTGCATGTATTCCCGGAGAACCCGCAAACCGCATTAGGCGGACCGGATATGGAGATATGCACACCGGAGTCAAGCGTTACACTTGCCGCAACTAATCCAGAATCACCATCAGTTGGTGTATGGGAAATTGTTTCATTGAGTGGTTTGATAGCCGATGAAACAAATCCAACTACCACGGTGGACTTCCTTACCGTTGGTACACACACGCTCAATTGGACAATAGACAACGGACCTTGCAATGCAGACAATACAGATGCGGTAACCATTTATGTTTATGATTCCACTGCTCCGGCAGCAGCGGCAGGCGATGATATAGAGCTATGCTCACCTGAAGATGAAGCAACGATGGCGGCTAATGCTGCAGTATCACCTGGAGTTGGTTTATGGTCATTTGCTTCAATGAGTGGAACACCGGCTATTACTGACCCATCTTCACCTACCTCAACAGTAACAGGATTGGGAATTGGTATCACAGAATTGGTTTGGACAATAGACAACGGAGATTGTGGTATTACAACAGACACCGTGACCGTAATAGTCTTTGACCCAACATCTCCAAGCTCAAGTGTTTCAGAAGATGAACTTTTGTGTGATGCACCAGAGTGCGTTGATCTGCAAGGCTCAGAACCAACTTTCCCTGCTTACGGCTGGTGGACACAAATAGCCGGAGACAATCAAGCTGATATTGAAGATGTCAACTCATCTTCAACTTCCGCCTGCGGCTTAGCATTGAACGAAAGTGCTTTTGTATGGCATGTCTATAATGGAAATTGTAGTAACGGGAACTCAACAGACACGTTATGGTTCTATATCTATGACTCGCAGGTAGCAGCTGCAAATGCAGGAAAAGATGCCGTCTATTGTGACCCTGACGTGGTTAGTCATGAATTACAAGGAAGCGAGTTAGTAGGCACTGTTCAAGGATTGGCTACAGGAACATGGACCGGTAATGCGGGAAATATTTCCACCCCATCAAACAGTACAACAGCGGTAGATAATATTCCTCCGGGCGTTCATTGCTATACATGGACGGTGGACAACGGTGCTTGTGGTACAACAAGTGATGAAGTCTGTATAACAGTGTTCAATCAAAATCAAACTCCGGCTGATGCAGGAACGGATATGGAGATCTGTTCTAATGAGTTCTTGCCATTCTATCTCAACGGCAATGAACCTCTTCCTCCCGCAACAGGTCAATGGATAGTGATAGATGGGCCGGCATTACTACAAGGTGAAGAAAGCCACGATGCTTTTGTAACATCTCTTGGAACCATTATTACGGAGTTGGTAGATGTTAACAGCACTATGGTTTGGACCATTAATAATGGATTGTGTGGAATCACAAGTGATACTGTTGTTTACGTTTTGGAGGATTGTGAGACCTTGAAAATTCCGGATGCCATTTCACCGAACGGTGATGGTGTGAACGATGTATTCTATATCCCTAACTTGGAGTATTATCCGAATAACCGATTGCAAATTTTCAATCGTTGGGGAGCATTGGTTTATGTAGGTGCGCCATATAAGAATGATTGGGATGGTCGCTCTACTCACTCAGCTACCATTGGTGAAGAGCTTCCTGTTTCGGCCTACTATTATGTTTTGAATCTAGGCGAGTCCTATGATGAAGTTCCTGATAAGGTATTCACCGGTTATATCTATTTGAAACGCTAATCTTCTAACTATATAAGATGAAGAATTTGATCACTCATATAAATAAAAGCGTTATGCTGAAACAGTTTGCGGTATTCGTTTTGCTAATAGTTGGCATTTGTAAAATGAATGCACAGCAAGACCCCATGTTTACGCAATACATGTTCAATACATTGAGCATAAACCCTGCTTATGCGGGAAGCGCTGACCGATTAAGCGCTGTTGCACTTCACCGTTCACAATGGGTCAACTTTGAAGGTGCTCCTAAAACGCAAACCATCACCGTACATTCTCCTTTGAAGAAAGAGAACATTAGTATCGGTGGAAGTATTGTAAACGATTCTTATGGCCCTGTGAAGCAAACAGGTTTTTACCTGGATGCGAGTTACCGAATTTTTATGGGCAACAAAAGACTTGCTTTTGGTTTGAAAGCCGGAACCAATCTCTTTAGCGCGAATCTTCTTGATCTGAATCCACTGATGGAAAATGACAACACCTTTTCTGCCAACATCAGCAGTAAGGCGTTACCTAACTTTGGGTTTGGGGCAATGTTTTATAGTAAACGCTTTTACGTTGGTGCATCAGCACCAAAGTTGTTAGCAAATAAATTGATTGATGGTGATCTTCCGGATTTCCTGAACAATCAAGAGAAACAACACATGTTTCTTATTGCCGGTGCGGTTTTCGACATCTCATATTATACCAAGTTCAAACCAACCATACTTGTGAAGGCCGTTAATGGAGCTCCCCTTGGTGCAGAGTTTACCGCACAGTTTTTATTCTTCGAAAAGTTCTGGGCGGGAGCAATGTATAGATGGGAAGATGCTGCGGGCATTTTGTTGCAGTATGAGATCAACAACAAATTCAAAATTGGCTATGCGTATGATTATACCCTCTCTGATATTAGAAAATACAGTGATGGTTCGCATGAGATTATGCTCGGCTTTGATTTGATAAGAGGTTATGGTGGCGATGTATCACCGCGTTATTTCTAAGAGTGGGATTTAGACCCTTTATGTTAGGTAAAGAGATGAAAAAAATATTCAATACGTTTTTGGTAGGATTGGCAATATGGGCGATGCCTGAGTTATCAATGGCTCAAAACGCGAAGTTTAAAATGGCTGATAAATACTATCAGTCGTTTGATTATACCATGTCAGGTAATATTTATCGCGACATTGTTTCAGGAGCAAAATACGCTAACGATACCACAGCGCTTCGCAGATTGGCCATAGGTGAATTCAGGTTAGGTAAGCTTATAGATGCTGAAGGTTATATCAAAAGTCTTATCAAATTAAACGTGGCGAAAGAAAGTGACTTGTTGTTGTTGGCCGATGTTTTAAAGATGCAAGGAAAATATCCCGAAGCTATTACTGTATATGAAAAAATAGCTACTCTCAACCCTAACAACGACATTGCGAAAAGACATATTGAGAATCCTGATTTTGCCACCATGGTGATGAGAGACTCAGCGATTTACAGTTTAAAGAACTCAGTTGTCAATTCCGAAGCTTCAGACTTTGCTCCAGGATTCTTTATTGATAGAAAAATGATTTTCAGTTCTGCTCGAGGTGATGGCGCAAATGACCAGCGCATGTATCATAGAACGGAACAGCCTTATCTAAACATCTATTATGCCGACATAGCTTCTGATTCTTCTTTGAAAGATCCGAAGACGATAGAAGGTAAGTTGAATTCGCGTTATCACGAGGGTACTATGACTTTTATTCCAGGTGATAATTCAGTTTACTTCACGCGCAATAACTACTTGAACGGAACAGTCAACAAGTCGAAGAAGGAAAAGTTGAAGCTTGGCATTTTTGTTTCAAAGTATGATATCGCAGCAAACACTTGGGGGGAGTTAACAGCATTTCCTCACAACAATCCGGAATATTCGGTAGGTCATCCAACCATCAACGCCAGCAGAACAAAAATCTATTTTGTTAGTGACATGCCCGGTGGACAGGGCGGAACAGACATTTATTATTGTGAGAAGCAAGGAGAAACTTGGGGAGCACCAATCAATCTTGGTAAAAAGGTTAATACTTCCGGGGATGAAATGTTTCCGTTTATGGTTTCGGACAGTGTGATATATTTTTCTTCCAATGGACAATTAAGCTTAGGTGGTCTCGATTTGTTCTATACCAATCCTAGTAATGACTCACCAGTGTTGAATGCGGGTTATCCTGCTTCGACAAGAGCCGATGATTTTGCACTCATTTGCTATCCAGATGAAACGGTAGGTTACTTCAGTAGCACCCGTAAGGGCGGAAAAGGCGGTGATGATATTTATGAGTTTCGAATAGAACCGGTGGACACATTGATTGTTAGCGGTACCGCCTTTGACATGGAAACCATGCAACCATTAGCAGGTGTACTTATCAAAGTTCCAACGGAAGACGGTTCTACTGTTGAAGTATTGACTGATGCCAACGGAGCCTATACTGTTCGTGCGCCTTATAAATCAGATTTCACCGTAGAAGGAACGAAGCAAGGATACCTTCCGGCAACCGGAAAGGCTAAGCCCAATCCGCGCTCCAGTTATCTTGAACATGTGGATTTGAAACTTCAGAAGTATGATGCCATTTCAAGTGGGCGTGTCTTATATGCTGAGAACAATGCGGCCGCTGTTGGCGCGTTGATTCAACTTATCGAAATAAATGGGAATGATTCCACTAGAGTAGATTCTCTGTTGATTGATAAAAAGGGAACTTACCAATTCCCGCTATACAAGAAGAAGAATTACTCCTTGTTAGTGACACAAGAAGGTTATGCTCGTCAAACGGCTTCATTCAATACCAATAACCCTGCGGAGAAAACATTTACCCGTGATTTCAAACTCTTCAAACCGAAGGTGGGTGAAGTGGTGCGATTGGACAATATTTATTACGATTACAACAGTGCCGTTATTCGTCCGGATGCTGCACTGGAATTGAACAAGCTGGTTCAAATTCTTAAAGATAATCCAACCATGAAGATAGAGTTGAGTTCACACTCTGATTCCAGAGGGGGAGATAAATACAATTTAGATCTATCTGATAAACGAGCTAAAGCTGCGGTTGCCTATATCATTACTCAAGGTATCAGTGTGGACAGATTGTATGGTAAAGGGTATGGTGAGTTGAAGATTTTGAATCACTGTAAGAATGATGTGAAATGTTCGGATGAGGAGCATCAGTTCAATCGTAGAACAGAGTTCACCATTACCGCATTCTAATTCGCCATTCTTTTGGGTAGTTATTGTTGGCCCGATTGCCAAGAATTTTTACCCAGCCCAAAGGAATATTTTTATAGGTAATAAGGGCTTTCCCTTTGTTGCCGTCAATCATTAATGACTCTCCGCGCAAATATTGCAAGGCGATAGATTCATCCACGTCAATGCGTTGAACATCTTTAATTTCGAAAGAGGATAATGCAATGGCGTGTGCCGGTATGATTTCATTCTTCATGAACTCTCCGATTTCTGTTCCGGGCATAGTGAAATAGAGGTGATTACTTAAAGCATTCAATTCTTCCACGCTAAAAGCCGAAGTATAAATGTTGCCTTGTGCTGTGCGCAGCAGTTGAAGGCCTATTGAGTTAACTGTGGATTCTATTTGTTGTTTTTCGACTTTACCGATAACACTGAACGATGGCTTCTCTCTTAATCTAAACGAGCTTGAGGTTGATGATGTTTTGCGCAATACCGAAATAAAAAAGCCCTCGCCTTGAACGCGATGTGGAAGAAATTGAAGACCATTTTTTAAAACATGAATACTCCATTCCTTCGGCACAGATAGTTCCACGCTTTCATATTCACCAGAATCAACTAAAGCTTGAATTTGCAATTCATTTTCCTGCGGAGCAAACGTGCAAGTAGAATAAACAAGAAACCCTCCGGTTTTTAAAGACGGAGTGATGTTTTCTATAATGCGCTTTTGTCGCGATGCACAAAGGCGAACATTGTCTTCCGACCATTCACTTCGAGAAGACATATCTTTTCTAAACATGCCTTCTCCGCTGCAAGGCGCGTCTATTACTATGCAGTCGAAGTAATTTGTAATCGAGGAGAAATCTTGTGGGTCATTGCAAGTCACGACCACATTGTCAACTCCCCATTTGGTTAAGTTTTCTCTCAAAATGCTGTTTCTTGTTCTGATAATTTCATTGGAGATTAACCTTCCTTGTCCATTTAGAAAGGAAGAAATCAAAATGGATTTACCCCCTGGAGCAGCGCATAAATCAAGAAAAGTAAGATGACGATTATCCTGAAAGAGCTGCTCCAATGCATAATGAAGAAACATCGAAGAGCTTTCCTGTGGATAGTAACAACCTGCATGAAACAGTGGATCCAATGTAAAAGAAGGTCTTTTCGTCAAGATTCGACCTGACTTGAACCAAGGAACTGTAACATCATCTTCGAAACTATTGGCGCTTTTCCAAGGATGAAGATGCACACTCGTCTTAGCATCGTTATCTAGTGAGGCCAACAATTGCTCACCGTCTTCCGGAAACTGTGTTCGGATGCGCCCAATGAAATGTTCAGGAAGCGAATGCATGCCGTAAAGATAAAGCAGCCCGAAAGCTGTTTAAACATGCTGATTGTCAGTGAAAATAAAGTTTTGGCACGGACCTTGAAAATGCTCAGGTGTAGTTTTAAGTATTAACCATAAAAAACAAAATGCCATGAACGAGTTAGCAAACAAGTACTTCGCCATGAAACAACAAGCTGTTGAGAATATGCAAGTGGGCAACATCAACGCTTATCTGGCAAAACTGGTGAGTCTTAATGACCTCCGTGTACAAATGATGCAGATATCAACCAACGAATAAGAGAGTCAATTGTGATTCAATTATTAAAGGCCGCTATTAATGCGGCCTTTTTTTTATGACCGCTATTCAAGTTGATGTCAAACGCTTACCTGCCTTAACAGGCTTTTTGATTTGGTGAACAATTGTTCCGTTCGTAATTTCATCGCTCCATGAAGAAAATTTTACTGGTTGAGGACGAGATTTCATTGGTTCATTTTATTCAGAAAGGATTGGAAGAACAGGGCTTTGAAGTGTCCATAGCCCTAGATGGAAATACGGGCTATAAGATGGCTTCGGAATTGCTGTTTGACATCATTGTTTTAGATATTATGCTTCCTGGAATGAATGGCTTGGAGGTCTGTAAGAAGCTGCGTACGGAGCAAGTAAATGTTCCAATTCTTTTTCTCACCGCACTTAGCACTTCAGAAAATATCGCAACAGGCCTTGACCTTGGTGCGGATGATTATTTGGTTAAACCATTTAAATTCATCGAACTCAATGCTAGAATAAAGGCCTTGTTGCGCAGATCGGAAGTTTCTGTGGATAATCATGCATCCATTGATGACAAGGACGTTTATACTATCTCGGATTTGCGTGTTGATGACAAGGCAAAATCGGTTCATAGAGCTGGCATGGAAATAAAGCTAACGGCAAATGAATATCGCCTTCTTTTAGAACTTATAAAGAATAAGGGGCGCGTTTTATCACGCACCACCTTGTTGGAGAGTGCTTGGGATGTGAACTACAATGCAGGAACAAATGTGATTGATGTCTATATCAATTATTTGCGCAACAAGATAGACACCAACCCTTCTAACAAGCTTATTCATACGGTGGTCGGTATGGGGTACATTTTGAAGGAATCATGAAGACCAACTATAAGCTTGCCATAAGATTCCTTTTACTCAATGTGGGTTTGTTTACACTTTTAGGAGGAGCTATATATTTCTTCTTCAACAAGTATTCTTACGTTGATTTTTACAAACGATTGGAAACACGCGCCTCCATTTCTGCGCGATACAAGTTTGAGTCAGATGATAGCAGTGCTGAAGCCGTGCAAAGGTTGCGCGAGCAACATCTAGAGAAATTACCCAATGAGAAGGAATACATTGTACAGTTACCTCTAAAAATTAATTTTCAGGAAATAGCAAATCAGAACGCGTTGCCTCAATCTTTTTTGGAAGATGTCTGGCAAAATAAAGTGGCGCGTTTTAAGAAGGGTGGAACTTTTTATGCGGGCATTGTTTATCAAGAGCAAAAGGAATCGTATATCGTAATTGTTTCAGCTAGTAATTACGTAGAAGCGCATCACATGGCTTTCTTGCGCAATCTTCTACTTGTGGGTTTATTGTTGATTGCGCTTACCACGCTTTATTTCTCTAAGTATTTTTCGAAGTATGTCTTCACACCTATTCGTCAGATAACAGACAAAGTGAAGCAGATTAGTACGGACAACTTTCATTTGCGCTTGGAAGAAGGCGATACAAACAATGAGATACGCGAACTCACTCACACATTCAACGATTTGCTCAATCGTGTGGAAACGGCCTTTGAAACGCAAAAAAACTTTATCAGCAACGCCTCTCATGAATTAGGAACACCGCTTACGGCTATTATTGGAGAAGCTGATGTAGCGCTAATCAGAGATCGCAGCGCTGAGGAGTATAAAGAAACATTGATAGACATTTTACAGCAGGCAGAGCGTCTAGATAATATCACCAAATCCTTGCTCTTTTTGGCACAAACAGGATATGAGGGTAAGAAAATCACGTTTGAAATTTTCCGTTTGGATGAGTTGGTTTGGAATGTGAAAGAGACCATTGATAAACTCAACCCGCAAAACAATATTCACATTGACTTCAGTTTATTTCCGCAGAATCCTAAGAAGCTGAAAATAAATGGCAACAGACAATTGATGCACCTTGCGGTAGCTAATTTGCTCACTAATGCGTGCAAATACTCACACAATCAGGAAGTCATTGTGAGTATTGCTTCAAGTGACAGTTCAATCATTTTGGTGGTTAAAGATCAAGGCATTGGTATTCCCACCTCTGAGTTGCCGTTTATCTATGATCCTTTTTTCCGAGCTTCTAATACGCACTTGTTTGATGGCTATGGGATTGGGCTTCCGTTAACGCGAAACATTATTCGTTTACATAAGGGCACCATCAATGTGTCATCGCAAGAAAACAAGGGCACTACGGTAGAAATATTGCTACCATTGGCTTTCCCTTATATAGAGTAAGCGCCATTGACAAAAATTTAGACTTTTCTAATCCCATTCTAATTTCAATTTAAAATCGCTCTAATTTCACTATTAGAGGTTTGCCCCATCATTAAAAAAATACAAGTGATGGGTAAAACGATTTTGATTCCAATTGACTTTGAAGTAGAGTCATTGAATACTGCTAAACTTCTTCTGTCGGAGGCTAAGGAACCTGTTAAAATATTGCTGGTTTATTCCGAGTACTTAAGTGATTCCATTCCGGAATTAATGTTCTATTCCCCGGTGAAAAGGATTGATGCAATGATGACTCATGAGTTTAGAGAGGCTCTTGCCATTCTTCGCAATCGATTTTCAGAAAAGTTGTTGGGAATAGAGGTGATGCTTTTTCACGGCACTAACCGAAGTGCTTTCAGAAATTTTATCGAGTCAAACAATGTAGATGAAGTGCATCTACCTAAGACTTATTCGCTTCGCAAAAAGAAGAACAGCATTGATATTTCACCGTACGTGGCCCAGACTAAAGTATCTGTTCATGAACATGACTGGATGAGCCATCCTTCTTCAGGGGTTCAAAGCCAATTGCACCTGTTGTTCAACACATGAAGCGAAACTGACGTCAGCACTAGAAGTGCGAACAGGAAGAAGAGACAAATGAAAAATGGATTTTTGAGTAATACGATGAGGTTTGGAACCAAGCCATTTTATCTGGTGTTGTTTTCACCAGTATTGCTTGTCTTTTTTTCAATGGTAGTGAATAGTACAAGTCCGGAAAGAAGAATAGTTGGTGAATGGAAAGAGGTTTCTTGGGAGTATGAAAAGGTGGATAAACACAATGAGTATGGACACCTGATGCCTAAATCCATTGGTGACAATATCAAACAAGAAATCATCGAAGGAATGATTATACATGAAGCGGAGTCTTGGATATTTCTCCCTGACGGAAAGCTCTTGCTAAATACTAATGACAATAAGCGCACACGACTTTCCTGGAAGCTCAACGGAAGAGGCCACGTACTTGAACTTAAATACGATGATGGAATAGGTGAGCATTACAAAATACAGAAAATAAGTAAGGACGAAATGATTGTCTATTTCGATACCGATATACAGGCCAAGGGAATTGTAAAAATGACATTCAAAAGAATGACTTAAAACTTAAAAGAAAAATAGATTATGTTGAGGAAGTATAGTAATAGCAGATCGTTAAAGGATAACATTCAATTGGGAGTGCTTACAGCATTTGCTGCGGGTATGGTTAACGTGGCCTCGGTGATTATATTCTTTTCGTTTACTTCTAATGTAACTGGACATTTTGCTATTCTGGCTGAAGAAATATCGAAGCAAAATTGGTATCAGGCAGCGGTGGTGTTAGCCTGGATTGCGGCCTTTTTCATTGGTAACTTTATTACCAATATGATAGTGATTCATTCCAAAGAAAGAGCACGACAACTGTCACACGTTATTCCATTGGTGCTGGAAATTGCGTGTCTATTAAGCGTTGGATTTTATGGACAGTACTTTTATCAAGAAACTCTGATGGAAACTGAATGGCTGGTGGGTATTCTTCTCTTCGCAATGGGCATCCAGAACGGTCTTACGGCTAGCATATCAAACTTTGCGGTAAAGACGACTCACTTAACAGGACTAACAACGGATCTTGCCATTCTCTTATCTATGTTCACCAAGAAAGATTACAGAGAGAATGAAGAATTGAAGGGTAAAGCACAGCTTTTGCTTTCGGTAGTTACTTCTTATATGATTGGTGGAATTATTGCGGGCGTCATCATTCTTGTTGCCCAGTTCAAGGTGTTTTGGGTTGCAAGTTTTGTCATTGTCTTGGTTGTGTTGTATGATTATTCCAAAGTCAAAGTAACACGTTACATACGCACTAAACGTGCGCTTGGCTATATGAATGAATAGGATTTCTTAATACTAACTACCAATTGGTTACCAGTAGATTTCTGGCTGCTTTTTCACCACATTTCTGATAGGTTGAATAGGCTTTGGCTGCGCGCAAACGAATGCTGTCGTTATTCTCATTATTTATATAACCCGTAATAGCATCATGTATAGTATAGGCTTCTGGACACATCAATCCGGTAGTCCAAACAAGAGGGTTGACGTTTGCATTCACTAGATGTGGGGAGAAAAAATGCTTGCTATAACAGGCAAGAATTATTATGTCTCTTTTCTTATCATCGATATTCCGAAAGGATGAGGAAAGTTCAAAATCCATGAGCCCATCATGACCAATGTAGGCGACCAAACTGGAGTTGCCGGCTATCCCTATTGTTTTGTCATTCATGTGAATGGTGTCTTTTGAAAGACCGGCACTACTTTCTAAAAAATCTTCTGTGCATTGTTGAATGAATTGCCCGTCATAAGCGTCAGCAATAAGATAATAGCTTTTACTAGCATGTTTGAAAACAAGTCTTTCAAGCCTTATTGCATCTATCTTTTGTGTTTTTAATAATTGCCACTCCGCACTTTTTTTGAAGTAGGTCCTAATTCCATATCCGCATCCCCAATACAAATTGCTATTGGGATTTTGTCCGTTACCAATCTTTTCCGGAACAGGAACTATGCCTTGGTATTTGTTGTCGCAGAGTGCAACATAGATGTGAATAGTTTTGCTTGTAGTGTCAAAAAGAACCTCTTCTTTTTTGGGGCTTGTATCAATTATAGTAGCCCTTAAAGCTGTTTCATCAACATTGGTTTGGCCATGGCAACTTGTTAGCGATGTACATAGAAGGATGAAAAGTTTAAACATTTTCATAGCAAGTTAATTGTTGGTTGTTTGCGGTGAACGTACTATTTCTATTTCTTATTGCTTTTAGTTGTTGAGTTAAGTTTGCCCCATTATCCGATTTATGGAATTACCAGCACCCAATCATTTTTCTACGATAGAAGAGTTTCTCAGCGGCTCGTTATTGATTATTGACAAGCCATTGGGCTGGACAAGTTTTGATGTGATGGGAAAAATAAAGGCCTACGTTCGTTATCAGATTGAAATTCCCAAAAATTCCAACGGTGAACGACCTCGCTTTAAAGTTGGTCATGCCGGGACGTTGGACCCATTGGCTACCGGCCTGCTAGTTGTTTGCACCGGAAAGCTGACCAAAGCCATCGAATCCATACAAGGTGGTCAAAAAGAATATTCGGGAACTATTTTTCTGGGTAAAACAACTCCAAGCTACGACCTCGAAACGGAGCCTGAGGGTGATTATGATAACGATCATATTACCGAGAATATGCTTCGGCAAGTGGCAACTTCATTTATTGGAGAGCAGTTGCAAACACCACCGGTTTTCAGTGCAAAGCAAGTGAACGGTAAACGTGCCTATGAGTCAGCCCGGAGAGGTGAACATATAGAAATTCCACCTTCACGCATTACTATTTATGATTTCCAATTGACGCGAATAGAAATGCCGGAAGTAGATTTTTTGATTCGTTGTTCAAAAGGAACATATATCAGAACCATTGCCAATGATTTCGGAAAGAGACTAAACAGTGGGTCTTATCTGAAAGCTTTGAGAAGAACCGAAAGTCATCCCTATCGCATAGAACAGCATATTTCGTTGGACGAGATGTTTGCACGTCTGGATAGTATGAAAACCGCTAGTCTTTCTTGATATTTTTTGCATAAAGTGCCTCTTTCGGAATATGTACCTTGCACATTCGAAATTTCAAAGCGAGATTTATGATGAAACAATGGATTGTTGTTGTAGTGTGCGTGTTCAGTTGTGTCATGATGCATAGCCAAAGAGAGTTTAAAGGTGGCATTATTGCCGGACCGGTTGCTAGTCAGATAAGCGGAGATGGTCTAGGTGGTTGGGATAAAATTGGTTTTGCCGCGGGTGCTTGGGTTTCGGTTCCGTTTTCGGAAAAGAGCGCGATGACCATCAGTATGAAATATATCACCAAGGGTAGCCGGACAAAAAGAGACACCCTTACTTTCAACATGTTTGCCTACCATCTTAACTACATTGACGTGCCGGTTCTATACAGTTATCGCGTGGTTCGCAAGAAATCGTCTATTAATCTCAACATTGGGCCTTATGCAGGAGTTTTGTTAAAACAAAAGATAGTGGCTAACGGTTATGATTATCCGGTCAATCCGCCCTTCAGGGCATTTGATATTGGCGCTTCACTGGGTGTTACTTGGTGGCTTGGAGAGAAGTTTTTCTTTGACTTGAGTTCTGCAAGCTCGGTTTTACCCACAAGACCAGCACCGAATGCGGCCAACAAAAATAGTTTTTATGAAAAGGGGAACTACAACCAGACACTTCAGTTCATGCTGGGACTGAGATTTGGTGGTGACAGGTCAACTGAATAAGGGTTTGAATCTTATACTAAACTCTAATTCCCATAACGAGAATATCATCTATTTGTTCTTGCTCTCCGCGCCAGCGGTCAAGAGTTTCCGCTATTCGCCACTTTTGCTCGGCCATGGCTAGTTGATGGTGTTGAAGCAGCATCGCCCTGAATTGTTTGCGCATGAATTTCTTTCCTTTTGGTCCGCCAAATTGGTCAGCATATCCATCGCTAAACAGGTAAAGACAATCATCTTTTTGAAGTTGGACAACGTGATTAGTGAATTCCTTCTCATTGTTCACATAGGTGCCAATGCTGAATGGGTCGCTATCTATTTCAATAATTTCATTGTTACGAATGATATAGACTGGATTATGAGCACCACTGAACTCAAGTTCTAGCGTTTCACTGTCAATGCAGCAAAGTGCAATGTCCATTCCATCGCGCATAAAATGTTCTCCATCGCTAGAGCGCATGGCTTCTCCAGAAAGACGATTGGCGCTATTCAATATTTGCGAGGGTTTGCTGTAAACCTTGGTAGCTTGATTTAATACATTGTGACCAACCAAACTCATAAATGCTCCGGGAACTCCATGCCCGGTGCAGTCCGCAGCTGCAAACAGTTTTTTGTTTCCGCGCTTTGCAAACCAATAAAAGTCGCCACTGACTGTTGCCTTTGGACGAAAGAACACGAATGAATCCGGAAACATTTCACGAATGAAATTATCATCGGGAAGGATGGTTTCTTGCAAACGTTGCGCATAATCAATGCTTGATTGCAAGTCCTGATATAAATCCAAAACGCGTTCCTTTTGAGCTTCTACTTCCTCCTTTTGCTTTGTAATTTCGATAGTCTGGCTGGCAACTTTCTCTTCCATTTCATTGCGGTAGGATGCAAGATCGTCTCTCATTCGCAAAAGTGCTTTTCCCAGTCCATCGTGTTCAGACAAGGGTGTGAATGGCATATCAAAGTTGCCCGCACCAACATTTATTGAAAACTCTTTTGTCTTATCGAGGTTGGTGACCAATTTTGACAGAGCATTGGCCATATCTCCAACTTCATCATTACCGGTTCTAATGTTGGTGCTTGCATAGATTCCTTTTGAAAGGTCCACTATTTGTGTGCGAAGGGCATTTACTGGTTTTACAATAGAGCGCGTAGTGAAAAATCCAATGACTATACCTGCTAATATTACAACAATGGCTATATATACGAGGTAGATTTTTAGTGTATCGAACGACTCGTTCATGCGTTCGATTTGTTCTGACATATTGTTACGCTGGCCCTCATTCAATGATTTTAGTTTGTCCCGTGCTTGTTCGTAGGGTTTAGGAATAGTACCACCCTCAAGAAAGTACGTGTCGACTAGCATGCTATTGACTGGGTCATAATAGCTGTCCCAATTGGGAAGAATGGATCTTATATCAGCATAAGCGACAAGAAGCAACTCTACTTCAGTGGTCGTTGCGTTCAACATTTCAAGTTGATCTTGTTGCCACAAATTGGAGTAGGCTTTTATTTTTTTGAGTTGGTCAGGAATGACTGTTTCACACAATTCGGTAGCTTCGATTCGCTCGCGATCATCTTCTCTGCGCTGCACGTATGCCCAGTGTTTCATCAATTGTTGTGAACGAACCAATTGATTGTCTAGTTCCTCTAACACCTTTATTGAAGGCGCATATACATCGTTTATCCGCTTATTAATTTCATAGCTCTCCGTAATGGTTTTGTTAGTTAAGTAAAATACAATACCCACTACCAGGATAAAGATACCGAACCCAAATCCTATTCTGCGTGATATGGAGAAACGAAATTTCAAGGGTTGATTAGCGCTTGGTAATGCACAGTTTTTTCTTTATCACCAAGCGCAGCGTACAAATTGTACAATGCTTTTAGGATGCCCTCATGGTCAGGACAAACGCTTTCTCCCGCTAATAATACCTTTAGTGCGCTCTCTAATACCCAGGCATGGTCATGATTAATATAACATGCGGTATCGCCCATGATTTTTTGAACGAGAGAATAACGCACAATTCCTGCATTATAAAAAGCGTCACAATCATTAGCTTGTTTGTCCAGCGCCAATTCATAACAGGCAAAAGATTTTTCATTGAGGCTAATGTCGCAAGGGTCGTTTTGCCATAAATCAAAATATCTCAGTGCTTTTTGCTTGTAGAAATTACTTTTATCAAAAGTTGCTTCATTGATGGCTTCGCAAAGAGAATCGTGCTTAACCATTATGGCATCGGCTTCTAACTCATTTCTTAGGTCAAAGCTGCCGGCAATAATAAGCGCATCGTTGTAGTATGTAGAGGCAAGGTATTTCAGTACTGAATTGTTGTTATAGACGTCCGCTTGTCCTTCGGCAAGAGATTTTGATTTCAAAAAGGCTTGAACAGCCAATTCACGATGGTGGCTATTGCGATCCGTTGCTTCCTTGTTTTTATAGATCTCTTTATGTACAAACCCTTTTACATACCAGGTATAAAGTGCGTCTTTTTCATTTTTTGAGACAACGGCCTTGTTGATGGCCTCTATTGCTTTATCATAGTGTGCTTGTTGGCAGTACTGCGCTGCTTGTACTGCATATTTTATCGGAACCGAATCGTTGATATTAGAATAAGCATTAGATGGAATTACACCCCAAATTACCATTGACAACAGCAATGATAGACGGAGGCTTTTATGAAGTAGCGGAAGAATATTCATAGGCACGGCCCGTTTTTATTCTGTATTCGAGGGAGCGGTTATCTTTCCTTCGCTTATGAGTCTTTCTATCTCTGACTTAAAGTATTCCACATCATTTTCATGCTCCAATGCGCGATGGATGAACATAAGACCTCTTACTACGTCTCCTCTCTCAGGAATAATTTCATAGGCCTTATTCATATGCACCAATGCTCTGTTTTTTATCAGATTGGCACATTCTTGTTGGATATTGACTAAGTCAAAAATGTCTGTATCGGCATTTAGTTGTCGGTACTTGAACACCGCACGGTTGTAGTAAATGGCTGCTATATTGTAGTGCGTGTCACCGTCTAATGAGTCAGCGCGCAAGGCATTGCCATATTGAGCAAGGGCTTTTTCTGAAACTTCGTCATTGTCATAATCCAGTTGCCAAAGCATGAAGTAGCGTTGTGCCATGCTTTTCGAAAATTCTTTTTCGTAGGTTTTCATTGCAAATACGGGATCAACTGTTCGCATTAATCTCCTGAAGGTGTTGAACAGTGTTTCAGCTTCAGCCGCGGTTGTCAAATCAAAATCGCGAGTTCGCAGCAAGGCATCATTGTAATAGGTCGTTGCGAGGTACTTGATACCGGCTTTTGTCATTTCCGAGTGTTCGCGCTTCTTATCCATCTCCATTGATTTCAAAAAGCTTTCCACCGCTACTTCTCTGTTTTTACTGTTGCGATTGTTGAGTTCATTTTGTTTATATACTTCTTTGTAAATAAAACCTTTTACATACCAAGCATAAGGTTGATTGGCCTCAGCAGATTTGGTAGCTTCATTGATTTTTTCAACGGCTGCGTCAAGGTTTTTGCCTTGGCAAAGTTGGGCGGCCTTATTGGTCAATGGCAACTCTTGTGCAAAGACGAATGAGCTGATGAAGCTCATCGCAAGAAGTAGTATAAGTGATTGCTTCTTCATGGTAATGCCCATTGTATGATTTTAACTCCAGGAGTAATTTTCTTTTCTTCCATCGCTTTTTTGTTCAGTTCAAAGCGTATGGTGCCATCTATATTTTTGAAATTGATATGTGAACCTTGTGCCAAAGCGCCTTCCCAGTTGGTCACAATCAGGGTGCTTTTGTCCTTAAGTTCTTTGGCACATTTAGCCAACTCTCCTTTTTTGGATTTGTCAATGAAGACAACATGCATGTATTTCGAGGCAGAAACTTCTGTACAGTTTATCACGTCCAAAGTCTGGCTGCCTATGGGCTTGGTGCCATATTTTTCGGCCATTATATCAAACACATCTTTGTCACCAAGAACGCCAACTACAAACTTTCCTTTCTTAGTTTCATTGGGCCAGTTATTATTATTGGCAAACTGGTACAGATAGTTTGCACGAATCATCGCGATGGTATTGTCCTCTTTTATCCCTTGTTCCGGATTCCAGGAAAAAGAAGCCACTACCAATAACAGTGAAGCAAACAAAGTAAACCGTCCTAGCATAATTTCCTTTAGAACACAAGCCATAGTGGCTTGTAACAAAACTATGTGCGAACGTTTAGGCTATTGGGCTGTTTTTGGGAGATTCTAAACGGAAGGTTGTTGAAAGCTTGACTTGAAAAATAAAACCACCCATTGCTGAGTGGTTTAAATCATTCTTCAATAAATCTACAGAGTCCTACTTATGCCGGTTGAGCGCCTGTCATGGTTTGCACATCGCGATCAAACATGTATAATGCGCCTTTGTCGTTGCCGGCAAGCTTGAGTTTGTCCAGCACATTGCGTGCAAGCGTTTCCTCCTCTATTTGCTCGCTTACATACCACTGCATGAAGTTGTGCGTGGTATAATCTTTCTCTTTCAAACAAACTTCTACAACACCATTGATTTCGCCCGTTACCATGGTTTCATGGTCCAAAAGCGTGGTAAAAATGTTTTGAAGATTCTTGCAATCTGCTTCCGGAGCGGGAAGTGCAGGAATGATGGCTTGCCCACCACGGTCGTTTACAAACTTCACGAGTTTCAACATATGCATGCGTTCCTCATCACTGTGGCGATATAGAAATGCGCTTGTACCGGGATAGCCGTTTATCTCCGCCCAAGAGGCCATGGCCAAATAAACCTGACTGCTCTCGGCTTCTATTCTTATCTGATCGTTTAATGCTTTTTCTACTTTTTTGTTCAACATGGTCTTATGTTTTTATTTGACAAGCCAAAGGTAAAATGACTTAAAGGCAACATGTTCTAAGAAGCGGTCTAAATTTCCTTAAACCACAATTGTCAAAAGTACCTCTCAACGCTGATCTCCTTCATTAATGGCTGATTGCCATGAAGATGTTCTATAAAATGCTGAGCGAAATAAGGAATCAGCATCACACCTTTTGAACCAAAACCATTGAAGAGACCAACCTGTTGGTTATTGGGATGCAATCCAATAATCGGTTTTCTGTCAATAGTAGTGGGTCTGTATCCCGAAACATGCTCGCTTACTTGTGCATCTTTCGAATAATGATTTTTCAGATAGGATAAAATTTCGCTTTTGCCTTCTTCGGTTGGTTGTGCATTCGGTTCGTCACGCACATACGTAGAGCCAAGCCTAAATTTTCCTTTACCCATCGGAATAAGAAACTTGCCGAAGTTGACCATCCGGGTTAGCTGCAATTCATTGCTTTCAATAGTAAGCACTTCACCTTTGTTTGGAATGACTTTCACCTCCTGAGCGAATAGCTCTGTGTTCTTCCAGCCGGTGCAATAGATAATGAGCGCGTTTTTCTCTAAAGACAAAATTCCCGCTTCATCTTCTTTGGTGAAAGATGAAATAGTAAGCATGCCTTTGTCTTCGAAATATTTTTTAAGCGCCATGAGCATCGCTGGAATATCTAACCACCCGGCATGTTCGACTACGCCATGTCCAAAGGGTTGTTTAAACTGCTGGCGGATATTTTCATCTTGTACAGCGCTGAGGTAATCTTTCATATCAGGATGCGTGCTGTGCTCATCCCATTTGTTCGCGGTCTTGTTATCGGGGAAAATTTTTACCAAATCCAGCGGATGATAAAAAGAAGCGCCAAGCACCTTTTCAAGTTCGCGATATATTTCATCAGCCGCAGGCAACAGCTTGTCCACATACCAACTTGGTGACATACGGGCAAAAGAAACAGGATTCCACATTCCGGCAGCTACCATGCTCGAGGAAGTTGCGTGTCCGTCATCTATCACTTGAACAGTATATCCTTTTTTGTCCAGCAAAAAGGCCAAGACACTTCCTGCAATGCCTTGGCCAATGATGTATATTTTTTTATCTGTAAGAGACAATCGAACTTATTTCAAAACACCTAACTCTTTACCGACTTTGGTAAAAGCGGCAATCGCTTTTTCAATATGTTGCGGTTCATGGGCAGCAGAAAGTTGTACACGTATACGTGCTTGTCCTTTTGCTACTACAGGGAAGAAGAATCCAATCACGTAAATGCCTTCTTGCAAAAGTTTATCAGCAAATACTTGTGAAAGCTTGGCATCGTACAGCATTACGGGCACAATAGCCGATTCTCCATCCTTGATATCAAAACCGGCAGCTTTAATTCCTGTTTTGAATTGCTTGATGTTGCTTTCTAATTTATCCCGTAGCTCGGTTGTTTTGCTCAACAAATCAAACACTGCAATGCTTGCTCCCACTATGCTTGGAGCAAGTGAGTTAGAGAATAGATACGGACGAGAACGTTGACGAAGAATATCAATGATTTCTTTCCTTCCGGAGGTAAAACCACCCATAGCGCCACCTAAGGCTTTTCCTAGCGTGCCGGTAATAATATCTACACGACCCAATACATTTTTCAACTCAATGGTTCCTCTACCTGTTTTTCCAATAAAGCCTGACGCATGGCATTCATCTACCATTACAAGCGCCTCGTATTTATCAGCAAGGTCACATATTTTATCCAACTGCGCTACATAGCCGTCCATGGAGAAGACACCGTCAGTAACGATGATTTTGAATCGAGCACCTGCAGCATCAGCGGCTTGCAACTGTGCTTCGAGGTCTTCCATGTTGTTGTTTTTATATCGGTAACGTTGAGCCTTGCACAAGCGAACCCCATCAATGATGCTCGCGTGGTTTAGCTCATCGCTGATGATGGCATCCATTTCGTTGAACAAAGGCTCAAACACACCGCCATTAGCATCAAAGGCAGCAGCGTATAGAATAGTATCTTCTGTATGTAGGAAGTCCGCAATTTTTTGTTCAAGCGTCTTGTGAATGTCTTGAGTGCCACAGATGAAACGAACACTGCTCATTCCGAAGCCATGGGTGTCAATGGCTTTTTTAGCAGCTTCCGTCACTACCGGGTGCGAGGATAACCCTAGATAATTGTTTGCGCAGAAGTTCAATACTTCTTTGCCATCGGTTGTTTTTATAACTGCATCTTGCGGTGTGGTGATGATGCGCTCGCGTTTATACAAACCCGCTTCTTCAATAGAAGCAAGTTCTTTACTCAGATAGTCTTTCAAAGAGCCGTACATGTCGTATTAGAATTATGCAGCGAATTTAGAACGATTAACCTGCCGGACAAGAAACGCGTTAGTAGAGCAACGTGTCCAATCAACATGCGCTTGTTAAGCAAATAAGAAGAAGCATGTTCATAATGGATAATAGCGCAGTTTTTTCGCATGAGAGGATAGTATGCAAAATACTGTAATCCGTTTATCCCTGCATTATGAATAAATTTTGCTCTTTTATTGTGCTTGCCGTCTTATGCAAACTGGTTGTTGCAAGCCCTATTGATTCAAATGAACTGCTCGCTTTCAGTTTTAATAAAACCAAGAATTTGTCTCTGGGTGATATTGTACCTGTTGCGGAGGATGACTCGTTCGGCACTGATGAAGATATTGAATTGGTAGGCGATGTTTCTGATAACGGAGGTGTTGATCCGGATTTTACATACACTGTATTAACCGATGTGAGTGATGGTACCTTGGTGCTAAACACCGATGGCACGTTTACCTATACCCCTGATGAGAACTTCTTTGGGACTGATGTTTTTACCTATAGCGTTTGCAATTTACTGAACGAATGCGATGAAGCAATTGTGACCATTTTGGTTAACGAGATAAACGACAGCCCTATAGCTGTCGATGATTTGTTTGAAGCTGATTTCAATGGTTCACTTACTGCTTCGTCCGCGGATAATGACTTCGATCCAGATGGCGATGAGCTTGTATATACCTTGGATGAAGGCCCACAAAACGGAGACCTTGTCTTCAATACAGATGGATCATTTACTTACACGCCTGATGCTGATTTTGAGGGTCAAGATTCGTTTACCTATACTGTTTGCGATTCTGAAAATGAATGCGTAGGGGCGATGGTAAGTTTGATAATCATCAATGCAGAGGAAATGCCGATTGCTATTGATGATGACTACACCATTGAGGAGGATACAGAATTGACTGGAAACGTAGGTGACAATGACAGCGACCCTGAAGGAGAGGAGTTAACTTTTAGTGTTGTGATTGACGCGAACAACGGCACCTTCACCTTGGATTCAGACGGTTCTTGTACCTATGTACCAATAACAAACTATGCTGGTCAGGATACGGTTATTTACTCAGTATGCGACCCTACTGACCATTGTGTTCTTGGCATGGTAGTGATAACCATAGTTCCGGTAAATGATGCTCCAAACGCTTTGGATGACTTAGTTGTTGGAGAGCAAAATGATATATTGACCAATAATGTGAGTGCTAATGATTACGATGTCGATGGAGATGTGCTCACGTATAGCTTGATTACCGATGTTGTCAATGGCACCCTGACATTCAATATTGATGGTTCTTTCACGTATAATCCGAATATAGATTTCTTTGGTAACGACACCTTCGAATATGAAGTTTGTGATGCTGAGTTGTGTGATACTGCTTTAGTGAGTATCGCCATAGATCAGGCTTTCGCTAATCCAATTGCGATAGATGATACCTACAGTACTGATGAAGGTACAGGTATTTCAGGGAACGTAAGTGATAATGATGTTTTGACAGATGTTGGAGATGTCACTTATACTGTATCAGATGGCGTAAATAATGGGGTACTTGTTTTGAACGAAGACGGTTCGTTCACCTATAATCCTAACACGGGCTTCTTTGGTACGGATGTTTTTGTATATAGTGTTTGTAATGAAAACAATAATTGCGATGAGGCAATCGTGACTATACAGGTCAACGAACTTCATACATTGCCTATTGCGGTTAATGATACCTTGACTGTTAATGAGGATGGTTTCTTATTAGGAAGTGTAGCTGTTAATGACAGCGATGCCGATGGAGACGATTTAATATTCACTCTGGAGATTGATGTCGCCTTTGGCACATTGGTGTTGAATGCGGATGGTACATTTACCTACACCCCCAGCCCTAATTTCTTCGGCACTGACACTTTCGTTTATACTGTTTGCGATGACGATGGCAATTGCGATATGGCTACTGTAATTATTACAGTTACTCCTGTTAATGATGCAGCAGTAATAGCGGGTACTACTAGCGCTAATTTAACTGAAACTAATTCCCTCTTGACTACTGGTGGCACTCTTACTATTACCGATATAGATAGCCCTGCGACTTTTGTGGCTCAATCAGGTACTGCTGGCTTATATGGTTCATTCAGTATTAATGCAGCTGGAGTATGGTCGTACTCAACCAATACTGCTCATAATGAATTTGCTCCAGGAACCAACTACACTGATAATTTCACAGTTGTATCAGCTGATGGAACACCGAAAGTTGTCACTGTAACGATTGCAGGGACTAATGATGGGCCTGTTGCATTGAATGATACCTTCTCGGTGAATATTGCAAGCCTTGGTTCGAATCATCTCACTGGATTGCATGCGGATTTTTATAATTATCGTGAAGGAGTTGACGGTTCTAATTTAATCAGTATTCCTCAGGTACTAAATTTTATTAATTCGCATACAGCAAACGCTAGTTTTGTTTCATCAGCCTTAAATTACGGTTCAAAAAGTGGAGATTTGGGTGTAGCAACCAGTACTACCGATAATTTAAAAAATTGGCTGGGATCAGATAGTAGCTCTCTTGTACGAACCGGTAATTTAATTTCTTCTGGTGATGCCATTATCGATATGAATGGTTTTGTAAAAATGAATGCAGGGAATTATACATTTAGAGTCACTGCAGATGATGGGTACTCAATTCGCATCGATGGACATGTTGTTGCTGAGGTAAACAGAATACAATCATCTACCACCAATTTATTTTCGTTTGCTTTGGCCGCTTCAGGATTACATCAGATAGAAATCATTTACTGGGATCAAGGCGGTGATTACAACTTAAAAGTGGAATATAAAAAGGATAATGCAGAATATTCCGTTCTAGGTACTGCTGATGCCAGCGGCAATGGGATTTTAATTCAAAGTGATGTGATAGTAATTAACGCTCAGGATTTGATATCCAATGATACAGATGTAGATAATACATTCTCTATAGCAAGCGTTAGTGCTGCAAGCCACGGCAGTGTGAGTCTTAATGGAAATGGTCAGGTATTACTTAAAGTAGAGCCAGGTTATGAGGGAACAGTAACGTTTAACTATACAATTAAAGATTCCGCTGGTGCGACGTCTACTGCTACAGCAACAATAAATGTCGATTTAAATGCCCCGGATCCTATAATTGTTATGCCTAATAATGTACAAGACATTATTTATGAGGACCTTGGTGTTTCAGCAGCTGGTATGACGGCTGCTAATATCGAAAGTGCTTTGGGATTGGCGTCTGGTGCATTAAGTTTATTTAATCCATCACCCGGAAATACTAAATACAGTGATTCGGGAAATGTAACTGCTATAGATGGAAATTATATAAGTAATACCTATTATTCAAATGCTGGAACTCCAATCAGTCTAAATTGGACTTTTAAAAATGCTGAAATCAATTCCAGTCAGGTAAGTAGTGGTCGCAATGATTTATTGTTGCTAGTCATCAAAGATTCGCATGGAACAATTATACAAGGCCCTCAATTAATAACTTCATCAGAGCAACTTGCAGGTGCCTCCACCGGCAGTGGGGTTTTTAGTTACACGCCAACTTCTGCTGGAGCCTATGAGTTCGACTGGATTGTGATAAACGGGGCAAATTCCAGTAATGATTCTTCAGTAACGGTTAGTAGCCCCAATAATAACCCCGTTGTTGCGATTGATTTATTAATTAACTCTTCCATTATGTTCCCGAATAATGCTGATTCCTTAGGGATTACCATTTCAGGAGTTCCATTGGCTGCATTTTTAACGGCAGGCATAAACATGGGGAATGGAGTATGGGCACTTACTCAGGATCAATTGCATAATTTACAAATGGTTCATGATACTGCCGGCACTTACAACCTAACCGTTACAGCAACAGCTAGTGATACAAGTGGAAATAGTAATGTTGTATCAGAAAATTTAACGGTTCAAATTAGCAGTATTTCAAGTAATTCAGGTGATATGTACGAAGGATCAGCCTCATCTGATTTAATGATGCCACTTTTGGATACCACGGGCCATTATTATTCGGGATATGATGGCGCAGATACTCAATCCGCGGGTAGCGGTAATGATTTAATGTATGGTGGTGCTGGAGATGATTCCATGACGGGTGGTGGCGGTAATGACGTACTCCATGGTGGCGATGGTAATGATAATATTATTGGTGGAGAGGGTAATGACGTGTTGTTTGGTGAGTCTGGAATTGATAATTTAATGGGTGAAGCGGGTAATGATATTCTTTCAGGAGGTCTGGGGAATGATACGTTAAACGGGGGGACGGGTAATGATTACTTGATTGGCGGTAAGGGTAGCGATCTTATGACCGGTGGTGGTGGTATTGACACTTTCTTATGGATTAATGGTGACAGTTCAGGTGGGGCTGCCGATACTATTACTGATTTCAAAGCAAATCCCGTGGGTATTTCATCTGATGCAAGTATACTCAATCTTGCAGATTTATTATCAGATGAGAAATTGGGAGATTCACCTCTTGGAAGTGATAGTCTGGATAGTTATTTAAATGTTTCTGCATCAGGTGGCAATACAACTATCAAGATTGATGCTAATGGTGAAGGCAGTTTTGGTAACCCTTCTCAGACCATTATACTTCAAGGAGTAGATTTAACGGCTACTTTTGCTACTACGAATTCTCACGATATTGTTAATCAATTAATAACCAATGGAAATTTAATCGTTCAGTAATTTGCATATGAATTATCATCAATCCAGTGCCCTATGTCAGGATCACTCTCTGATTAGACGACACTGGTGTTTCTACAAATGTCTCATAAGGTAGAGCGATTGGATTTAAAATCTCCTCGCAATCTTCATATTGACTGCTATATACTCAACTTTTAATCTTCAGAGTTAGCTATGAGCGATCCTTACATATTAGTACTATATTATTCGCGTAATGGTTCGACCGCTCAACTGGCCCAATACATTGCTCGTGGAGTTTCTGCGGTTAGTGGCATTGAGGCGCGGTTGCGCACTGTTCCCCCTGTATCAACTACTTGTGAAGCGGTTGATAAGGAAATCCCCGATGAAGGTGCTCCTTATGCAACACTTGATGATTTACGCCATTGTCACGGGCTGGCTATGGGAAGCCCAACACGCTTTGGTAATATGGCTGCACCCTTAAAATATTTTCTGGACGGTACCTCCTCTCTATGGCTTACGGGCGATTTGGTGGATAAGCCTGCCTGTGTTTTTTCATCGTCGGCAAGTATGCATGGCGGTCAGGAAAGTACATTAATCTCTATGATGTTACCTTTGTTGCATCAAGGTATGATTATTTTGGGGATTCCTTATACTGAATCTGCGTTGAATAATACCGTAACGGGTGGAACACCTTATGGCGTAACTCATGTTTCTGGAGTGGCCAATGATGTTACCTTGAGTCAAGATGAGATTATTTTGGCTAAAAGTTTAGGTCAACGTTTAGCTCAAGTAGCAATGGGATTAAAGAAATAATGAAAGTAATCAGTTTTAATGCAAATGGCATCCGGGCTTGTGCTCGCAATGGATTTTATGATTGGCTCGCTGTTCAGGACGCTGATTTTGTATGCATCCAGGAAACTAAAGCTCAGGCACATCAGTTAATTCCAGAGGAAATTTATTACCCGCAGAATTATTATTGTGAGTACTATGATGCTCAGAAAAAGGGCTATAGTGGCGTGGCTATCTACTCTCGTTATAAACCGAATCGCGTGGTAAAGGGGCTGGGTTTTGATTATTGTGATAATGAAGGGCGATACATACAATTTGATTACCCTAAACTAAGTGTTATTTCACTTTACCTGCCTTCTGGGACCAGTGGTGATGAGCGTCAGGTAGTAAAATATGATTTTCTAGATAAATTTGCCAGACATTTGATTGAATTAAAAAATGAAGGCCGGGAGCTGATTATTTGCGGTGATTATAACATTGCTCACAAACAGATTGATTTAAAAAACTGGAAAGGGAATCAAAAAAACTCAGGATTTTTGCCTGAGGAGCGAGCCTGGATGGACGAATTATTTGGTTCAATGGGTTTTGTCGATGCGTTTCGCGTGCACAATCCAGCAGAAGAGCAATATACCTGGTGGTCTTATCGAAGCAGAGCTTGGGAAAAAAATGTGGGATGGAGAATTGATTATCAGGTAATTACTCCAGGACTTACTGAGCATGTAGTGAATTCACGTATCTTCCGTGAGGCCCGATTATCTGATCATGCCCCTTTGCTTATCGAATATAAAGGAGACTGGTGTGTTTAAACTTGCAAGCTGGAATGTTAATTCCTTAAAAATTCGCCTGGATCAGGTTTTAGAATGGCTAGAGACCTCACAAATGGATGTGCTCGCGCTGCAGGAAACTAAATTAATTGATGAAAATTTTCCAGTTTCAGCTTTTGCGGAACGGGGTTTTCACTACGTATATTCGGGTCAAAAAACATATAATGGGGTGGCCATCATTAGTAAACATCCAATTACTGATGTACTCACCGATATTCCTGAGCTGGATGATCCGCAAAGACGGATCCTTGCCGCAACCATTAATGGAGTTCGATTAATCAATTTATACGTACCTAATGGTTCAACTCCGACATCAGATAAATATCAATATAAATTGAACTGGCTTGAAAAAGTTAATTATTTTATTAAAAACCAACTGGATACCCATGCCAAATTAGCTGTGGTAGGGGATTTTAATATTGCTCCCGAAGACAGAGATGTTCATGACCCAATAGAGTGGGAAGGGTGTGTTCTTGTAAGTCCGCCTGAGCGCCAAGCATTTGCGGAAATGTTAGGTTTAGGATTATATGACAGTTTTAGAAACTTCCCTCAGGAAGAAAATGTATTTAGTTGGTGGGATTATCGGGCTGCAGGATTTAGAAGAAATAGAGGATTACGCATAGATCATGTTTTATTAAGTCATGAGCTTAATGCAGTGTGCAGGGACTCTAAAATTGATAAGGAACCACGCAAATCAGAGCGGCCATCGGATCATGCTCCGGTATGGGTTGAGCTGGATATATAACACTGGTCTTAATTCAAAAGTATGATTTTGAGTCTATAATATACAAAAATAAGAAGGAAACCCCTCGAAAAGTGAGAAAAAATTGATTTGTAGAAACTTTTCTGCTATCGTTTTGCGTCATTTGTATTGAGTATGGTGCTTGGCATTTTGTCCAGGTGGCGATACTCCAAGAACTAAGAGAGTAGTGTATGAAAGCATCTGTTCACCCAGGTTATGAAGTTGTTAAAGTTACTTGCAGTTGTGGCGAAGTTTTTGAAACTCGTTCCACTTTATGTAAAGATTTAAGCATTGAGGTCTGTTCACAGTGCCATCCTTTCTATACTGGTAAACAAAAACTGGTAGACACTGGTGGTCGAGTTCAAAAATTCCGCGATCGCTACAATATGCGTTCTGCTCAAGCTACAGCAAAAGAATAATTAAGACCTGGATCTTCATATTGTTCACTAAAGGCACATAATTTTTGTGCCTTTTTTACTGGGTATTTTGTAAAAAAAGAGAGTATGTATTTTGGATAATAATGATTTAAATCAGCGTGCCCTGGATTATCATGAATTTCCCACTCCGGGCAAATTATGTGTTCACTTAACGAAACCAACAAATTCTCAGGACGATTTATCTCTGGCTTATACGCCAGGTGTTGCAGCCCCTGTTCTTGCTATCGCTGAACACGCTGAAGATGCGTACCGGTATACCAATAAGGGTAATCTGGTTGCCGTAATGACTAATGGAACAGCTACTTTAGGTTTAGGAAATGTGGGGGCTTTAGCCAGCAAGCCTGTTATGGAAGGAAAGGCTGTTTTATTTAAACGTTTTGCAGATTTGGATGTATACGATATTGAAATCGATGCTGACGATCCCCAGGCATTTATTGCCACGGCAAAATATATTTCTCCTACCTTTGGCGGAATTAATCTGGAAGATATTAAGGCTCCGGAGTGTTTTGAAATAGAGCAGGCCTTGATTGAGCAATTAAATATTCCTGTATTCCATGATGATCAGCATGGTACTGCTATAGTAGTAGCGGCCGGTTTGTTGAATGCTTTGGAATTGCAAGAAAAAAAATTATCTGACGTTCGAATTGTATGTATCGGAGCAGGAGCTGCCGGTATTGCATCCATGCGACTTCTTGTAGCATTGGGAGCAGATAAAGAAAAAATGCTGCTGCTTGATTCTAACGGTGTCATTCATACTGGAAGAGCAGATTTAAACGCTTATAAATTTGCTTTTGCGCGCACCACAGAAAGTCGTACTCTAGCAGACGCTTTAGTGGATGCGGATGTGTTTATTGGTGTAGCAAAGCCAAATCTGTTAAATGCTGATTTATTGCAGCTAATGGCGCCGAATCCTGTTATCTTTGCCTTATCCAATCCTGATCCGGAGATTCGTCCAGAGCTTGCTCATCGAGTGCGTGATGATTTAATTATTGCCACAGGACGCAGCGATTACCCTAATCAGGTTAATAATGTATTATGTTTTCCTTACATCTTCAGAGGGGCGTTGGATGTACGTGCTAAATGTATTAATCAATCAATGCAAATTGCCGCAGTGGAGGCTATTCGACAATTAGTACATGAAGAAGTTCCTCAGGTGGTGAAAGATAATTACCCTGGAGTAAGGCATTGGGGATTTGGTCCAGACTATATTCTTCCCAAACCTATAGATCCGAGATTAAGAGAAAGGGTTCCTGCTGCTGTAGCCCAGGCTGCAATAGCAAGCGGCGTGAGTCGGATTAATAATAAATAATAAAAAGTCTTAATCTGATCTCATTTTAAGGGATCAGATCACTTGCTTGTTAAGGAGATAACTTTGCATTCTGAAAATCGAAAAGACTACGCAGTCATTGGATGGCTTATTTGTGGCTTGGGAGCTGTTTTTTATAGTTACGAGTATTTGTTACGTATAGCACCCAGTGTCATGGAGCACTCCTTGCGTGAGCATTTTAATTTAAGTGCCAGCGGCTTTGGTTTCCTTTCCTCATTTTATTACTTTGCCTATGTACCAATGCAATTGCCGGTTGGGGTTTTGCTTGATAGATATGGTCCCAAAAGATTACTGACAATTGCCTGTCTTATCTGTGTGGTGGGAACCTTTTTATTTACTGCCACGGATGTTTTTTGGGTTGCAGCTATTGGACGTTTCTTAATGGGACTGGGGTCTGCTTTTGCTTTTGTTGGGGTATTAAAGCTGGCTACCATCTGGCTTCCTGAAGAGCGTCTTGGCATGGTTTCAGGCCTGACTTCAGCTTTAGGACCTATCGGCGCAATGATTGGTGATAATTTCCTTGAGCATTTTGTAGAAAAAATGGGCTGGATTCAGACATTAAATCTTACTGCTGTTTTTGGTATTGGATTAACTGTGGTGCTGTGGTTTGGGATCAAGGACCGCCAAGGTCGTCATCGACAAATAGGTACTGTTCCTACCATTAAGAAAGGGTTGATTGATTTGGGAATTATTATTCGCAATCAGCAAATCTGGGTTAATGGGATGTATGGTTGTCTGGTTTATCTTCCTACCACGGTGTTTGCTGAACTTTGGGGCATTCCTTACTTACAGCATGCGCATGGGCTTTCGGCTCAAGGAGCAGGTTTAGCTAATTCGCTGCTTTTTCTAGGATTTATTCTGGGTGCCCCTTTAATGGGATATATATCTGATAAATTACAACGACGAAAATTTCCTATGCTTTTTGGAGCCGGTGGTGCTGCTATTGTCATGATGATGATTCTATATCTGCCAGGATTAAGTGAATCAAATATCCAATCCTTAATGTTTTTATTAGGATTGTTGTACAGTGCTCAAGCTATTGTATTTGCTGTTGGACGTGAATTAAGTCCGGGTGAAGCAGCGGGTACTGCTATGGCTGTTACTAATATGATTGTGATGTTGGGTGCTATGTTCCTGCAACCTTTAGTGGGCAATTTATTAGATTTCAGTTTATCAACTCATGTTGGTGGTGCTGCCCTTACAGGTGAGGCGGTTAGTAATTTACAGAAGTTATATAGCGTTGATGATTATCAATTTGCGTTATCAGTTATTCCTTTAGGAATTTTGATTGCTGCTATATTAACCTTCTTTTTAAAAGAAACTCACGCTCATGCACCCAAATAAAATGTCTAGAAAACAGTTATCATNNCATTGCTATGAGTTTATACTCAGAATTATACCGGGTGCATTACAGACGGAATTAAGTACTGCTTTAGGGCATATTTCTGCGACTACTTTTGGACAGATATCCGCACTGTATTATTTCGCATACTCGCCGATGCAAATGCCGGTAGGTATGCTAATGGATAGATTCGGTCCTCGTCGACTCCTTACGTTTGCATGCATCTGTTGCACTATAGGCTCATGGATGTTTACTTTAACATCATCCATGTTCCTCGTAGGCTCAGGTCGATTCCTGGTCGGATTTGGCTCTTCCTTCGCTTTTGTAGGTGTGCTTTCCCTGGCATTACATTGGCTACCTAAACGATATTTTTCACTGGTTGCCGGGTTAATTACCACTCTTGGCATGTTAGGGTTGGTCTACGGTGAAGTGAAGATTACTCAGTGGTCAGAAATTATGGGCTGGGAGCAAGTGTTGTTGTTTATTGCTCTAATAGGCTGTGGACTTAGCATACTGATGTTTTTTGTGGTCAGAGATGGGCCTGAAGGGCACCAACCTAACAAATACCCATTGCCTGAATTTTTTCATAATGTACTTAAAGTGTTGATGTCACCTGAAGTATGGTTGATAGGTTTTGTTGGTGCATGTTTGTATACCTCTCTCTCAGTTTTTGGTGAATTATGGGGTAAAAGCTACCTGGAACAGGCACATAATTTAACTAAGGTTGAGGCGGCAAGAACTGTTTCCGCGGTATTTTTAGGTTGGGCTGTAGGTGCTCCAATTGCTGGATATTTATCCGACTCAACAGGCAGAAGAGTATTGCCCTTAGTTATTGGCGCTATCTTAGCGTTAATCTGTATCAGCATCGTATTATATTGGCCTAATTTATCTTATGTCAGTTTAAATATTTTATTATTTTTGTATGGTGTGTTCAGTGCTACTGAGATCATTGTTTTTATTATGGCTAAAGAGTGCAGTGGAGCGAAATTATCTGGGACTGTGTTTGCAGCAACGAACATGATAGTTACTTTTGGTGGAGTGATTTTCCAGCCTTTAGTCGGTAAGTTACTGGATACTTTTGGTGATAGTGGCATTGTTGGCGGTGAGCATATATATACGGTTGTGGATTACCAGGTTGCTTTATCGATACTGCCTATTTCATTATTACTTGTTACTATTTTGGCTTTCTTTCTTAAAGACCATCAAGTTAATCCTTAAATACAGCGACCAACTCTTTAACGGGTTGGCGCAAGTTTGCCTGACAACTAATGAAACGCGCCACTGGAAAACTTTTAATTTGTGCTGCTTTATAATGATGTCGAGTAAATGAAGTATCGTGATTCGATATAATGACCGGAATTCCTTTGGCGGCTGTTTCTCGAGCTAATTCAGCAAGTTCAATTTGATCGCTTTCATTAAATTTATTTTGCGTGTAGGCAAGAGGTTNNAAGAGGTTTTGTATGTTCTGCGTAAGGAACATATGGGGGATCACAATAAATTACATCACCAGGCTGTGCCAACGAAAAAGTTTTTCGAAAGTCATTTAAAATAAACTCGGCCTGGGCGCTTTTCTTGTGAAAAAGAATCATCTCTTTTCTGGGGAAATATGGCTTGTTATACAGACCAAAAGGCACATTAAAAATTCCTTTGGAATTATAGCGACATAATCCATTATATCCATGTCGATTTAGGTATAAAAAAAGAGCGGATTTTTTTTTAGATGCTATGGATTGATTAAAATGATCTCTTATTTCGTAATATTTCGACTCGCAATTGACTGAAGGGTTAAAATATTTTTCGCAGTAATCAATAAATTGTTCGCCATTTTTTTTTAGAGTTGAAAATATGTGGACTAAATCTGGATTACTCTCACCCAGTATATAAGAGGAGTAATTCGTATTCATAAATATAACCCCGGAGCCGGTAAAAGGTTCGATTAATCGTTTGGCTGGTGGAAGGGACGTGATTATCTGATTAAGACAATTGTATTTGCTCCCTGCCCATTTAAGAAAAGGCCTGATTCTGGTCATATATTATTTCATTATAAGTTTGCTGAAGTATCTCATTTTGGGGGTAAAAGTGCTACACCGATAAGTATTGGTGAATGGTTAGAACTTCGGTGAAAAGTATAGGGGGGCATCATAATTAATTGTGGAAAGCGAGTCAAAATGGTTTGTGGTAAAGCAGCAAAATGGGCACTGTCTTTATCCCATATATAATTATATCCTGCATCCCAAATGAATATTCCTCCATTTTTACGGAGTGAATCTTCATTTATCCATGGACTTTGTTGTATTTCCCAATTTAAATAAGCCCTGGTGCTTGACCCAAGATAAGGCGTTACCGAAGAAACTAAGTAATTCGAGCCTGCAAGATAGGGGATGTTTGTGTTAAAGCGATCTTGCCAGAGTTTTGATAATGTGTGGGCTATTTGTTGATTGGGTAAAAATGCATCACTTTCTGCCCGCTTGAATAGTGTGAAACTACTCATTCTGCCAAGGAACAATAGAGAGCTCATGAGTATAAAGGTTGCGGTAAACTGAATCAGATTTTTTTTGTTTATTACGGGTTTTAAATAAGCCAGACTGATAATCCCCAAAAGAAAAAAATAGGGTGTTGCCCAGCGTGTCGGGAAGTAATTTCCCGTCCAAATACATAGGATAACAGTTAAAATAAAAGGACCTAATCCCATAAATAAAAGGAAAGACCATTCAAAATGATCTATTTTAATGGGGGATTTTGGCGTCTTGTAAAAAGGCCATAATAATATGAATAAACCGGAGCAATGAATCATTTCGTTAACAATAAAGCGTATGGGGTATTTCAGATGAGATAAAAATGTTTTATCTGGTGTGTAATCTGCCGATACGTTTTGAGCATAGGTAATGGTAACCAAATCATGTAAATAGAGCCAAATGAGATGGGGCAAGAGCACTAGAAGCATCGTTAAGATGCCTATATAGATGCCTTTGTTTTTAAAACTGATACGGCCCACTGGATGAATGATACAGAGTAAAAACATAGGGATTAAAAGGAGCAATACTTGATATTTGATACAGATACATATAGCTGCAAGAATTCCGGTATAAAACCAAAATCTGATTTTTTGGGTTGTTAAAGCCTGAAAAAAAACTAAAGTAAGTAATGCCCAAAATGGAGATTGCATGGTATCGGGAGTGATATTAAATGAATTAATATTGTAAAAAAGAATTCCCTCTATCATTAAAGCTGCCAAAAGAGCATGTAGGGAAGGAAGAATTTTTTTCGCAAGCGCCCACACAGCAATAAATGTTGTAGCTACCGCAAGTTGAGCGAGTAAATAAACCGGCCAGCCGACGGTACCAAATAATTTAGTGATTCCTGCGCAAAACCAGGCGGTAAGAAAGGGGTGTTTGTAATACCCTAACTGCCATTCTAAACCCCAGGTAATCCCTTCAAGGGTATCATGGGGAACACTAGGCCGTAGAGGGGAAGGACCTATGGTCCACAGTAGGATATGAAGGGTGATGAAAATCCAAAAATACGTCGTGGCTTTGTCAGGATAGCGACTTTTAGCGATATTATTTAGCATAAATGTTCTAGCGCAATGTTGGATTATTTATTCGGCGCAAGTATGAGTTATATTGTACCTTCATTCAATAGTTAACCCATTACATTTAACCAACGCATCGGCTATCCTGTTGAATAAATCCCTGACAAAAATCTTTATTTAACCTCACTTGAAGCACATCTTTATCTTTAATTTTATAGATAAAATCAACCTCCAGATCTTTTTGAAATAAGCATTGAATTTGACCATCGTTACACGCATTGTGCTGAATGAAATTACGATGTATCTCTTTTTGCTCCATTGCATCCTTTATGTCAATATGCTTCAACTGATAAGTATATGTAACCGTCATGTTATCGAAAGAAATATCATTGAGTTCAGTTTTACTATCAACCATCACTGGCAGACCCTCATTAAGTTTTAAGATATCTGAGGGATAAGCGCTGCTAAAGAAAATAAACGTGAATGCTGCTATTGTTGTTCTTAGGTTAAAAATATTCATTGATTTCCCCTTTTTAATTTCATTAAACCGATTACAAATGTTCTTGCTATTAATCGGGGGTTTTTAAGTAAAATTTCCTCCTTGCTAAAGCAAAGGAGGAGTAAAATTTCGGTTAGAATTTTTATTATTGATAGTATTTTCTGGCGGCAATTTCGAGATCCATAAAATTAAAGTTGGGCCATTGAGCGTTATCCAGCCCTATAGTATTTTTTAATAATTGAATATCCACATCCAAAACATAACAATCTTCAGTTTCTGAATATTCAAAAGCTCCCCATGGAAAGGCAAAATATTTATTTTTCATCCCTCCATGACCGTCAAAATCTACTACCATATAATTTGTTTTACCGGATAATTTATTAATGACTAACTCGCTAATGGTGCCTAAGGTAATGCCATCAAGGTTTCTAACCTTAAGTCCAGTTATATCACTGGTTTTAACGATGTGCGCATTGTCCATAATAATTCTCCTTCTAACAATACTAAGTTTTAATCCTTAGTAGTTGAACGAAACTCTTTTACTGCTTTTTCAGCCTGCTCTTTAGTGTATCCGTAATGTTTTTGTAATTTGCCGTAAATTTCTTGTTGGCTACCCTGGATTTGGGTTAAATCGTCATCGGTTAATTTACCCCAAGCCTGCTTTAATTGACCTTTAAGCTCTTCCCATTTACCTTCAAAAATATCTGTATTCATGATGTATTCCTCATTAAATGGTAATTACTGTATATTTATGACCATCCCTGGTCAAAGATTCCTAATTAATTACTTATTGAAAATTGAGTAATCAACTTTACCGGGCAGGCGTGTTTTATCAACTGAGTAATCGCTATCAGGTGATGTATCAGTATGCTCACAAATTAATCCAGAATTTTTAAGATTAAATTGAATTTTAACTACTTTACTCGGCAAGCTAATAGTATGAAACTCAAAATCACCGCTCATAACAGCATCAGAACTGCTATTTACAGTAAATACTTGTTCGGTTCCACCGTTAATTTTTTGAATATGACCTGGCTGAATATCAGCGCCATTTAAATGTATTTTTGTAACTAATAAATCATCGGCTAATTTATTTTTTATTTTGATATCGAATCCGTCACAAGGAGTAGAAGCTTGCGCGATTCCAGCTGCTAATAAAGAGGCAACACATGCTAATTTTAATTTGTTCATTTTTTAATCTCCTGTTAATAATAAAACTCCAATGCCGCACATTTAATGTGCCAGATGCTTTCGCATCGAAGTGACTTTTAATATAAATCATTTGTGACGCATTTGTCAAACATAATTAAATAATATTTGTCATTTTAAAAAAGATAGATAATGGCATGCAATTTAAGAAATAAATTCAATCAATGATATTGAGCGAGGAAATGTATATAAAAAAGCCATGCTTGGCATGGCTTGAGATGTTATAGATGATTTTTGTAATCGGTTAAAAGGTCGTTGATTTCTTTAATGTAATACTTAGGGGCTTCAAGAGTACAGGGCATATTTTCTTCTTCAGCGATGAGTTTTAATTTAATATCATCTAGCCAGTTTTCAAATAAAATTATTTTTTCATCGGTTGAAAGCTCAGGATCATCCTTTACTTCATTTGGATGATGATAGTATTTTGTAGGATTAGCTATTTTATCATTGTCCATAGGAACGCTCCTTAACTTATTATTACCTTATTATTTTTACTTATGTCACAGTTATAATGACTATAATTTTAGAAATAATGTGACTTAAATATAACATTGTCTGGGACGAAAGTCAAATTTAAAGTGTCTCTGAAAGAACATAAAATCTGCTGGAGGAGGTTTTGGTAATCTGTCTTATTAATACCACAGATGCAGCACAAGCAATAAAACTAACCCAACACGGAGCAAGCCATGCCATATGGTTGAGATGGGCCTGCTGAGCTAATGGGAGGCTAATTGCGCCAATACTTGCAGCAATTGCCCAAACGGTTGATACACCACGACATCTGTATTTTGCTGGTAGTTGTAAATAAAGGTAATAATATAAAGCGGAACACAATAATCCGTTGGCCAGTATATAAAATGCCAACCCAGCTAATATTCCAGCCATATATCCATTAGCAGTAAAAAGAAACAGTACTGGTGCACCTATAAAGGCAGAGGCCATGCTATAAAGCAATAAATGCCTTACTTTATCTGGAGATGCGTATCCTGCAATCGGGATGGCGATTAATGCGGATAGTAGTTGGGCTATGGAGCCTGCCCAAGCACACCCTTTGGATGACAACACTCCAGAATCTGCTGCATAAGAAACCCAGAACACATTGCAAATGTAAACGGTAACGCTGACAAAAGTTCCTAAAATAGCAATATTGATAAGGCCTGAAAATTCTTCTTTGAGGATTTGTTTTATAGAGGCTTGATTTGGAAAAAATTCAGGGGATTCCTCTATTTTTTTACGTAAACTGCATACCCAGAGAGAAAACAGACCTACTATAAAAAAGACCAGACGCCACAGTCCATCTATTTCTATAGTTTGCAATAAAGCAGCGGTTGCCCCACCCAAAAACATTCCAGCGGCGCCTCCAGCTGCTACCCAACTGCCTGCAATAAGTGGGTTGGATGATTGGTGCTCTACCATAAACATGGCAGAGTTGTTCATCTCTCCACCGAGAGCAAGTCCCTGTGCTATACGTAGTATTAGTAATCCCCAAGTTGCATAAATGCCGATGGTAGCGAACCCAGGTAACAGAGCAATACCCATTGTGGCTAAACCCATTAGAGCAGCGGAAAGAATAAGCGGGCTTTTTCTGCCGTTTCTATCGGCTGATTTACCAAAGAACCAGCCCCCTAAAGGTCTTGCGAGAAATCCCACTGCGAATAGAGCAAAAGACAACATCAAGCTATACTTGGAAGGAGGAAAGAATTGATTTGCAAAAATAGATTTGGCTAGATAAAGGTATAAACTAAAATCAAGCCATTCTAAAAAGACTAAAGCCACAACCACTAATGATGCTTTTTTATTCATTCGCTACACAAAAATTGTCTGTATTACAAGTGTGAAATGATACCAGAAATGACGTTGTTAATAGAGTGTTCTCTACCTAATCAAGGAAATTTAATGCAAGATTATAATATTGGCACATCGGGGTGGAGTTATGCGGGCTGGCTCGGTAATTTTTACCCGGAAAAAATCAAATCCAGTTCTATATTGCCGTATTATGCGGAAAGACTGGATAGTGTTGAGCTTAATAATAGTTTTTATCAAATTCCCAAAGACAAATACGTGAAAAATTGGGTCGATATTTCTCCCGCGAACTTCATGTTTGCGTGTAAGGCAAATCGTTATATTACCCATTTTAAAAAATTAAAGGAGACAACGGATACGGTTGAAAAAATGCTTGCTGTTTTTCGCAATTTTGAGCATAAATTAGGCCCCATTTTATTTCAATTTCCCCCTTCATGGCCAAAAGATATTCCCTGTTTAACAGAATTTGTCGCAACGCTACCTCAGGATTTGTTGTATACATTCGAATTCAGGCATAAAAGCTGGTTCAGTGATGAGTTGTATGAATTATTAGCAAAACATCAAATGTCTTTATGCTTTTATGATCATAAGATGTATCGATCCCCCGAAGTTGTCACTTCTAAGTTGATATACATTCGCATGCATGGTCCAAATGCAGAGGCCTATAAAGGAGCTTATGAGGAAGCAACACTTTTGGATTATGCCAAAAAATTAACCTCCTGGCGTAAAGAAGGAAAGCTAATTTATTGTTATTTTGATAATGATGAGAAAGCCAATGCACCCCAGGATGCGCAGCGTCTTCGTAAATTGTTGAACAATTAAGGGGCGGGGAGGGAAATAGCGTCATTCTAAAAACTTAAAAGTTCTGTATTGATATTCTTCAATCCCGGGTAATTCAATGCGAAAGGTAACTGAAATAAAGTGGTTGGGTATTAACCTTTAATGAAATCGCCTTGATTCTAACGAAGATAAGAAATCTGGATAATTGCATTCAAGCAAATAAATCATTTATTGTAGGTTGGGTCATTTTGACCCAACAAATGCTATTGGAGTTTGGTGTCTATTAAGTGTTGGGTCAATGACCCAACCTACAGTGCTTCCTCGGCAACAGGTAATTTGTGGCAATTCGGTCCCCTCCAAATTTAGCTAATAATTAATAATGCCTTAAGTTTCTTCATTTATAATAGGATACTTTAAATACAAATTGATTTTGTATTTGCATAATAAAAAGTCTCGGGATGAGAGTAATGTGGAGCATATATTAAATTGGATTGCGATTTTATATGCCGAAATTTCCTTTGTTGTTATTAAACGAAAGAAGTTCTAAACGAAATCATATAAGGCTTACTACATGTATCCAAATCATTTTTATTTTTCACAAAAAACTCTCGAAGTACGATATAGCCATATACCCTCAGGCGAAATTAGCGTTGACAGACTTATTAAAAATCAACCTTATTGGAAACTACCTATAACGACTAGCCCTAAAAAGCCTAAAACATTGATACTCGCCGATTGGACCATGGCCAATTGGTCTATCAAAAAGCAACAAGAGGTTATCAGTCATCTTATTTCATTAATAGAAGCTGGTTTTCCAGTATATCTTTGGCAGGATGGTCAAATCGAACTTATTACAATTACAAATTGTGCGAGCTTTGTGACCGATCTGAGAACTGCAGAACGCGTGACGCCTACTACATCAAATAATTTAGAAAAACAGATGATTTGCCAATTACCTGAGGTAGTGAAAGACCAGCTTTTAATTCTTGATGATTATCAAGTGAATGGTTTGCTCGATCCTACTGTTTTTACAACCCCACGTGAACTTGATTGTATCGAACTAATTAATTCAAAATTCTCCTTACATGAATTACGTAACGTTTTACTCAAAACTACACCGCCGATTATAGGTTTAACCGACAGTTTTTTCTCAGAACAGAATTACGAACAAATAAAAAAAATTGAAGAATTAATTCCGGAGATCCCTTTAACCAGTAATTACGATAAAGCCACCCTTACCGGAAAAATGGTCGAGGAATTACTCGAGAAAAATCAAATTAAGATAAAAGGAAGAATATTTAGTATTAGACAGCTTAATTTTTTAGAATATGTCACTTTGGAAGGAGTTTCTTCCCAGACCTTACAAAAGATACTTCCATTTTTTCCTATTTTAAACAAGATTCATTTACTAGACTTTCATGAGTCGGAGCTAAATTTTGATGAGCAAATCCAGTTTCCTCATTTGGAACAAATTAAAGTCACCCAATCTACGATGAAGGGTAAAACCTTGGCCCAATTTTTAGTTCAATCCCCCAAAATTAAAACGCTTTTTTTAAATCATGGATCATATATTTCTGGTGATTTTAAGATAGAAAAATACCTAACATCTCTAGAGACAGTAAGATTGAGTCGTACGCAGTTTCCTGGGGAAAAATTACGAGCATTAATTTCCCAATCCGCAATAAAACGTCTTGTTTTTGCAAATGGACCAATTAGCAATAATATTTTAACTGAAGATATAGAAGTTCCGTCATTAGAGTCTTTAGAAATAATCAATTGTGAGTCTAGGGCCACGAATTTAAATCAAATGCTGGTTAAGTTTCGTAATCTGAAAAGTCTGATTCTTAAAAAAGGCATTATTTATTCTGGAAATCCGTTAAACATTGAATTTGCCCTAGCACAATTAACTACCCTTAAAATTAATATGAATATGTTTAATTCGTGGAGTAGTGCTTTTAATAAAGCACCTTTGCAAAAATTAATTTTAAATGATGAAAATGGAAATTCTCTACTAATTAACCCTGATTCTTTTAATTTTAATAAGCTAAAGTATTTTGGACTCAATAAAAATAATTTGAATATTGATAATCTAAAAAAATTGCTTCTTAGCGCAACTCAACTGACCCATCTTGATTTACAAGAATGTCGTAATTTAGATAAGGTTAACGAAGCACTTCATTTAAACTCTGTTGAAACGCTTGATCTTGCCAACACAGATATTACCGATAAAGCGCTTATCTTTCTTTTAAATCATGCTCCTAAATTAAAGCTTCTCGATTTAAGTGGATGTATCAATTTAAACATTACCATTGACCTTCAAAAATATTTGATGTCAATAAAAAAAGTATATTTACCCAGTCATATCAAATCTACACAAAAAGAAAAGGATCCAGGTCAATTTGCTAATATTGATTTTGCTCAGGAAGTGTCCCCGAATTCGTTGATGGGCGGACTCGGTTTGAACGATTTAACATATCCCATGGTTCCTGATAATCAGAGTTCATCAAATCGAGATTTGCATTCAATTGCTCCTGGTATTTCATCCAGTAAATTTCGCACCGAACAATTTATGGACGCTGATACTTCACATAATGCCAATAAAGAATTTAATGTAAAAAGAGTATTTTTTCCGATATTACCTAGTACTAAAATGCCAAATGTAGGAGATTATCGTTTTAATATATTCAATTCAGTAACAATTAGGCAAGATAGGTGTTCAATAGATAATGCTTTTATACTTAAAAAATCGGGTGATTTAAAATTAGGATCCTGTAATCCTCTAATTTGCTCTGAAGACGACCTACAAAAAGCGATGCCAACACTTCAGGATAAAAATAAAGATTATTATTTAGGTAAGTATACTTTAATTCTCTCTAATACATGGCATCCCTTACCCTCACTTTCTTCAGCAGAACAATTGACTCATTACTCTTTAACTCCCCCAATTGAAGCCGAGGTTCAATACTCTCAACAGGATAATCAATATTATATTCGTAGCACAAAAACCAATCAAAGGGTAACTATAAATTATATTATTGAGGTATCTAATAATCTTACTGTAAGTATTCCACAAGCAGTTGAAGAATTAATATTATTTTTCAGAGGTTTTGGTAATAAATCTTTAGTGATTAATGAGGAAAAGGCTACCGGGGAAGATTATATTCAAGCAATCATAGAACAAAAAACAGGTTCGTGCAGACATCGAACGCTTGCTTTTTTTCATCTGATGAAAATACGTCATCCTGAAATTTCGGTTCGAATCGTAGCGAATGATTGTCATTCCAAAGTTGAAATTGAATCGAAAGGACAGAGGTGTGATGTCGATTTAGGCGGGTATAGTGCTAAGCTTAATATTTATGAGGATAACACTCCAGATAAGCCAGAGTCTGCACTTTCCCCGCAGCCTCAAACAAATAACCATCTTCCTGAGGAAGATGCTCCAATCAGTACGGATGATCCTGTGCAAAATCCACATACTATACTTTCAAAGCAACTTGAAACATGGAATAAGGTCAAGGTACAGCCTCTTTCAGTGAAACAATATTGTAAAAAATTAACCCAACCTGATGATACTAAAAAATATTTAATTGATGTGCCAAATCAATCTGCCGGGGAGGCTTTTCTGTTAGCGATTAAAAATTTTTGTAATCAAACGCATCATCGATTTTATTATATAGATTCACCTGAGGATTTGGTTTGTTCTGGACGATATATCGAAAATCAGGATGGAAAAGGTTGTATGTTTGAGGGACCAGGAGGACCACTGCATGATTTTTTAACAAATGAAGAGAATGTTAAAAACACCGCATTACTGTTAGTAAATTATCAAAATTTCAAAGCGGATGATATTGTGCGTTTGAATAAAGTTGTTGATGACGAACGTAATGCCGATGGCACACCTCTTCCTCACAATATGGTCGTAATAGGAATTATCAATTCAACGGACCCGAATAGTTACCAGGGGGAAGATTTTTATTCCCGTTTTGATAAAGTGGAGATTTGTCCTTTTTCCGAAGAGGATCTTTCTTTAGCATATCCACATTTTATAAAAGAGGTCGATAAAGCTACTAATCCACCACCGCCTAGTATTAATTTATTTAATATGCCTAATTGGCAGGAAAGACTTCTGGGAAAATGGACTATAAGTAAAAATAGTTTTCATTTTCATTCTGGGGAGCTTGTAAAGGTACTGGAACATAGTGCGACTATTGGGATTCAGAACGGACCATGGAACGATAAATCGTTTGAGTATTTCTGGAAACAGGCTTTTGTGAATGGTTTTATTGAGTTTGCTGGTCAACGAATCACACTTCCACCTAATTTTAAAATTGTCGAACAGGAGGGGTATGATTGGGATACATTACTTATTAATTTAAATTTAAAAATAGGTATCGCACCGACAGCGTGTGTTTTAAACCCTACACTTTTAACTTCTTTTTTCACAGATTATGATTTGGACCCGGGAAATAAAACATTGGACAGGATCCCTGGTATTTTGGAAAAAAATGCAGGTAAATTTCTAACAGTGAATTTAACTCGTTCTCTGAGTGAAGATGAATGGGCTATGATTTTGACTGAGTGCGACAAACTGAATATTAAATTGTTGTGTCATGTAATGTCTGGAGTTAAGCTTCCTGATTGGTTTCGTATGGAAATGTCAGAATCACCTGAGCCAATTGTTTGGGATTCTGACATTACTGCTCCGCTAGTAGTTATCGAAAGTACCGATTGCGATACAACGATTGCTCAAATAAGTAGTAGTTCTAATGATTGGATATATATCAACGCTTCTGAACTGGAAGCCTCCGATATCCTGACTCGTATAGACTGTTTCTTTAACCAAGAGCAGTCTCGTTTCGAATTTTCTAAAACGGAGCGAATTTTATTACAGGCTCTTAAAGAAAATAAAAAAATAATCTTAACCGGTGATTTTAACACAAGTTTTATCGATTGCATTATGCCTTTAATACTATCCCGTCAGACGGAGGAGAATCCTTTAGGTACTCTTGTAATTATTTATGATTCCAAGGAACATCTGTTTCCCAATACGGTTTATCATCATGTTACTGCGGCTGAAAAAAGAAAGATTTTAAGCGCAGCCTATGAGGATAAAACATTAAAAATTCTATCTGATGATGATTTTAAAGGAAGTTTATCTCAGCTTAAAGCACGCGTCAGACACTATCTGGCGCACAATGAAATAGGCACTGATGCCGCCTGGAGCGGCCTGGCAGGTTTACCTCCTCATGGCACTCTTCCACAATTTGATTTGAATAACAGCAGGGAAAAAACGGACTATTTTATCGGGTGTAAGCTAGAACAGATTTGGAATGTCTTATGTTACTCACCCTTTATTTATTTAAGCGGTTTAACGGGGGTGGGTAAGTCCACTTTTGTTGAACAATATATTGGATCTGATCCCAATGTGGCTTTTTATCAGGATGTAGAGGAACTTAAAAATTGGGCACTTGACTCTTCCGACAAAACAAAAATAATATTTTTTGATGAAGCCAATATTGGTTCGCGCAAATGGAGTGAATTTGAAGGATTGTTTCACAATCCTCCCGGTATTGAAATCGATGGGGTATATTATCCATTAACGGACAAACATAAAGTCATTTTTGCTGGAAATCCTGCCAATTATGGTAATGAAAGACAAATTGCCCCCTTATTTGCACGCCATGGGAACGCCTTAGTATTCAATGCCATGCCGGTAGAGTTCATTTATGAAACCGTTTTAAAACCAATCTTTAAAGGAACCACGCTAGAAAGCAGGACACAGGAATTATCTGAGATCTACTTGTCTCTTTACAGATATATTGTGAATCTATCTCACAAAGAGGTCCTAATCTCTGCCCGTGAGTTGCAAATGATGGCATTACAAACTTTAGTTTATCATCAGCAATTCCCTCAAGAAGACATTAGAGCGGTAGCTGCGAACTATACTTATGAGATTGGTAAAACGCTGGTTCCTGAAACACAATTCAAAGAGTTTTCTCAGAAATTTAATGTGCCTGCTTTAGAACGAGTTGTAATTCATTCGCAGAATAAAACTCAAGGCTCTTTTGTTGTCACGCCATCACGTCAACTCATAACGGATCAATTGAACGATTTACTTTATCTACGTCAATACAGACAAAATGGGGCATTAAACGATGCTCAGAATTTTGGTGGTATCGGTGGCATTATTCTGGAAGGTGAACCAGGAATTGGTAAAAGTGAGTTAGTGATTAATACCTTAATTGCCCATCAATTCAAAGAGGGAGCTTTAAATAAAGTTTCAACGGAGGGAAATATATTTTACCGCGTCTTAGTTAGTATGCAACTAGATGATAAAAAAGCGTTACTGCTGAAGGCATTTAATGAAGGAGCTGTAGTTATCATCGATGAAATAAATAGTTCTCCTATGATGGAGCGTTGGTTAAATGACTTATTGATGGGAAAAAACCCCCTGACCAAGCAACGTCCTAAATGTCCTGGTTTTTTAATTATAGGCACCCAAAATCCGGTTACTATGGCGGGAAGAAGACGCCCTGGTAATGCTCTGGCAAGAAGATTAATTACTACAGTGCTTGCCCCTTACTCTGAAGAAGAAATGGTCAGTATTTTAATAGAAAAAGGAATTGAGCCTAAATTAGCGCACACAATGGTTGAAATTTATAATATTAAATTGGAAGAAGCGCGGCTAAAAAATCTTAATCCGGCCCCTACTTTTCGAGATTTATTAAGGACTGCAAAAAACTATTATCACGCATTAACTAAAGAAGCTATCTGTTTGTTTACTCAATATAATTATACTGCTTTATTAGAATCTTTACTCAAAAATAATCATCGGCTGCAGCTTAACTCGCTTTCTATTTTAAGAAAAAATGCATCTTCTTCTGTTTTTCAATTCTTTAATGCTCATCCTGAACTTTTTGAGCGATTTATTTCATCGGATTTCCCGGAAGAAAAATTAGTTGCGTTGATAAAATTAATTACAATGACTCAGGAAAAATTTGATTTTATAAGTATCCGCGAAGTACTGTTGGAAGCGGAGTCTATTTCTTCTGAAGAACTATCTGTTGTTATTGAAAATTTCAATATTATCTATGATTTTTGTCTATGTAACAAATATCCGTTTTATCACTTTTTAAATAAGAGTAAAAGTACAAACATGGAAATGCTTTGTGGTTTTATGAGGGATTTTGGAAGTGAGGCGGATTTGGTAATTAATCTAATTCAAGCTCCAGAGTGTACAAAAAAAGGATTTCATCTGATTAAAATTATTCTTGAGATTTTAGACCAACCTTCATCTCAAAGGGAGTTTTTTTTAAAGCATTTTTCCAAACTATCTACGACTCATTTGGAAGTATTATCTCAATTGGGTGCTGCCTTGAATGAAAATGAAAATTCGTATCATTTATTACTTGCTTCTATGCTCAATAAACCTGAAGAAGGAGGAACTATTGAACTTTTTAATACATTATCAATATTTGAAAAATTAGGTGCCAATTTCTCAACGATTAAGAGAATTAGAAATCAGTTTAACAACACATCCTCTTCAGCATTACGGCTGATAAATGAGTACCTTCAGCATGAAAATAAGGCTTTAGAATTGTTGAAAGAAATTCAGAATAATAAAGTTTTTTCTCTTAAGGCGATAATCCAATATACTTCTAAGTATCAGGAACATATTTTAAGAGTTTGGAAGAGTGGGGTGTTATTTTTAACTCAGATACATCTCATAAGTAAATGGCTGCAACAAAGCCGTGAAGACAAGGACGCGTGGTTGTCGCAATTACTTCTCGTTTGGCCTCAACAAACCATCACACTGAGTAATTTATTGCGGTTATCGTTTAATAAAGACAAGAGTGTTTTTCTGAATGTTCTTTGTAGTAAAGTTTTAAATCTTCTCAAACAAGAAAAAAAAGATGCCGGACTTCTTGTTTTAAATTATGAGTCGATCCACAACGGTTCTGCTTGGAGTCATTTTGAATTGTCTGATTCAATAGCATATAGTGAGGAGCGGGTAATTTTATTAAAGCACCTTGAGCAAGAAACGTTTGTTGCATCAAATAGTTCAGACCCTCAATGCTGGACTCAGGAAAAAAACGCAGAATTTCTTGACTTTATCTATACTCAATATAGTAATGCATTTAAACGTAACGTGAATCAGGCAAATAAATCTCAATTATTGGTTATTTCTGAAGAATTAAATAAAGCAAATCTGCAGGCCTCAAACGGTAATGTTTCTCCAGATTTAAAAAAGGCTTTAACACTAAGAATTTCAAATTATCAAAATTGTTTCTGGATACGGCGAACTCGTCGAGGTAACGCGAGTCAACTTATGAATACCATTTCCAAAAGTACTCATTTCATGGAAATTGTAAAAGCAATACATGAAGCGCGAAAGAACATTATTTTTAATGATACGCATCAAGAAAAGAACATGCATCGCCGAGGTAAAAGTCGTTATTATGCCGCTCTAAATGAAATGGAGGATTTATTACTACAACACTGGACGCATAATCCTGAATCACTGGCTGAATTTAAAGTGTATCATGATGAATATAAAAAATCTTTAGATTACAATTTTGGCTGTTATATTGAAGCATTGAATTTTGAGTCCAAAGGAAAAAATTCGATTAAAGACAGAAGTATCTTTATTTCAGATTATTCAGCAAATGATTTAGATATTCTATTAACACCCGATAAATCATCTCCTGGATATCTTCATGCATTGGCGAGAGAAGTAAAAGAAATGATCAATACCAGGAATAAATTTGATTTATTGCATCACAGTAAATTGGGTATAAAGCCTTCATAATATCAGAATGATAAGCAGTGCTCAGCATGCAGCGAGACATGCTGAGCATGTGGTTTGGCATCACATTGAGAATGTAGTGTTGCATCTATTGACAAATTAATTTCCTGCTTTATCTAAATCTATATAATCAGTATACTCATTAATTTGCTCTGGCGAGGATTTCCATGTGGAAAAAGAGTTTTTGTACTCAGTCATGTGATTCAAATGAATAGTATCATTATGAAGCGACATATTATTAGTATCTTTTTCTTAATGGCCTTGTGGACCACACTTCAAGCTCATCAATTTACTATTGATAAAAATGTGCAAGAAACGTTTTCCGGCAAAAAAAACAATCAAAATGTTACGTCTTTGATTCTATTTTTTAAAACGAATCAAAGTATCCCGACATTTTTGCAGTCTATAAATTCTAATTCCCAGATATCTGTTGAGCCCTTAAACTTTATGCCAGCTGTTGTTCTCACCTGTCCAAAAGATCCTTTAATTTTAGAAAGAATTTCTCAATTCCCGGGTATTTTTTCCATTGCACTAAATAAACCTGCAGNNCAGAAAAAATAGAGATTAGTCCGAGTACTAAAAAACCCAGGATCCAGTTTCGTTATCCAGGAATTGATAAATGGTGGGCTCATAATTTTAAAGGTCAATCAGGGGTTATTGGGATCATTGATTCTGGAATTGATGCAACCCATCAAGCATTCCTTACTAAAAATATCATTATTAATAAATCAAAAACTTCGGGATATTATAGCTATCCTGAAGGAATTAGAAGTCCACATGGAACGGGTGTGGCTTGTATTTATGCGGGATACCCTTTAGACGAAGACGAGCATATAAGAGGGGTGTCTTATAAAGCTCCGGTTATTCTCTCGGCACTTGCCGGAGAAGGGGAGAAGAACATTGAGAATTTTTGGATAACGTACTCGAGTTTAAACTGGATGTTTTCTCTAAGTCCATTGAAACCTACCATAATAAATTACAGTTTTGGCAATGGAGATGTGACCTGTCCATCATGCCCTGACTGGAGCGGAATGAGTAAAGTCGTTGATTATATAGTCAACACGCATAAAATACTTTGGGTAACTTCAGCCGGGAATAATGGGTACATTTCACAGAGAAAAACGGCACCGTTTGTTTCTACATTAACTGTCGCTGCGGATAATTATAATGCCCTGACGGTTGCCAATATGAATATGTATGTTGTCGATAACGAAAATGATACCCGCAAATATAATCGCGAAAAACATGTCATTCGTTATTCAAGCAGCAGAGGGCCCACTCTTTTGGGCCGTAAAAAACCCGACATTACCGCGCCAGGGAACGATACTTACACCTGTGCTCCCGAAAAAGCCTATCGCCTAATGGGTGGAACAAGCGCTGCGGCACCTCACGTGGGCGGGGCTGTGGTATTGGTGGAGGAGGCCGGAATTACAAATCCTATGGCAATTAAAGCCTTATTAATTAATAGTGCTGACAGTTGGACTGATAGTAATAAACCCGGGCCAGATGATCCCGCTTATCCTTACAGTGGTGGCCATCATCCGGTTAACGGTTCTGAATGGAATCCCACTTATGGTTGGGGGTATCTGAACATGGAACATGCATATAACCAACGAAAACATATTATTTCAAGTAAGCTTACTCTAAAGCACCCTTTTATTGATTATAAAATGAAATTAAATGCTTTGGATAAGATAACTTTGGTTCATGAGCGCAGGGTAGGTTTTACCAATGAAGGACAACCGTGGAAATTAAGCCATCTCTCTCTTGAGGTTTTTGACTCAAAAACACAGGAACTTTTAGCTTCCGATGCAAGTTCAATAGATACCATACATCAAGTGTCTTTGTGTTCCATGCAAAAACCGAAGTCCTGTATACCAACAGATAAACGAGAAGTTATAGTTCGCGTTTCTTTATTGGATAATTTACTGGAGGGTGCTTCTCAGGAGGAATTTTCTCTTGCTTACAGTTGAATCAAATTATAATGGTCACTCATTATTTAAGCTTATATTCCTACTTGAATCCTGGCACTCTCTTTAAAAGTTGACAATGATACCCACAGCCTATGTGCCTCAGATAGGTCCGGAGATATTCTCTCATCCAGGTACATTTATCATAAAATAATCTGGCTTTTCTTTCTCCCGCAAGCGGATCGGGAATCTATCTAAATATTTAGCAAAATGCCACTTTATTAGCTGGATCTCCGTCTGTGCGGGGAAGACAATTTGTTAATCTCTAACGTTATTGAACATGAAAAGTTATGATGGGATATTTCTGGTACAAGCCGACCCAGTTAAACTAAGTGAGCAAAGGTCAATACATCCTGTAACTATCGTTTTAATCACCATTTCTCTGTGAATTCATCGTGTGCATAATATCCATCGTCTTTATTTTTGTCTTCCTTAATTGAGGGTACTGCGAAAAATTGATGACTATTATTAATTAATGGAAATAGAGAGTGTGCATTATCAGTTTGAACAGTGCATTTTTTTAAAAGCGTCTGCAAATCATCAATGAGCTCAGGATAATCTACTAATTGAGCGTGTAAAGATTTATGTTCACTCTCATCATTTTCCGAACTGTTTAGCAATAATAAATCCGCATAAATAGTTTCTGGCAAGTAAGAGTTCGTCACAAAGATAGATTCTAAAAATGGTAATTGTTTGTACTTTAATAGCTGAAATAGAATGGAGTACTCGGCACCAGGGTATATTTTTACTAGTTGAACATACAAACCTTTAATATTAATTTGAGGATAGATTTTTTGTAATAAATGCATCCCTTCTAATGATTGCGATAAATAAAGGCTTGGTGGCAATTTGATATTCAATCCCTCTAGAGGAACAGAAGGGGCCATTACCAAACTTGGCGGTATGTCTGTAATTAACTCAGGATAGGAATAAAGTAATGTGTTGAGAAATTTCACTCCAGGCTTTTTGAGCAAAAGGTGAGCGAGTAAAGTTCCAGTATCATATTTATCAAAAAGCAACATTTGCTTGGTTATTAATTTACCAAAATCAGGGGATTGTTCTAATAGCTGGGTTAAAAAAGTTATTCCCTGGGTGTGATGAAAAAATTCTTTTAGTATTGTTTCATTCTTGTATTCCGGACCTAACATTTCACAGTTAAATTGAAATACCTTCAAAGGCATATTGGTAAATAGCTCTGGTTTTAATTGGAGCAGAACTGATAAAAGTTCGCATCCTTTAATTGTTCGTGCGAGATTATAAAGACTTGTTAATTGAGCTGATTTATATGCTATTGCTATATCGGTGGTGATAAGGTGATCTATTTTAATAAAATTAACCAAGTTTTTATTTATACTAATTAAATTGAGAAAGAATTTAATTCCCGAATCATGGTTTATTAAGGTGAAAAACAAACAGCTTTTAAAACCATTTATGGACTTATAGGGCTCAAATAAAAGATGCATTATTTTATTTTGTGCCATATCAGCGTTTATTTTAATTAACTGATGTAACAATAAAAGGCCTTTGGGATTTAGAGTCAGCATATGAAACATTGAATAATGTGTGCTATTTAAATTTATTTTTTGACACAATCGATCGACATTCAATTTACTCTTTAAGCCAGATGTAGTTGGTAGCATTTGTATAAGAGTTTCAATACCCTCTTCTGAGATGCACATTAAATAAAGAAAAGTTATATTTTCTTTAGTTAGCATTTTAATTAATGAATCCCGACTAAAAAATGTTGTGTCTAACATTATTCTTTTAGCTATTTCAGGATTTTGCTTTATCAACAGGATCAGAATAGGAGTTATAGTGTTCGTAGTCGACAAGAAATGAATTAGAGACACTTTCATTCCTGAAAGTTGGAAGGATTGGTTTAAAAATTCAGTATTAATCATAGAAGCAAAGGATCGATTTTCTAATAGCCATGATTGTAAGAAAAGAATTCCTTCCTTGCTAAAAAGAAGATGAGTGAAAGTAGTTAAATCGTCAGATCCTTTTTCGAACATGAGTTTATTATTTACTTGGGACGCGAATAGTGTTTTGGGACCTAACCAGGGTAAAATAATAGTATGGATACTACTAATTCTGATTAGTTTGCTTAGTAAGCATAACCCTTCATCTAATTTTTTTTTGAATAAGTAATTGATCGCGTTTTTGTGGGAAAAAAGTATCTTTAGCTTATCTTCACTGGGATTAAGGATTAAATCGTTAACAAAAACTTCGAAGTGCTGATTCGTGTTTTGATTTGCTTCTTTAATATTTTGTGATGTAATCAAAGTGTCTGGCTTAGAACTTATTGGCGTTTTTTTAGGCGCAATAGGTAGGGCTTTATTTGAACGATTCCTTTTTTTTATATAAGAGGGCTTGTTGTTTGCTTGAGTCAGATTCAGGGGCAAGTCCGTTTTAGGGGTTGCCAAAGTTTCTTGGGAAGTAAGTTTCTTTGCAATTTCCGTTTCTGATAATTTTAAATGAAATTGCATAATTTCTTTTGCCAGATCAATTTTTCCTTCTTTGATATAGTGTTCCGCAAGTTCTGTAAATTGTTTTTTGACTTCTATTTCAGAAATTTTCTTCTGAAGTGATATTGTGGGAGAGGTGTTGAAATTACCTAAAAGATACGTTAAGAAATGAGTGTATTTATTCGTTTCATAAATTATTAAGACTTTTTGAGCGCGTGTTATCGCTACATATAAAGAGGACAATGCTTGTTCTTCTTTCAAGGTTATGTCAAAAATTCCCTTACTTTCTTTTGATTTTTGTTGGTTCCATTTTTGAAACAAGGAACTTAAATCCGGGTTGGTAGAAATGGGCTCCCATAGTATGACCACTTCAAAATCAAGGCCTATGACTTCTTTCGTAGTAAGAATATTATTGGATGATATTTGGGATTGGATATTATGTCGTATCTTAATCGTCAGGTAGTCAATTAAAACCACTGTTTTGGCCGATTGCCCATATATTTTAATACTATTGAGTTTTTTTTCATCAATTAAAAGAATTGAACCATCCATTGTTTGCGCTGATTTGATAGATGAATATAGGCGTCGATTGTTCTGATGAGCATGTTTTATGTTTATTAATCGGCTGGCTGCTTCTGCTATATTGGGGGGACAACGCCAGGTTCGCGTCAAACAATACTCAGAGTAACTACCGTAATGTTGATGCATCAGTTGCTTTAAAGTGACGTAATTGTAAGGTGAAGACACAATACATTGTTCAATATCAATTGTGGCAACAAACCTTTGATCTTGAGTAAGCTTTATAAAATAAAAAAGAGCTAATGGGGGGAGATTTTGAAATTCATCCCCGAATACGGCTGCAAATTTGGGTAGATCCTTTAAATCAAGTGGTGAAACCAGAGGATCAAATAACTGATTTATATTTAAGAAGTCTTTCCATTGAGCCAGCTGCTTAATGAAATCCTTTTTAAGGGCTGCATCTGAAAAGTAAGACTGGCGAGCTCCTAATTGAAAATATGTTTTTTCTCCCAATGCTTGAATCAAACTTAACTCATAATGTAACTCTTGATTGAATTCATCTTTTTTGTCATTTTTACTTAAGGGAACTGGATGATTCGGCCAGTGCTGTTTGAGCCACATGCTAAAGTTATCTTTAGTAGCCAAAGTTAACTTTTGCTGGGGATTATCCTGTTTTTTTGGCAGGACTGAGTCGATCCAGCTGTCCCAGTTACCAAATTGTACATCAGGCCACGAGGGTAATTTAATTCGTCGGTATTCTTCCTGTAATTCATCGATTAATGCAGGAGATTGTGACAAGAACAATACTGGTAAAGGCTGATCCTCTTGCAAATGGACTAAGCTGTCCATTACCGACAGCATTAAATTAAATAATACCACAGTCTTCCCGCCACCTGGGACACCAGTTAACAATAAAGGCATGGTTTTTTGCATGGCCTCATGTTGATCTTTATCAAACACCAAAGTGATGTCGTTATATTTTGTGTAAGGCACGGCTTCAACGGATTCAGACCCTTCATCTAACTTAAACTGGTTCTGAATATCCAATTCCTTCGTTACAATTGAGGTAGTGCTTGCCTGAAGCCTTTTCTTTAAATCTTCATATTTATGATCTTCGAGGGCGTTTAAGATCAGTAATTTATATTGTCCTTCATGGAGCATATAGGTGAAAATGAGACGTTTTTTCTTGTCCGCCTTGATGCGATAAATGCTCCTGCCATGAAAATCCATACCCGCAAGTTTTTTAGACTGAGATAACTGTCCAGTCAAAATAGCCTGAATTTCTGCTTCGTAGCATTTCAAATCTTCTGGGGTTATATTATTTTGATCGTAAAGAAATTGGGGCATGAGTTAACCTTGAATTAATAATAAATACAAAGACAAAATATTGTCCATATACTAATAAAATATGATTTTTATTGCAACTATTAGATGAATTAGTTTCCAGTTGAGATTTTTTTTCCATTGAGGTGGATGAACTGGACACTTCTATTTATATATCAAAATTGCTGTTACAGGGGTCAGATGGATGGCTTATTACCCGATTAAATAGTAATGTATTGCTAAAAAGGATTTTATTTGATGAACAAAATGTTTTGCGCGTTTCTGGTTTGTGCAAGCCAGTCCCACGCGCAATGGAGCGTTGAGTTAGCGCCCTATATATGGGCAAGTGGGCTTTCCGGTACTCAGCATACAGCGGGTTTGAAATTTAAAGTTTCTGAGTCGTTTTCCGAATTATTAAGAGAACTTGATTTTGGAGCGATGCTTTGGTTAGCTGCTTACCATGATAACGCCGGAATTTTTTTTAATGGGATATATAGCAAGGTTTCTGATAAGGTTCTTTTCGATCGACTGGCTATTGATTTAAAAAGTACGCTGAGTATTGACAGCCTGGGTATTTCTTATCGATTAGGTACAAATAAACAATGGTATTTCGAACCTTATGCTGGGGCTCGATACACTTTAAATGATAATAAAGTAACTATTAATACACTGGGCTTTAATCAAAAATACAATTGGACCGATGCCATTGCAGGGTCTCGTTTAAATTATAACGTGACTTCTGCCTTTAATATTGAAGGGGCTGCGGATTACGGACAAGGCGCTCATTCCCATAGTTATAACCTGAGTGCATTTCTAGGATACCAATCGCCTTATCATTTTAGAAATACCCGTTTCTATTTAGGTTATCGCTTTTTGCATCAAAACTATCATCATGGGACAGGTATAAGATTTTACGAATGGGACATGAACATTCACGGCCCAGTGGCTGGTATGTTATTTAGATTCTAAAATCAGTTAGAATTAAAACAAGCTGAATTTAGTTCACAAATGACTAAATAACATCCATATAGCCATTGCGATCATCATGATGTTCTCAGTTAATGAAACGAAACCCAGGGGTACATTACTATCACCTCCCACACAGGCACATTTCAACTCACGTTTATCAAGATACACGGCCTTAAAGACAGAAATGGCTCCTACTGTACCGATAAATAGTGCAACAGGAATGGATATCCAGTTAAGAGCCCCAGCAATCATCAGGATGCCGGCAAGTGCCTCTGCAAAAGGATAAATATAACTATAAGGTACCCATCGTTGCGCCAGTAAATCGTAGTTCAGGAACATCGTCGAAAACCGCTCGACATTTTGTAATTTTAATAAGGCAAGAACAACCATGCTAAAGGAAATAAACCAGCCGATAGCGCGAGTTGTGAAAATCGTTCCAGCTAAAGCAAAACTTGTAGCTAAAGCCATTAACGCGGTCATGGCAAAGACCGTGATTACGGGTACATAGCTTGTTGCATTAGGGGCTGTGATTTTTTTTCCAAAATAGCGCCGTAAATCATCATAGCCACCGATACGTTGGCCACCTATAAATGTTTGGGGTGTGGTTTTGACCTCATGTTTATTTTTAAAGGCATCCGTTTGCTCACGGGTCGTTAACCAAATATCATCAACTATAAATCCATTGCGTTTTAATAAGTCCTTCGCCTTAAGACCATAGGGACAGATATGATTTGGCATCACCATGCGATAAAGGGTTGCACTTTTGGGCTTGATATTGTTCATGGTTTATCGTCCTGATAAATGATACAAGGAAGTTAATTGTTCAAACGGGTTCTTTGTTGTAGCGCTTTGGTAAGTTCCACCAAATGGATTGCTTTATCTTTAAATAAACTCAATGAACCAAGTGCCATTTGATAATGGTTTTTAATTTCGGCTTCAAGCTGCGACTTAGTTAATAACGTAGCAAATGTTGTTTTTTGGTTTGCCATATCTGAGGAGCGACCTTTACCCAGGATATCGTCCGCTCCATAGAAATCAAGGTAGTCGTCTTGCATCTGAAAAACCAGACCAATATGTTCTGCATAAGTTATCAGGGCATTTCTAAATTCATCAGGGATTTGAATTTTTGCCGCAAGAACCATTTCAAAGCAGGATATGATAAGTCTGCCTGTTTTCAGTAAGTGAATTTGGCGAAGTTGCGCCTCCGATACGGAAGACTTTGCCAGCTCAGATAAATCCAGACTTTGTCCGCTAACCATGCCACTCACCCCGCTGGCCTTTACCAACAGCCTGGTAATAGAAACGACTTGGGGGGTATCCAGTAAAAAGGGTAATTTGGTTAATAATACTTCAATGGCCAACCCTTGCATGCCATCACCGGTCAAAATAGCAGTTGCTTCATCAAATGCTTTATGGCAACTGGGTTTTCCCCGGCGTAAATCATCATTATCCATAGCGGGAAGATCATCGTGAATTAGCGAATAACAATGAGTTAATTCAATTGATGCAGCGATAATGTCTAACACATTCAAATCAATATCCAGTAATTCTCCTGCCAGATAAACCAAAACTGGTCTAATTCTTTTTCCTCCTGGAAATAAAGAATAATACATGGCCTTATGAATCTGAGGAGCAGGTGTAGGCGTCGTGGAGATTAGATCTTCAAGAAAAAGTTCATGGCGTTTGATGTAAGTATCAATCACAGTTCGTCTCGTCTGAATTAAATTCGGTGTTAGAGGATAGGCCCGTTAATGTTTCTATTTTTTGCTCCGCCTGGTTGAGTACGTCCTGGCAGGTTCGTGCAAGTCCGATACCTTTTTCAAATTGTTTCAGCGATTCTTCAAGAGTTAATTCACCTTTCTCTAACTGTCGGACAATCGCTTCTAATTCCGCTACGGACTGTTCAAAATGAATGCCTTTAGTCATAATCGCTCTATTTGGGAAAATAAGCAATTATACTGGGTTAAGTAAAGGATTCAACTGAGTTAATATTTTTTCATTTATGCCATTCTCCTAAACTATGGGGTATTATTGTTGCCTCTGAGAAGACAGCCAGGACTTCATGAAAACTAAGACACAATTTGTATGCAGCCAATGCGCTGCAACGTTTAAGCAATGGGCAGGTCAATGCACTCAATGCGGTGGTTGGAATTCAATTACCGAGGAAGGTGTGGTGCCAGAAAATCGCTCTAACCGCAGTGGCCAATGGGCTAATCAACGTTCGGTGATTACAGCCGTTGAAGATGTTGTTATGGATAAAGAAATTCGGATGGATTGTGGTTTATCCGAGTTAAACAGGGTACTTGGAGGTGGCCTGGTTTATGGTTCGGTGGTATTGATTGGTGGTGATCCGGGAATTGGAAAATCCACATTGCTTTTGCAGACATTGGCCAATCTTTCCATGCAGGAAACCGTTCTTTATGTTACCGGTGAAGAATCACTACAACAGGTTGCTATGCGCGCTCAGCGTTTAGGGTTGCCTTTAGCGGGCTTGCGTCTCTTGGCAGAGACCCAGGTGGAGTCTATTCTTGCTCATGCTCAAAAAGAAAAACCCCGAATCATTGTAGTGGATTCGGTGCAAACCATTTTTACCGAAACATTAAATTCGGCACCCGGTGGGGTGAGTCAGGTTCGTGAGTCTGCTGCTCAATTAGTACGTTACGCCAAGATGACCCAAACTGCCGTATTTCTAGTCGGACACGTGACCAAAGAGGGTACTTTGGCAGGTCCGCGGGTGTTGGAGCATATGGTGGATAGTGTGTTGTATTTTGAAGGACAAAGTGACAGTCGGTTTCGAGTCATCAGAGCGATAAAAAATCGTTTTGGAGCCGTGAATGAATTGGGTGTATTTGCTATGACTGACAGGGGATTAAAAGAGGTTGCCAATCCTTCAGCCATATTTCTATCGCGTCAACCGGAACCTACGCCAGGCAGTGCCGTTATGGTGACCTGGGAGGGTTCCCGGCCGATGCTGGTTGAAGTTCAGGCATTGGTTGATGAAGCTCATGGGCAACAGGCCAAACGAGTAACCGCAGGGCTTGAACATAACCGGCTGGCTATCTTACTGGCCGTATTACATCGTCACGGTGGAATCGCAACCTATGATCAGGATGTATTTATCAACGTAGTCGGTGGGGTAAAAGTGACAGAAACCGGAAGTGATCTTGCTTTGTTAGCTGCTGTAGTTTCAAGTTTGCGTAACCGTGTTTTTGATAGTGAAACGATTATTTTTGGTGAAATAGGGTTGGCGGGAGAAATTCGACCGGTACAAAGTGGCCAGGAGCGAATTAAAGAGGCGGTTAAGCATGGCTTTAAACGAGCTATAGTTCCATTTGGTAATGCACCCAAACAGACTAATGATTCTATGGTCATTGAGCCGGTTAAATATTTGCGTGACGTTTTGGATAAAATGTAAGGGTATAAAATGAATCCAAACTTTCCTGATGAAGAAGACCTGATCACACAGTTTCAGCAAAATGGCGCCGTATGTCTCCGCCAATTTTTAACTTCAGAGGAAGTCGACCTTTTACGAACAGGTATCGAGTATAATCTGGCGGCATTGAGCAACCGGGCAAAAGTGGCCAGTAGACCGGATGATCCAGGTTATTTTGTTGAGGATTTTTGTACGTGGCAAGACAATCCCTATTATCAAAAAATAATTTTTGATGCAGGCTTGGGAGCTATGGCCGCCCGATTAATGCAAAGTCAAAGTGTTCGGTTATATCACGATCATTTATTGGTAAAAGAGCCAGGAACCAGGCAAATAACTCCCTGGCATCAGGATCAACCTTATTATAATATTAGTGGTCGACAAAACTGCAGTTTCTGGATACCTGTAGATTTGATTTCAAGAAATGCTACTTTGGAGTTTGTTGCGGGATCTCATCAAGGACCATGGTTGATGCCCCGATCATTTATGGATAATCAAGCGAAATGGTTCCCTGACGGTGCTTTAGAGGAGTTACCTGATATAGAGCCCAATCGTGACAAATTTCCAATCATTGGTTGGGAAATGGAGCCTGGTGATGTGGTCTGTTTTCACATGCTTACTTTGCACATGGCAAGAGGAGTTGAGGGAAATAACCGTCGTCGGGTATTTTCTGTCCGTTATATGGGGGATGACATAAGGCATGCTCCCAGAGCCTGGTCCACTTCTCCGGAGTTTCCCGGCTTACAAACCGAGCTTGCTGCTGGAGCACCTATGGATCATCCATTGTTCCCGTGCATCACAACAGTTTAACAGGACTGGCATTTAAATAGAGGACAGACTTTGATTAACACACACTGCGTGTTAAAATTAAGTCCCTCTTTACATGACTTGCTGAAATGGTTGATATCAATCTTAACAATATCAGGTTAGGCTCACCATCTCGCACGGGTCATGAAGTCTATGTAAATGCTCAATTTAGCGATCCTCAGTACCCTGAAAAAAAACGCCATGTTATCTTTAAGAAAAACAAACATGGATTAGAGGTATTTAGCCAACTTGAAGTTGCATTTAGCAATATGGCTCAACTTTTTTTTGATGAAGGCTCGACATCCAATCAACATTTAGTTGTAGATAATGAGAATAATATAATGGGGCTTATGGTGGAGCACATTTGTTATGTCATTAGTAAGAAAGAACAAACACCTGATTTTTTTAAATTAGCTGACCTATATGGGCATAACGTCAGTTTACTTACACACCATGCGAGTACACCCGAAGAAATTCCAATCTATTTTTTTAATCGATTACCACAGGGTTTTTTTACCAGGTTACAAAAAGCAAAAGATGACGGTTTGTTAACCATTAATTATGCTTCTCTAGCTAATGTTTTAGCCGGCAGTTACTTTCTCGAAGAAGATGACTTGCATAAAGCAAATTTTGGTTTTTATATAACAGATAAAAAGGGTCAGCCTGAAGTTGTTTTTTTTAAAATCGATCACGATTTAATGTTTGTCGATAGTATTATGTCTTTTTATAGCTGGCGACCCTATCACTTTTTCCATGGGGCTCATGCTTTCGATATTGCTGCTGTTGATTTACTCGGTCTTTCTCATTTAAAAGTTTCATCTAATTCGTACTGGCCGGGTAAAATAAGCCGTTTATCAAATCCCTGGGACAATAAAGAATTTCACGATCAGGGGGAAGTTAATGCTTTTGCATCGCTAAGCAATGGACGTGAGTTTAATGATGCCATCAAGCTCAGATTGTGCCGGTATTTTTTAACCCCCGATGAAGTCATCAGTTCACGTCTGGATAAGTCAAAAAATCGAGTGCAGGTTGCCCTAATTAATCATTCTGTCATTGCTCGCAAAGCACACCTGAAAGCAGTTTGGTTTTCACAACCTGAATTACGATCTTTTTTTAATGAATTGACTGAAGCTCAATTGAGTGGGCTAATTAATGAAATATTACACAGTTACACTTGTGCTGATAAAGACATCATTTATCAGCAAATCGTTCACACGATACGTGATCTTCAAGACTATTGTACTTATAACAAATCAAAAGATACTCCATTGCATACGGCTATTAAATTAGGCGATTATCGCTATGAAGAATCGATGCAAATGTTTGGGCAGTTTGTGAATAGTAAAGATGGTTCTGGAAGAACCCCATTGGATCTTGCTCTTGATTTATACGAGCAATCGCAGAATAAAAATCATGAAGATATTCGTAAAAATTTATGTTTTACGATGAAAAATCTATTACAGCATGGAGCAATACAAAGTGAGCGCTTCAAAAATTTCAATAAGAACGCACGAGTGGAATGTTACCAATTTCCAACTCAATACATGACCCGAGTGGCCTCGGTGAAGGAAAGAGCAGAGCTATATGAGTTATTGCAAGACATTGGTGAAGATCACCGTTACTGCCTTAAATTTAAAAAAAATTTGGCCAAAGAATGCATCAGCCAATATATTCGAATAAATCACGAGGACTCACCGCAATGGCGTGCTCAATTGTTGCAAATAAAAAATGATATTGATAGCAGCATTACATTCGGATCCGCGACTTCGGGTTTGAAATTTATTTGTCAATTACGCAGCAAATTATGGATAGTCCGGCAAATTAGAGGTCATTACGGGTGGACCACGACTCAAGCAAATATAAATGATAGTTTAGATGTAGCCATGGATCGTATTAAACTACACGGGCGTCATTCGATTTCTTTTTTTGGGTACAAACAATCAGTAGACTATGACTTAGGCCTTACCAACGCTATGACCTTTCAAAAATAGAATTTTACAACAAGTAAATTAAAAATTAGTGTTATATCAAACAATAAATAATGGCTGAAATGGATATAAAGCCCATAATCATAACAAATAGATTACTTTTTTGTTTGCCGTATTTTTTCATGGCGGGCACCTTTAATATCGCATACATGGGCATTATAAAAAGAATCAGAGCAATTATAGGTCCACCCAGCGTTTCTATCATTTTTAAAATATTGGGATTGAATGTGGCGACTGCCCAACAAGTGACAATCATAAATAACTCAACAATTCGTCGTAACTGATTTTTATTTAACGTGTTAAATGATGAAAATGAATTTCCAATTATACAGCTTAACCCTTCACTTGCTCCTAGATAATGTCCAAGGAATGATTTGGATATGGCAATAAAAGCAATAAAAGGAGCAAGGTAGGCAATGAGGGGCGTTTTAAAATGGTTGGCTAAATAGGATAATATGGAAATGTTCTGTTGTTTGGCTAGCAGGAGATCTTGGGGTGATAGGCTAAATACACAGCTAAAAACAAAAAACATAACTGAGAATACCATCATGAGATGGCTGTATTTCATAATCGCTATACATTTCTTATCCGCCGCAACGCCATGAATATTTTTCTGACTTACTGCAAAGGAAGAAATGATAGGTGAATGATTAAAGGAAAAAACCATGACCGGGACAATCAACCATAGAGTCATTAACAACCCTTGGCCCCCATTGGCTTGCAATGAATTAGAGGTTTGCAAAATGCTGTTATTCCAGTAAGGCACGAGATACAAGGATAGAAAAAGCAAAATGCTGGCAAAGGGATATACTAACAATGACATTGATTTGACTATATTTTCCGAGCCAAATCTCACAACCCTCATCAGACAAAAAATAAGAATAAATGCCAAGAGAGCCCGAGGTGGTGCGTTTATTCCCAGTTGGTGAGTCAAAAAACTCTCGGTGGTATTGGTAATGGCTACACCATACATGAGCAGGATTGGGTATATGGCAAAAAAATAGAGTATGGTAAGCATGGTTCCCGCTGTGGCGCCAAAATGTTGTTTTACTACATCGGTAATATCATTATCAGGTGAGGATCCTGATAGCACAAAGCGACATAATGCCCTATGAGAATAGAAAGTCATGGGAAAAGCAAGAAGGGTCATTATAATTAAAGGGATTATTCCATTAAGTCCTGCGTTAATTGGTAAAAATAATACCCCTGCACCAATAGCGGTACCATAGAGACTAAGCATCCAGACGGTGTCTTGATTACTCCAGCTCCTGATGTCTTTAGTCGGCGCATTCAGTATTGCGTATTCTTTAATCGATTCGGGCAAAAAAATTATCCTTACTGAGATATATTTTGCAGAGTTTCACCTCTTCTTTGAACAAGATTAACACTATCAATGTAAAGATTCAACAAAGCTAATTAGTATTTAATTGACAATTCATCAAATGATTTTCAACCTGTCGTGACTCATTCACGGATTCTGATGTATTCTTATCTTTCTTCTTAGAGGCCTTATTAGGGATGTAAACAGGGAAAAGGCCTATATTTTCAACCTTTCTATTGCAGTATTTTTGGAGGCAGAATCAACGCAAATCTTGTTGCTTACTAAAGGAGACTCTTCAGGATCTTTTATTATACGTGCCTCCAGTGCCTGATATATTGCATTTTTGGTTCTTTCATCACACTAATTGTAACAGCTTAGGTCCACACAACGTAAAGACCTAATGAGTGTCTATTGGTTCGTTTGTATGCAATTAGCGCAGTGGTTGGCGTAATCAATTTAAATCGGATACTATAAATTATGTTGAATTGATAGAGCCATTTATGACTTTTTATGACAATTATTTAACATTCTTAATTAACGTATATATAAAAACCGAACTTAAATTTGTGGATTATATTAGTTTAAAAGCAGCAATTCGTGATTTACGAGACCCTTTAAGTTTACAAAATGTAAAAACAGTATTGGATAATCTTCAGCAAATCAATAAGATACTTGACTGTATAGCAAAAAAGGACTTACCAGAAGAAGAACAAATCATTAATAACTTGATCGATGAATTAAAAATTATATCAGGTAATGAAGAAATTACTGAGGCAGATATGAGGGCGTGGCTCAAGATTAATTATAATGTTGCCCGTTTATTAATTCAGGCAGTCAATGGCGAAAATTGGCTTGAGCATGAGCTCGATGTTCATCGTGAGAGTTATGAAATAAATCGGGATCAATTAAATTCAAATATTAATCGTTTTCAGTTTGCATCAAGAAATACTGACCGTTCATTAGGCCAACAGGATGATGAAGCTAACGAGTCATTAAATCAAAGCCCCAATATGTATTTTTGAATTGGTTCACCTACCAAAAGGCCCTCTGTTAGGCTTAGGCGCTAATGGTATGTCTTCGTTATTCCGATTTCGTGGTGGATTTCTATTTGATGTGGGTGAACCTCCTGAAACGGTACTTAAGTCAGTATTCTTGACTTTGTCTTTATTCTTCTTTGCTTTAGTTTGTTTCGCCATGAGATACTCCGCTATTTTTCAGGAATCAATAATTGCGCTTTAGAGTAATCATACTCTCAAGGTCGTAGTCATATCGAATTCAATTATACTATAATGAGTATAGTTATAGTTTTGAGTATTGTCAGATTACTCAAATACTAGCCCGGTTGAACATAATTTTGGATTAGTCATAAATATGAATAATGATACACCCCAAAAACCGCCTTTTGAGGAGCCAGATTTACCAGACACTCCTAAACCTGAGCCCGTTCAAATACCGGAGAATGAAGGTGAGCCGATAGATAACCCCGATTCCATATAGCTTTGGAATCAGGAATATATTGCTATTTAGTAGTAAGGAATGGTAATGAATCTTGGAATTTTACAATGTGATTCGATTAGAGAAGAACTTGTTGCGCAATATGGTCAGTATCCTGCCATGATTGCTGCTTTATTGCATACTTCCGATCCGTCAATAGAATTTGTTGTATTTAATGTAAAGCAAGGTGAATTACCCAATCATGTGGATGCTGCAGACGCTTATATAATTACTGGAAGTAGGGATGGGGTAAATGATGGCCATAACTGGATTGAGCAATTAGAACAGTTTGTTCGTGACTTATACCATGCTCGAAAAAAAGTGATTGGGATATGCTTCGGTCACCAGATTATTGCAAAAGCAATGGGTGGGCAAGTGATAAAATCTCCCAAGGGTTGGGGTTTGGGGATGTCGCAGAATACTCTTTTAGTCGATAAATCGTGGATGAATCCCAAGCAGAGTGAATTAAACTTATTAGTAAGTCATCAAGACCAGGTGGTTGAGTTACCCGAGGGAGCTGAGGTTCTGGCAGGCAGTGAGTTTTGTCCCTATTATATGTTGCAACTGGATTCTTTTTTGACTATTCAGGGGCATCCGGAGTTTACGAAGGATTATGCCAAAGCATTAATTATTACTCGTGAAGATCATGTTTCAAAAATTCATTTCACAAAAGCGATTGATTCCTTATCTCTTAATGTTCATGATGCATTAATTGCACAATGGATAGTTGCATTTTTAAGTCATCAGGAATCCTGATTTTGATGGGTTAATTATTAATCAATTTCCCGTTTGCTATTATAAAGTCGTATTTTCCCAACAATTAAAGCAATAAGCGCTGGAGTAATGGAAATTAAAATGATGCCATAAATTACCAGATTAAAATTATCTTTTACAATAGGTAATGATCCAAGAAAATACCCAAGGCCCAAGAGACTACCAATCCACAGTACTGCACTGAGAATATTATACAGAGTAAAATAAACAGGCTCCATTTTTGCTACTCCGGCAATAAAAGGCGCAAAAGTTCGAATAATAGGTAAAAATCGGGCAAATATAATGGTTTTACCCCCATATCGCTCATAAAAGAGATGCGTTTCAGCCAGGTGTTTTTTATTAAACATCCATGATCTTTTTGCCGTATAAATTCGTGATCCCACTGCTTTGCCGATTAAAAAATTGACCTGATTCCCAATACATGATGCAAAAAAAAGCAGAAGAAATAATATAAAAATATTGAGGGGGTGTCCTGGTTGCGCGGCAATAGTGCCCGCAGCAAAAAGCAAGGAATCTCCTGGTAGAAAAGGGGTAACAATTAGCCCTGTTTCACAAAATATTATTAAAAATAAAGCCAAATAAGTCCAAAATCCATAGTTAGAAACAAAGCTGTTTAAGTAACTATCGATGTGTAAAATGTAATCAAGTAATGAACTCAAATCAATCATATTGGTTAATAGAGGGCTTTATTAGAATGGAAAGAGATATGATTATTATCCATTAACCTGGGTTTTAAGCAAATAAATTCAATTAAATAGCTATTAATTACATAAACTGGAGCTATAATTGTACAAATATTATAAATTAAAGTCTTATTAGCATTTAGAACGCGTTGAATATTCAGAGGGATAACTGAGTCAACTCATGGAGCGCACTCACTTCGTTAGAGATAACGTGGAGGGGTAAGTATTCTGGATGACCCTAAGAGGAATATTTATGAAAAAAAGGATTTGGGCTATATTAATATTATCGCTGTCCTTAATTACCAGTACAGTGTATGCATTAAATACCTTATTGATAAATTACCGACAACTTGTAAGAGCCGTCGAAACCGGAACTGATGTTAGAGCGATTATTCATCTGGATCGCTGCCTACTTACTGACCGGGCGTTACAAACTGAGCTGGTTCAATATCTCGATGGTTCCAGTACTCGATTTAATTTCACTAAATACCTCCATTACAACACGCGAATCAACGGTCAATTAAGAAATACTGTTACTACAAGCATGACTACTTTTATCGAGCAACCCACAGGAGAATTATGGACACTTCATGGTCGATTAAATGTATTTGAAGATAATACAGCGACCCTGCATTTTAATTATTATGACCCGGTTCATCAGAAACAGCAGTATGTTTTAGATTGGCTCTGCGATATCAGTAATGGGCGTGACGATAAAGGTTTGTTTTTATATAATGCCCCTTAATAATACCAGGTGCATTATTTGAGTCATTCTTGTAATAAAAAATTACTTTTTGGTTAACTCTGGTAATATTTGGTGAGATGATCTAATAATTAAGATATTTATAGAACCAGATTCATGATGCATGTTTGTTCTTAATAAACTATCCGGGGAGCAGAAATGCATTGGTTAAAAAAACTTTATATACAGGTTTTGATAGGCCTTATTTTGGGCGTGGTTCTCGGTTATTTTTATCCTGATGTTGCAATTCAATTCAAGCCTTTATCTGATGCATTTATCAAAATGATAAAAATGTTAATTGCTCCTATTATTTTCCTTACTTTGGTCTCTGGTATCGCTGCGATGAATGACATGACTAAAGTAGGAAAGCTAGCTGGCGCAGCGTTGGGTTATTTCATTGTAATAACAACTTTTGCCTTACTTTTAGGTTTAGCGGTTGCGGATTATTTTAAACCAGGAGCTGGACTTAATATTGATCCATTATCGCTTAATGTAGAAGAAGCGCGCTCTTATGCGGGGGTGACTCATCAATTTAACACAGTTGCAGAGTTGCTTTTAAATATAATTCCTCGTACTTTTTTAAGTGCTTTTGTTGATGGTGAAATGTTACAGGTTATTTTTATTTCCCTTCTTTTTGCTGTTGGTCTTATTATCAGTGGCAAAATAGGAGAGCCTATTGTCCTTGGAATGCAAAATCTCGCTAAAGTTTTTTTTAAAATAATTCATGTGGTCATGTATCTTGCTCCAATAGCCACTTTTGCTGCCATGGCCTTTAGTGTAGGAAAATTTGGTATAGCGCCTTTAGTCCACCTGGGAAGCTTATTAGTTTGTTATTATCTTACGTCCATTGCCTTCATCTTAATTATTCTCGGAAGTCTGTTGCATTTTTATTGCAAGATAAGCATTTGGCAGCTGATTCGTTATTTGGATGATGAATTGTTAATCGTATGGGGAACTGCATCATCCGAAACAGTGTTACCAAGCTTAATGGAAAAATTGGAACGTCTGGGTTGTAATAAATCGGTTGTTGGACTTGTTTTGCCCTTGGGTTATTCATTCAACCTTGCCGGAACTGCAATTTATCTAACTATGGCGGCTATGTTTATTGCCCAGGCGACAAATACTTCTCTTAGTATTTGGCAGGAAATTTCTCTTTTAGGAGTGATGATCATCAGCTCAAAAGGGGCGGCCGGTGTTTCTGGCAGTGGTTTTATTGTTTTAGCCAGTTCGCTTGCGACTATTGGTCATATTCCTGCCGCTGGCGTGGTTTTGGTTTTAGGTGTTGATAAATTTCTAAATGAAGGTCGAGCAATCGTCAATATGTTTGGTAATGCCATCGCCACGATTATTATTTCCAATTGGCAAAATTCGTTTGATCACGAAAAAGCCAAGCGGATGCTTGAGCAGAAGAAAGCTGAGAAACTTGATAAAGTTGCTGAGATTTAATTATTGAATAATACGAATTTAAGCCTGATTTCAGGTAATCAGGCTTAAATTAATTATTCTATTAATTAGTGATCAAGCTTGGTTCCGTATAGTCGATCTCCCGCATCTCCTAAACCAGGAACGATGTATCCTTTTTCATTTAATTCCTGGTCAACAGCGGCTGTATATATAGGAACATCAGGATGTTCTTCATGAAATGCGGCGATACCTTCAGGGGCTGCCAGCAGACAAAGAAATTTAATTGACTTAGGATTCATGGCTTTAATTTCTGAGACTGCAGCAATAGCAGAATTCCCTGTTGCAAGCATGGGATCGACTACTATAACATCGCGATCTTGAGTATGTTCTGGGAGTTTAAAATAATATTCAACTGGCTCTAAGGTTTTAGGGTCACGATAAAGACCAATATGGCCGATTCGAGCATTAGGAACTAATTCTAACATGCCCTCAACAATTCCGTTTCCCGCACGTAAAATAGAAACAAAAACCAATTTTTTACCTTTTAAAACAGGAGATAGCATTTTGGTTAAAGGAGTTTCGATTTCTGCAAATTCAGTTTCCAAATCACGGGTTACTTCGTAGGCTAACAACATGCTTACTTCATGCATCAGGGTTCGAAATTTGACCGTGCTGGTTTCCACTTTTCGCATAATAGTTAATTTGTGTTGAATAAGAGGGTGACTGACTATCATTACTTGCTTTGTGTCCATTCTATTTCCTTATTAAAATATGGTGCCATCACTGATAATCTGAATTGGTGGAGTTCCGTCGGGTCTTTTTTGCCGGGCGATCTGGCGACCAGCATCCCAGGTGCCTCCTTGTAAAATTTTGGCAAGAGGGAGTGACTGGGAATCCAGATTCAGTTGTTGCCGGATTAATTTAGCAAGCTCATCAAGCAGTGCTACCGTTAAACCACGCCATTCAACAATCATTTCAGATCCGGGATCATGTGGTTTAAGCAAAGCAGAGGCATCGTTCACTTGGAGTAGATTCATATCAATGAGTAACCCACCATTACGGTACTCTGGCAACCCAGTTAGGGCATCCAAACTAGTGACGGATATTCCTGAAAGTTCCAGTGGCTCAATTAAAGAGTAAGTAAGCCACTGGGACAATTTATGAAAAGGAATATACTCAGACCCGGGTTCATCATTTTTTAAAGCATGGTGAGTCCATACATCACCCAGAGACACCCCATGGTAAGTTAATCGAGTGGGCCATATTTCATTAAAGGCTTTTAAAACCGATTGAAAAAGAGTGAGTGCCGACATCGTATTATGACTGGTTAAGGTATTGATGAAACTATAGAAACTACCTAATCGAGCCTCTTCACCAAAAAATTCGGGCTTTTGCTGCATTAACTGCCCCAGTTTATTTAGCAATGCCACCCGTCCTTTTATTCCCTCTAATGGATTTTGCGAGCTTACTTGAAAATGGTGTGATAGCTGTTCATCAGTAAAAGCAATCAATCGTTCTGCATCAATTCTAAAGGGATTGGACTCTGAAGCACTCAATGCTCCAGACTGGTACAGATTAAGGCTTGCCAGAGCTAATCCTTCTGAGCGCGTGTAAACGGTTCCAGTATGAGCCTCTTTAAACTGCCATAAGGCACCAGCTCCTGCGTCCAGAAATACACTCAGTATCGCCAGCTCATAAAGGATTTGCCCTTTTTCTATCGGCGACAAATGGGCATTTTGATTGAGGAGGGCTCCAATCCTGTCGCTTTTCCCGGCTTCAAAATGGCGCCATCTACTGTGATAGGGAATATCCAGATTTGGATAGTTTTTCTCTATTACTTCAATAATAAATGAAGCCGTTGGAATCATTTGTTCCTGATTAAAACTAAAATGTTCCAATTTATTAGCTTTTGCAAGAGCTAACATACGATGTGATTGCGATCTTATAGTATGGGGATCATTAAGTGTTTGCAAAAAAATAGCGCGAGATTCTTCGTTATTCATGCAAACCTCGCCCTTTAGGTTGCGCCAATTCATTAATGTCCAGAATTCCATCAGGCGAATAATAACCTGCTGCTCGCTTGGCATCCATTTCTACTTTTGCATCCTGAGGAATTAACTCATCCGGAATTTTAACCCGCTCTACCACTTCTATCCCCGATTTTTGTAATGATTCATATTTCATATTGGACATAGATACAAAACGATGGATTTTGGTAATACCTAGCCAATGGAGGATATCTGACATTAATTCCTGGAATCGCATGTCTTGAACTCCGGCAACACATTCGGTTCGTTCAAAATATTTTGCAGCAGTATCTCCACCGAGCTGTCTTTTACGAGCGTTATAAACAAGGAATTTGGTAACCTCGCCCAGTGCTCGACCTTCTTTTCGATTATACACAATAAGTCCGACGCCACCTCTTTGAGCCGATTCAATGCATAACTCAATTCCGTGGGCGAGGTAGGGTCTACAGGTGCAAATGTCAGAACCAAATACATCCGATCCATTACATTCATCGTGAATCCGACAAGTTAGCTCTATATCAGGATTACTTATAGTCGTTACATCTCCAAAAAAATAAGCGGTTAAGCCACCAATTGGAGGTAAAAACACATCCAAATCGCTTCGGGTTACCAATTCAGGAAACATACCTGCGGTTTGCTCAAACAGGGTTCGGCGTAATCGTGATTCTGAAATCTGAAAGCGTTCAGCAATGCCCGGCAAATACCACACCGGTTCAATTGCTGCTTTGGTAACCACCACATCACCTGTTTCACTTAAAATTTTGCCATCTGGTTTTAGACGCCCTTTTTGCATTGCGATATGTAGTTCAGGGATGTTTATGTGCGCACGGGTTACGGCAATGGTTGGCCTGATGTCGTATCCTGCTTTTATTTCATCAGCGAATACTGTGGCAACCAAATGTCCCCATGGGTCTAAGGAGACAATTTTACCCGGTGTACTCCATTGCTTATGTGGCCCAATGACAATTGGTGGGGTAGTGTCTGTTAGGTCAGGAACGTGCTCCGCATCTAAAACGCCCGCAGCAACAGCTAAAGCGCGATATACAGAGTATGAGCCTGAATGAGAGCCTATCACGTTTCTATTTTTAATATTGGTTAATGAGGCAATTACCGGCCCTCTTTCTTTAGGATCCTCAGCGCCCCATTTGATTTTTAAGGGACAAGCGGTATGGTTAGCCGGGTGGGAAGATAAAATGATATGACTTTTGCTTTTTTTTCTAGACTCATCGTGTGTCATGGTACTAATCCTTCTAGTTGCTATGAACTAACCAAACTCTTTTTAAGTTTCGTTTTATCATAGCAGAAGAGGTTAGCGTGTAGAAGATAAGGTGCGTAAGTAAAATTGATCGATAGTAAAATACTCAGACGCTTTCCAACCAGTCATAAGTTACGGCATTCGCAAAGGATACATTTCCTGTCTGACAATGTGTTCCAGCACCTTCAAAATCGCTAAACTCATAGGAAGTGGCGTGGGTTTGTTCGCAATACCTGAGGAATTGTTCACGAGGTTCACCGCCTTCGGCCTGACCTAGTAATGCAAGACTTGGAATGCTTAAATCTAGGAGTGCATCATTAATATGAAATTCATTCAAATAATTAAAGGTACTTTTAAACGAACTTTGGCCAAAACGAGTAATCAATTGCTCTGATTGGGCTTTTAATTGTGCGGACATGACATTTTCTGGTATAGAGGGCAAATCCTCAATTTTAAAATCATCAGAATCAGGCAAGTCGCCTGGATCCATTGAGGCGAAAGCGCAGAGATAGGCACGCAAATCCAAAATAGGTGAATTCAGAATGAGTGATTTAATGCGTGGTTCATAACAGGCAGCTCTTAGGGCGAAATACCCTCCAAAACTAATGCCCATAAGTGTTAAATGATGCATATCCACTTCGTGTCGAAATTCAAAATGATTAATCACTCGTTTGACCACCTGCTCAAAGTCCGGTTCAAAATAGGTTTCTGGATATTTGCGAAAAAGATCCATTTGTCCCGGTCCAGCAAAATGGATTACATTAAACCCTCGTTCTACGGCAGCCATTCCGCGCATAATAAATTCTTCTTCCATTGTTCCATCAAATCCACTAACAATCATCAGTGTTTTGCGTTTCATGCCGTCATTAGCAGGTGAGATGAAATAAGCGGGAAGGGTGATATTTTTATAGGGAATAGAATGATTTTCAAAATGAACATCCATATTGGAAATCGCTGTGTAAAAACAATCAGCTGAATTCAACCCATATTTTCGATGTTGTGCTGAGCTACAAGGGGAATAATATTCTGCTGCGCGAAATGAATTGGATGCTTTTAACAGTTGCTCTCGCCCGCTTATAACATGATTCTTAACCAATCGTTCCATACCGTCATCTTTTTGCCATTGGCCAAGTTGAGCGAATTGTTTTACCCATTCCTGAGGATTATTATCACGGATATTGTTGGCAATGTGTAAGCATTCTCCTACTGATGAACCACCGTAGCTGCTTGAACCTAACTGACGGATTAATTGAAAATCCATTTCAGGGTCAGAAAATCCTTGTACCTGGATGCTACCACGATTGACGTCACTCACTTATTTCTCCCAAATATCCTTATATTCTTTATTCATATTAAGGCAAAAAAATGAGTGCTACCAGTACTTAATTGTTCATTTCCTCCTATTACTTTATGATTGATTGAACTCGGGGATTAATGCCGTTATGATATTTAGTCAATTTAAATAATTATCAGGAAGATAAATTTATGTATACACTAATTTTATGTTTGTTTATTGCGGTTTTGTTACCGTACCTTGCGAAATTACCGGTTGGGTATGCCATGCAGAAAACCGGACGTTATGACAATAATCATCCCCGAGCACAACAGGCGAGTCTAACCGGATTTGGGGGCAGAGCAGTAGCGGCACATCATAACAGCTTTGAATCCTTGATAGTATTTGCAACAGCCGCCTTAACCGCATTGGTCACGAACAATCTGTCGGATACCATACAAATGCTGGCAGTAACCTACATTGTTGCACGGGTGATTTATCATGTTCTTTATTTATTAAACTGGTCCACTTTGAGATCAACCATTTGGTTTGTAAGTTATGCCAGTTGTCTTGCCATTTTATGGATGTGTATTCCTTAATTCCCATATTGAGTTTGCCCCGCCAATTTTTTGCATTTTTCTGTGGCATTGGCGGTGCATTGTACATTGCAAGAAGATGGTGAGGCGATGCAGATAGAGCGCAGGCAGTCTAATTTATTTTCCTTGATACAGCTTGGCATATCTATCTTTATTGGGGTCATATAAGGATTTTTTTGTTCCAGTGCATGGGCAAACCAGGGGATTACCAGAAAAAAAACAACGATTTTATAATGAAACATACGGAATGATTCCTTGATTCCCATAAAATAATTTTAGACTATTTGCTTCTTATAAACTCGTGGGGATACAAATTTTATATTCGTTGCCCGGCAAATTGCCGCGGCTATTAAGCGCGTGTTATTGAAGCGATCATCATTCATATAACCGACTGATTAAAAAGGGTGTAATAATGGTGCCAAATTCCTTAAGGCCAAAAGTATTTTTCCCTCCTTTTGTTTTATTGATAAGTGGCATTGTTTTGGGGATTACGTTTCAGAAAAGTTTTCTAATCGCAGCGACTGAAATACATCAACGTATTTTGCACCTTTTAGGTCCCATCTATAGCCTCGTGGCATTTTTAATGGTTTTTGTCTGTTTTATAGTTTTTTATTCCCCATTAGGCAGAATAAGGATAGGGGGTGTCGACGCCAAGCCTGAACTCACCCGTTGGCAATGGTTTACGATAACATTATGTTCGACTGTGGCTTGCGGTCTTTTATTCTGGAGTTGCGCGGAGCCTATTTTTCATTATTATCAACCTCCCGCTTCAGCGCCCGATTCTAATTTCATTTTCGCTTTGGCAGGACTTATTTTGCATTGGACTCTAACACCATATGCCATTTATGCGGTACCTGCTTTGGTCTTTGCATTAAATTACCACAATTTAAAAAGTGATTTTAGTTTTGCCAGTTGCTTGCACCCTCTTGTAAGTCAGTCTGTCAGTAAAAAGTTCAAAGGGTTAATTGATTCCTTGTGTCTTTATTCATTAGTTATTGCTATGGCCGGGGCTTTGGCGGCAGGTATTTTACTGATGTCAGGAGGATTGAATTATTTGTTTTTGATACCTAAAACGAATACTTCGATAATGTGTATTACTTTAGCCTTTATTATAACATTTACTACTGCCGCTATTTCAGGGGTAACTAAAGGAGTTCGCCTATTAGCAGATTGGAATGTCAGATTATTTCTGGTGCTTATGGTGTATGTTTTATGTTTTGCCGATATCGGTCAAATGTTTCGTTTAAGTTCCAGTTCGCTGATTTTTTATGGCAGGCATTTTGTGGAACTGAGTTTATGGCCAAACGTGCATGCAACAGATTCCTGGGGTTTTCAGTGGGGCGTATTCAGTTGGGCCATGTGGATGAGTTGGGCCCCGGTAACCGCACTTTTTTTGGGACGAATAGCTAAGGGTTATACGGTTAGAGAGTTTATAATGATGAATTTTCTTCTTCCCGCCTTATGCAGTTTTGTCTGGATTTCTATATTTGGAACTTTGGCTTTAAGTACAATCCCACTGGACAGCGTCTATAACCAATTGATGGCTCAAGGCCCTGAATCGGTTGTTTATTTACTCATGAGTAAAATGCCTTATGCAAAACCTTTAATTATGGTTTTTGTATTTACCTGTTTTTTGTCTTTTGTTACTGCTGCAGATGCAAACTTAATTGCTATGGCTGATTTGAGTGCACAGGGTGATCATCTTGGAGAGAAAACCATAATCAAAATGTTATGGGGAGCTAGTTTAGGTTTAATATCCTATTTCACTGTAGTTTATGCAGGGACTGATGGAATCAAAATGCTTTCAAATTTCAGTGGTATACCTGCCTTGTTGCTTTTATTTCTCGTGCTGCTTTCATTAATAAAACTGATAATTCATAGCGTAACTTCTGGATGTCTTAAAATCCTGCCAGAGTAGAGAAATGTTTTAATGAAATATAATTTATCAAAAATCGATTTAAAATAAAAAACAGAATGCTTAACCCAAGTGCCGTAATGATATTTTGTAAAAGAATGTAAGCGATTAAAAAAACCACCACTGTACGTAATATTTCGACGAACAAGACCTTTTGCTCACCATTGGCTACTTTGCCCAGGACATAAAGGGTAAGTAAAACAAGTGCACCACTGGTCCAGGAAAATAGTGAATGGATGTTAAAAGTGAAGGCAAACCATGTATATAGACCAATAGCAAGCCCAAGGTTTATTAACATGAATAATACAGGAGCGCGCTGGTTCATTGGCTTAACCGGTCTTTTTTCCAGAGTAACGTGTTCTTTTTGCAGTTGATTGATAATCCATTCTGGTGGCATAAATAGAGCGCGAACGACATTTAATTTATTTTTAAACCCTTTCCCATAATATAAAACATCTTTTAAAACTTTTATGTTAGCTGAATAGGGGTTCCAGGTATCCAAGGGTTCGGTAACACCATAAACGGGTTGCTCCTTCTCTGGCTCAAAGGTACCGAATAATTTATCCCAGATGATTAGACTGCCCGCATAATTTTTATCGATGTATTGCGGGTTTTTACCATGGTGTACTCGATGATGGGAGGGGGTGTTGAATAAGGTTTCGAACCACCCCATTTTATCAATACTCTGCGTGTGAATCCAAAATTGGTAAATTGTATTTAACGCAACGACCACAATGAACATTTGCGGGGAAAAACCGAGAATCGCTAATGGCAGATAAAATATCCACGAGGTTATGGTTTGAAAATATCCCTGGCGTAAGGCCACGGAAAGATTATAGTTTTCACTTTGATGATGAACAGAATGGCCTATCCAGAAAAAAATACAGCGATGACTCGCGCGGTGATACCAGTAGTAACAAAAATCTACTCCCAGCCAAAGCAGTAGCCAGGAAGACAGGGCATCTGATGGAAATGTCGTGATAGAATAATGTTCAAAGAGATAATAGTAACCAAAAAGAATAAGTCCCTTTAAAGGCAAAGTACCTAATTCTTCAATAATCCCTGTACTGAAATTATTAACAGAATCGTTCAGCTGATAGTGTGGTAATTTTTTATACAAGCAGCGGGTATACTCAGCAATAATTAAAATCAAAAATACAGGTGAGGCCAAGACCAGTAAATTAATATCCATATCAATTCCTGAAAAAAGTATTCATAGATGGTTCCTTATAAGAATAGTTTATCTCTTTTTAGTTAAAATTAGCCAGCATTTAACGATGCTCTGTAGCGCCATCAAGTAATCGCATTGATTTCCCAGCGTGCAATAACGGGTAAACTTTTATCAATTAAACGCTTTTGACAAATGCTTCTACGAATTGTTCCATTAGCTGTGTGAGGCATTGATTTAAGAGGAATCAATACAATAGTATGTAACTCTAATTGATGGACCTGATAAATCAGCTCGAAAATGGAATTGAATAATTCAGTCTGACGATTAGGATCGATAAAGCTCTCATCCACTTCACACAGCAAGGTTAAATTATATTCATTATGTTCCTGACAAAGGAATACAGCACAATGGCCTAACCAGGCATGCAGAGGGTCATGTAGCAAAGTATATTCGATATCTTGAGGGTAGTGATTTTTACCATACAATTTAATTAAATCATGTATTCTGCCGGTTACATATAACTCTGCAGCATGGATAAATCCCAAATCTCCTGTTCTTAAATATCTGATATTGCTTGCCTCCCCGTTAATTGTCGCTTGAAAGGCAAACTCAGTTTGATCGTTATTTTGCCAATAACCTTGAGCAACGCTCTCCCCATGTATCCAAATTTCACCAATCTGATCCTGATCACAGGGCATTAAGGTTTCGGGATCGACAATTCTTATTTTTTGAATCATTTTACCAGAGCTGACCAGAGTATAGGTATCAGCTCCGGTTTCTTTGACAAAGTGAACTCGATGATCCCGATACTCTTTCTTGGCTATTGTGAGGGTACGATAGGGCCGCCCCGGAGTGCCCCCGGTAACCAATAGCGTAGCCTCGCTTAGTCCATAACATGGATAAAATGTTTTTTTGTTAAATCCACACTCTTTAAAACCCTCATAGAAATGCTCCATGGTTTCAAGTCGAACGGGCTCTGAACTATTTATAGCCACGGACCAGGTTGTTAAGTCCAGTCCTATTTTGTCTTTTTCTTTAATTTGCTTTACGCAATAATCATAGCCAAAGTTAGGGCTTGAACTTATGGTCACTTTATATTTGGTAATATTTTTCAGCCAGAGAACAGGTTGATGTAAAAATGATTCAGGAGTCATCATAATGATCGGAACTCCACCATAAATGGGCGTTAAAATCGATCCTATTAAACCCGTCGAATGGTGGGGAGGTAACCAGGTAAGGAGAACACAGTGCTCATTCAAATCAAAAGCTGAAAGTATTTTATCGATGTTATCCACTAAATTCCTGTGATTTATAATAACTCCTTTAGGATGCATGGTGGAACCTGAGGTGTATTGGAGAAAGGCTACTGAATATTGGTGAATTGCAACCATATCCCAATGCTCTGCCCATTTTTCATTGACAGCATCAATAGCAATACAGGGTATCCGCGCAAAATGAGGCGTATTTTTTTTATCTAGTACCGCAAAATCTAAAATTTGCTCAGCGGTCATCAAAGCAAACCGGGGTTTGGCATTATTAATGATTCTTTGCGTTTTTTCTAAAGGTTTTTTGTTAAGCGGAGGATAAACAGGAACGGCGATGCATCCAGCGTAGAGACAACCAAAAAACGCCTGGATTAAAGAAAGACCGGAAGAAAATAATAAAAGGATACGATCCCCTGGCTGTGCTCCGTAATATTGTAAAGTCGATGCTATAGCTCGTGCACGTTTATCTAACTGGCCATATGTCATGTGATGTTCTATATCATTATATAAAAACGTACAACATAATTTGTCTGGAGCGTTTAGGGCTCTGCGTCTGACAACACTCACTAAAGAGGGGCACTGTAATACAGTAGCGTTCATATAGCACCTGAGGTAATTAGGTTTTTTGGTACCGATAATCCTCGATTATTCAGTACACCACATACGTTTTTTGCTTGTTTTAAATGCGTCTTCTTAATGGATCAAAAACCGATGCATCATATGTTTAAAATTTCAACAGTTAAGTTAATATTAGCCTATATTTTGCAGGTTTATATGGATAGTAGGGGTAATAATCCTGAATTCTGCTTTGTACTCCTAACGATCGATGCAGAGATAATTAAAAGTCATTCGATTTAAAGGAGATAAGAGTTAATTGACGCTGGTTTGGGTCTTCATTTTAAAAGTTCCAAATTAATACATATTGGATATTTTTAGATTATAATATAGATCAATGGATTCTATTAAGGGCATAAAATGGACTTGAAAAGATATATTTTATTACTTTCATTAACCACGCTAATTTCTCCTGCCCTTATGGCAACTACTCAAGAAGGAGAAGACGCCTATAACCAGGAGCATTTTGAAAAAGCCTATATTTTACTTACTCCGGAAGCTGAAAAAGGAGATGCGAAGGCGCAATTTCTTTTAGGCAAAATGTATTATAATGCGCAAGGCGTTTCTTACAATGCCGACAAAACAGAGCAGTTATTACTTGCTTCAGCTAACCAGGGAAATGTGGATGCTCAAGTATTATTGGCTGGTTTCTACTGGTATCTAAACACTCCGGAAGGATTTACCAAGGCTTTATCATGGTATCAAAAAGCTGCGGATAAAAATAATGCAGAAGGTCAATACGGCTTGGGTTATATGTATGATACCGGCTCTGGGGTACCGCAAAACCCTGAAACCGCCATGATTTGGTATCGAAAATCAGCCGCTCAGGGAAATTCAAATGCAGCCTTGGCCATTGGATATAATTATGACTCGGGTATTGGTGTTAAAAAGGATAAAACCCAGGCAATTAACTGGTATAACAAAGCTGCTGAATTGGGTAATTCCAGTGGACAATATAATTTGGGTTTAATGTACGAGCAAGGCGATGGAGTTGCAGTAGATTTAAATAAATCGGCCCAGTATTTTGAAAAAGCTGCAGAACAAGGACATGCCAAATCTCAATTAGAATTAGGGTATTTATATGATTCAGGTAAGCTTGGGCGAAAAGATCTCCAAAAAGCAGCATATTGGTATCAAAAAAGTGCCGAAGCGGGAAATGTAAATGCTCAATACAACATAGCCGACATGTATTTCTATGGTGATGGGGTAGGGAAAAATGTGGAACAATCCATTCTCTGGATGCGTAAATCAGCCGAACAAGGATATGGTAAAGCACAAAATCAGTTAGGCGTATATTATCGCGATGGAATTGGAGTTTCTGCTGACCCAGTGGAAGCCTATGCATGGTTCAATGCTGCTTTAAATAACGGCTTTGATAAAGCGCGCGATAATTTAAGCAGTTTGGAAAAAATAATGAATTCAGAAGATCTGATAAAAGCCAAAGTGTTGGGTAAGCAATACTCAGAACAATATAAAGCTCCAGCAGAATAGGAGTGTAAAGAGCAATTTCACGAGACATTATTACAGACAGGTAGCCCGTAATAGACGAAGTCGTATTACGGGAACTCAGGGTAACTCCTTGCATTAAACTTCAATATTATTAAAAACAAATTTAGCTTTATAAAAACCTTTCCACATCCATTGTCTTTCCTCAAACCGTATTTCTACTGTGTCAAAATCGGGTTAAGATGGTTTATTCAACCGGATGACGAATTAACCTCAGGGATAGTTACTGCATGCTTAAGTATTATATTTTGCTCTATTTTTTTACCTCAGTTCTTCATGCTCAATGTATGGTATTCAAACATGAGGATATAGCAGACCCAATGAACGATGCGTTGTATTTATTGCTTTCACAAGCCGCCAAATGCCCCGATAATATTCAAGATCTAAAAAAGATAATGACATATTTTAATTTATCAGAAGAAACCGCTATGGTTGCTAATAGAGGGAGGAACAATCCTGGCAAAGGAAGTTTTAATTTTATTTCCTCTATACAGGGAGTCCTACCTTCCGGTGACATGGTCACTAAAGGTGATTTTTTTTTGCGATATAGTACCCGATTAAAACACAAATCAATTATCCTGGATCAAAAACCAAAAAATAAAAAATTATTCATTGAAGCCATTGCTTGGGACAATACTAAAAAATTATATAATTTTTATGAGCTTAGAGGAATTAAGAAGGGTAAAACCCGGTGGTTTTATCGGGGCGATTCAAAGGATGCTTATAATGATAATGTATGGTTGTATCGAAAAATTCCGCAAGGTGAAAATCCTTTTGGCGACCGGATGCGTTGCTCGGCGTGTCATAATACTGGGGGGCCTATCTTCAAAGAATTGACTTCCCCTCATAATGATTGGTGGCGAACCAACAGACCATTGATTATGCAACCTAACTCACCAGATTCTGAGGTAAAAAATATAATAGACCATCTGGTGGACGCGGGTTTAGTGGCACATCATGTTGGGATAGGGGACAGTAAATTAGCAGCCAGCCCCACGATGAAGCGCTTTCAAAGCGAACTCTCGTTACAAGAACAATTACGTCCCTTATTCTGCACCGCCCAAATCAATCTTCAAGCTAACGAACATTACAATAATAAGGTTGAAATACCTTCGGAGTTTTTCATAAACCCGTTATTAGCATCTTTTGAACTCTCGTTACCCATAGTGACGTATAAGAAATTGCTAGAGGAATATAAAATGCATTTCCCGGAGACCTCTCTCAGAGATGCCGATCACTCATGGCTTGCTCCCGTTAAAGCCCATTCTGAAATCGAGATGATCAAGCAGTTGCAAAAACAAAGATTAGTTAGCAGGAAATTTATTCAGGCAGTTTTAATGGTTGATTTTGAACATCCGGTTTTCTCAGTTAAAAGATGCTCATTGTTAAAGTTAGTACCGGAGGTAAGACAGAAGGATTGGCTCTCGATATATCTTGCGCGAATAAAGTATCAAACTAAGTTCGACAGTTCGGCAGCCCAGTTATTGTTTTTTCTTAATGATGATGGGAAAAGAGCCCAAAATGAAATTAATTATTATCACTATTATCTTGCTCAGTTATTGACCCTGGATATTGGTGTAAGAAAACTTTTTAATAGTTTAATTATTAATCGTCGGGCGGTGGGACATAGTGATATGTCCCAAAACCCATTGGGTCAGATTTTAGAGCCAGGATTCCGAATTATTTTTCCTGAAAGTATGAATCGAATTGAAAGCGATAATTAAATATTAAGAAACTCACAAAGCAAACGTTGAAAATGGTGCGTTCCCTGTTCTTTGGTAGGAGAAAATCTCCCCGTATCATAAAACCGCGAGCGTATTCCTTTCTGCACCGACTCAACAACAGCCTCATCTTCCTGCTCTACCAAATCAAGAGCACCACCAGCTCCTTTATCCAATTTACTCTCGTTAAGAACGTAAGTCAGAAAAGATACATGCGTAAGCTCAGGAGAAATGGGTTTAATACAATTAACCGAACAGCCCCAAGGATAAAAATTAAGCATGGTATTTGGAAATAACCAGTAATAATAAGCGGCTACTTTTTTTCCATAATCGGGTGAGTCTTTAGGTAAATCAAAATATTCTTCCCCTTCAGAAGCCAGAGCTAATTGCAAATTACAATAACGATATAATTCAGTTGTATAAGTGGTGCAATCTATGACCTGTCTTAATGAGGGGTGAACAAATGGGATGTGCAGGGCCTCGAGATAATTTTCACAGTATAAAGCCCAATGTGCATTGACTGTATAGTTTTTTGAGCGCTGAGTATCCAAATGCATCTGATCAAAGGGTAGCCAAAAAAGACGCTCCTGAATATCAGCAAACAGCTCATGAAATGGCATGGCCGGAGATAATGAGGCAAAGATAAAGGGTGAAAACACACCAAAGGGCACCGAATTTAAATTATCTTTAGTTGAGGGAAAATTTTTCGTTTGTTCAAATTCGGGCATATGCAACATATCGCCAGCAAAATTAAAGCGCCGTCCATGATAATTGCATTTTATTTTGTGCGCAGTACAGGGCGCCTCTACAAGAATGTTGCCCCGATGGGTGCATACGTTACTCATACATCGAATGGTATTATGTTCATCATGGCTAAATAAAAGAGGTTCATTGAGCAATCCAGGAAGGAGGGTGAACGGAATCAATTGTCCCTTTTGGCCAAATGTTTCCGTGCTGAAACAAAATTGCCATGTCTTACTAAATATCTTCTCTTTAGAAACTTCAAACCATTCAGGCGAGAGGTAAAATTCTGAGGGTATTGTTGATGCATTGGCTATATCAGGATCGACATAAAATGGGTTCATAAGTGCTCCTTGCATCTTAGTGTTCATATGGCTTAAACCACATGGTACAACAATTTTCAAAAAAGGTGATTGTTATCAGCTCAAGTACATTTGTCAATATAATTGAACTCACTGATTAGATATTCTATGAGGATAAATCTGGGGTATTAAGCAAAATACAGCCATATAAACACAGATTTTGTTTATTTTTCTTCAAAATGGTTGATTTATTGTTCAAATGATGCAAATATATGCATTTTATTTTAAGGATTAATGATGCCTATCTCCAGAATCCTCTCCGTGATAAATGGTGTTTTACTATCAACGAATGTAGTTGCCGCATCAATGCAAACACCTCCGTTTAGTCCCTATGTAGATTACACCCTTAATACGCATTGGGATCCAGAAACACAAGATATGGCTCCTATGGATTTAGTGAGTCCCGCAGTGAGCCAGGGAATAACGTCTTTTCATTTGGCGTTCATCACGGATAGTGGTTCCTGTCAGCCATCGTGGGGTGGGCAGCAAGATTATAGTTTAGCGAAACATTGGGGTGCAAAACAGGCAGATCGTCTAGTTGCTCACGGCGTTGATCTTGCAGTGTCTTTTGGCGGAGCTACAGGTAATGATCTTTCCTATCATTGTACTCCCTTACAATTAATTGACACGTTTAATCAGGTAATTGATACGTATCATGCCAAGACCCTGGATTTTGATATCGAAAACGGTACAGCGGATATTCCCAAATTAATGTCAGCAATTAAAGTGACTCAAATTCAGCATCCGGATATTAATTTGAGTTTTACCTTGCCTGTGATGCCCGAAGGTTTGACATCTGCTGGAAAAGATATAATCAGTGCCGCATATTCTGCAGGTTTGCATTTTCAGGTCAATATAATGGCCATGGATTATGGTCCTGCATACAGCGGTGATATGGGGGCCTATGCGATTGCGGCGGCATCACATACTCAGCAGTTTTTAAAAGAGATTTATCCAGATAAAAGCGAGGAAGCTTTATGGAAATTAGTTAAAGTAACCCCAATGATTGGTGTTAATGATGTAAATACGGAGCAATTCACTTTAGCTAATGTCGATGAGCTGAAAAAATTCGCAAAAAATACCAGTCTGGGCGGTCTGTCCATGTGGTCTTTATCTCGGGATATACCGTGTGCTGATAAGTGGGCTAGTCCCGTCTGTAGCGGCAATAATCTACAGCATCAGCAATATGAATTTGTCGGCCATTTCATTCAATAATGTGTTAAGCCCACCGCTAATCCCGGTGGGTACAATCCCTATCTGTCAGGACCCGCTTTTCCTTAGAATACAAATCGATTAGACTAGCCATTATTGCAAAATGACGAACTCAAACCGCTTGACCGCGGTTTGAGTTATTACAGGGAGTAATGGGTGAATATATTAATTGCAGGGGCCTCTGGATTAATCGGGCAGGCGTTAATTCATGGTATGGCCAATGAACATCATTTTACCGTCCTTGGCAGACATAAAGATCACTTGCGCCAGGTATTTCCAGAGCAAATAATTTCAGTTTCCTGGGATGAACTCGATTATCTCGATGCACGCCAATTTGATGTAGTAATCAATTTAGCAGGGTTGAATATAGCCTCTTCCCGCTGGAGCCCTGAGGTAAAAGAAAAAATTATTAGTTCTCGCGTTAACACTACTGAAACTTTAGTGCGATGGATTTTAAAACAAAATGCCACCCCGCATATTTATTGCGCGAATGCAGTGGGAATTTATGGTCTTCAGGAGCAGAACGACTCCAGTGTGTTTACAGAAAATACTTTAATAGATATTGATCACCCTAAAGATTTTTTAAGTGAAGTTGGTATAAAATGGCAAGAGGCTCTAAATGAAGCCCTAAATGCTGGTATTGCCGTAACAACAACCCGTTTTGGGGTGGTTCTTAAAAAAGGTGAAGGGTTTTTAGGGAAACTTTATCCAAGCTTTATATGCGGTGCTGGAAGTATTATTGGTAATGGGCAGCAGTACCTGTCCTGGATAGACATTGATGATTTAGTAAATGCCTATCGTTTCTTGTTAAATCATCCGGAGTTAACCGGCCCAATTAATATCACATCCCCTAATCCCTGTACTCAAAAAGAATTTGCAAAAGCTTTTGCCAAAACCCTGAGTCGACCTTTATGGCTTCGAACTCCCGCTGCAATGATTCGCCTTTTATTTGGAGAAATGGGTGAATGTTTAATAAATAAAGGGCAAAAAGTAATTCCTCAGCGCTTATTGGATGCGGGTTTTGGGTTTGAGTGGAGTGAAATTTCTGATGCCTTGGAACATGAAATGGATAAGAGGGCCTAGCATGAAAAAAAAGATGCACTTTGCCAAACATGTAAATATTTATGTTCATTTAACCCGAAATACTCTTCTTGGATTGGTTCTTATCGCGATTGCGCTATTTAGTGGAATGCTGGGATATCATGAGTTAGAGGGAATGTCCTGGCTTGACTCTTTCTTAAATGCCTCAATGATTCTTTCTGGCATGGGCCCTGCGACAACGATGATTACTACACCAGGAAAAATTTTTGCTGGCTGTTACGCCCTCTTTAGCGGATTAGCTTTTATTGCAATAATCGTGATTATGTTATCACCGATAATTCATTTGTTTTTCCGCACAATTCATCTTGAATCTGCGGAGGACGAAGACGGTAATTCCTAAGTTATTGGCCTTTGAGTTGAGCCAGATGTAGCCGAAGATAAATGCAAGTGTCTTACATTTCCATTTGGTTGCCATTTGAATTATTGTTGCATTCAGCCAATTGATTGCCGACGATCTCAAGCATGAGTTGAATCTGATGCTCGTACATTTTGGTGTTATAACCACCTTCCAGCCCCCAATAAATTCCCGCAATGATATGGGGGTGTTCTAAATAAAAATGACAAATTCTGTCATAAAATAAATGCATGTCGTTGTTATTAAAGCGGCATAGGATATTTTCCGCACGAGTTATTTTTTTATTGCCAAAATATTGGCTACAATAGGCCGTTTCATTTTGATGTGAATCCCAACCTGTTGGAAGATAAAGCATTATTTTTTGATTATTATTTTTGGCTTCAATAATAGTGTCAGATATTTTTTTTAATGCAAAATCCAGTGCGGGATGAATAATAGTCGAAGTGGAGGTTCGTTTTATTTTACTCAAATCAACGACAAAATAACGATATTTTGAACTAGTCCATGACTCAACCGCATCTTCTACTATTTTCTGGGTTTTAAATTCTTTATTGATAATTGCCTCATTCTGATTGGGGTACACTCTTGAATCAAAGATATCGACATGACAAATATCGAGATCCTCATCACATCCGCGTAAAACCTGACATAGCCCATTATCTCGATTGACATCAGTTCCGATAATAAGGTGCTTCATGGGTGACTTTTGGGTGAGGTGAGTATATTGGAGAATAATCGCTGTTTTATTAAACACACAAAATCCTGAAGCTTCAGAGTTAAAGGCATGATGAGAAGGCAAACCAAAGGAAAATTTAATTTTAGCGGGATTTAATAACGTGGTTATAATATCTTTGATGAGGATCTCAAATGTTTTAGGTGTAATATTAATGTCGTTATTGAGGCAGAGTGTTTTTTCTCTTTTGGCTTTGATGCTCCATTGAACCACTTGTTCTAAATAACCAATAGGATGAACTGCCAGGATTGAACGGTTTAATTCATTATCGCGAGGAATCTGTCGCAGATGTTTTAAGATTTTAGCAATATGGCTACTCATAGTCGCTTTATCAATTAGCTCAAGCAAATCCTGCCAAAATTTCGGAGGGTTACTATTGTCAGTTGTAATTAGTGGAAATACAGAATGTCTTTGTACTGTCTGGACCATATGAGTGAGGCGTATCTTTTGATCCTCGTTCTCTCCTGCAAGCATTCCTGTCATATAGGACAGGTCTTTTGTTGAGGGAACCTGAATGCAACACTCCGATTCATTGAAGGTGTTAAGCAACATTTTATAGTTCATATGAAGGGTATCTTTAAGGGATTGATTCAAATTTTCAAATTGTTTATTTAGGAACGCATTTTCAATTAATTTGATATATTTATTTAGTAGTAAAGGATTGTTTTCCACTTTAAAATCAATTTTTTGTATTTCTTTAATACATTGAGTCATTTTTAAATGAAATTCATTACTAACTGTACCGAATAATGTTTTTCTCATGTTTCTTCCTGAAACTGGGCCATGTTGTCAATTTGATTTCGATGTCCTACAACGTGTTCAAGGACGTGGTGAATCATTTAATGAATGGTAACATCGCCATAATATGGTCCTAAAATAAGTTTAAACGCTAAAGCTCATCGAGACCAGATCTGTTATTTCGCTTCATTTTAGCCTATATTTAAACATTCGAAGTATCCTGGGAATGCCTTTTCCTTCTGTCCGTGGCCTGGAACTGCCTCGGAATAGGTAACTTATATTTATTAGTAGCAAATAAGGTTCAAATGATAAAGCATAAAATAATTCAGCTGGCAGCAAAACCTTATGGAGTGCATCTCATCACCCATGAGATCTTGAATCAATTAGAACTTCGCGGGTCTGGATTACTGCATTTGTTTATTCAACATACCTCTGCGGCTCTTGCTATCAATGAAAATGCATCTGATGATGTACTGTATGATATAAAGCAGTTTTTTAATAAACTCGTACCCGAATCGGCCCATTACAGACATAATGAAGAGGGTCCTGATGATATGCCAGCTCATATTAAATCCCTTTTATGCGCTACTTCATTGACTATTCCATTTGAAAAAGAAAAACTGTTGCTAGGAACCTGGCAGGGGATTTATTTACTTGAGTTTAGAAATAATGCCCGACCACGGCCAGTTGTAGTTAGTCAAAGCACCTAACTACTCCAGCTACGCAGCTGGAGGAGCAATTTCTATTTTGTCTCTTAAATCTTTGAGCAGTCCTTCTGAATCGGATGGGTTAAACAAACGATGGCAGTGGCGAATAGGCTTATTCGTTAAATTAGCCATTTGAGATACTTTAGAGATTATCGCAATTAATGGTCGTAAAATGTAGCGATTTATAAAAGCGAATAGTGAGTTCTGTATGGCATAGGTTAATTCAGCAATAGCATCATCGGCTAAAATTCTCTGAATATCATTAATGGCTTTTGTATTAATATCCCTAATCACATCAGAGAAATCAGAAAGTTTTTGTCGGTTTCTTTCAATGGAAGCGGGATCGTTTATTTTCGAATTGATATCCGTTAGTTGTGTGGTTATGGGTTCAATCTCTGAAATTTTACTTTCTATATCCAGTTTTAGTTTCGTGAGTATTGCAATGCGACGATCCCTGCCCTCAGAGTATAAAATACGGTTTATCTCATCTCCAATGCTATTTATAATAGTTAAGTAGATGTCTTTTAGATTTTCCAGAGCTTTAGTCTTTGAATTCAAATCCTGTTGTAACGTTTCAATTTGCTCATTAATATGACTTTTTTCCTTATAGGATGAAAATAAAAGTTCATATTGTTTGCGAAAATTAATTGTTTCCTCATCGTTGGTGCTGATATTTTCAATTGTGCAGGCTTTTATCTTTTGTTTTATTGATAAATAAAGAATCCTAATCGATTCTCGAAAATTTTGATTAAGTTTTGCTTGAGATATACAATTTGTCACTAAAGGAATGTTTGAAAGAGTCGTTTTTACCTCAGTGGACAACTGGTTCAGCGTCTCCTGTTGCCTGCCAAGTGTTTCTTTTTTAGAAAGATAATTATTCAGTCTGTTTTGAGCTTCCAGGAGCTTGCTGTAGGACAAATTATAATCGTCAGATGGATTGTCCCCTTTACTCAAGGCAATTATCATTCTGGCACGTTCTTCGATGTATTGCCGTACAAGTGGTGATTCTTCCAGAAGGTATGATTTATCATGATAGATGAAGTGAGTCGCGTTGTGCTCTATTGCAGGAACATTTTTATAGAATTCTTCAATGTAACGCTTTGCTTCGGCACATTGATTCAGTAAATCATCTTTTAAGAAGTCATTGGTTATAAGAGAATGTAAATAACAAGCATTTTTTTCTGCTACAATTGGACTGGTTACAGGATTGTTGTATGGATACAAAATGGCTTGCTCTAATGCTTTGAAGTTGCTTATCGAATGGTTACTCAGTGCACCTAAAACCCGGGTTCGAGCACTCAAGAAAGTAATGCCATCTTCGATATTTTTAAATCGTTCAAGGTGTTTATTGATTATGGCTTTCATTGACGCATGAATCTGTTGAATTTCCTCTTTTTTTAGGAACAACGACGACAGGTACTGGGTCTTAGCCTCACTTAACTCTGCATTTTTATAGTCATATTTAAATAATCCATTTTGATCAGACAAAAAAGCATTGAGTTCATTGACCAGTTTCACATCTTGATATCGTTTTTGTAAGCCATAAATAGTGTAATAAGTTTGACGCAGATCATAGATTAATGGGGCTATCTCATTATTATATTTTTGAACTTGAAGTTTCGTAGTTAATACATCACAAGTGCGATAAAATTGTTCTTCGTAGTACATCACGTTATTTTTTGCATGCATGAACTGGCTGTAACTTGTTTCGTTTAATGGCGACAAATCCGTTTGATCGAGCTGTGCCATAATTGTGTTAATCGATGCCACATAGTTTTGTAAGCTGGAGAATTCATTCTGAAATAAATTTTCTGGTGGTAATTCGGATTCCAAACGGCTCAGCTTTTCAATTAAAAGCGAGACTCGGGATGAAGTATTGTAGTAAATTTTATCAATTTTGTGTTGATTTACTTCATTTGGGTACGCTTCATCTTCCAGAGCTTTTAGGAATTCATATTCAGGTTCACACAGCTTTGCGTAACGGTGGGTTATCTTTTGCTTCTCTTTGAGAAGTTGAATTAGAAAATCACCAGTGCTCGAGGAGCAATGGTCAATTTTTTCATTAATCGGGTAGATAGCTTGTTCCATAGCTTGGCTGACTGAGATTAGGTATTTATACTTATCTTGGGCGAACAAATTATGGTCAAAAATCCTTAGCCTACGGTTATTAAATTCATATATTTTTTTTAAATCAGCGTCAATTGATGATTCAATTTCAGTGATAAGTTCATGGGCTTGTGGTAATAAATGAGTGTTATTTGACGAATCATTCTGTGGTTCTTGAATGATTACTAATTTAGGCTTCTTAGTTCTCGGCATAATAGTACGTCCAGATTTATCATATATTTAGATTATTGATTATTTTTTATTCTACAATCTAATTTATGTTTATTACATTTAAAAATAGATTATTAAAATCAACTGCTTATAATTATCCGTAATATATTTTTCTGTAAACTCGGTCAATTACTGCTCGGGTTTTACTAATTATCCTGCACATAACAATTCAGCTATTTTAAATTAGTATAAATATTTTTACAAATGATTATTTTAGTATCATTAAAGAAAGAGGCCAAAATAGAGATGATTATAAATTTATCATGAATTGGCTATAAATTAATTTGTTTCAAAACAAGACCCATCATACAATGATTTATCAATTTATTTTTAAGGATAAAAATGAAAGCAGTGGGTTATTATCAATGCTTGCCTATAGATCAAAAGGATGCCCTGGTTGATTTAGACCTTCCTGTCCCCAAAGCGAAAGGACATGACGTTCTGGTTGCAATAAAAGCTATTGCAGTAAATCCTATTGACACAAAAATGAGATTAAACATTCCTCCAGAGGATAAAACATCACGAATTTTAGGTTGGGATGCCGCAGGAACGGTAGTTGAAGTGGGTAGTGATGTGACATTTTTTCAACCGGGTGATGAAGTATGGTTTGCTGGAGATTTAACCCGCTCCGGTTCAAATTGTGAATACCAATTGGTAGACGAGCGTATTGTTGCCAAGAAGCCGAAATCATTGAGTTTTGAGGAGGCTGCAGCATTACCCCTGACTGGCTTGACCGCTTGGGAATTATTATTCGACCGCTTAAAATTTTCTGCTGAGGATCAAGGAACGCTATTGGTGACAGGAGCTGCAGGTGGGGTTGGCTCTATTTTAGTTCAATTAGCGCGTCAATTGACGAAGCTCACTATCATCGGTACCGCATCTCGTCCAGAATCTGCCCAATGGATTCTTGATAATGGAGCGCATTATGTAATCGACCACTCCAAAGAGTTTGGTGAGCAATTAAACGCGTTAAATCATCCCGCAGTGGATTACGTAATAAGTCTTACCCATACGGATGATCACGTAAAGGCTCTTGTTGATGTTCTTAAACCGCAAAGCAAATTTGCTTTAATAGATAGTCCCGAACATGTGGATATTAAGATATTTAAGTTAAAAAGTATCTCTATTCATTGGGAAATGATGTATACCCGATCGATGTATAAGACTCCAGATATGATTCGCCAACAAGAAATATTAACAGAACTCGCACGACTGGTGGATGAAGGAATAATTAAAACCACTTCAGCGGGTCATGTTGGTCTCATTAATGCTGAAAATTTAATTAAAGCACATGCTCAGATAGAAAGTGGTTTAACACGAGGTAAAATTGTTCTAAGCAATTTTAATCAAAGTTAAATTTTACTGTACCTCATATTGCTTATTTTTGTATTTAAATAGCGCAAAGTGATAAAATAATTCTATACTTCTCATGAGGGAATAAATTAACTCAAGGAGGATGTTGTGATTACTTATCTAACTAAGGCTATGAAATTACTGCGAGTTTTAGGTGTTTTATCATTTTTCTACATTGGCTCAGCTGCTTTTTCAGTTGCTAATGCGGCGCAAGGCTGTGGATTTGGGTATCATCAGAGCATATATGGCGGCTGTATCTTAAACCATCCTGGCGCATTCTCCACCCCTGCACCTTTCCATCCTGGCTGCTGGCGAAATGCCAACGGCAGACTGCGTTGTTATCGTTAATTTAGAACTGCCTCTTGGTTTAAAACCAAGGGGCAGTACTTCTATTTTTATCTTTGTTAAAAAAATTAAAACTTGAATTTATTTTTTAAATACTGTTTAATATACGCCCAAATTAATTAAATAAGGAAAGTTTAAATGGGTTGGTTTTTTCAAGAAAATACAAAATTGAAGGTTGCGCTGGCCGTAAATACATTCTCAACTATTTTAGGTTTCACCAAATTCTTCACCCATCCTGAAGATAATGCCTGGGAAATGACGGCTGATTTTTTGGTTCATTTTACAACCGCATTATCTTTAACAAAATATGTAGCGTCACTCAATAAAGATACTAGTGATTCAATTGGGTGTACTGCGGTATTATTAAACTGGTTTCAGCTTGTAAATATAGGGGCTCTCACACTTACAGACTTCTCTAGTCTTCCTTTTGTCGCCAATGTAATTGATTCTGCTGTTCATTATATGAATGCAAAAATAGTCAGAGATGCGCTTATTGAAGGCAAAGAACCCTCTCCAGTTGCACATCAAGCGCAAGCTCGTGTGAATTAATTATTTATTAATAACTTCATACTAATAAGGCAATATATACTTTATATTGCCTTATTCCTCGAATTATCTTGCCTCCGTCGATGGTTTCAATTTTCTGCTCATTTAAAGATCTATAAAAATAAATAAAAATCATTTTGCCTGAAATTGAGCTATATTAATTAGTACAACAATTAATAATAAAGCCAGCTAAATCAAGGAAATACTATGATTAACTCTCTGCTATTGGTGTTAGCAGTTCAGCTATCAGGTTTTTTTCTGCCTTCTTTTGATGGACTAAAAGAGAAATTAGCCAATTTCAAGGTGGTCCTTCCTAGTGAAATTCCATCAATTAACCCGTCTTTGACTGAAATTGAGAAAATGCTGCATGAACAGGCTCCTGATCTGAATGAAGGAGTAATTAACAAAGTATTAACTGCTTTGAAATGCGCTGCAGCCTATACAGAAGAGCGTAATAATATTTTGTCGGTCATTGATTATTCCCTTCCTTCAAATGAGAAGCGATTATGGGTTTTTAATTTAAGGGAAAAGAAACTTCTTTTTCATACTTACGTATCGCACGGAATTAAATCAGGAACTCTGCTGACCGATACTTTTTCGAATAAAAACAATAGTAAAGCGAGTAGCATGGGCGTATATAAAACGGAAAAAGCATATTACGGTCGCGAAGGCTTATCTCTGCGTTTGGAAGGTCTGGATAAGAGTTTTAATGATAATGCCTTTAATCGTTCTATTGTAATGCATGGTGGCTGGTACATGGATGAGAATTTTATAAAGAAATATGGTAGGCCTGGTCGAAGCTGGGGCTGTCCTGCGGTTCCTTTGGATTTATATGAACCGATTATTAATACGATTAAAGATAAATCCTTATTTGTGGTTTATTACCCTAATGATGACTGGTTTGGAAAATCCAAATATTTAAATTGCGATAAAATGAATACGGCATCAAACACCACCAATAAGACCAGTCAGACCAAACCTTTATTACCTGATGAGGCATTGCGGGATGAAGTGCTCTTTGCCGATATTAACAAGGATAATTATCGCGCAGAGGAAGAACCTATTTTGGTAATGGCTGCGGACAGTTATGAGCGTATATTCCATACCCAGGTTCCGTTAGAGCGTATGTTACGCCGACAAATAAATCATGCCGAATTTGTGGCATTAAGTACGAATGAAGTCAGGAAACTGGTCGCACAGGATAACCGGGAAGGTTTAAACTCAGTAAATTTTGTAGTTCCTACATTGCATATGGTGCGTGGTACTTATGAAACACAAATGAAAATTGTTAATTTGGGTAAGATTAAAACCATTATGGTTAACTCGATCGCTAATTCAGAGGAAAATCCTCATTCTACTTATGTGGTCAATTTTGAGGAAAAATCCGGGGTCAAGTTGAAAGCTACTAACCGTTTTATTCGGTGGTTAGGCTTATAAACGACCTTAAGCACGATAAATGGAGAAAGATTATGGATGATACCAGGAATTCAGTGCCTTTTAATTTGGCTGAAATTAAAAAGTTGGCGCGACAATCACTCGATCAAGGAGCTGTGACTCAGGATTATCCATTAAACCTCGAGCAAGCCCATAAAATTTTAAACGATGCTCTGGCCACAGAAATTATGTGCGTCTTGCGGTATCGTCATCATCAGGTGATCGCTAAAGGAATTGACCGCCCTCAGGTTGCAGCAGAATTTGAGGAGCATGCAATTGATGAAGAGCGACATATGATGATGATTGCAGAACGGATCAATCAATTGGGCGGCAATCCGGATTTTAATCCTGCAACAGTGATGAACCGTACTGCTACGGAGTATGGAACCGGGCATGACTTATTGAAACTGGTCGAGGAAGATTTGATTGCTGAGCGAATTGCCATCATGGTCTACCGTGAACTTATTGAATGGTTTGGTTCAAGCGATCCTACAACGCGACGGATGTTGGAAGAAATCTTAAAAGATGAAGAGGATCATGCCGATGATTTATCTGATTTGATTAAAATAAAAAATGCTTCTGGAGAATAATCATGTATTTTACCAAACTTTTTTTTATCGTTTTAGTGGTGCTTTTAATTTTAGACATGTTGTGGCTTGGCGTTATTGCCAAAAGTCTTTATTTTAAAGAGTATGCTCCGTGGTTACGAATGGAAGGGGGGCAATTGCAGCCGATATGGTGGGCCACGGCTATTGTTTATATATTACTTCCTTTAGCATTGGTTGTTTTTGTACTCCCTCTGGCCAATGGCTCCGTACTTTGGGCATTATTATATGGAGCATTAATGGGGGCTATAATTTATGGGGTATATGATTTTACCTGTCTTGCATTGTTTCGCGATTGGCCTGTGGGTATCGCATTTATGGATTGGGCGTGGGGCGCATTCCTATGCGGTATTACCGCTGCAATAACTACCTGGGTTTCAAGGTTTATATGATTGAGCTAACTGTAACTTAGGTTTAGTGCATGCTGATTTAAAAAATGGGTGATTTGAAGAGGGGACAGAGTTTCCTCTAAAATCCAAATTTGACTCTTTTAGCTTTGACTCTTGGACTTTAATATTTTTAGAGCGATTAATTGGTTGAGGTTTTTTATTCGTTACTAATCGATTAAGTTCTTTATTTATATTTTTAAGCTGGTTATTCATTTCTTGATGTGCGGATTCTCTCTTATATTCGGTAACGGCACGACGAGCGGCGACTATTCCTAAAAAAATTGCGGCACTTAAGAGACAGAATCCAGTGACCGGAAAAGCCGCAAAGCTGCTAAATAGCCCCAATCCTGTTAATAATCCCGCAACTCCGGCACTACAACCTGCAATAGATCCAAAGGTTCCAACAAACCCAAAAAAACCTTTAATAGCTAACGTTGAGCCTGACATTGGTGCTTGTGATGCTTTAACCGAAAGATCCTTAATAAAGTCTTTGATGTTGTTATTTTTAATAGCCATTAGCAAGGGAATTACTGCAGATTGGGGATTGGAACGATTAATTATTTCAAAATCTGTTCTAATTTGTTCCAGAATAGGTTCTCCCCCATTTTTATTTAATGCTAAATAAGACTCTATCCTCTCTACTAATTTATTTTGATTCTTTTCAATAGAACTCTGTGTTTCCCTTTGAGCATTTTTAGCGTCCTTGTAAGAAAAATAAGTAACGGACAAAGTTACGGTGAAAAACAAAATGACAGAGCCCAGACCTAGCATCAGAGACACTGGACTACCTATTGTTCCACCGATAGCTCCAAAAACTATCCCAAAAAGTGGCCACGCCACTCCTGCGCCCGTACCAATACCATTTACAGAGGATTTAAATAGAGTCATGACAATAAATCTCCACGGGTTGAATGTTTTGATTGTCTGGTTTTAATATGCACGAATTATCTCACATTTTTTGACATCATTGTCACTATTTAGTAATATTTATTTGTCACCTTTATTAATAATATTCGCATAAAGTCCTTTTTGTGTTTATAAATAAATAAGGAGTATGTATGAAATCAATTAAATTAATTAGTGCCCTCTACCTTTTGGCAATCAATCTGGTATACGCTTCGGCTCCGTGCGATGGTTTTAACATTACTCTGGAAAATCAGTTGGGTGATGACTTGTTAGTGACGCGATTTAATTTAGATGGAGCCCAACTTCTGCCATCCAATTTGCAGAAACTTAAAAGAAAATCCACTCAATCATTTAGAGTAACCCATAGCGATAAAGGCGTACCTATATTCGGTGAGATTCTGTTTCACACCCAGAGTGTACCAAATAAACTGATTGCAATTCAATTTGATTTACGAAATTCGCGTTTAATTTGTGAGCATAACGATTTATCCCAAGTCAGTAGTTTTTCACTTAAAAAAGCAAGATCACCTGAGCGAATAGAATATGTTATAAGTGAAAAGTGACTTTTTAATTGAATTAGGAGATTAAATATGATTAGACAAAGACGGTATTTCAGTGTGTATCAAAAGAAACTGGATCGTTTGTACGAAGAATGTAAAGAGCAGGTTAAAGAATTCTGCCAAGTGAGGGTGCCGCAAATAAAGAAATCGGTAAATGGTCAAAAAACAGGTTCTAAATAGTTTTAATCAAGCGTATTCGTTTGGGGTTGACTGACATGTTTATTCGCTGTATTCCGGCTCACGATTTCTTCGCAGCAGGACATATACTGCACCATGGCCACCATCTTTCGCTCTGGCGCTATGAAATGCCAAGACTTCATCAAATTGAGGTAACCAGCGGTTCACCAGATTTTTAATGACTGGGGGGGCACCTTGATGCCCGCCTTTGCCATGAATTATCAGTAAACAACGTTTATTATTTTTGCTCTGTGTCCTGATGAATTGAGATAATGAGTCCCGAGCCGCTTCACTTTTAAATCCATGTAAATCAAGCCGACTTTCCCACGGTATTTCACCATTACGTAATGCACGAAAGCGTTTTGAAGGAACACTTTGATGGCAAAAAGATAATACTGTATCTGATAAAACCTGGTCAGTTATGTAATCCGACAAAAAAGTGTTGTCATTATTGGGCGCAGGGTTTGGAGAATTTATTATTGTTCTTTTTTTAGGAGGAATTGCAGGAGCAGGGGTACTCATTTTAACCCGCTTTATTTTTTCGGCTAGGGGTTTCACTGTCCGCATATGGTCTCGAAACAGAGCTTTGTCTTCTTCAGACATAAAATCATCAGCCATAATCGCAGTTATTGAATAAATATACTCAAAGTATAACTGATAGAACCTGCAGAAAGGAGGAAATCTTTTCAAACTTGGAGTACAATTTGCACTTTTCAATGGCCAGATGGTAAATAGTTAATACCTTAAGCTAAAGTGGAGTTTTAATGAGTAGTTATATTATGAAAGAAACAGAAGAACTGGTAACCGTTCTTGATTTTTTACGCTTTAGTTTATCTTGCGCTGAAGAGGCTCACTTATATTATGGTCATGGCACTGAAAATGCCTGGGAAGACATGCGCTCTTTAATCTTAAGAAGTTTATCGTTGCCTTATGACATGGATCCCATGTTATTAAATGCGCGCTTGACCAGTAGTGAAAAAAAGCATTTATGCCAACAACTCGATAAACGGATTAACCAAAGAGTACCTGTGCCCTATTTAATCAAGGAAGCGTATTTTTATGAACTTCCTTTTTATGTAGACGAGCGTGTTTTAATCCCACGTTCACCTATTGCAGAGTTAATTTATAATCAATTTTCTCCCTGGATTGATCCAGAACAGGTGACACATATCCTGGATTTATGTACAGGGAGCGGATGTATTGCTATTGCTTGTTGTTATGCTTTTCCTGATGCTGCGGTTGATGCGGTTGATATTTCCAGTGAGGCCTTAGCGGTAGCCGCAATAAACTCTGACACTTTAGGTGTAGATGATCAACTCTCTTTAATTGAATCGGATTGTTTTAGTAAAGTGCCGCATATTCAATACGATATAATCGTTAGTAATCCGCCTTATGTTGGGAAAGAGGAGATGCAGACTTTACCAGACGAATACCGACATGAGCCTGTATTAGCTCTTGAAACCAGCAATAATGGATTGGCAGTTGTTGAAAAAATTCTAAACAACGCCCATGATTACTTAAGTGATCATGGTATTTTAATCGTTGAGGTTGGGAATAGCGAAGATGCTTTGTGTGAAGCCTATCCCCTAGTGCCATTCACCTGGCTCGAAATGAGTAATGGCGGCCACGGTGTTTTTCTACTAACCAAGCAACAATTAAAAGAGTATTTTAACTAAAGCGAGCGGGGCATGTCAGGGAATACTTTTGGAACATTATTTTCCGTCACAACTTTTGGGGAAAGCCACGGACCAGCTATTGGCTGTATCATTGACGGTTGTCCCCCGGGAATGCTTCTTGGCGAGGACGATATTCAGCCTTTTTTAGATAAGCGAAAACCGGGACAATCCAAATATACCACGCAAAGAAGGGAAGAGGATCAAGTACAAATCCTCTCTGGTGTATTTGCCGGAAAAACGACTGGTGCTCCAATCGCATTGCTGATTCATAATACTGATCAACGCTCAAGCGATTATGAAGCGATTAAAGATTTGTTTCGCCCAGGACATGCAGATTATACCTACCATAAGAAATACGGTTATCGTGATTATCGGGGAGGGGGCCGCTCCTCTGCTCGAGAAACCGCCGCGCGAGTTGCCGCGGGTGCCGTAGCACGATTGTATCTACAACGTCATTTACAAGTGGAAATTGTTGGGTTTTTACAACAAATGGGGGACTTACAACTTGATTTTGTTGATGAGAGTGAAATAAATAATAATCCATTTTTTTGTCCCAACTCAACTCAAATCCAGGATTTAGCCGATTATATTGACAGGCTCAGAAGACAGGGCGACTCAGTCGGTGCACGTGTAACGATTAGGGCAAGAAACGTTCCTCCAGGTTTGGGTGATCCGGTTTTTGATAAGCTTGATGCGACCTTAGCGTTTGCCATGATGTCCATTAACGCGGTTAAAGGGGTTGAAATAGGTGCTGGATTTGATTCAGTGACCCAGTTAGGTAGCGAGCATCGTGATGAAATGACCAAAAAAGGGTTTTTAAGTAATAATGCAGGGGGTATATTGGGTGGGATTTCTACCGGACAGGTAATTGAAGTCAGTATTGCATTAAAACCAACCTCAAGTATTACTACTCCCGGTAAAACGGTAAACATATATGGTGAGGAAGTGACTGTAGTGACTAAAGGTCGACATGATCCCTGTGTAGGAATACGTGCAGTTCCTATTGCTGAGGCGATGATGGCTTTGGTATTAATGGATCATTATTTGCGACAGAAGGCATTGGGTGATCATTAAGATTATGCATCCACCCTTAAATTAATTCGAATGAATCAAGAGGTTATTAAATGAGCAGAAAATTAAATATAGCCATTGTTGGCGCTACTGGCGCTGTAGGGGAAGCTTTTTTAACGGTTTTGGAAGAACGAAATTTCCCCCTTAAAAACCTATATCCTTTGGCAAGTTCTCGCTCAACAGGTAAAACGGTCTATTTTAAAAATCAACATTTAGAAGTTTTGGATTTAGCTGAATTTGATTTTAGCCTGGTCGATATTGCTCTGTTTTCAGCAGGAGGTTCCGTATCTAAAGAGTATGCACCAAAGGCAGTTGCCGCTGGATGTATCGTTATAGATAATACGTCCTGTTTTCGTTATGAAAAAGATATCCCCCTGGTGGTTCCTGAAGTCAATCCTCAGCGGATTGCGGATTATTCGAAAAGAGGAATTATCGCAAACCCAAATTGCTCTACTATTCAAATGGTTGTCGCTTTAAAGCCATTGTATGACGCGGCAGGAATTTCGCGTATTAACGTGGCTACTTACCAATCAGTTTCTGGTACAGGTAAGAAAGCGGTTAGTGAGCTCATCGCACAAATGGGTGATTTACTTAATGGTCGGCCCGCAAAATGTGAGGTCTATCCAGAGCAAATCGCGTTTAATGCTATTCCTCATATTGATCAATTTGAAGAAAATGGATATACCCGTGAAGAGATGAAAATGGTTTGGGAAACGCGTAAAATAATGGAAGATGATTCCATTATGGTAAACCCAACCGCAGTCAGGGTTCCAGTCATTTATGGTCACTCTGAGGCCATTCATGTGGAGTTGAAAAAACCATTGACCGCTGCTGAGGCTCGTACCTTACTTGCTAAATCCCCAGGTATCAAAGTGGTTGATAATATCGATAAATCCCATTACCCCACCGCATTGAAAAATGCTGTAGGGCATGATGAGGTATTTGTGGGTAGAATTCGCCAGGATATTTCGCATCCTTGCGGTTTAAATTTATGGGTGGTGGCGGATAATATTCGAAAAGGTGCTGCTACCAATGCAGTGCAAATCGCAGAGATTTTGCAAAAGGAATATTTAAAGTAAAGTTAAGACGTTAGCTGCTCAAATCTATATTTGTTTCCAGTATTAGGTCTGCAACAAAAATAGCCATTTGAGTAAGCCCCTGGATCCCGCGAATAAGTCGCGGGATGTAGGGCTCTCGTAACGTACATCAGTCCCAGCGAGCTCATAGGCCAATTACCATCTAACGCGAATAAGTGGAGATAATCGCGAACACTTCTGAGGACACCTTACCCCCTACGTGCCGCGACTTGTTCGCGGTATCCAGTGATCTCATCATTAAGAGCCTGATTACTCAAAGATATCCGAAGATTAATTTCTTAGAGTGCTTTTAAAAATCAACGCTCAGGATATAATTCGAACATAAAAACATCCCTACTTTCCTCATCCTAAGTTATACTTTGAATATAATTATTAATTTTAGAAAGAAATGACAGAAGAAAAATATTTATTATCAGATGTAATTAAAGATCCTGTCTTTGAGGATACGGTTTTATCATTTAACCATGCCTCTCTTAGGCTTCAGCGTTTTCAAGAGTTAAAAAATGGTCAAATTCATATTGAAGATATTTTAGATATTCAAGGATTAAAGACCGATGCTGCGCGTAAAGCATTACAGAATTTTATTGAACTACATGCAAAAAAACACGAACGATGTATGTTGATTATTTTTGGTAAAGAGCGTTTGATACAAAAAAAACCGCCCTTAAAAAATTTAATTAATAGCTGGTTGCCTCAATTTAAAGAAGTATTGGCATTTCATAGTGCCCAAGCCAAAGATGGCGGGTTAGAGGCCGTTTATGTCTTGTTAAAAAGAGAGTACCAAACTGACTTGCCCGTTCGACACCCCCCAAAAGCTGGAAATGAGACTTTTTTAATAGCTGAAACCAAATCTATGGAGCGTAGCCGACGATTAGCGGAACAAGAAGGTGAGAGGCAACTGGCCTCCGTAAAAGCACGCAATCATACTCAGCTCGATGAGATCCAACAAAGTCCAGAAGGTGAATTACAAAATAATATATTGCAACATCCGGAACTGGATAGTCAGCGATTTGATGGCATTGATCCAAACCTCAATCCTGAACCACCACTAAACAGTGAGGCGCGTCGAGAGTTTGATAATGAAAAAAGAGAGCAGGAGATGGAAAAACAATTACGCTTGGGGAACATGCCCCGATTTAATTCTGCCCCTACTCCTAAAGGACCCTAGATGACTATAGCTAATGATATAATCAACCAAAGAATGCCTGAGTTTGAGGCCTATTTACGTGAGGGTGAGTCATTAGATGATATTGATGAATATGGCTTTACGCCTTTAATTGAAAGCATTATTACGCGTCAAATTAAAATTGCAGAACAACTTATTGCTCGTAAAGTAGATGTAAATAAGCCCGACGTGACGGGACGTACTCCTTTACACTGGGCAGTCGATAATAATGATTTGGAAATGACGCGATTGTTATTAACGCATCATGCCGATCCCAACGCATACACCCGTAACGGTCTTTCAGTGCTTGTATACCCGGTACTTCGTGGCCAGGATTCCTTAAAACATTTACTCTACCATCATGGGGCAAAGCTGGATTTTGCGCAGGATTTTATAAACGGCAAACTTTTAGGTCATCGCTTTGAACTACAGGGGGATGTCGATATAGTAAATGCCTATGGTGAGTTCATTGAGCTGGATTATGAAGGTTTCATTCTCGAATTCACCGTGGCAGTATTAAAAGATTCATTGCGCCGATTTATCAGTAGTTATTCGACGCGCCATTTGCGTGATTTTTTTCCACTAATTCATACTATTATGGATGCATTTACTGTGGCTGCAGAACTGTTGCAATACCAGCATCTACCCAGATTAAGTGAAAACCAACTTCAGCGAATTAATTTACTACTTAAATCGCCTATGCTTATCCTCCCTGCGGCAAGCCGAGGGCATGCATTATGCTTTGTCCGTTTTCATCAATGGTGGGCTAAAATTGACCGTGGCGAGAACAGCTTACAGGAAGGAAGTGTGAATATTTATCGTATTACTCGACCTGAGGCAATTAATATTTCCTTCATTCAGAATTTTTTATATAAAAAACAAAACCGTCGTTATTTTCATCATGTAATCAATCAGCAATTAGGTTTGCTCCCAATAGCTCAAATACCCATAAGTTCTCNNCTCAGATTAGTGGTAATTGCTCTTGGGCTAATGTTCAGGCTGTTCTTCCTGTGGCTTATGTCATGCAAGAAACCACAAGCACAGGAGATTTCGATTCTCATATTGCCTTGAGAGTTTACAATGAATGGGTAGAATGGGACAAAGATCGCGCGCTCGATGAATGTATTCAACGATTTTATTTAGCAAGCCGGGAACGTAAAGCCAGTATTGCAGCGATGCTTGGGGGGGTATTATTTCAAGCCTGTGATCATGGGAATACGCAACATATAGACCGAGCGGAAAAAATATTGAAGATTTTAATCCTGCCTGATTATTATTATGTATTAAAAAGTTACCTTGATGAGTATTGTGTGAAGCGCTTAACTCGTAAGGGAAATAATTTACTTAAACTTCTGGATGATTGCGGGATTAATCCAGATATTGGGGTTAATCCTGTGGCAACTGGCCTGGATGAAAATAATATTTAAATCCAAAATAGCCCATCGTCCTATACTTACGATTAACCGTAATTACAAAATTTACAATTACATTATTTCAATAGCCCCTATATAAGTCTCTTAATTCAAATGATTTAAAATAACGATAATTGTTTACAAATAACTCATTTTTATGTATGATTCATACAAATCTTTACTTAAATGTTACTTAAGTGACTGCGAGGGCGTTATGACAGATTTTTTATATGCACCATTTCATACAGAATCTAAGGAAGGTACAGTAACCCCCTGGACGGACTGGAAGAAGGTAAGTGAAGAGCAGCTGCGTCCAGTAACTATGTTATATTTTGGGCTCAAAGCAACAATTCCCCAGAAACCGCAAACCAATGATACTATTTATGTGCTTATCCCTGGAAAACCTGGCCCCTTAAACCCAATCGCAAGAAAATTAAGCAGTGATCTTGCTCGAAAACATGAAAGTACTTCAAACCATCTAAAATTCAATGATGGAAAAAATATTATTTTCATTCCCCAACTGGCACAGAAGATGGTTGATGATGGATTATTAAAAAATAAAAAGTGTAAGATTAAACTTTGTTTTTTTGATGTAACCGATCTCGACCATGAATCAGTAAAGTACGCTGCGCATTCTTTTATGGATACTCTAAAAAATAGTTTTAAAGATAAGCAATCTATAAGGGTAGATTATTACGTTCCTGAATCAAAGAGACAATCAGAAAAAACGGATGATTCGAATTATAATTTTATAGAAAAAAAATGTCTCCAATTTATGGAGCAATCTAAAATACCTAAAAACTCGATTTATTGTAATTCAGGCGAAACCCTGGGTTTTTCAAGCCTAAAAACTGCGCTTGATAAATATCATCAATACAAATCTGTAAGATTATGTGGTTTATCTGGTATTTTGGGATTAAATGGTTTCTTTTCAAGCAATGAAAGCCTGAATTTAGTCAAACAATTAAAAAAAGAAAAATCTACCGTCACATGTTATGAACTGGCAAGTCAATTTATATCACAATACCCAAATCACAAACTCGCATTTTTTCTCAAAGACGCAATGGAACCCGCTGTCAGATATAAACAAGACTGGAATGAAAATTATATGCAAGTTGGAGAAATTTCAAATCGACCAGGGGCTGGGATTCCGTAATTTTTATGGTAAACCTCATTCAGTTCATTTTTAAGCGCCGTAAGGAAGGCGCTTAAATTACAACACCGTTATTTATTTATAACAACTCTCAAAGCCTGTAATTTAAGCGTTGCATTATTAATATAATGAGAGCACTCATTCATTTGGTTTTTAAAGAAGTTTATTTCTTCATCCCGGATGGAAGGATTAATTTGTTGCAGTGCTTCCAGGCGATTCACTTCATCACCAATAGCAGATTTCATAGCTGCCGTGCCGTTATTTAACATCGCGTTCATAGATGCTAATGCTTCATCATTGCACAGACCCAATATATGCTCAATTTCCTCGCGTATCTGCTTGATAATCGGGTAACCAAGGTGTCGCTTAACGGGTTCGCACATTGCATTTAATTTGGAAAAATCCAAAATTTTGGTCAGATTTTTTCCAGTAACATCCATCAAAATTCTAATCGGGGTAAGAGGAAGAAATCGATCAAGTTGCAGATGTTTGGGAGCAGCGCAATTTACAGTATAAAAGGTTTCCAAAAATAACGTTCCTGGAGCAATGCTTTTTACGGAAATGGTGGTAAGCGTGGTATTGCCTGATTCGGTATCGAGAATCATTTCCATGGTTTCATGTACCATAGGATGTTCCCAGCTAAGAAACTCTATGTCTTCGCGAATTAAAGCTTTAGCACGAGAGTAGGTTATCGTCATACCATCTTCTTTTAAGCCCGGAAAATGACTACTCTTCATATGATTCGTAGGGCGTAGAATCTCAGCATGTTCTGAATGCGGCTCATGTTCCACACCAAACTCATGAAACACATTAGCCATGTAATCTTCCAGCTCAAGAGTATTTTCAAGCGCCTCTATGTCTGCTATCAACTCCTCTGCTACAGGAAGATTGCAGGAACTCATCTCAAGTAATCGATCTCGACCCTCATTGAGTAGCTTATTTAACTGATGAGTATAGAGGGAGGTGTCTTGAATTAATTCGCTTAGTGTCTCCTCATTAATAGTATTCATCGCAGAAGAGAGAATCGGAATGAGTCTTTCTTTAAAGGTTTCATAGAGCGTAAACCCGATAGAGCAGCTTTTTTCAAATAAATTAATGCCCTCATGATACCAGCGGAAAAGTACTTCCTGAGCAGTGTTTTGTAAATAAGGCACATGGATTTGGATAGTGTTTCGTTGGCCTATTCGATCGAGGCGTCCGATACGTTGCTCTAATAAGTCAGGATTTAGGGGTAAATCAAATAAAACCAAGTGGTGTGAGAATTGAAANNTAAAGTCTGGGCACCTTCTTCCTGATCGGCAAAATAAGCAGCGGCACGATCTCTGTCAATAATTGAGAGCTTCTCATGAAATGCTGCACTTCTAATACCTATTTTTAATTTCAAATAGTTTTCTATGGCAATAGCGGTTGATGCCTTGGCGCAAATGACCAATATTTTTTGCGGATGGTGTTGTTCAATAAGAGCTACTAACCAGGTAACACGCGGATCGTGCTCCATCCAGACTCCTTCAAGCATTAATTCCGGACATAAAGTGATGCCACTTGACTGAGTACTTAATGCTTTATAAATGGGAGGACACGTTAAGGGGTAAGAAATTAATTGGCGCTGAGGAAAACCTTTAATAGCGCTGCGCGTGTTGCGAAAGAGAACGCGGCCTGTGCCATGCCGGTCTAAAAGGTTCTTGATTGTTGTCTCTATACTCGGTGATAAAGCACTATATGTATATTTTTTTATTTGTGATTTTATTTTGGTGGGCACTGCATCAGTATTGTGTTCGTCGCGATAAGCAATAAGCTCTTGGACTAACTGATTAATTTCCTGATAATTAGCCTCTTCTTTTTTAAATTCATTAAAATCATAGAATCGGGAAGGGTCGAGAAGTCGCAAGCGCGCAAAATGACTTTCTATTCCGACTTGCTCCGGAGTCGCGGTTAATAGAAGTAAGCCTTTACTTTTAGCGGCTAATTGCTCAACACATTCATATTCCTGGCTAACCGAATCTTCAGACCACTGAAGATGATGTGCCTCATCGATAATCAGTAAATCCCATTCAGTAGCCAGGGCTTGTTCTCGTGCTTCATCATTTTCTAATAAAAATTCGAGGCTGCACAGTACCAGTTGTTCGGTTTCGAACAGATTACCCGTAAATGAATTATTCTCTTCTTCTTCTAATGCATCATCATCAAATTCTGCTTCGAAATCTGCATGGTTTTTTATCAGTAGGTCAAAACGACTTTGATCAAAAATCGAAAAATAAAGATTAAACCGTCTGATCATTTCGACTAACCATTGATGTAACAAAGCCTCAGGAACAACAATAAGTACTCGATTTGCCCGACCAGTATGCAATTGATAATGAAGAATCATCCCCGCTTCAATGGTTTTACCAAGACCTACTTCATCAGCCAGCAATACTCTTGGCGCATAACGTTTGGCAACCTCACTTGCTATGTACACTTGATGAGGAAGATGATTGGTGCGGGAACCGATCAAACCACGAGCTTTGGATTGTTGCAAACGGCTGGTATGGTTTAACGTTTCAATGCGTAATTTAAAGGTGTCCAGTTTGTCTAACAAACCACTGAATAATCGTTGTTCTGGAGTACTCAGTTTAATGAAACTATTGAGGGAAATTTCGGTGATATGGAATTCATTATTGTCTTCATCCATTCCGGAATAAATAAGTAGACCCTGGTGTTCATTTATCGCAGTGACGGTTAATTTTTGTTGGTCTTTGGTGACTATTTCATCCCCTTCTTTATACATAATTCTGCTTAGGGGGGCATTATCAATTGCATAAATACGTTCTTCTTCTGCAGCAGGGAAGTGGATACTGACTTGTCTTCCTTGCAGATTAGTGATGATCCCTAATCCAAGTTGTGATTCTGTATTACTTATCCAGCGTTGACCAATAGTGAATGTCATTGGCGATTTATCCTATATGTAATAAATGTTAAATTATTTGTTCAAGTGAATTTAAATTCATAAAGGTTTAGGCAATTCTGTAAGTGTATCAATTTTTGATACAATAGACATTAATTTCTCATTTTATATAAACTTATAATTATTTTGCATTACACGAATTAAAAAAATGGGTTCGTCAAGTGCATTTAGTAAATTATATTTTGATCAAAATACAATTAGTGCTTGTCTTATTCGGCCTTTATGTTTAAAAATATCCTCAACGGAAGGTTTTAATCGCAGGGAGAGGAAGATGGGTGCTAATGCATCAGAGATAGCGGACCAATTAAAGGCAGATAGTGCTGAAAAACGCGTGGAACCTTCAGAATTAAATCCCCTACCTATTTCAGAAGATCTTAATGCGCTTCATGGTGTTGAAGAACGTCTCTCCGGAATTAAAAAAAATCTTAATGATCTTGTGGATAGTTTTGCCATTCAAAAAAGCTGGATATCTCGTCTTGCTATAACTTGGGGCAAATTACCTCTTTGGCTAAAAATTATCGGTGGAATTGCGTTTACCGTCCCGGTCTTGGTAGCAGGTGTTTTTGCTCACTTGGGCTTTTTATTAGTAATTGGTGGCGTAGCTGCCTTTACTTACAGTGCGGGAGGGCTCGTACTAGATAATCATTATCTTAGCTTTGCAGGTTTTGAAAAAAAATTAAAACAAGGAATTTTAAGTCTGGGAGATATGCTGGGAGCTGTCATTTCAGCTCTAGACAGTATACGGATTGGCATTACCAAACAAGTAGAAAAATTTACAGCCGAGAATCAAAAACTTGAAAGTAATGTGGAAGAATTTAAAAATGAAAATGTGGATTTAAAAGCAAGTATCGATAAGCTTAATCATTTAAAAGAAAATATGGCTGAGAATTTCGGCAGCATTATAGATGGCTTAAAGGGAACCGTACAGCATATGTCTCATTTGGCCATTAGTGACGAACAAACCAAGGTTCAATTTAATCTGCAATTAAAGGATATGATTGAAAAGGGCAATATTAATTTCCATCAATACAGTTTAAAAATTAAAGAGCTCGAAAATGAAATACATGATGTAAAAAATCAATTAAAAAAATGCAGTGAAGATTACGCGCAATTAAATGAGATCAACTCTCAGTTAGTGACTCAACGTAAGCTATTAAACGAACAAAATACAGAATTGAATAGATTATCCTCACAGCTTGTAACCAGGCTGGAAGGGTCAGTTCAGAAAATTGAATCTATGGAAAAAACCAAAACAGAAAGGGATAATGCAAATGTGGTTAATTGTTTAAAAAATCACGGTGTGTTTGCTCAGGAAGCTATTCAACCACCCGTATCAATAGAGGAAAGCGGACAGAAAGTTGTCGTTAAATAATAGCAGTATAAATTTAGATGTTTATCGGATTTAAATTAAATGCCTCTTGATTAAATGCATCAAATTAAAACTGTGGAAGTTTGTTTTTATTATTCATTGATACCTCTTTTAACTGCTAAAATTATAACAGATTAAAAGAGGCGGCAAGCAATTGAAACACTTGATACAGGCAAAATGAGTTTGCCTGTATCTTCACTTAACTACTTCTCAGAAGGCTCTTTTACCAAAGCAGGTTCTCTTTTCTTATTTCCTTCATTTTTTGCTACTCCAGAGCGACTACCTTGTTGTCCCTGATTTTGTTGGTTGGGATTAGGTCTTCTTCTTTGCTGATTTGGATTAGCATTGGGATTAGCATTGGGATTAGAATTAGGATTAGCAGATCCTGGATTGGCAGCACGCTGCTGTTGATTTCCGGCAGGTCGTCTTCTACGATTTGGATTATTATTACCTTGCGTGCGTCGATCACTGTTTCCTGAAGCTCTCGCGTGTGGTTTTGATTGGTTATGATGACGATGATGAGGTTTTTTTACCTGCTCAGTAGTCGATTGGCTAGCTGAACTATGCCCGCCAAAAAGACTGGTCCATAGCCTTTTAATGAAACTGTTTTGTGGGTGTTTTATAGGATGATGATCAGCAAAAGATTTAACTGCTGGTTCATCATGAGATGCTGCTTCGGGTGAGATCAATACATTTAATTCAGGTTGTTGAATTAACGTGTAACTGGCTTTTTTCGATTTCCCAACATTGTCTTCTTTTAGTCGCGTTATAGAATAATGGGGTGATTGAAAATAAGGGTTAGCGATAATGATGACATTTACACTATGTCTTTTTTCAATGTCTTTAATAAAAGCACGTTTTTCATTCATGATGAAGGTGGCCATCTCAGGAGGTAGCTGAACCTGAATTTCGGCAGTCTTCTCTTTTAAGGCCTCTTCTTCAATCAGACGAGTAATGGATAATCCATGCGATTGAATGTTGCGAACAGTTCCACGTCCTTCACAACGGGGACAGATTTCCTGAGCAGTTTCACCTAAGGACAATCTCAAACGCTGACGAGACATTTCTAAAAGTCCAAAGCGAGAGATTCGACCGACCTGAATTCGTGCTCTATCCGCCTGGAGAGCCTCTTTTAATCGATTTTCTACATCGCGTTGGTTTTTGCTCGATCCCATATCAATAAAATCAATGACAACCAGTCCCCCTAAATCACGCAAACGTAATTGACGCGCAATTTCATCCGCAGCTTCAAGGTTTGTATTTAATGCCGTTGCTTCAATGTCTGAGCCGCCTGTAGCTTTAGCAGAGTTAATGTCTATAGAAACCAGAGCCTCAGTTCGGTCGATAACCAGAGCGCCTCCTGATGGCAACATTACCTGGCGTTGATAAGCTGTTTCAATTTGACTTTCGATTTGGTAGAAATTAAATAAAGGAATACTGCTGTTATATAATTTTAGATTGGGTAAAAACTCTGGTTTAACCCGTTCAATATACTGCTTCGCTTTAATATAGGAAATCTGATCATCGATGATAATTTCGCTGATGGATTTACGCAGATTGTCGCGAATTGAGCGAATTATCACATCCCCTTCCTGATGAATGAGGCAGGGCGCCTGTTCTGAATTATAAGCTTGCTTGATGGATTGCCACTGGTTACACAACATATTTAAATCGTCTTGTAACTCTTCCTGACTTTTACCAACTCCAGCCGTTCGAATAATTAACCCCATATCTTCCGGGAGTGTTAAAGCATTTAGTGTTTCGCGTAACTCATCACGCTCATCGCCTTCAATACGGCGGGAAATGCCACCTGACCGGGGGTTATTAGGCATTAAAACGAGATAACAACCAGCAAGGGTGATAAAAGTGGTTAAAGCCGCGCCTTTATTGCCACGCTCTTCTTTGTCTACCTGGATTAATAATTCCTGGCCTTCACGAATTAGAGTAGTAATAGGGGGTTTTTCATCCCCAAAATCTTCGGGATTTCTACTCAAATATTCAGGAGCAATTTCTTTAAGGGGTAAAAAACCCTGGCGTTTGGATCCGTACTCAACAAATACCGCATCAAGGCTAGGCTCTCTTCTGGTGACTACTGCTTTGTAAATATTGCCTTTTTTCTTTATTTCACCGGGACATTCAATATCCAGGTCAAATAAGTGATTGTTTTTAATAAGAGCAACACGAACTTCTTCAGTTTGCATTGCATTAATTAACATTTTTTCCATCTTTAACCCCATAATTAGGGCGCTGACAAAAAAGTTGAAGACATTTAAAGGCTCACTGTAGGAACGTAAAGTTCTATCCGTATGCAATAAAATCAAAATCTTACAGTTTAATGTACCTGTGAGTACAAACTTTAGACTCAGTTCTTACATTTCATACGGGCGCAACAACAGCTCCTTACTCTAACGATTCTTTCTGGTGTTTATAAACACTCTTAGGGAACAGGAAGAGAGGTGATCTTTAAGCAGACCCATGACTTTGTGGACAGACCATACGCTTGCTACCCTTATAACAAAAGGTGCACGCTGAGAAATGTACTGTTTACGTATTAAGTGGGTTGAAAAATTTAGCCCTTTTATGAGCCGTGCGAAAGCCCGCAAATAATTCGTATTCGGTATAAAGCATGTCTGGCATGCGTAGGTATCTGTCAAAATAGTAATCAATTTAGCTCTAGTACGGGTCGCTTCCTTATATCTTCAAAACTTAAATGGAAGCGCAACTTGTTTTCTTCAGCATTTACTCAGTCATTCATATGAGCAATTGATTTGATTTAAAATACTTATTCTGAATATTTTTACTATCAAAACGATTACAATCCTTGAGTAAACACTTTTAGTTTTAATTATCATCAATAAGGTAAAATCGTGCTATTCTGGTATTTTTTATTCTGTTTCATGATAAAAAACACCGGATAAATACTGATTAAACCGCATTGATAACAAATCTTTTGCCGATAATTTATCGACTATTAAACTTTTTTATTGTTTATGCGTTATAATTCGGTCGCTAGGGAAATTCCCACGCGATATATAATCATATCAAAAAATTCACGCCCAGCAAACAGGTTTATTGACAATGAGCGAAGTAAGTTATAAAGAGATCAGTCCCGAAGAAGAAGGCCAACGTTTGGATAATTACTTAATTCGTATTCTTAAGGGAGTTCCCAAAAGCCATATTTACCGAATTATACGTGCTGGTGAGGTTCGCATTAACAAAAAACGATGTCAGGCCAATTCTCGCCTTCAGGCAGGGGACTCTATTCGTATTCCTCCTGTCCGCACATCTGATTCCAAAGAGATTTTTGTGGGAGATGTTTTGGCTAAAAGACTAAAGGAGTGTATTATTTTCGAAGATACATCTCTTTTAGTGATTAATAAACCTTCAGGAATCGCGGTTCACGGGGGAAGCGGTTTAAGTTTGGGAGTAATTGAAGCTTTGCGCAAGACGCGTCAGGATTTGCCTTATCTCGAGTTGGTGCATCGTCTGGATAAAGATACCTCAGGATGTCTGTTGCTGGCAAAAAAAAGAAGCACTTTAAGAGCAATTCAAGCATTGTTAGAGGCACGTCAGATTCAAAAAACCTATTGGGCATTATTAACCCATCCATGGGAAGGCAATAAAAAAGTTACAGTCACGGCAGCTTTAGAAAAAAATATTTTAAAATCTGGCGAGCGCCTGGTTTCAGTAAAAGAAGAGGGTAAAGCTTCGGAAACTGAATTTAAACTTCTGGAAAATTACGAACAGGCTTGTTGGGTTGAAGCCTCACCAAAAACCGGTCGAACCCATCAAATCAGAGTTCATAGTGCGCATTTGGGACATGTGATAGTGGGTGATGAAAAGTACGGATCTATTGCAGGAGAGGTCGAAGGCATAGATAATCACCAAAACCGACTTTATTTACATGCACGCGCCATTGTGTTTTCTTTGAATGGAGAAAAAAAGTCATTTCAGGCTAATGTAGATGAACGATTTGCTGCAACACTAAAACAACTGCGTGCAAGGAGCTTATTGAGCAATGAGTAATCCATATCAACTGGTAGTTTTTGATTGGGAAGGAACTGTTTCGGACACTTTAGGACTTATATTGCATACAGTTGCCTCTGAGGCGAATATGCTTGGATATGGTTCAATCGATCCTTATCAGGCGCGAAAGTATGTTGAACTTGGCCTGGTTCAGGCTCTTAAAAAACTGTTCCCTGATTTAACCCATACCCAGCATGAGCGTTTATTGGAAGCAGTGCAACATGCGATGATTACTCGACCTGCTGAAGTGTGTTTAATACCTGGAGCGCGAGAATTTATCTTACAGTTGACTGATGCTGGTATCGATATTGCGATAGCAACCAATAAAGGCCATCAGTCTTTGGTTCGAGCGTTGCAGGCTACAGGATTAGATGAACTGTTCAAAGTGACACGCTCAGCCGGACAAGTACCACCTAAGCCATCTCCAGAAATGTTAACAGAAATTATGGAGGAGTTTGGTCAAACAGCGGCATCAACCCTAATGATTGGTGATTCTCCGACCGATATGGAGATGGCGAGAAAAATAAATGTAGCAGCGATAGGGGTGGACTTCTATCATCAACATGAAGCTGCTCTTAAGACTGCAGGTGCAACGGCAGTCTTTGATGATTACAAGCTATTGGCCGATTATTTAAAATTGCCTAATGCGTAAAGGGAGTCTTAGTTGTGAGTACTTTAACCAATATACCTAATATGTTTACGCTGATGCGTATTGTTTTAATTCCTATATTTATAGGTGTATTTTATTTGCCCTGGCGGTATGCACAAGTAACTGCTGCTTTGATTTTTGCGATTGCCTGTTTTACTGACTGGTTAGATGGATATCTCGCAAGACGACTTAAAATGATGTCTCATTTCGGAGCTTTCCTTGATCCCGTTGCGGATAAATTATTAGTATCTACGAGCTTATTGCTTCTGGTTGGCGCTAAAGATATCAATTTCATAACGATACCAGCGATTGTAATTGTAGGCCGAGAAATTGTGATTTCTGCACTGAGAGAATGGATGGCAGAAGTAGGTAACAGGGCAAGTGTCACTGTTGGATATATCGGTAAAATCAAAACTACCGTTCAAATGGTCGCATTAGTATTATTATTAGCCTTTAATCCACTCTTTTCCTGGTGGGGTGTTCTTGGGTTTATTTTGCTATATGTGTCTGCAATTTTGACTATCTGGTCTATGGTTATTTACTTGACGATTGCATGGCCAGAGTTAATGAAAAAAAATTAATTTTGTTGTTGACACGGTGTGTAAATTCGGTAGAATCACACCCCGTAGAGACGCGGGAATAGCTCAGTTGGTAGAGCACAACCTTGCCAAGGTTGGGGTCGCGAGTTCGAGTCTCGTTTCCCGCTCNNCGTGGCGGAATTGGTAGACGCAAGGGACTTAAAATCCCTCGGTAGCAATACCATGCCGGTTCGATTCCGGCCCTGGGCACCAATTACATATTTTGTAATTGTTCGTAAAGGTTCAAAACAGTACGTAACTGATTGATTAATAATAAAATAATATAGACTTCTTCTTCTCAAATCCTTCTCAACTATTCGTTAATTTTCGCATTTAACCGCGAGAACTTTGGGTAAGAATTTGGGTAAGGTTTTTACTTCCTCTTCGAGTTCTTCCAAAGTTACCGCTTAGTTGAGGTAATTTATAATGTTGACTGTCTCATATATTAATTCTTTAAAGATTGGCGATAAAAAACGTCATACGGATCGTGATGGCTTGGTATTAGAATTAAGACCGGGTAAGAAGAAACTTAATAAAGTATTCATTTTTCGTTTTCAATGGGATAAAAAACCACAAACAATCACCATCGGAGATTTTCGGAGCGTTAGCTTAGCAGAAGCTCGGGATATGGCATTAGCTTATCGGAATATGGTTAATAAAGGACTCGATCCTAGAGGGAAAAATTCTGATGCTGAGCCATCAAAAATAACTTTTGGCTTTGTTGCTGACCAATGGTTTCAAAAATATAAAGGTAAGTGGAAAGACTCTGCTCGTAACCGTCATTTCAAAAGTCTTTCACGAGATATTCTTCCTATAATTGGCGAGAAACCTATTGATGAAATAACCAAAATCGATTTGATACTCGTTATTAAACCCCATGAGGATTTAGGGCATCATGATGTGGCTCATCGATTATGTGCAAGATTGGAAAATATATTTGAATTTGCTATGGGCTCGTCTCTTACAGAAAATTTCCCTTTTATTGGGTTAAAAAAAGCTTTAATACCTAAACCTAGAGTGGTAAGTCAGCCAGCTATTAGGTCTGATGAAGCTCATGAGATGATTAAAATTCTTAAAGAAACTAACTCTACAAAAATTGTTAAGTTGTATATAGAGTTATTGGCGCATTTATTTACCCGACCTAAAGAGTTGCGTGAAGCAAAGTGGAGTGAATTTGATTTACAAACAGCTGAATGGAATATACCAGCGGAGCGAATGAAAATGGGACTTCCTCACTGGGTTCCTCTGACGCATTATGTTTTAAGCTTATTGAAGGAGTTAAGATTAATTACGGGCTTTTCACCTTATCTGTTTAGTTCACCTGCATTTAAGCAATCTCAACCTATTAGTGAAACAAGTGTGCGTAAACTTTTACATAAAGCGGGATTCAAAAATAAACATACAGCCCATGGATTTCGTTCATTGGCCTCCAGTGTATTACACGAGAAAGGAGATTTTAAAAGCGAAGCTATAGAAGCCCAGTTAGCTCATAGGATACAAGGAGTAAAAGGTATTTATCTAAGAGCTGAATTTAGGAAAGAGCGGAGAGAGTTTATGGAGTGGTATAGCAATTGGTTATGCTCACCAATCATAGTCACTAAATTAAATTATGGAGGTTAAAAGATGAATGAAAATTGGTTAAGTCAGTTCCTTAAAAATATTCCTACATATAATTTTAAAATAGATCCATATTATACGGAACAATATGAAAATATTAGAGAAGAAATAAATCAAATGTTGGAGTATGAACTCTCAGATGAGCAACTGAAGAGTGCTCTCCATGCTTGGCATTACCGTGATGCATTACTTGAAAGATGTAAGAGACATGATTTTGCCTTATTGAGAAATGATATTGATGATTTAATCGAAGGAATAGAGGAAAATTTAGCTAAACAAGAATACATTGTCAGATCTATGAATTTTTTATCTCCAGTTCTTGGTTATGGCGATATAGGTAATATAATTTCCATAGATACTGATCAGCTGGCGGCTCTAAAACATAGAAGGGAAAAACTTTTTCGTTCCAGAGGAAATAAGGGGGATGAAAATTATTTGACTAAAAGAGCTTTTTTTGAACTTTTCTTTATAGCGGAGTTATTAGGGCTAAAGCCACCTACTCAAAATTACAAATGTAATGATTTAATTACATTTGCTGAAATTATTACTAAGCCAAAAAATATTAAAAGGACGAGCATTTCTGCCCATTATCAAGACTATGAAAAAGTTAAAAAAGTGACTCCCGTCATAACTTCTTTAATAGCAGAAGGTAAGAAGGTTCGTTCTGATAATAAACAATGGCTTAATTTTCTAGAACTATTTCAAAACCATATATATTGCCATCTTTCAGTTCCTGTACAGGGTTGACGCTTAATTAAATTTTAAGGGTGTCAACCTCACGTGAATATATTTTTTAATCCTTCATAATTTCTTCTGAATCCTTGAGAAAGATTCAGAAGAAGAAAACTTTATTTGAAGAAAACTTTATTTAAAGATAATTATAGGAGGTCATATATTTATGAATGAATTACCAATTCTACTTTATCCACACCATGTTCAAAAATTATTAGGCATAGGTTCAACCAAATTCTATGAACTAGTGAAACTCCCTGATTTTCCTAAACCAAGAGATCTTCTTGGAAAGCGTTCTATTTATTTACGTAAAGAAATTGAAGACTGGGTGAGTAATCTTGCACCTACGGAAGTAAAAAAGAACTGGAGGACGTCATGAGTCAAAAGTTCTTAAAACAAGTACTTAATCTTTTTCTAATCAGAATAATTGATATAAGTAATCAGTACGAAACAGGGACGGATTATATTCAGGGGCACTTAAATGAGGCTTACTGCCAATTAGTTGTATTTGAACAAAAGTTTTCTGGGGGTAAAAAACGTGAATTCTAATCCCAGTCTTTATATTGACGAAGCTTTAAGTTTTATATCAGCAGATGATAGAGATACATGGTTACGTATGGCTATGGCAATAAAGTCTGAAATAGGGGAGGAGGGCTTTAATATTTGGAATAAATGGAGTCAACAATCTGATTCCTATAATTCACGAGATGCAAATCAGGTATGGAAAAGCATAGAGCTTAATGGTGGCGTGGGGATAGGAACATTATTCTATGAAGCAAAAGCCAATGGTTGGAGTAAGAACAATTCAAATACCAAGCAAACATTAGAGCCGCAATTTAACCAAACAAATCAACAGAAAATTAATACGAGCTTTAAGGCAAGTCAATTATGGAAGCAAGCGATTGAGGTAAAACCTAACCATCAATATTTAGAACGAAAAGAAGTTTCTGCTGTGCTAACTATGCGAGAGATTGATGCAAAAGAAGCAGAAAAAATACTTGGATATGCTCCTCGTTCGAAAGGCGAGCTTCTCGTTGGGCGTCTTTTGGTTGTTCCTGTAAAAATTGATGGAAAACTCTCTACAGTGGAGTTGATTGATGAAATAGGGCGTAAATCCGCATTGAGGGGGCATGGTACAAAATCTGGTGGTTATTGGGCTGTTTCAGCGTTACCAAATAATTCAGGTGATGATCTAAGTTTGATGATTGGGGAAGGCGCGATAACTGTTCTATCTGCAAATGAGGTCACAGGATTTTATGGGGTTGCCGCGCTTTCTTCTGCGAATTTACTGTCAATTTCAAANNATCCCAATGCAACATTAGTTTTGTTAGCAGATTTGGTTAAATCTACAGGTGAAATCGATCCTAATGCATTAAAAGCAGCTCAGGAAGTAAATGCTAAACTAGCCGTGCCAGATTTTGGTGATAACAGAGTTTTTACTGATACAGACTTTAATGATATGAAGCGAGTTTGCGGCGTAGAGTCAGTACGTCAAGCTATTCTAAATGCACAACAAATTACAGTACCATCAAATGAGTCCTTATCAATATCTGATAAGCATAAACAAGGTGTTGAGGTTATTTGTGCATCTGACATCACTCCAGAGCCTATTTGTTGGCTTTGGAATGGTTGGTTAGCTGCTGGGAAACTACATATTTTTGGAGGTGCTCCAGGTACGGGGAAAACTACAATCAGTATGGCACTTGCAGCAATAATCACAAATGGTGGTAACTGGCCCGATGGCTCTCAATCCATTATAGGCAATGTAGTGATATGGAGTGGAGAGGATGATCCAAAAGATACTTTAATTCCTCGTCTCACTCAGGCTGGAGCTAATTTATCCCGGGTATATTTTATTACTGGTATTATGGAGGATGGTAAACATAGATCATTCGATCCTGCTATTGATATGGGGCCTCTTCGAAATAAATTAAATGAAATTAAAGATGTTCGCCTTTTAATTATTGATCCTATCGTTTCTGCAATTACTGGAGATAGTCATAAAAATGCAGAAGTGCGTCGGGGTTTGCAACCTTTAGTTGATTTAGCCGCTTCCATGAATTTTGCATTACTTGGCATTACCCATTTATCTAAAGGAACCAGTGGGCGTGAGCCAGTGGAAAGGATAAATGGTAGCTTAGCTTTTGGTGCTCTCGCTCGTATAGTAATGATTGCTGCTAAACATGAAAATAAGAAGGGGAAAGAGAGTAGTGTGCGAATTTTTCTTCGGGCAAAGTCTAATATTGGGCCTGATGATGGTGGTTTTGAATATGAATTAAAACAATCCGCACTAAAAGGGCATCCTGAAATACTTACTTCTTCGGTGGTATGGATGGACGCTATTTGGGGTTCGACAAGGGATATTCTTACCAAGGCTGAAACTCTTAATGCGGAATCAAAGGAAAGCGCACTATCTGAGGCAAAAACTTATCTTGTAGGATTGTTAACCAATGGGCCTTTACCTAGTGAGTTAGTTAAAGAACAGGCAATCGATGCGGGATACTCTAAAGCAACTATAAGGCGTGCTAAAGCAGCATTAGAAATTGAAGCTATTAAGGACGGTAAAAAACAATGGCTTTGGCAACTTCCAACTAAAAAGAGCTTGAATCAAAATGATCAAATTGATGAAGTGAAGGTGCTCAAAGATACTAAAGATGCTCAACAAAATAATGTGAGCCCCTTCGGAAAGCTTGAGCATCTTCTATTAGAATATAAGCCAGTAGTTTCTATATGATGATTTTCTGAAAGGAGTCAGAATGGAAAGAATAAATAAAAAAATTGGTAGACCATCAATTTACACTCAAGAACTAGCGGACGAGATTTGCGCTAAATTTGCCTCGAATGGCAAAGGCATCAAATTATTATGTGCTGAAAATCCTCATTGGCCCAATAAGGATACTATTTTTGTATGGTTGAAAAATTATCCCGACTTTTCCGACCAATACGTAAAAGCGAAACAATTTCAAATTGAAACTTTTATTGATGATATGTTGGAAATTGCCGATGATACCTCTCAAGATTTAATAACAAATGAACGTGGTAATTTAGTACCCAATAATACTTCTATAACAAGAGCTAGATTAAGGATTGATACAAGAAAATGGCTAGCTTCAAAGCTAGTTCCTAAAACCTATGGATTAGTAAAGCAAGATGATGTCAGGGAGTTATCCGTTGTAGAAAAGCTCATTAGAAATTTAGATGATTCTTTGGCATGAGTAGATAGTTACTCAGAAGTTAATGTATTAATAGGTGGAAACAACTCTCCTACATCAACTTTTAACGCAGCTGCAATACGTATCAGATTGAGCGTTGCAAGATTTCTTTCTCCACGCTCTACGCCACCCATATAAGTACGATCTAACCCAGCTTCATCGGCAAAGCTCTCCTGAGAGAATCCTTTCGACAATCGAAGTTCCCGTATATTTTTCCCTAATTTAATTAGTGCTGGATGTTTTTTGCGCATTCGAATAGAATATGCACAAAATACTTATTTAACCACGGACTATGAGTATCAAATTAAGAGTAAAAATTTAAAATTTTGGGAAACAAAAAATGAAATATATTATATGTGCATTAATCTTACTTACTGTAGCTACGTTGAAGAGCTCACCAGTGGAGAGCTCCTCAATTGATATTAGTTGTGAGTACGATTTTGTAAGAACGGAAAGTTTTGAGCAGTTTGTTAAAAAAGAAAAAAATGATGATTTTTATAAAATGCATAACTGGTGGGAGTTTCATAAAAAGCGACAAATGAATTTTTCTATTAACCAAAATACTAAATCAGTCACCTGTGGTTTCACTGGAGATAATTTTTGTACATCATCTAATACAGCATCTGATGTTTACCCAGATGAAATTTATATAGATCAAAGAGAGCGCAGCGATAATGATTACAAGCCTAGAGTTAATGAGTTTTGGATTGATAGAGACTCAGGGGCGTTTAGGGGAATTCATTATGAAATGGATGCTAAGACCCATGCAGAGGCACAGGTTTATTTAATTATCGGCAAATGTAGACCAATAAAAAAACTCTTCTAATACATGGAAAATATGAATTTATCTTGATCAAGTTTTTTAATTGAACCTAGTAGATGTGATATTTGAAAAATAATTATACAGGTTCAGTTTCTTTTGAAATATTTTTTTGTTTCATAATAATTGTTGTGCCTCGATGAGTTTGGATCGGTTTAAAATCTATAATGGAAGAATAGTGTCTATATTTATCAACCAATTTCGATATCCCATAGTCATATTCATAAGATATGACCATGTCATAAGCTGATTTAACAATTTCTTTGTTAAACTGTTTTACTTGATATGGTGAAACCTTTGTGTAAGACAATTTTCTTCCAAAATCTGCTCGAATTAATAATGCATGGTCAGGTGTCAATGGTAGGTATATAGGATCGAGTTTTCGATTAGCTACCGTTTCAAGAGTTGTATGGGTTTTTGAAAGAAACTCAGGCAAGATACAGGGGGTGTCTGAAGTGATAAATTTAGTGCTGGATTTATTCACTAATATTTCCCAATTTCGTTGATCTATTAAATTTCCTAATGTTGCTAAAAATCCAGCACTTTTTGCTTTAAAGTAATCTTTGTCATCAATCTTTGCTTTAATTTTACCATCTAAAATAGCTTTTTTTATAATGGAATCTATATTTTCATGATTTGATTCAGCTAACATCTTTAATAAATAATCATTTAAAATACGCTCATGCTGTTCTTGTCCTAAACCTAACATGGTAGGAGATAAACATCGTAGGTATGCCACATACAAACCAATCCGAGATAATAGTGTTAAGTCGGATACTTTAGGTGTGGAAGCATTAGTTTCAATAACTCTTCGAGATTGGACTGATTCAATAAAAATATTCCATGCTGGCTCAATATCGGCCAGCACTTCTCTTAATGCGTATATATTTTCAAAATTGTGGCAAACATCACCACCGCGAGCTCCACATATTGATCCAATCGCCATTTCTCTTTCAAGCGCTCGCTTTTTTCTATAAACAAAAACATGTTTTGGATTTTTAGAAAAATTTTTTAAATATGTTACTGAAACATAATGATCATAACTGTCTAATAACGTATGCACTATAATAACTCAATTTGCTAACTATCATTAAAGAGGGCAATAATACATTATTTATACGCACGCACGGAGTTATTTTCTTTAAATTGGCTCATATATATAAGGGAATTACCTATGAATTCAAAGGATTTGGATACTATGGAGTACATTATTTCAACATTTTCACCAGCTATACCCCTCTTTGTGGGAATTTGCTTTTTAATTTCTTTTTTATACAACTTAGGGTTTTATTATGGTTTGAATTTAAATTTATCCGTTATCCCTATTTCTATAATTGATATAACTAATTCAACAATAAAGTTCTCAATAGTTTCTGCTATTGCTCTCTTAATAGGCAGTATCATTAGAAAAAATGATACTGTCGTGTCTACTACAGAAAACTCTGGGAGTATTGAGGATTCTCAAAAAATTATAAAAAAAAATTATTTCATGAACAACATGACTTTTACTGAGATTCTCATAGATAGATGGAAGAATATACTTTTTATATTAATGTTATTAATTTTAATGTTTTTTTGGGGAACGCGTTCGCAGTTTATTTTTCCTTTAATGATCTCATTAATTTGGCTTAGTTTTAAGACATTTAATATTAATTTAATTAAATTATTAAATTTAGTTGCGTTAATAATAAGTGTGGGATACGGGTGGGGTATATATATTCGAGAAATAGAAACTACTAATATAACTTTAAAAATTAATCAGAAAATCACTAATGGTTATCTAGTTCAAAATTTAGATAAAGGAGTTTTATGTAAAATTGAAAAAAATATTCTATTCCTTCCATGGGAGGAAATAGAAAGTATGCAATATCTAATACCTTCTTTATATCGAGGTTACTATTGTAAGAAATATAAATTCTGTTAGCTGAATTTGAAATATTAAGTCACAGTTCATTTTCTAATTGAAAATTGACTTGCTGAGTTTCGTTGTGAGTGGCGCAGTATAATATTTAAATATTGCCAAATATGAGGATTAAAATGACGTTAATTTATGGTGGTGCCGATGATGATATTGGTTTTTTGATTAGCGACACGCTTGTTAGTTTTGAGAAAGATCGTGCTGGGGATAACATACGGTTCAACGAAAAAAATCATATTTTAAAAATTCATATTTTAAATGGAAGAATTGCGGTGGCATTTGCTGGAGACATTAAGCCAGCTCTGAAATTGATTAATGAATTAAAAATAGGCGTAGATAGCAATCAGATTAATGTTGAAGTACCTGACAGGCTTTTTCAATTATATAAAAATCATAAGGCTGAAGTACCTTTGACATCGATAAATTGTGAATTTCTTATTCTGGAAATTACCGATAGAGGAAGAAAACTAGCAAAAGTTGATGAAAAAGGATATTACTACTGTGCACGAGCATATATTGGGGATTCAGAAGAACATAAAAAACTAATTCGACGTCCCTATCAACCACCTAACACTATTCTTATTCCGCAACCCGATGGCTCATTTCAAGAAGAGCAGCTTGTAATTACTAAAGGCGAGATTGATTTTAATGAAATTTCAAATGCAATGGAAGATTTCACGTATCAACTAAAAAGTAAATCAGTTGGTGCCATCTGTGGTTGTATAACGCGTGTAGTTGATGCGAAACCCTCAGGGGAGTTAGAATATCTGCAGTCAATTGAATCGGGCATTTCACCAGAGGAAGGAAATTTTGGTTATACTTACCTCTCGTCAAATATTAATGTACGGGGTATTGGTATTTACTATCGAGCTGGAAAGGTAGGTTTTCTTTTTATTGTTGGCGATTCTGAATTTAATAGAAAAGAATATGCGGATACACTCTCACAGTTTATCGAGCTGGCACATAAAAATATAAACTAAACTTAGTCGGCGGTGTATGGGATAGCTAAAGATATTACTTAATTGCAAAGTTGATGAGCTATTTTCTAGACAAATCATCTAGATGGTAGCCGGACTTTACAATCAAGTAGTTTCCTTTTAATCTGAACAGTTACATTCTTTCCCTTTGTTCCAGTTGTTGAATATTTTTTTACACATTTTTTCGGAAACATTGTTTTGGCCCGTACAACACTTGTAGCAAATTAGAGAGCCCATACATGGATTTGGTCCATTAGGATCGGGTTGAAAAGCTGAGGGCTTGTTATTTTCTTCAATAGGAAAAAGATAATAACTTTTATCTTTAATTTTTAATTCATAAATTGAGTTCTTATCTACTTTAATGCTTACTAATTGATTGGAAAAACCAATATTAACTAACATCAACATAATTAAAGCGAAAATTGTTTTATTCATCTATCAGAAACTCCACTTTTAAAGGGCAATCATAGTAAGAATATAGTTTATTCTCTTCAAAAAGTTCATATTCATCATCAACTTGAAGTCTAATTGAAATTGGCTTATATCCAAAATTTTTCTTCCATAAAACTAAATAAGGTTCATCTTTCGTCAATGCAGGAGTAATTTTCCCCTCGTTTTTTTGTACTGTTAGATATTCTCGGGTTGGATAGATAATAGCTGAAGCACGTACTTTTTTATCTAATTCAATATCAACTGTATACCAAGTAAATTGTTTGAGTTCTTCAAAGGGTATTTTTTTAAATCTACATGAAGATAGAGTAGGAACTTCTTTTTGATTGGCCCAGTAGGTTAACCACTTATATAAGCCAGGGGAAGCCCAGTGCAAAGCAGATAGAATAGAAGCGACAAAAACGATACCCAATAATGATGCAAAAAATGTAGTACTAATAAATGAATACATTTTTTTTAGAAGATTTAAAATGCAGGATACTGAAAATAAATTAGTCTCACATTTGGATGCTTCCTTAATCTTTTTTTGCATGATAACTTACATCCTTGAAAAATATTATTGAGAATAATATTATTTTATACTCCGTATCTTTTCGCAACAATCCAAATCAGCTATCATACACCACGTTGGGTAAGATCTTGGGTAAGATTCGAGTCCTTATTATTCATATTATTTAAAATCAATAAGTTAAAACCAGGTTCGACTCCGGCCCTGGGCACCAATTACACATTTTGTAATTGTTCGCAAGTGTTTAAATTAGTACGTAACTGATTGATAAATAATTGCTCTTCCCCAAATCCGTCGTCCCTTTCACTCAGCCGCCCAGCACATTAATCCTTAATCTATAATTTTCAAAATGTCTAAATCCATAAAGTTTGTCATTGAATCAATTTCATTTTTCGACGAAGGTAGGTTGGGTCATTGACCCAACAATCATACTCACCAGGCACTATCGAGGCAGTGTGTTGGGTCAAAATGACCCAACCTACGGCAAAGTTCGCATTTATAGCAAAACCAGACACTCTCACTTTTTTGATTGTTGGGTCATTGACCCAACAATCAAATCACCACGCACTATCGAGGCAGTGTGTTGGGTCAAAATGACCCAACCTACGGCAAAGTTCGCACTCATAGCAAAACCAGACACTCTCACTTTTTTGTAGCAACTGTCCTGAATTTTTAATTTAAGATAGTTGCATCTGGCTGTCTGGATTTTTGTGCAGAAAACTCATTTTTAAGTTACATTACCTGATTATTACTGGAAATTGATAAGTCAAAAATTGAATTAACACAAGGGTCAAAACATGGTAAATGTTGAAATAATTCCAATTACTGAAGAACATATTGAAGGTTTTTGGTCTGCTGTAGACAGTGTTGCACGTGAACGTAAATATCTTGCCTTCTTAGAGGGCCCACCAATCAATTGCACCAGAGAATTTGTTTTAGGAAATATTGAGGAGAATTGGCCTCATTTTATCGCTGTTAGTGATGGACAAATAATTGGATGGTGTGACATAAGCGCACTTGATAGGCCTGTTTTTGCACATACTGGTTCTTTAGGAATTGGAATATTAGCATCTTATAGAGGACTAGGGATTGGTAAGAGATTAATGGAGATGTCCATTCAAAAAGCAGATCAAAAAGGACTAACACGTATAGAACTCACTGTTCGCGAAAAAATAAGCCAGTCATTGCCTTGTATGAAAAATTTGGATTTGAAAAGGAAGGAGTCCATAAAAATGCTGTCTGTATTGATGGAAAATATGAAAACCACGTTTTTATGGCACTTTTATTAGGGAATGCAAAAAACTAACTAGGTATTTAACTTATGATTATAGGCTCAGCTCATTATGAGAAGCAATCTTACTAATTGTAATTTCTCTTTATCTGGCTTGTGATAAATTAAACTAAATCAGGCTTTACGTGACAATTAAGGTGGTCCTGCCAATTATTAGATGCGCATGATCCCTGTGTTTCGCTGCAAGGGGATTCATCTCGCGCTAATGTATCAATAATCTCGACAAAGATTACTGAAAATTGCTTTGTGTTTACCTTTTATTTCGTGCTTATAATCCGTATAAATTGGGTTGTGTACTCAATCGTTCTCATTATTTAAATCATCCATGAGCGACTGAACGGTTTTAAACGATTTTAACTGGCCGCGCCTGGCTTCTTTCATCGCATTAATCGTTTGTGATTTGGAATAAGAGGTTCAAAAGGCAATGCGTGTTCTTTGGCTAAAAGGGTTAGCAACATACGAAATGCATCAGATACAGTAAGCCCCATTGATGCAAGCACGGCTGATGCTTCTTCTTTAATATGCTCATCAATTCTTGCTCCTACCACTGCATTAGTAGTTATTATATTTCTCCTGTCTATGAGCTACATGTAGCACAAAATTCATATTCGTGCGTATCTATTCGTATTCTTTAATTTATGGTAGGTATGCAACATTGGGTAGATTTGGGTAACCTTCGAGTCCATATTATTTTAGTTAATCAAAATCAATAAGTTACATGCTGGTTAGATATCGGCCCAACACCAATTACATATTTTGTAATTGTTCGCAAGAGTTCAAATTGGTACGTAACTGATTGAGTAATAATTGCTCTTCTTTAAAACCATAGGCACTTCACGTATCGCACAGCACATTAAATTATCTATAAATCTTCAAATTTCTAGATCCATAAATTCGTCGCTGAAATTTATGTGAATAAAGCTTCTGAGTATAGTCATTTGCAATCTCAATAAAGTTTTTAATAAATTACTCCCTCAGATAAGTGAATACTTTGAGCAAAGTTATATGCATTGAAAAAGTAACTGTCTTATCCCCTCATTTAAAAAGTATTAAAATAATATTCAGCACGGCAAGGAAAAGAATTACAGAAAAAGTCAGAATCATTCCGCGCACACGAAATTTGAAATGCTTTATATTATAAATAAAAGAATAAGCATGAAGAACTCTTCCCAGAATAAAAAATAAAGCTAAGATGAATAGAATGACCCAATGGGCTTGATTCGCTTCAGCACAAAGCATCAATATTAATGTAATCGGAGTGTANNTTATTATTTTTATAGAAACAATTATTAATATTATAGATAATAAAGACGTTGTAACTGTGGTAATGGGATACATTTTTCTCTCTCAGTTCGTGATTGTTTTATTAAATTAAAAATTGGGCTGTGCAATCTATAGTAATTTAAATAATGAGTTCGTCATAATCTAATTTTAAAATAAGTATTCGAAATAAATTAAGCAAATTTATCATTTATTAGATAACATAATGACTTAAAAAATATCGATTATTAGCTATGATTTCTGTTAATTTAATATCAATTATTAACGTATTGAAATTTTACTAAAACTCAGAGTTTTTATGACCCATATTTTATATGTACCTTAAGAGAATTTTACGTCTTCGTGTTTCATTAGGTAAGTCTAAATGGGAGGTGCTTTGGGAATAGTAGGATTGCTCAAATGGTGCTTAAATCATGAATGAAAAAAACATCTTTATCGCGCGAATCTTAACATATATGGGTACTATACCTTTTTTGTTTTTAGGGATGGCGGTCGCTTTTCAGGTTAAAGATTTTGATTATAACTTGGCTTTAGTCGCATACGGAGCTGTTATTATTTCATTTCTTAGCGGGATACATTGGGCCGTTTTTCTATTTTTTTCGCAAAAATGTTCGCGCAATCTTTTGTTGCACAGCAATTTTATAACCTTGGTTGGATGGTTAACGGTATTGCCAGTTTGGCCTCGCTTAGCTTTTTCACTTCAGATCCTACTTTTTATCTACCTGCTGATTATTGATTTCGAGCTTTATCGCAGCAAGATTATTCCATTATGGTTTTTTAAATTACGATTTAACGCCACACTTATTGTTGTTTCGTTACTGGTTACTATACAAATACTTGGTATATCCTTTGGCTAGATTTTTAATTAAGCCCACTTATCGCTGTGACAATGTGGAGTAAACAGGAAGAGGTTACTAAATTATTGAGCAATAGAAATACAGTATAAACGCTCAAAAATATAATAGACAATTGGTAGAAAAAAGCCAATATTGTACATCTATTGAAAAATGCTGATGTCAAAGGTGCTTCCCTACGTCAAAAGTTAAATAATTGTTTCTTTTGGCCATTAGCCTATAGATAAATTGGCTTATCACCAAAGATTTGGGGTTAAGAAATGTTCTCATGTAACATTTCCTCATATAGAAGTAACATCGCCTGTTCCATATCAGCATTCACTTCATTTAATAATTTTGGTTCAACAGCCGTATAAAAAGGTATCTCACCACAGGTGATTCTCAATTCATTCAGCGTTCCTTCTTCTTCCAGCGCTTTGCAGGGGAGTTTCCAAAATCCCCCAAGCCTGTGATAGGTCATTTTTCCTTCTTCATATTGTAATATAAAGGCAAGACGCATGGTGGGATCATAATGATAAATTTCTTCCGATGAAATTTTTTCATTCAATGGAAGGGGAAAACTTAACAAGTCGGATGGATAATATTTTTCCACCAAAAAAGTATCATCTTTGTTTTTGAACCAATAGGAATATCTTTTATCAGGGTTTTTTTCCAAAATTGGAAGAGGGTCCAAAATCATTTTTAACACAGTATCTAATTCGTTATTTTCAACCACGAGAACTCCGTTAGCCAGGGTTTCTCCTCTTGGTTTGATAACATAAAGTTCAGAAGGCATTTCTGCCTGTATTTGTCCTGCCAAAAGAGGGTCATATTTTTTAGGAAAAAGTCTCCAATCCGCTTTAAACTGTTTTAGTTCCTCTTTATGATCAAAAAGAGCATTCATTTTGAATTTATCTCTCCAATAAGGAAAGGTCGCTGCATTGAGAAAAATAATGCCCGGATAGGTCTCGTGAAAGTATTTATAATTTCGGACTATATCGAAATCAGCATAGACAAGGCCTGCGTAAGAATTTATGGAAAAAGGGTTTGCAGGTATTAAAGCGGCACGTTCCAGAAATGCCTGATCCTTTATAAGGGTACTTATTGTTGCTTCGAACGCCCATCCTTTGGCATCCAAAGATCTTTTTACCGGGGGATATATTAAGCCTGCTGCCCATTTGTTTGCCGAGAAACGTGTAAAAAAGTTGGCTATCTGCGGTGATATACTTCCATCTCCTCCTGAAATATACAGGTCACCTAACAAAGAAGAAAGAGATCCATGCTGAACTTCACATATCTTTATTCCGTGTTTTTGACTGTATTTAAAGTCAACTACCAGATAAGAAATATCTGTTGCGTATTTGGATTCTGCATAAATGAATCCTTGACTAAAATTGAACAGGAATAATGTGACAAAAATTTTAGTGACAAAATGATTTATGGTTTTTGATACCGTAGGTTTTCTTAAAGTAAATAAAGTGAAGGAACGATACCATTTGAGGTGATTTTGAGAAAAATCCTTATAGTAAAATTTGAACATGATCTCACCTTTATTTTTAAATATCTCAGTTTTTAATACAGTATTCAATTTTTAAATGTGGCATTGAGCAAATCTCTCGATTTATTTTTACGGTCACTTCAACCCATTCCATGTTGGCTAATATTCCCTTATTATTTGATCTTTAATTATTTTTTATAATTATGAAGTTAATAATAAGGTATTTTCATGTTTAAATTCAGGTATTGGATTTTTCTTTTCGCCTCACATTCGCTGTATGCTTTAACAACACTCAATGTAACAATAAGCACCGATAATAATCCGGGTGGTATTGGCGATGTTGGAGATCTAAGGTATTGCCTGAATTCGATGAATCAGGCGTTGAATACGGTACCCGATGACTATGCTATTGTTTTTGCAACACCCATGACGATACAACTCAATGGTGTATTGCCAATTATTAACAACTCCTCAAATCCTGTAAATATCACAATTGGTAATCCAGGACCTGTTCCAACAGTTACAATTGATGGTAATAATGGTGCTTATAGCGGATTTTTCATCCCAATTGGAAATGTTACGATTCAAAATATGTCTTTTCAAAACCTCACTGCAAAAGGGGGTAATGGCGGAGACGGGATTTCGGGCGGAGGTGGGGGACTCGGTGCTGGAGGAGCGATTTATACACCTCAAGCTTTTTTAAACGGATCCAATCCCTCAGTCACGTTAATGAATGTATCCATAAGCAACTGCTCTGCTGTTGGAGGGAATGGCGGAAGCTATTTAGGTTTAACCTCAACAGGAAATGAAGGCGGCGGTGGTGGTGGCGGCTTTAGCGGGAATGGCGGCTCTATTACAACCAATGGAAGTACTGGCGGTGCTGGAGGAGGTGGTTTCGGTGGTAATGGTGGAGATGTTAACCTTTCAATTAATGACCNNTCGGGGGTGGTGGTGGGGGGGGTGGAGGTCTGGGAACTCGTGCAACCTTAGGAACACTCACGAACCTGGGTAACGGAGGTGCAGACCAAGGCTCGGGACTTGATGGAAATGGCTATGGTCTAACCATTACTGCTGGTGCTGGAGGGGGAGGAATTAATGGTGGCAACAATGCAGGAGGTGGTGGTGGGGGCGCCGCTATAGGAGAATTTACATTCTCTGGAGGAGGTGGCGGAGGAAGCTCAGGCTCAAATGGCGTGCAGCCTCAGGGCAATATACCACCACTTAGGATTATTGCAGTACCCTCTGGAGGCAATGGAGGTGATGGTGCAGGGGGTGGTGGAGGTGGCGTCGTCATAGTATCTCCTTCAAATGATGTAGATGGACAGGCTGGAAGCGGTGGATATGGCGGTGGTGGTGCTGGTGGTGCCGGTACTGGGGCATATGATGCCGCTTATACCGTTCAAGGTGGATCTGGCGGCCTGGGCGGTGGTGGTGGAGGAGGGGGTGTTAATCAGTCTGGTACAACTCTCTCCACAGGAGGTAATTCTCTTGGCGGTGGGGGAGGAGGCGGTGGTGGGCCATCTAATGGATCGAACGCCATGGGTGGAACAGATACTGGAAATCTCGGTGCGGGTGGCGGGGGCATTGGTGCGGATACCGTTGGTGCTGGTTTTGGTGGTGGCGGTGGAGGTGGAGGCAGCGGTATAGGTGCCGCTATTTTTGTGGATAGTAACCTGAATTTTACTGTACAAGCATTACAGGGCGTTCCAACCTTGTTTAATACGTCTAACAATACGACACAAGCCGGCACTTTTGGAACTGGCGGGCCTGGAGGTTCAGATGGCACCGATGGATCTGCGTTGGGAAACAGCATCTTTCTGCGTACGGGTTCTTCTCTTACATTTTTAGCTCAAGATACAGGCGATCTCTTAACTCTGGGTTCGCAAGTTGCCTTTACTGATGATACTGTTTTTGGCGCTGGAGGAACCAGTGTCTTCATTAGAGGGAATGGCACTGTTATTTATAACGGAACAACCAATTATCAAGGCACAGTTCTGGTTAATAATGCGAATTTTAAGGTGAATGGACAGATTGATGATGCTCCAGTCTTTGTATGTAGAAATGCAGGTTTTAGTTCGCAAAGAGGCACACTCAGCGGTAATGGAACAGTGACGGGTTCGGTATTTGCCAATTCAGGTACCATCTCTCCCGACCCTGGAGAAACGCTCCACCTCGGTAGTTTAACACTTAATGCACCCAGTAGTGGCGCACTCGGAAGTCTGGTTCACATTGATATTAATGGGAGTGGCACCTCTTTAGTTGCTGTTTCTGGAGCCGCGTCGCTAGCTGGAACCCTGGAAATTAATTTGGCTCCAAACACCCCTTATGGGCAATACATCGTGCTCACTTCATCGAGTATCACTGGCACTTTTAATTCCGTTATCTTTACAGGAGCAACCTCCAATCCAGGATATTCTGTTTCCTACCTACCGGTCGGAGCCCCTACCTATGTTCAGCTTGATTTGTTTCCCACAGCATCAGTTGAGATACCCGCAACAGTAAATGGTTCACCTATTTTTAATCCTGCAGTTGTGTGTTGTGGGCGACCTGTTCTTCTTGGACCATTACCGGTACCAGGAATAGGCCCTACTGTATATAGTGTCATCAATCAAAGCGGTAATGTCACCTGTCGCATTGGCCAGACTCAGACTCAAACTTACTTAAAGATGTATGGTACTAATGGTTCCTGTACTATCATTGGCACAAAAAAGGGAACTGTTTCTAAACCTTTAAAGGTAATAGCACCATGAATCAAATTTTGACAGTGTTTAAAACTTTTCTGGTAGTGCTGAGTCTGCCCGGAGTAGCTTATTCCGCTCAGGATACGACTGACACTTCTGTAAACGATTGGACAGGACTATATGCCGGGATTAATGCAGGGTTTGCATTTAACAGGGCTCAATTAAAATCGCAGCAGTTAGGGTTTACTAATCCCAGTGGAACCTGCAACACCAAGTCAGATTCTTCAACTTTCTTTCCAGGTCTTCAATTGGGCTATATGCATCAATTTCTCGACCTGGTAGCAGGCGTAGAATCCAATATCATTTTTAATTCGCAGCAAGATGATAAATTAAATTGTATTTGCCCTCAGTATACCGCTGTTTCCGATCGTTTCCTGTTTAAGCGTACCATGCAAAGTTCTATTAAAGGGCGCACAGGACTGGCCTTGAATTGGAATCAACGTAACCTTCTCCCCTATTTGACTGCTGGGGCAATAATTATTAATACAGGATTGACTTACAAAAATGAAGGGGGCGACTATTATTCTAACGACACGTCCCGAACAGGTTGGTTAATAGGTGCAGGAATAGAATGGTCCTTTAGCCAAAATTGGTCATTACGTGCTGAGTATTCTCATACAGATTATGGAAATAGCATTAATTTGAACATACCCAGTGTCTATGGCTTGCAGGATCCAAATGGCAATGCTCGTGTTAGTTTAAACACCAATAACATTTCATTAGCAATTAATTATTGGATTTCATAGTTTAGCGAGCAAAAAATTAAGCTCTGTGATATATGAAAAAAAATCTTCCTCCAGAAATGAGGGACTATATGACTGGCGTAAAATTATGAGTGTAATAAAAAATAGATTAAAAGATAGAGACACCCCTTGTTTATTAATTGACCTGGATAAATTACAGGAAAATATAGATTCTATGCAGGAGTATGCAACTCAGGCAAAGGTTAATGTTCGACCGCATTGTAAAACTCATAAATGCTCACAAATAGCCAAGTTGCAAGTTGACGCTGGGGCTATTGGTATTTCAGCAGCCAAACTTTCGGAAGCAGAAGTACTGATTGAAAAAGGCATTCGAAATATTCTGATTACTTCGCCAATTGTCTCCGAGATCAAATTAAATAGACTTGCCGAATGTCTGGAAAAAGCACCAGAGCTATTGCTAGTCTTGGATAATTTCAAAAATGCGGACGCATTGAATCATCTCGGCCAGGAACTAAACCAACATATAGGGGTTTTGGTGGATTTGGATCCCGGCCTTGGTAGAACCGGAGTAAATCCCGCAGTCGCCTTAGAGTTTGCTCAATTCCTAAAAACAAAACTATGGCTTAAGGTTCAAGGGATTCAATGTTACGCGGGAAATTTACAACATATTAGTAACTATAATGAGCGTAAAATCAGTTCACTAAAAACTATGGAGATGGCTTCGGAGACTTTTAGACTCTTAAAGCCTCTTTTTCCTGAATTTCATATCCTTACTGGCTCAGGCACGGGAACTTTTGATATTGATCCAGACGCGTCGGAAATTACGGAAATTCAGCCGGGGTCCTATACGGTAATGGATGTGCAATATGAACGTGTCGGATCTAAAGAAAATCCGAATCAATTTGATCGTTTTAAAAATGCAATGACTCTGATGACAACCGTTATCAGTTCCAATAGGGAAGAACATGTGACGGTTGATGCCGGTACAAAAGCTGTCTATTTTGACCCCAAGGTCACTCCGAGGATTATTAGTCATCCTCATTTATCGTATGATTGGGGTGGATTTGGTGATGAACAAGGTAAGATCACAGGCTATCCTCTGCCCAATAATGAAGAGTTGATTGAGATGGTGGTCCCGCATTGTGATCCTACTATTAATCTGTTTGATAAATTTTTTATTGTTCAGAATAATAGGTAATAGATATTTGGGACATTGATTTAAGAGGAAAATCACAATGACATTTTTCTCACCTACGCTTCTCCGAGCGAATTACCTAAGTTATATGACAATGTCGTATTGTTTGAATTAGCATTATAAGGGAACCAACTCATGATAAAGAAAATGTTTCTATTTTCGCTCTTTCTTGTTGTTTCAATGGCAAGTATGGCGAATGACCTCGTTGACTTAAGTTATCCCTATAATAAACATACAATTTATTGGCCGACAGAAAAAGGCTTTGATTTGAAAAAGGTCTTTTATGGAATGACGGCTGGCGGATATTTTTATTCCGCTTTCAAATTTTGTACTCCTGAGCATGGTGGTACTCATTTGGATGCCCCACGACATTTTGCCGAACATGGATTGACTGTGGATGAAATTCCTCTTCACCAGCTGTTTGGGAATGCAGTGGTAATAGATGTGACAAAAAAAGTAAAAAATAACGTGGATTACGCAATAAGTGTCCCTGATATTAAGGCATTTGAAGATAAATATCGCCCACTATCCAAAGAGGATATTGTGCTGTTTAAAACAGGTTGGGGTAAATACTGGCATAATAAAAAGCACTATTTGGGATCGGATAAAGAAGGAGATGTAAAAAATTTGCATTTCCCTGGGCTTTCCCCGGAAGCAGCACGTTATTTAGTAAATCGTAAAATAAAAGGACTAGGAATTGATACCGCAAGCATGGATCCAGGTAATTCCAGTGAATTTTTGGCTCATCGCATCATTCTTGCAGCCAATTTGTATGGTATTGAAAATGTAGCTAATGTGGAATTATTACCGGTTTTGGGGGCGCAATTGATAGTGGCTCCGTTAAAAATTGAAGGGGGTAGTGGGGCACCTGCGCGAATTTTTGCTAATATACCCGGACGATAATCAGCAATATTCAATAGTTTTTTGAGCAGTGGTTATGGACATCTGTAGCGGCAGTTGCCCCTTCACCTTCTCCAACACATAACTGGTTTAGGCCAGCAATGATGTCACCAGCCGCGTAAAGACCTTCAACAGAGGTTTGTTGATGTTTGGAGACAATTAAATCCCCTTCTGTTTCTCGGGCTCCTAATCCCAGTGCTAACTGGTTCGACTTGGCACATCCCAGAGCAGAGTAAAGAGTATCAAAAGTATATAATTTCCCATCAGGAGCTGTGGCAGAAATACAAGATGAATTTAAGTCAGTAGTCAGAGAGGGGCTTTCAATGATTCGAATCCGTGCTTCTTCAATCTGGCGCTGTTCCTCTGCGGAAAAATTCACCCCGCCATCTTGAATCAGTAAAGTAATATATGGGGAGTAATGGCGTAAAAAGAGGGCTTTATCCAGGCCACTTTTATCATGGCTTATCACTGCAATCCGTTTATTAATCACCTCATATGCGTCACATACAGGACAATAACGTAATAATCCTTTCTTTATAGCTTGTTTTATATGCTTTATTCTTGGTGCAACATCGGTAACACCAGTTGCCAATATGACATATTTACTAACAAAAGTATCAGTTTCAGTGGTAGCAACAAAATGATGTTGGCTGTTTTGTTTTAGCGTTTCTATTTTTTGCTTAATTACAGGAATATTATATTTTTTAAGTTGTCCCTTTAGCCTGTTTAATAACTCAACTCCAGAAATTCCTTTAGAAAAACCAGGATAGTTGTGCGAAAGAGGGATAAGTGACGCGCGACTTTGGCCATAATTGAAAATTTTAAACTGACGTCGGAAACGTGCCAGATAGATTGCTGCTGTTAATCCAGCGGGTCCACCACCCACAATAATACAGTCAAGCACTGGACTTTTAGCCATTTAAAGCGTCCATGAGTAAATCCGTATACTAAGTATAGCCAGAAATTAGCCCTTATCTATTGATAATGGATATATAATACGGTGATCATCCTAACAGGTGTATCACCAGGGTCAATTTTTCTCTACAATAGAACTTTACTCAAAATTAAATCAATTATGTATAAACCATTAGCTCTTTTTATTGGCTTGCGCTACACGCGATCAAGAAAGAAAAATCATTTTGTTTCCTTCATCTCCTTAAGTTCCATGTTGGGAATTGGATTGGGTGTTATGGTGCTGGTTACTGTCTTATCCGTTATGAATGGATTTGATGAAGAAATTCATCAGCGTTTTTTCGGTATGGCTCCGGAAATAACTGTTACCGGTCTGAATGAAAAACTAAGTAACTGGGGAGCGCTCGAAAAGAAAATCAGAACGATACCTGAAATTAAAGCAACTGCACCCTATGTGGGTGGGCAAGGGCTTTTAACTCATGACGGCCAGGTATTGCCTATCGTTTTAACTGGAATAGACCCAGAAAAAGAGCAGGGAGTGAATCATCTTAACGATAAGTTACTTGCTGGAAGTATGAAGGATCTCAATCATTTTGGTATGATTCTGGGTAAAGGTCTTGCTGATAGCCTGGGGGTCATGGTTGGGGATAAGGTCACGGTAATGATCCCCCAAGCCACAGTAACTCCGGCAGGGATGATTCCGCGCTTTAAAAGGTTCACTATAGAGGGGGTATTTACGGCGGGTTCGGGTTTTAATTTTGATACTAAAATCGCTTTNNTTCATTAATATTGCCGATGCCCAGAAATTACTGCAAATGGGCGATGATGTCTCCGGGATAAAAATGAAAATTGATAATGTCTATCAGGCTCCAGAAATCTCAGAGCGGCTATCCAATATTTTAGGTGAGGAATATCAGGTGGGCAACTGGACTCAGCAATTTGGCGCTTTTTTTCAGGCAGTTAAAATGGAAAAAACCATGATGTTTATGATTTTATTATTAATTATTGCCGTAGCGGCTTTTAATTTAGTGTCCTCATTGGTTATGGTGGTTAATGACAAGCAGGCTGAAATAGCTATTTTAAGAACGATTGGCGCTCCTCCTTCCACTATATTATGGATTTTTATTGTCCAGGGAATGATGGTTGGAATAGTAGGAACACTTATTGGCCTTGCTGGGGGGCTTGTTTTAGCAAAAAATGCAACCGCAATTGTAAATGGTCTTCAGGATTTATTCCATGTTAAAGTACTACAATCCAGTATTTACTTCGTAGATTACCTTCCTTCTAAAATCATGTTCGCTGATCTTTGGCAGGTTTGTGTTATGGCATTATTGATGAGTTTTGCTGCCACTATTTATCCTGCCTGGCGTGCCTCAAAAACTGTAATCGCGGAGGCATTACATTATGAATAATTCAATTTTAACCAGTAATAAATTATATAAAGCGTATACAGATGGTGCTTCTAAAGTTGAGGTTTTAAAAGGAATAGATTTAACCATCGATAAAGGGGATAGAGTTGCTATTATCGGTCCATCAGGTTCTGGTAAAAGCACCTTGTTGCATTTACTTGGAGGATTAGATAAACCAACCAGTGGTGAAATCCATATAAATGAGGTGAATTGGCAGAAAGTTAGCGAAAAAGAGCGCTGCAAATTGCGTAATCAACGTTTAGGATTTGTTTATCAATTTCATCATTTACTGCCTGAGTTTACTGCACTTGAGAACGTGGCTATGCCTTTATTGCTTTCTGGGATGAAAGTAGCTGCTGCAGAGCATCAGGCAGGAGAAATTTTGGAGAGCGTAGGACTTAAGCACAGGACAGATCATAAACCAGCACAGCTTTCTGGCGGAGAGCGTCAACGCGTGGCGATTGCACGAGCCTTGGTGCACCAGCCTCATTGCGTTTTGGCTGATGAGCCAACGGGCAATCTGGATCAAACCACGGCAGCAAAGGTATTTGATTTAATGCTCGAGTTAAATCAAAAAATGAATACAGCTTTGGTTATCGTAACTCATGATCAACAATTGGCAAATCGGATGGATAGAATATTGGTATTACACGAAGGAGCTTTAGTGAATCAGTTTTAATAATAAAGGAGTACAAGGATGTTAATTAATTTGGAATCTAAGGCAAAAGATGTTGAGATTGAGCGTGTTCCGCCTCCATGGCTTATTATTATAACGCCACAAAATCGTTCTCGGGTAAACTCCGCACCTCATGGGAGGAATGAAAGTAAAAAACTCGAAGCTACTTCTATCGAACCAAAAAAATTTAGAACGCTTCGCCTGACCCAGTGCGATAATAGTTTCTTTAAGAAAAGTCATTACGTAAAAACGGATAAAGGTGTTGCTAACGACGCTTTAATACAAAGAAAAAATGAAAATAATGTATCTATTTGAGAGACTTGACCGTTGAATGAAGAACAGTATATAAAACTAAGCTTGGCTTTGTATATCGGCTTGCTAAGGGGGCTGCTAATTCTGAAAATCAGACCCCTTGAAACCTGAAATATTCACATATATCTCTAAAAATTATTTATGGCATTGTTGGTAATTCGAATGATTTCCAACGTCGCGCGACTTCTTCCCGTGAACCAGGGATTTAGTTGGTTAGTAAAGATGATGCCTTTACTGGGCCACTGGATCCCGCGCCCAGGCGCTGGACGTCGGAATTTAAATGCAGCTTAGCTTAAATGAGATAAGGCGATTAAAGGGAGGCATTAATATTCAAAACCATAACGAATTTTGGTCTATACTTGGTGAGTAACATTCGCTTAAATCATTTTACTTTATAAATTCAACTCATTTATTCAAAGCAATTGATTAATTAAAGGAATAATTGATGCCTCACTCTTTGGAAGCAGAATTTTTAAACTTTATACAAGACCCCCAATTTCCGTGTATTGGTGCCAAAGCAGCAGCTAAAAAAGGATTAATAGAGATTCTTATTGCACCAGATTTAAGGTCTGATGAATTTGATTCAATTATTTTAAATCATATCTATCTGTTTATTGAACGCTGGGAACTTCAACAAGAATCACTACAAACTTTGGCAATAATTTTTAATCATCCGCAGCATCTCACTGAGTTACAATTTGAGACTTTATTATGGGAAAGGTTACAAAAATTACATAATCTGGATAGTAAACAGTTTTCATGGGATCCTCAGGTAAATAAGGATGTTATGAGTTCTGATTTTAGCTTCAGCCTCGGAGGACATGGCTTTTTTATTGTCGGAATGCACTCAGGAAGCTCAAGGCAGGCACGGCGATTTTCTCATCCTAGCCTTGTTTTCAACCTTCACGAGCAATTTGAAAGATTGCGTGAGGAACATGTATTTGAACAGATGCGTGATAAAATTCGTGATAATGAGATAAAAAATTCAGGGAATATAAATCCCATGGTAGGGGATTACGGGGTGTTTAGTGAGGCCATTCAATATAGCGGCCGTAATGTATCCAAGAAACATCACTGTCCCTTTATGGTTCGAGTAAATGCGCAAGAGTGGGAAATTATTGCACCCAAATCAGCGTTAGCATTTAAGTTACCTAAAGGTTCCATACTAACAGTACAAGATCCATACGGGGAGCAGGTGGCCGACCTTTTTTGTTTTTCTTCATTGAATAAAGAGGAGTTTCTCTCATCCGGACGAAGTATTGATTATGAAAATAAAATCTACTTTACTAAAGGAGACTCATTGTATTCTAATTTAAGTAATAAAATGCTGACTATAATTGAAGACGATGTGGGTGTTCATGATTTTTTATTTACTCCCTGTAACAGAGATACCTTTCGAATACTCTACAACGAAGAAAATACGGAAGGTGGATGTCATGAAAATTTAATCAAAGCTTTTGCACCTTACGAATTTCCTTCCTCTTACATAGGTACTACGTTTAATATTTTTATGAATGTCATTATTGAATCAGATTCTGGTGAGCTTAAAATTTTGCCCCCAAAAAGTAAAAAAGGGGACACTATATCCTTTCAAAGTGATATGGATTTGATTGTCGGACTTACCGCATGTTCCGCTAAAAAATCAAATAATAACTCATTGAAACCGATACATTTTAAAATAAATCATAAACCAAAATAACTATTCTACCTGTTCCAATTTGCTTTCTTTATTTACAGAGCGTTCTAATTCGTTATCGTTTTTAGAACTGTATGATCGAGTTTTAGGTAATGCATAATGATGTTTTCTAACAATATATGCCATAATTTCTTCGCGTAAATAGGCTTTCAAATTCGATAAATCATCGGGATTTCGTGCACTAGCCAAAATTTTTAATTGCATTACTCTCTCTTGTAATTCACTTACCTGAATTAGTCCTACATTTTCATCCCAATAAGGCGTCTTATTTAAGAGATCGAGTAGTTTGGAACGTATATCAGCCACTGGAAGGGTAAAATCGACATGGAGAAAGACCGTACCTATGAGATTATTGGTTTGGACACTACTCCAATTTTGAAATGATTTCTCCAGGAAAAAGCTGGTGGGTACTACAAGACGTCGCCAATCCCAAAGTTTGACCACGACATTTCTAAAATTAATTTCTTCAATAGTCCCATATTCATTTTCGATTACTACTGAATCACCAATTTTAATAGGTTGAGTGAGAGCTATTTCCAGTCCTGAAAAAATACTGGCAAGCGACCTTTGGGCCGTGAACGTTAAGACTAATCCTAATACCCCCGCAGTAGTTAGGACGCTAGCTCCCAGGGCACGTACATTATCAAATAATACTAAAATTGCGCCGGCAGTTAATATACTGATAATTGAATAAGCAACTCGCTTTAGGATTAGTGTTTGGGTATATATTTTTCTTTCAACTACAGTACTGCCTGATTCAACAGAGTAATGATGAAGTAAAAGACGTTCGGCAACATCTATCAGTTTGAATAATATCCAGCTAATAGCACAAATAATTAATACGCTGGTGAGTTTACTCAATGTGTACGCAACGCCATCCGGAAGATCTAACTGATGAGTTAACATATTAAATAGGATGAGAGCAATTAAAGCTTTTAACACCGCTGAAAAGAAAGGAAGTACTATTAATAACGTATGGTGTTTTTTGAATAGCTCCTTTTTTTTCAAGAATCCAGTGATTTTATTTATAAGCCTTACGCTAAGCCAATAACTACAAGTGGCCATTAAAATGGTGTAAATGCATTGTTCAATTAAAAAGTTCTGTGGGGATAAAGGAATATATGTCGTGATGTATGCAGCATAGTTATTGAATAAGGCATGTCCTATGGAAAAAATCATCATCGATAATAATGGAATGAGCCAAATGCTTTTAGTTTCTTTTAAAAAATGATGAGGTATTAAATTATTCATAGCGGAATAAACGGTAATGAATTTCATTTTATACTACAGAAAAAATGCGCAATTTGCAAAATTAATAGGTAATGCCACCTTTTGCCAGACAAATTTGTAAGTTTGTAATAAACGCCTGATTTATCTAAACAGAAATTACAGTAATTTAAATCAAGATACACTAGAGCTTTTGATACTTTGGAGTTGGAGATTATGTCAAAACCGCTAACCAATATTAAGGTGAAAAACCAAATGAGTGCTCCTCAGCTTTTTGCGTATTTTCATAATGGGAAATAAAAAATCCAAGACTACCACCCATTAAACATGCACCTAATGTACTAATTATTAATCCTGTCCCTGCTGTTGCGAAATGAAATACGGTGAATGCGAGAGCGACGGTGGCTACTCCAAGACAAAAAATAAATCCATTTAATATATTCATACTCAGGTTATTGTTTGAATTCATTTTAATATTGATAAAATGATCCAGGGTATCGTGGATTTGGATTTGCTGTTCTCGATTTAGAAGCTTCCCGCCCAGTGTAATACGGTCACTCTGCGACAGGCATGCTATATCCCCTCTACCCGTAATTGAGCTAATATCAATAGACTCCAGGTGAATACCTGCATTTTTTAATAAAACCTTATGGTGCGACATAATCAGAATTATCAGAGGAAGTAACGCATTTATCCCATCAATATCGACTCCAATGCCTAAATTCCTTTTTTTCTCAATGCTACTGAAATCACTTTTTTCGACCTCCTCCAGTGTATCTTGTACATAAAAGTAGCAGTCATCATTATTGTGTGTTAATCGATAGAAAGGATCTACAAAGCCGCGGCCTACATACTCATACTCTTTTTCCGGCGTTAATCCAGTTTCCCCATTATTTAGCTTACAAACAAAAGCCATATCGGTGTAGAACTTTGGTAATTCTTCGATTAGCGCGCCCAAAATTTTTGAATTTTCGGTGTCATGATTTAGTCTGGACTTCCCTAATAAAACTCCAAAATACCAATATATAGCGTTTAATGTACTTAATTCTTTTTCTGATAACATAGTATGTACAATTCATTTTTAAAAATTTATTATATCTAATTAAGGACTTATCTTAAAGCATAGATTTTGAGCATTTGACGTGGAACTCAATTCAGCTGCGAGTTGATTATTGATCTTTTGCTACAGAAACAGAGCGATTGCGTTTTTTTTCACGCCATCGCTCCATTTTGTAATAAACGGTCGGAACCACGATCATATTCAGGAGAGTAGAGGTCAACAGTCCTCCAATTAATACTTGGGCTAATGGGCGCTCAAGCTCTTTGCCAGCAGGGGAACCCCATAATAATGGGATTAAGCCAAGGGCTGCGGTTGCTGCTGTCATTAAAACCGGAACTAGCCGATCGAGAGTTCCCTCAATTACAATTGATTTTCCAGTTTGGCCGGCAGCTTGTAATTGATTGTAATGGCTTACCAGAATAATTCCATTGCGAGCCGCGATACCAAATAACGTGATAAAGCCAATCATTGCAGCAACACTCATCTCCCCACTGGCAATATACAGCGATATCACGCCCCCGATAAGGGCCAGAGGTAAGTTAAACATTACTAATAATGCTTCATGCAGCGTACCAAAAGCTTTATAAAGGAGCATAAGCATAATAAAAATAACCAGAATGCCAAACCATAAAATGACTTGTGCTGCGTGCTGTTGACTCATAAATTGCCCACCGTATTCAATAAAATATCCGCTGGGCAAAGTTATTTTTTCTTTGATTTGCTGTTCGACTTCATTGATTACACTTCCCAAATCCCGCCCCTGGACATTAAATGCCACAACAATTAATCGTTGCACATTTTCCCGGTTAATTGAAAATGGCTGTGATTCAACAGTAATATCCGCCACGGCTCTCAAAGGAATCTTGGCATTTTTCATGGTCCCACTGTGGGCATCAATTAACATTTCCTGTACCGCCTTAATGTTATTTCGGCCGGACTCTTCCATGCGAACAAATAAATCAAAAGTTCGTTGCCCTTCGAGAACTTTTGAAATCGAGATGCCATTTAATAATATTTGAACGTCTTCTGAAATTTGCCCGACATTTAAACCGTACTGTGCGGCTTTATCCCGGTTAATTTTTATAACTAATTGCGGTACATTAATCTGTTGTTCTTTGTTCACATCCACAATCCCTGGAACTTCTTGCAGCAAGTGCTCAATCGATTGGCCTAGTTGATTAAGGGTTGCAAGATTATCGCCAAAGATTTTAATGGCGACCTGGGCCCGAACTCCAGAAAGCACCTCATCCATTCGATGGGCAATAAATTGCCCGACATTAAACATGGCCCCTGGAATTTCAGCCAAATCTTTTCTAATCTGAGTAATTAATTCCACTGGCGACATGCTTTTATCTTTATCAAAATTTAATCGAACATCAAACTCGCTCACGTTTGGGGGCAGGGCGTCTTCATCCAGCTCGCTTCGGCCAGCGCGTTGAGAGATAGACATAACTTGGGGATATTCCAGCAGGCTTTTTCGTACCTGTTTACCAAGACGCATTGATTCGTTTAATGAGGTCCCTGGTAATGTACTCATTGCTATAATAAAATTTCCTTCGTGAAATTCGGGTAAGAATGAGTTGCCAAAAAAAGGAAGTAAGGACAGTGCGAAAATAAAAGCAGCTCCGGCCATGATGATAACGGTTTTAAAGTGGTTTAAAGACCACCTTAATATCCTTATAAAATGACGTTTTATCCACAGAGCAAAACGGGTCTCCTGTTCTGAATCGATGGTGCCGGGTACATTTACTTGATGGCGTGTCGCTGGGTCAAATGGATGTAAGGGAAGCGTGTCATCGTGAGTTTTTTCTTCTTTTTGCACCAGTAATATATAGCAGATTGCAGGTACCATGGTAATCGAAACCACAAGAGAGCCTATAACAGAAGCAATATAAGCAATAGCCAATGGGCTAAAAATCCGTTCGGCAATACCCGAAAGAAAAAAGATGGGTAAAAATACCAGGCTGATAATGAGCGTTGCGTAAACTACTGAATTACGTATTTCTAAAACCGAATCAAACACAACCCCCATAGCTGGCAAAGGATGCTCAGCAAGTCGATTAAGACGTAGACGGCGTACTACATTTTCTACGGTAATAATACCATCATCCACCACTTCACCAATGGCGATGGCAATGCCGCCCAGGGTCATGGAATTAATACCAAAGCCAAACAGATACAGTACCAAAATTCCAATGACGAACGAAACGGGCATAGCCAAAAAGGTAATGAACGAGGCGCGCCAATTCATTAGAAACAGGAACAGGATAACAATGACAATCAATGCGCCTTCTAACAAAGCGATGGTTAAATTATGAATGGCGGATTCTATAAAATTGGCTTGGCGAAACACATTCATTTTTAAAGAAATACCAGCAGGTAATGACGCTTGAATTTCCCTTAAGGCGTTTTCGACTTTGGCTGTAGTTGTTACCGTGTCCGCGTTATAAGCTTTGGAAATTGTTCCAATTACTGCATTTTGCGTATTATAAGCTCCATCACCCCGTTTGATTTCACCACCGAAGTCAATGGTTGCAATATTAGCAAAAGTGATAGGGACTCCTTTGCGGGTGACAATTAATATCTTTTTAATATCTTCTAATGATTTAATACGGCCTACCGCTTCGACAACAAGTTCCGTACCTGATTGTTGCAAAAAAGCCCCAGGGACATTCCGATTTGCGGTATTAAGCGCTTGACGCACCTCTTCAACGGTAATTTTATAAGCCAGCATCCGCTCTGGGTCGAGACGCACTTGATATTGTTTGACCTCTCCGCCTAAAGATACGACCGATGCAACCCCTCCTAATGCCAGAATTCGTGGGCGAATGGTCCAGTCAGAAATGGTACGTAATGTTTCTGGGCTTGCTGTATCACTGATTAACGCATACTTGATTAACCATCCTACAGCAGAGGTAATTGGGAGCATAATAGGTGCATTACTCCCTGCGGGCAGGCGAGTCGCGATTTGCTGAATGCGTTCGTTAATTAATTGACGGTTACGATAAATATCGCTTTTATCATCAAAAATTACCGTTATTGTGGATAAACCTACGGAGGTCCTGGATCGCACATGAGCGACACCTGGAGTACCATTAATAACACTTTCTAGAGGATAGGTGATTAAAGTCTCTACATCTTTTGGTGCCATTCCGGGCGCTTCAGTTTGCACCACTACTTGCGGCGGAGCAAATTCTGGAAAAACATCAACTGGCATTTTTTTTAAGGTGTAACCCCCCAACAGGCAAAGAACAATAGTCAGGGCTAAAACCAAAGCTCGATTATGAAGAGACCATGCTATCAGCCGTGTAAACATTAATGTGGATCCTTATGAGATGCTTTGGAATTATTACTTCCACTGAGCCATAAGGTGTAGATTTGACGATTACCCTGGGTTACCACTTCATCACCAGCATGCAAACCTGAGGTAATTTCAGTGACTTCATTATCGGTAGCACCGGTAGTGACTACTTTTCGATCATACTCAAAACCTCTGCGGACAAATACAAATTGCTCTTCATTTGCTTCTAAAAGCGCATCTACGGGAACGGTCAATGCGGTGTTATTTTTATTTAATATCAGATTGGTACGGGCAAACATTCCTGGTTTTAATAATTTATCTTTATTAACCAAACTAATCTGTACATTTACTGTTCTGGTTAGCTCGTCCAAATTGGGCTCGATAAGGGTAACTGTCCCGGTAAAAACCTGTTTTGGATAACTTAAAACAAAGATATTTGCCTGTTGGCCTAATTTGACTTTGCTCAGATCTTCTTCATACACTTTTGCTATAACCAGAAGCTGCTCGCGATTACTGATATGAAAAATAATGGTGTCAGGTTCTACTGCCTGACCTAATGTGACATTGCGCGCATCAATTATTCCTGATATGGGTGCAAAAACTGCTACGCTGGGTGGTGGATTGCCAATAAGCCGAGATTGAATGGTAGCTAANNAACGTCCTCGCCAAGATTTGCAGAAAGTGCGGTAACACTGCCACTAATCCGCACACTTACATTGGCCTGAGCATTGGGTACCAGCTCTATTTGCCCATTTAAAGTAAGTAACTCTGCTAAAGGCTGGACTGTCACTTTGGCAGTTTCAACTTGTAACATGGCAACTTGTTCAGGAGATAGTTTGACTGGTCCTTTGCGGCCCTCGCTGATGGTAATTTCTTCCCCATGAGCGAAACTTGTCGGTGGAATACCTGCAGTAATCAGAATTAAATGGAATAAAATAATAGTTAATTGACGGCCTGGATTATTCATTCTAATTCCTTTTATAAACAAGGTAGTCACAAAAAGCCATGGTTTTTCCCGTGCCTACTGCGGTGCATAATGCTACTGATGCTTGCAAGTATCGTTCCCAATTAGTGAGGTAGACGGTTTGCAGTTCGTTTTGTTGCCTTTGAATCTGAATTAAATTTAATAAAGATAACTGTCCATTTTTATAGGCATCACGAGCAAGACTTATGTTTTTCAAGGTTAATTGCAATGAAGTTTTTTGAGTTTGAAATAAGGTGGACTGTAATAGTTTTAATTGTTCGTAATTACTGGCTACTTCGGTCTTAATGGTTAAGTCGATAGCCCGTAGACCCATCAGGGCTTGGGTTCCAGTTGCTCCGGCTTCGAGTATACGTCCTTGATTGCCATTCAGCAAAGGCAGTGGGACAGACAGATTTACTCCCAGGCTTTTATCTGCATATTGTGGTGGGGCACCTTCGACTACAATTTTATCTTGTTGGACTGACAGCCCTAATATCCAGTCAGCATATCGTTCGGCTCGTGCTAATCGCATTTCGGCTCCAGCACGTTGAACATTTAATAAAATGGCCTGTCTATCAGGTCGATGACTTAATGCAATTGCCTGTAATCTGCTTAAATCCGGTAAGGGTGATAATTTTGGTAACTGTGGGTTTAGGGTTACTTTTTGAGTTGTTGAATACCCTAATAGTTGATTAAATGTGGCTGATTGACCTATCTGAATACTGGTAAGTAACTGAATCTCCTGTTTGATTCTTTGATACTCAAGTCGAGCAGTGTTGCTATCCAGTTCTGATACTTCAGCGGCCAGGTAGCGATTATGAGTGACATCCACTAATTGACGGTTTAAACGTGACAGATAATTTAATTGTTGTAAACGGCGTTGGGTAATGTTCAAGGCATAAAAAGCATTGGCCACGGACTGAGTCAGTTTACGTTCGGCTTCTTTTATTTCAACAATTGCTTTGGCAATATCAATTCGCGCGACCTTTTTTTGTTGCCTGATTCTGCCCGATATGGGAAAGGCCTGACTAAATCCGGCACTACGGGTGTACTCTCCCTCATTCGTTAAGGCGCTGTCATCATTTGAACTTAAATTAAGAATGGGGTTTGTCCAAAGGCCTGCTTGAACTAGGCGGGCTTTTGCAATAGCAACATTGGTTCTGGCTGCAGTTAAATCGCGATTATTATGGATTGCGATTTGAGTTGCCTGTTTTAAACTTAATAGGGGGGTGGCGTTGATAGTGGTCGAACATAAAAAGGCCACTAGGAATGATGACCATCCTGAACGTGCAAAATGCCTCATGTATTGATTCGCATCCTTAGCATATGTTCTTAATTAAATGAATATTCTAGTACTATCAATCCTTATCACCATACTGTCAATCTTCTTAAGAACTATAGCCTGCTCCCCCCAAAGATATTGAAGCATAAACATGCCAGATATGAATAATAAGAAAATCCGATAAAGTACTAATAGCTATTTACTGGTTGCCGTGCTGTCGGAAAAGTTAAATCTTAAGCCCACTAAAAATGTGCTGGTATTGGGCTTATAACGACCGCTTAAAGTTTCTTCGGACAAGGGTTCGATATGAGTCCAGCTCGCACTGCTATATTGCATGAACTGGTACGTGAGTAATAAATCCAGATTAGGCGTTAATTTCGTTATTGTTCCTGCTTTTAAGCCACCTCCGGTGATCCATTGATCCATATTAGCGCTTATTCCAATATTCCCCGCAGTATTATTCACTCCAATAGCGAAACGATTTCGTGAAATTCCGGGACCTGCGAAGAAGCGTAGCATGTCATTGTATTTATATGCCGGTAGCAAAAATAAAGCGAAACCATATTCTAATTGCTCCTCGGCATATACGTTTTCAGTAAAATACCAGCCATTGATTGTATGTCTCGCTTTCCCCGTCAAGAAATCTATATTTAACTCCACAGCTGCAGAGATATTTTCTGAAAAGCCACGTTCATATCCACCTAAAAGCTGGCCATAAAAACTGGTGTAGCCACTCCTGAAAGTTGCCAAAGAGGGTGATTGTTCTTCAAGAGGATAAGTCAGTTCCTTTTTAACAGTGACTGAGTTGACTCCTAAATTAATGCCAGAATACCAGGCAGCATGTAACTCACATGATAATAAGCAGGCAACTAACATTAATAGAGATTTTTTATTCATGTCGAGTCCTTATGATAAAATACTGGGAATAGTTACGGGATTTGATGTTCTGCTTATTCCATTACTGTCCTTTGCGGTGATAGTCACAACGGTTCGTTTAGGAGTTGTTATGTTCCCGATAATAAAGCGATGATTTTTATGATCCAGCCTGATTGTGGCTCCAGGTGAGCCATTAACCGAATATAGTTCATTGGATGGGGGGATACAATCCGCATATAAAACAAATGCCTCTCTGGTGTTCATTCCATTTCGGTCTGCCTTGAGCAATTGCGGTGCTCTTGCAGGAACTGCATTAATGATGAAGTTATTTGGTGAAATGTTAAAAAAAGTGCCATTGCACGCCTGGACCATAATGCGCGCAGTAGTGGTGCCGATATTAGGCACACAAATTTCAGCCCGACCAATATTAGCGACTTCAGTGGCCAATACATAGGGATAAGATTGGCCCCCATCAGTTGACAGGGATATATTCACTAAACTTGCATTAACGGGAAATGCATTAGTATTCGCTATATTCCAGTTGACTCTCTCTGGGGAAATTCCAGACCAGTTAACGCCACTTTGTGCCGGATAAGTTACTACAAAGGGACCCGCTGCTTCTGTTGTCATCAAGCGAACATCGGTATAAGCATTACACGAGCCACCGGGAGTATTGTTCCGCACAGATACTTTGAAATTTAAATTACGCGATACTGACGATAGAACCTCCCAGGTAAACGGACCATTATTGGCAAGGGAAATCAGATCGGGGAGGTAGCGGGTTCCTGAGCTTTTGGGAAGACGACTTCTGAAATTTGGTCCTCCGGTTGATGTACTTACCGGTGGTTGGGGTGTTATTTCATTATCCATTTGTTCCCAGGTATAAGTCAAAGCAGCGGTATTTACCGGAGATAGTGCATTGGCTGTTAGGGCGAAAGGAGTTAGAACAGGAATAAAGGTTATTGGTGCAATATTGGTTCTTTGAATAATGGGTGCGGCTGGGATAGGGGTTGTTACCGCACAATTATTAGCGGGACTTGCAACAAAGTTTCCCATTTGTTGTAAACTGATTCCATTAAAATAAGCATCAGAATTTGATTGAATGTTAGGTTCGCAAATTCCAGAATACCCCATAATAGTACTTCCACTCCCTGGTTCTACAGCAGTCGGGGGGTTGCGTTCGCAATCATTATTTTGCACGTGTTGCGCACTAAATTGATGTCCGATTTCATGAGCCACGTAGTCAATATCAAACGCGTCTCCTACAGGGGCGGTACGACCGGTAACGCCCATTGCTTTAATATCCGGATCACATACGCATCCTATCTGGGCAAGACCACTGCCAGCGGCATCTACCACATGACCGATATCGTAATTGGCGGTGCCAATTACTGCATCGACATTTACTTGATTTTGCTCAATCATGGCGTTGGGATTACCACTGGTATACGGTTGATTATTAGGGTTGGTATAAATAATATTGGCATTGGTCCCGATGATTTCCAAAGTAATTGCCATATCGGTTTCATATACTCCGTTAACCCGATTAATAGTGGTTGTTTGGGCTGCCTGTGCGGCTGGAACTGTTCCTCCATAAAATTGAGTGTATTGTGCCGTTGCAGCTATAGCCAGGCGGTATTTTTTTAATTCACAAGGATTGAAGTCTGCAAAATGTTGGAATGCTACCTGATTATAATTTAATGTATTCTCACTGTGTACACCACATTTAAGCTTGCTAGTATTTATAGAGTCTTTCTTATAATAAATAATATAAAATTCTGTTTTTCCTGTTTGTAACGGGTCGATAAAAACCGGACTTTTACCGGGACTTAAAATCATTGCATGAAACCCGTTGGGTGTCAGATCAAATTTTGCTAATTCCCCTGGATTATCAATGCCATAGCCATCATAGGTTTTAATCATCGGAAATTGGGCGCTAAGCTCAGGATTTAATGTGCTGTTTTCCATTACCTGATAGCGTTTTATTGAGCCATCCGGTTGCGGTAATTCAATTTGTAACGGTACTCCTGTTTTTAAACCATCACGATGGGGTGCACTCTCTAACTCGGTATAAAGTTGTTGGAGATCAACCGTAATAATCCGGTATGATGAGGCATTGATACTTTTTTTTAATGATGCAATTGTTGCAGGGTTTATTTCATTATAAAAATTATTGATGATCTTGTCTTGGGCTGAAGCTAATGAGCTAAGCAGTAAAAGAGATGAGCTTAAAAACGTCCGTGTCATGATAATATGCCGTCTTGGTCAGAGGGTTCAATTTATCATTATAAAAAATGAAATTCAATTTAATATCTTGGGCTTAGGAACAATGAGAATAACTAAATTGTTATGAAGGATTTGGCCAGTGAACTATAAATTTAATCCAGATGATTACGAAGCTATAGAATTCCATGATACGCTTCACGACAGAATTAAAATATGTCCCATGTATTTTTACTTAGGTTTTAGCCCCATTAAAAATATTTTTGGGAGAGCGGCTGTTTACTATAGACTGGTTAAGGCTCTGGCTTTATTGCCAGCCGAATATGGATTGTTGATTTGGGATGTATATCGACCAAGAGTGGTTCAGGCAGAATTATTTCTTTGGATGAGGGAAGAAATCAGGAAAAAGTTGCCTGAATTGAATGAAGAGGAACAGTACGCCGAGACTAAAAAATACATGTCAGCTCCATCGCAAATAGGTGATGATTACTGTCCACCTCATTTAAGTGGAGGCGCTATAGATTTAACACTCTATTCTATTGGAACGGGTTATGAACTGGATATGGGTACGCCATTCGATGAGTGTAGTGAACGTGCACACAGTCATTATTATGAGCGGCAGAAACGATTATCCGAGGATAATAGATTTATTAAAGAAAGAAGAAAATTGCTTCGTGAAGCGATGGAACACGTTGGTTTTACTTCTTATCAGTATGAGTGGTGGCATTTTGATTTAGGCACTATCTTTTGGAGTAATACCTTAAATTGCCCTTCGGTTTTTGGACCATTATTTGGTGATGAGGAATGGCCAAAACACATTCAGGCGTCATTAAAAGGGGCAATTTAACCTAAGTTTAAGGATATTTATGATCAAGCAAAGCAGTCAGAAAGTCTCATTATTATTTATTTTAGTAATTTTGATGTTGATTGTGCTGATGCAAACGACAATGGATCAGTACGTGCCATCCTTGCCTGAAATAACTAAAGCATTTAAGAGTACTGAGGCGTCGATTCAGCTTACATTGTCCTTTTTTATGGTGGGGTTGGGGTTATCGCATGTATTTTACGGCCCATTATCCGATAAAATTGGTCGTAAACCCCCTTTAATGTTTGGAATTGGCTTAAGTATCGTGGGCAGTATGTTTTGTTTTTTTGCTCCATCAGTCTTGGTTTTGATTCTCGGGCGATTTCTTCAGGGGTTTGGCATAGGGTGCTGTAATTCAGTCGGGCGCTCGTTGATTCGTGATCTTTTTGCCGATAAAACACTAGCAAGAATAGGTTCTTATGTTGGCGTAATCAGTATTTTTATTATGGTTGCTTCTCCCACTCTGGGAGGATACATTCAAGAACATTTTGGCTGGCGTGCAAATTTTTTATTTCTAATCAGTTTTGGTCTATTAGTTTGGTTCATTGTATTATTGGTTTTGCCTGAAACGAATAAAAATTTAAAATCTGATGCGACTAAAATTAAAGTAATAGCCCGCAATTGCCTGACCTTGCTTCGTTCAAAAATTTTTTTAGGGTACACTTTATGTGCCTGTTTCGCTTTCGCAGGTATTGTTTCCTATCTTACTATTGCTCCCTTTTTGTTTCAGAATGTTTATGGACTAAGCCCTGTTGAGTTCGGGCAACTCACCATCTTCATTGCGGGAGCTATTTGTGTTAGTGGCATTATTAATAGCCAGCTTGTGATGCAGAAGGGAATATCTTATATGGTATTTATTGGTGTGCTATTTATGATCATTGGTGGGTTCAGCATGTTGATTTTTTCTATGCTGGGCAAGAAGCATATACTTGGTATCATGCTCCCTGTTACTTTCTTTAGTATGGGGGCTGGTTTTACATTTATAAATGCATTTGCGGGTGCTTTTAACCCCTTCCCCCAAATAGCGGGGACGGTAGGTGCTCTGTATGCCAGTTTGCAAGATTTAAGTGCAGGATTAATGTGTGGTATTATTTCATTGATTCAGGGTTATGGTCAGTTTACGTTGGCAGTTATTTTGCTTATTCTGGGTTTAGGCTCTTTAGGTGCCTGGAATTTATCTTCACAAGAGAATTAAGGGGTTTTATGAAAATTAATGATAGTGAATTAAAAAAAATCATCAGTAAATTATCAGGTGCTAAAGAAAGTGAAATTCATGATGACACCGCATTAATTGAGGATTTGCACTTGGACTCTTTAAAAATTGTGGAACTAATTGCCATATTAAGTGAAGATTATAATTTGGAAGTAACAGAAGAGGATGCGATAAATTTTCAAACCTATAAGGATTTATTTGACTTCACTCAGAAGTGATTTCTGCACCTTATTGTCTCTAGCATAGGGGAACAATCCCCTTTTTTACTTCACCATTTTAGGATCATTGACTCTGGTTTGAATAGCGTTATTCACAGCTATTTAGCTCATCTGTTAACTTTTTGTAAGCCTTTTAACAGGCTGACATTTCTCTCAGTTCGGTACGATTGGGTGAGCCACTATTTATTTCATACATAGATTGCATTGAAATATATTAATTTACTTAGAGACAAAAGTGATTTACAGTTTTTGTCTCACTTTAGGGAAAATGAGCAATCTAATTGTCGATAAGAGTAACCCATTAATATGAGGCTAACTAATAAAAAAAATCATATTCTAATGTATTTAATTACCTTGGCACGATCGGTCTATTTTTTCTTTTTTAGATTATTTTCTTTTGTTGTTATATTTTACTTTATAAATACTCCTGGATGGAAATCCTATGCTTTAACCTTAGCCATTGCAGTCAATTTAGTACTGGTCTTTTCCTCGTTCCTAAAGAATTTTTTATTTAATCTGATTAAAAATAAAACACTGTTAGTTTTACTTCTTGGGATTCAGGCGTTTTGTTATTTATTTCTCTTGCTCATCTATTTAAGTGATCGCTCCGTTTCAAATGTTTTATTTCTTGCATTGTTCCTATTGTTACTTTTTGTAAATAACATAGAGCTTATGGTTTTTGACAAAGCGATACCCTTATTTTTTGACGAAAAACGAAATTATGCATTAGCATTAAACCGGTTTTCACTATCGATAAGCTTTATACTGGCACCCCTATGCATCGCCTACTTTATGGACAAAAATCTCATAAAGGAATCTATTTTTTTTCTATCAGGCTTGGCCTGTCTTCTTTATGCACTTACCCTTGTACCCATAAGAATCTCTAAACCCACAAGGTATGAGCTTGATGTAAAAAATAAAAAAAACGATGGCTTCTCGCGAATATTTCTTTTTGAATTACTTTTGTTTTCCCAATTGACATTTATATGGACTAACTTTTGCAGCATATTAATAGTCCCTTATTTCGTGGGAACTTTAAGTAAGCTACTGATTGGCCTATTAATTTCGATTGCTGGACTAGGTTCGTTAATTGGTAATTTTATTCTTATTTTTTTATCTCGAAGTAATAAAATTGAATTCATTAATAGAATATCGTTTATTCTGTCTAGCCTATTATTTGGCGCTATTTTTTTGACCAATACCGGCTACTTGTACTACATTTTATTTGGAGTACTTAGTATTACCACTCAAGTAAATTATGGTATTGCTCAGTTTAGAGCGCAATCACATTTATCGGCGGACCGATTAGGGAGTTTTATAGTCCTTCGTCAAGCGATAAACGCGTTAGTTGTGATTATTATATGCGCCATTGTTTTTACAGTGCCTGTTAATTTTCAATGGATAATGAAAATCACGTTGGTGTCATGGACTATGACGATGTTAACTTTATTTATTACGAGCCACTTAATTGTACGTCAGAATAAGGATATAATAAAATGACTATTGATACAGCAGTTTTCTTACTCAGCGGATATGGCACCAGGCTTTTCCCAATTACTAAATCAATTCCAAAATCCATGCTTCATGTCGTGAATAAGCCTTTAATTCAATATGTATTTGATGAAGTAATTGAAGCAGGAATAAGGCGATGTATCTTTATACTGAATAATTTCAGCCAGCCTCTAATTGATTATTTTAATGATAATGAAGTACTAAATGCTGAATTATCACGTATTGGACAAAGTGAGCTTATTAATACTATTCGTGCCAGTGTTCCTGGAGGGGTTCGTTGTGATTTTATTGTCCGTGAGCACCGTCAAGAAATAGATCATGCTATCTGCAGTGCCTATGAATTAATGAATGAAAAAAAACCATTGTTAGTTATTTATCCTGACGAACTGTTTGATATAGAAATGCAAAACCCATCTAAAGATTTAATTGATGCATATAGTAACAACGAATGTAATATAATTGCGGTTAAAGAAGTTCATAAATCTGCAATCGGTACCAATGGAATTTTTGATCTGGAGGAGTCAAGCTCATCGGCAATGCGGATAAAAAATATTTATACGAATCCAGACCAGATAAATTCCGAATTTTTACCTATTTCTGTGGGAAGATATATTTATTCGCCAACATGGCTTGACCATACGCAGCAATTATTTAATAAAGGTGAAAAAATCAATATAGGGCTTTTAATTCAGCAAGCCATCTTATCAAACGCACTGTATGCGGTAAATATTTCTTCTCCACGCTTTGATTGTGGATCATTATCTGGGCTTTTTGAGGCCAACCTTTACTTTTATCTGAATCATCCGGAACTAAAACACAGTGCTGTATCTATTATTAATAAATACAGTAACTTATCGGATTCGAGATGAAATTACAGAGCAGCTGGATCTTTATGGCGAGTAGGTCCGTTCAATCATGATGCTTCGAATTTATATGAAAATACAGTATTTTCGATTGAATTAGTGTTCCATATTTTGGTCAATTCTATTAATGGAAGTTTAAGATTTACCTAATAATTTAGTCTCGATAGGGCATTAAGGGTAGTGGCTATTATCCAGGACATCATTTAAGATTTGACCGCGTATCCAGCCCAGTTGAGCAATGAGCTGAACATGCTTCAGAAAACTTTAGCTAAGTTGTAAGCTCGATTTTTCAACAATTTTATTTCCAGTATCGTGGGCTTCTGTATTTGAGTTTCCAAATAATGTTTGAGATGTAGATATAAGAAGAGCTGCCAATTTTGACTCATTTAACTTCATTTCCTCATCGATAATAAAAGAGTCTTCAGGGGCGAGTTGCTTCGCTTTGTTAAGTGCTTCTTCAGCATTATTCCATTCTTTCTCTAACCGATGAGTACAAGCAATATTTAACCATGCGTCAGCAATTTCTTGTTTATCTTCTGTTTTTCCCAAGATGGAATAAAAGTACTTTCTTGCTTCAGAGAAACAATCCTGTTTAAAAAAAGACATCCCGATTTGATTAATAACAATAAGGTATTCTGGATCAAGATGAAGCGCTTCTAAATAAGTTGCTAGTGCCTTTTTATAATCATTACTCTTATACCAATGATGGCCATATTGCGCTAAACATTCTGTCAGGTTAGATAAAATAATATTTTTTAATGCTAAGTCTTGTTCAGAACATACGGACAATGCTTTTCGGTAATATTGTATTGCATCACTAAAATGAATAGCTATTTTTTTTGGAATAGCATCCTCATCTTCAACAGTTCTTTTAAGAACTTCAATATATTGTTCATACCAACTGGCTATACTTTGTAAAAACACCGGGTGTTCACTACATATTTCCAAAGCCTTTTGGAGAAAAGTTTTCGCTTCTTTAAAAAAATGAGCACTGAGTTCCAGATTTGTTTCTATATCATGCAGAGCAGATTTTATATAAAGCAAACCCATGCTGTTCCAGGCAGAAGCACCCATTGGATTGATTTCGGTTGCTGTCTCGTAATATTTTTGTGCAGCATTATCATTATTTTCTGCTTCATAACACTGACCTAATAAATCGAATGCATAAGACACATTAGCTATTTCATCTGAAGTATTTTGTTTTAACTCAATAAATTTATTTAAAGCAGAGATAGCCAGCTGCATTTCATTACAAAAAAAGTAACATTTACCTAAATAAAAATAGCTTTCTGCTACTTCTGGATTTTTCCCAATTGCTTGAAGAAAAGAACCTTTAGCTATTTCATAATGATGTTCATTAAAAGCTTTTACTCCTTTTAAATGAAACGAATTAACCATACTGATTCCTAATTATCACCATTTAAATGCTCATAATTTTAACATATGAGATGATTTATTTATATAAGTAATTAATTGACAGAAGCATCTTCAACCCAAAATATTGTACTTCTATATACGTATATTATTTTGTTAAGCTACCTTGGCAATATTTTAAATAAGGAGATATGAGATGTTAGGGTTTTTTGATGTTAAAAATTTAATTGAAGAAGAAAAGTTATTTCAGAAAGCCTGTTCAGAGGAAGATTCTCTTGCAATGGGTACAGATGAATTTCTTAGGATTTTTTCACATAAGTTTGGTGTTCCAGCGGATAACATTGCGCATTCTGAGTTTTTAGAAAATAAAGTATTACAAAATATATTGAGCAAATGCCCAACAATACCTAGGGATATTAATATTAGCGGTCATGCCAGCTGGATTGTACACTCAATATATACAGCATTGGATAGTACTCTTATCATTAATTATTCAAANNAGTAGTTGATGCTTATAACAAGCAATATGGGCCTGTAGCAATACTTCATGAGGATTATTACCAAGGGGGAAGTCAAGATTCTGTGAATGGAATTCTTTTCAACAAAGCTCGTTTTTGCAAGTTGATATTATCTGATTTAATAAAACAATCTGTGAAAGAAGACCAATATACTCCCGTCAGAATGGATAAATAGATCTCTGATAGACGATTAAGTTCTCGTAATAGGTATTTTTGTCATGACTCATTATGCTATTAATTTTGATAAGATTATCTATTACAACTGTTATATATATGCTTAAATTTTAAAAATTAGGGCTATAAAGATCAGGTGCGCCTCAATTAAAAAAAACTACAGTATGGATTTTGATTAACTATAAATATCTTTTTTCTAAGATAGTATCCATTTTCCCAGCATTAATTACTTGAAGCTGCTCGCGACCTGGAATATCTCCTCATAATTTTTAATGAGGTCAAACTAAAGTTAATTTACTCTGAAATCAGAAGCTACAAACTTTGATTAATGATGGTCTATGGAATAAGGAAAGTCGCACTCCTTATACTAGTCGATGACTGTTCAAAAAACATGAAATAATAATTAGGGTAGGTTGGGATAGTTCGTGGCTTTGAGTTTTTTATTTTCATTTGCTAAGACGACCAATGATGCTTTGAGTTCGCTAATCTCTCTTTGAATTTGTTTTGTTCTTTTTCTGGATAGCAGTTTAGAAATACCTATGGTGCAGGATACAACTACAATGGTATATCCTGTTATCATGATTTCTGCTTCAAACATGGTAACTTCTGTAATGTTTATTAAGTGATAATTTTATCATTATATAGAGAATTATTCAGCCATTTAGGTTGTCTCAGCCCAAGTTTTATGTCTATTAATTTGATTTAATAGACATAATCTAAGAAGTCATTTATGACATTTGGAATGTTAAGCAGCATACCGACATTGTTGAGATTTTATACCATTACAACATAATAATGTAAGCTCCAATTCCTCGATTAATATCGAACCAGTTGATGACGAGGATCCTACCCACGACGACAATGGCAATGGAATTGAAAATTCTATTTCTGAGGTGAGTATTGCGGATGCAGAGGTCAATCTATCTCATGAAGTGCTTTCAGCAAATGAAACAGTGTCTTCCTTTACCGAAGAATCAAAAAGTGCTGATCTAGCGCCAACTATATATTTTGCTAAAATACCCAAAATTTTTTTGAGATAAGCTCTGTTAAATATGCAAAATAAAATTATTCAATTTTACGATTCACATCCTATTAATTACCAACAAATTATTTCTAGCCTTGAAAACAAATATGGTGGTTTTGAATTTATCACTCAGAACCATCTGTCAGAGTTTGATCAAGATCATTATGATGGTTCTACAGCGATTGATTTATTAGCTAATATTCTTAGTATAAGTAATCATCATCAAGTCCTGGACATAGGATGCGGGGTGGGAGGTTCCTCTCGTTATTTAGCTTATCATTACGGTTGTCAGGTTTTTGGTCTAGATATTACTCAATCACGTATTAGGGCTGCGACTAAACTTTCTGAATTAAGTGGCCTAAATCATTTGGTAACCTTTCAACAAGGTGATGCGACCTCTATGCCTTTTTCTGATAATGAATTTGATAGGATCATTGGACAAGAGGCCTGGGTACATATTGCTAATAAAAAATCTCTATTCAAAGAATGTAAACGAGTATTAAAAGAAAGCGGTAAAATAGGGTTCACAGATGTTGTTATTAGAAACACTTTAACCCCAAGTGAATTGTTGAGACTCCATGAAGGAATGGCATGTTATGGTTTAGTGACATCTAATGAATATGAAAATGAATTAAAGCAATCACATTTTATTATTGAGAAAATAGAGGATTTATCCACCCAATGGATGGATATATTAGCAGCGCGATTAAAGATGTATCAAAATTTAAAAGAGCACACTATTAAAAAATTTGGGGTCGACTATTTTTTAAAATGGAATGATACTTATACATTTTATGTTGATTTATTCGCAAATGGAAAATTGGGCGGAATTCGCTTAATAGCAGGGCCACTAAAGTAAATGATTGATGTCAAATTTAATTTTTTATTAGTCTTCTTTCTCTATCTGATATAAAAGTAAATTTAAACAAATTAGTGTGTTTATATCGATATCATCTAAGTGCTTGATACATTCTGATAACGAAAACTATTTTTTTGAGCTAATGAAAAAGATTCAGCTTACTCATCAATTCCTTCAGCTCGTTATCAATGTTGAAGTTTCGGATTGATTCTAATCCATTATTTCAACTTACCCTTTAAAGGTTCGTGTTGTGAAAAAGGCTATTGAATCTGATCAATTTTTTGCATTATATATAATTTAGACTTATATCAACAATGAGAATTAAGGATGTGTATCTTTGTATCCAGGTAGATTTATTTTGCTCGATTTGATAAAATTATGGCTCGATCTTCAATCGAGAATTCACGCATGGGTTATTCGGATTTTCTAGAGCCTGCCGTTTCTTTTATTGCTAATTTTCGCCAAAAACATGATTATTTGATTAAAGCACGTACNNCCGAAAACCTCAATACAACAAAGACATTGATCGAAACTGGAAAGCACGATTGAGTGTGCAGTCAGACGATTTGCATCGAGCTTGGGAGGTCATTTTCCCTCTTCTCATACAAAACAATGTCCCTTTTAAAGTGATTAATGATAAATTTTTTAATTCTCGATGTCAGGTTCGAAAACAGCAGCTTAGTGAAACACTTAATGAGTACCAAAAATTCCGCCAGCGCAGTACCTACGGCACAGAATTTTTATCTCTTGAACTATCTTGTATATCAACAATATTATTAGCTCTGTCTCTTAGCAACTTTAGGCTTGTAAGTACATTTCAACAATTCTGGACGCGTTTAAAAGTTCTATTCCTGCAAAGTACACTCAATCAGCAACAATTAGTAAGTTATGTTGATAGGCTCTACAAGAAAGCAATTAAACTTAAGCGAAAAGAGCTTGAGGGTAGTATAAGGATGAATGAGGGTATGCAGTTTACTTTGTATATTACTCCAGGTAGGGAACAAGAATATCAACAATTATTAGAAATCATGGAGCAGTCATTAATTGATGCACAAATAAAACCTGGTGTTATTTATCCAACAGACCGAACAATTGGAGTTTACAGCTCAATCCGTCACCCTGGACGTTGGTGGTATCATCCGGCTGTGGATTTAGAAACTTATAATCCTGATAATGTTCATGACCCATTTGTATTTCTTAAAACGCTCGTGGAGGACCAGCATCAATACCCAGTTGAATGCGGGGATAAATATACCCCTGAAGCCTTAATTGCATTATTACGAAGTCCGGTTTTATTGTCTCCTTCCCAACTGAGTGCACTAGCAGTGCACAAAGAAGCGATAATCCAATATATTCAAACTGCACCTCCCGAAAAAAGTGAACCATTGCGGAAAGAGAGTTTGGATAAAGCAACGACGCTTGGTAAATTTTTTCGGGTTCAACGCGGATTCTTTATGCCCAAAAGCACTCGCGGAACATTAAAAAAATTGCACGACATAGAGGCGATGGCACCTGTGGGCTCCTTTGCAAGTGTTTGATCCTAATTGGTATAAATGTGAATACATTCTTATCTGTCAGATTTTTATTCGTGGAATCAGTTGACACTTAATATCGTGAGAGAGCGCTTGAATATCTTTTGAGTGGCTATTCATGAGCTGTTGAATAATTGTACTTATTTTGCTTCACTTAGACCACTCGCCTAGATTCTGGTAAAAAAGTTAAGTACAATTTTTTCGCTGATAAACAGGTTACCTGTTGACCAGGGCCCAGAAAAGCGAAAGCTTTTGGTTATAAATTAGTGCCTTATACTTTGTTTTAAAACTTCGATTATCACATTAATATATTTCTCATATTTAAACAGGCTGATAGACCCTATCATTAATGAATACAAGCAATAAAGGTCTCTGGGACACAATTCTATTTTATTAAAACAGGGAATATTTTATTTTGAGGGAATAAATCTTAATCAGAGTTAAAGTGTTTATATTTTGTCTAATATAGTGATATTATACACAAATAAATTATATCCGTAATAGGCGAATATGCGCACCGACTTAGACACAACTTTAAATCAATCAGTCAATTCACATTCATTGGAATATTCTAGTAGGATAATCAATGATTTAGAATTTGAAAAGTTGATAGAGGGCTTAAAAACCAATCCTTGCTTAACTAAGCTCAATCTTTATAATACTGAACTTAGCCCGCAACGCGCCCAAAAGTTAGCCGAGTGGATTAAAAGTAATACCAGTTTAACTTATCTTGATCTGGGCATGAATAATATGGGCGATGCCGGTATAAACAGAATTGCTGAGGCCTTGATAAGTAACCCTTCCCTAAGGGTACTCGACCTGCATGAAAATTATTTCACCGATTTAAGCATCATTAATATCGCAAAGGTGTTGGAAAAAAATACGCACTTAAAATGGCTAAGTTTAGCTATGAATCTCATTACGGCTCTTGGGATGAGGGAATTAGCTAAGGCGCTAAATAAAAATACCTCGCTAACCCAACTTAGACTTTTCGATAATGCAATAGGCAACGAGGGCTTGAGAGCACTTAGTGGCGCTTTGAAAAGTAATACAACATTGATCCAACTTGATCTTGGATGGATTGAAATTGATAAGACTGGCATCAAAGACCTGGCTGAATCTTTGATGAAAAATACAACACTTGTAAGTCTCGATTTAAACGGCAATCACATTACTGATGAGGGTATAGAAATACTAGTTGAAGGCATAAAACCCAATACTAGTCTTGGTGCTCTCAATCTTGAACAGAATGAGATTAGCAATCGCGGAGCCAAATTGCTAGGAGAGCTATTAAATACCAATAAGACCATCCATACTCTAAGCCTTAATAATAATCAAATTTCAAATGAAGGATTAGAATGTTTTGCTCAAGCATTTAAACGCAATTCAACTTTGACTCACATTCAATTATATAACAACAAGTTTGACTCTAACGGTATAAAAATTTTAGCTGAAGGATTGGCGCACAATACCAGCATCATTTCACTTGGCGAATCACTAGATAATGATAATGAATTATCTACCTACTTAAAGCGAAATCAACAAATAAAAGCATACTTAAATGATATATATGAAGCCATTATCAAAGAGCGTATTCCCAGTGCCTACTCGTGGAAGAAACTTTTTTCCCTTATACCTAAAGTGGAGTATTTGCCTAAAGATGGTNNCTATCGGAGGCTATTCGCTTGTATAAAACCTTAAGTTATAGAGTCTCTTTGGAATTTGAGCAACAACTCTATGCTTTAAAGATGCTGTTACCTAGATTTCATCATTTAAGTCTTCAAAATTTAGCTGATAAATCGATGGGGCTTTTACTGGCCGGAGATTTGTACCATTATTTACCAACTTTAAACCTTGAACGCGAAGGTCAGCTTTTATCTCTGTATGCATTTCGAAATCACTTAGATGCTCCCGAACTTAAGAACTTCGTATACATCGTTTTATTTCATCTTCTGCATGGCAATAGGGTACTTCCCTTTGAAGAGAAACAAAAACTTGAAGCCAGCACGTTGATACTTTATCAGCAAAAATTAATCGAACTTATTAAAACAGCTGTAACTCACTTAGAAGATTCCGAGGAGTCTGCTTTTCTCCTTAATTTGCTCTTAGCACCCGATGCAATCAATTTATATTCTGTCTCAAAATCTCCTGCTTTTATTCGAGCACTCAAAGCGAAATACTCTCATGCTCAAATGTTCACTACCGGAAACCATTGCTTGTTAGCCGCTTCTAACCAAAGCCCACTTACCATTCCGGTACCCGAAAATTCAGAATTTGCATTTGAAAAAGCTCTGGCAAATGAATCCACCCAAACCATAGAGGAAATTGTTGCGGAACTAAAAAATTCGTTTTCGCTGGTATTAAACGACTTAGAAGAGCCTCCCGTTCCTGAGGACGACAGCGATATCACCTCTGATACACTTCCAGATTCTCCTCCTCACGAAAAGGATACTCTTATTTCGCCGCCCCAATCATTAATAACGTGCGCAGAACCAGAACCTAAAGTAATCGAAGAGGCGCAATCCTGCAATGATAACCAACAAAGGTTAGCCGCCTTTATTGAGGCATATGAAGAGCAGTTAGCGCAAGACAGACAAAGTTGTTTTGGGTTTTTTCGCAAATCACGTCTTAATCTCGATAAGGCTAATTTGCACATGCAAGATATTTATAACCATGCTCTACATAACCGTGGACATCGTACCCGTCGCGTATTAGAACAGTTAGGTTGGTTAGATGCTGCAGGCAAAGATAAGAATCAAACCAACTCGACCTTGGATGAGGCTAGAAACCCTACACCTTAATATGTATATTCTTTAATAGATTTACTATAAGTTCTTCTGAGTTATTAGAAGTTATCACTAAACCAGTGCGTGGATGTGTCCTTATTTGATAATCAATGATGACTTAAGGGGGATCGAATAACGTCATATATGCTCCTTTTTTGTAGAGGCAGAGTATATAAAATAAATTGTAGATCAATGAATTATTTCTCAATTTTCTTTTTCATATCCGTTTTTTGTCCAGCACAAAGCTAGCAGATAACAGTTTTTTTTATTTTTAAGAATTCCTTAAGTTTAAGGAGATATAATGGGTCTCTTAGTAATTTATTAAACGAGATAATTATGCGTATTTTAGTCGATTCCTTTAAGCATGATAATTTGAAAATTACTGTTCGAGGTGGTTCTTTGACGTGGTCAACCAAAATGTT
>DEHS01000054.1 GCA_002352055.1 Legionellaceae bacterium UBA2794
GGTTTTACCGCATATCCAGCCCAAACTGGCAATGAGATAGTTAAGTGACCTTAAGTGCCAATATTTTATCCATATCGAACAAAATATCCTGTTCTTCAATATCCTGAGTAAAATCATATTCCCCATGTAAATTGACGTAATGCCAGATTAAAGTCGATCCATTGCNNTTCCAGCAGAGCCAATTTTTGCGAAAGATACAGCTCATTCCATAATACAATTGCATTCTGGATTAGGCGTTGACAACCAACAACCATTTCCTGTTTCTCTTTACTGCTGTATTGAATTTCCTGGTTGTTACCAAACAGGATGGCTTTTGAGAATTTATTCGAAAGCTCAATACGATTTAACTGTTTTTCAACAGCCTGCGGTAATTCCAAATCATCAATATACCGAAGAATAAACAACTTTTAATGATCCGTCCAAATTCCTTGATGGCACAGTACAGTGGATGCTGTTTAGAATATGAACTGAGGCGCTTGAACAGTTGTGATGCTGTTGTGGCTTTAAGTTTAATCGTAACCATCAAACGCAAAATATCATCCCAATGTGTTTTAATTAAATCAGTATCAATATAGCGATGTGGGAGTATTTTATATCCGTTTGTCTCATAGGCACTGCGAGAGTTAAAACTGTATAGGGTGGCTTTCTTTAGGCCTTTAATTCTGGGTGCAAAATAAATTCCAAGCATGTTCAATATCCCAAAAATTGCTTCAGAATAACCATGTGTATCAGAATGGATTGTGCTTTTTATTGAAAGGTTATGTAGTAACCCGTCGGCGACATAGGCGGCTTCTCGTTCAGAGCTACTGATAGGCGTAGTATAAAACAGACGATTCAGCTCATCAATAAAACTGTAAAGTGAAGATCCTGAACCGCTTCCAAAGTATTTGAATGATTTATTGGCATTCAATGACTCAACCACTACACTGACTTTTCGCCCGTCGCTAGATGTATGTAANNATTTTTTGATAAATGCTGGCTAATGATAGTTTCCCAAGTAAGTCAAGAATACATTGATTGGCGGCATTTATATTATCAAGACTCATGTGCCAGTTTACAAAGTTTTCCAGAGCATCTTCTGTGATCCCTTTGGAGACATTGGCCATCTTGCTGATGCCAATATTGCATCCCATCCCTAAAATTGCTGCATAAAATATGATGTTTTGAGCAAGATCTTTTTGTCTTTAACACTGTGATGGCGAAGGCAATCAAGGTAACCCGTTAACCGCTGAATATCACTCAATATTTTCAGTACCGATGTGTATTTCTGACCAGCAATAGAGAAGATACGGATTGCGTATTTATCTTTTCGACTTTAGGTGTTGCCAGCACCATTCGTCCTTTTGAATCAAATTTGATGTGCGGATTTTTGTCTGCCTTGATACGGCGATTGGTTTTATGATAAGCCGCATGTAGCTTTTTTTGAAGGGGTGCAATTAATTGCTCAATGTCAGCAAAATCGAGCAGCTCTGCTTCTTCAAGTAGCCGGTTTTTGTTAGCCTGCCAATGTTCTTTTGGATGTAAATAACTTTAAAGTGACAGGTAGCGATAGGCGGGTTTCAAACTGATAACACCCGATTTTAAAGCATCTGCCGTGTAAAAATACAACAGAACCTTATAAAGGGATACCCTGAATTTACCTTCACTAGAATAGAGTGCTACCTGCTCCTTATCAGATAAAAAGCCGAGTGGCGCCTCTTTCCCCACATTACCTGTTTTAGCCTGATAGAGTGCTTGATGGCTACCAAAATGGCAGAAATGTCCTGATTTTCGGGAATATCAAATGCAATATTGCGCAAAATATCACCCACTCTATTCTGTAATTTAAGGGATAAATCTTCCAAGATCTGGTAATAGTTTTGTGCGTTCATCTCATCAAGTGCCTGTTTTGTACTTTCACCCAGCTTTGGATCCGGGGAATAGATTTCTTGGTGTTGGTGATAGTCCTCAAGGAGCAGTCTGATTTGTTGAACTTTCACCGAATCATTTAATACAGGCGAGGTCGCCAGTTTTTCAATTTTTTTTAGCTGAGCCTTATAGAATATTCTTGCATCTGATAATAATTGCAGGGTTTCCTTTTGCTTGTCTTTCTGTTTAAAGATCTGTTCCTTTTCATTTTTTGTAGCGGCGTTTTCTGTTGTTTTCACACAGTTCAGTAAAATATCTGCAAAAATATCCTGCCGTAATTGATATTGATGAACCAGAAAACAAATAATATGAAGATAGCGTTTATCAGGCTGAAGCTGATTTATCTGAAATAGACTGGCTTTACGAACCCAGGTTGCATAATGCTTGACTGTGTCATTGTGGAGATTTAGTGCATCCAACAGGGGAAGTATACTATTATATATACTTTGGATAAGCTGAAAATTTTCAATACTTTCCTTAATCTCCTTTGGTTTTCTTGAGTGACTGATGGTTTTAAGTCTGGCAATTGTTGAAGAATCGGTCTCATCCAGTTTGGGTAACGACGGGCAACGCGATCATGGATGCTCTCCCTGAACAATGTTTTTGCCTCTTCATCAAAGGGTTTTATTGCCAGATAATCCCGAGTTATCTGTTTGTGGTAATTAAACGTCCGCTGATTATATTTTGTTAGCTGCACCTCATTGCTGTCAAATCCGTATTGTTGGCATATGGCCATGACATCAGATTCATAAAACTGTCTTGGCTGGTAGAATCGCGCACCTCTCAGGCAATACCCAAACAATAAAATAAATCCCACTTTATTGATGATGCTATCCACGCTTTTCAGCCAGACCGCTAACTCTGATGTTAAACAAAAATATTTATTCTGTTCATCCGGTGAAAAATTTGGCGGGGCATTAAAAATAATTTGTTCTGCCGGAGTCAATATTTCAAGCTTTGCCATTAAGGTACATCCAACACATCAAATTTAATGCTATTAACGCTCTTTTTATAAGTCTAGAAATTATATCATTAAGGTGCATTATAAACGATGAATAATATGATGGTATTAAGCATGAAAAATACCTTAATACAAAAACCATAAATTCAAGCGAACAGCGTTCATTTTGGTTTCTCCCTTAGGCAACATGTAATTTGAGGCAATTCGTCTCGATGTTTACTCATTTTAGCCCTTAATTCGCTATAAACCAAATGTTTCTATAATTAAATACATGGGTCAGCCGGGGGATCAAAATCGAGCAAAGCATCATGCGTCTGTTAATGCTTTAGCCAATTCACTGTAGCCTTTTTGCATCTGTAGCTCACAGTTCGGTTAAAGGCATTTGAGTGATTAAGATTTAGCTAAGCAAATTTCTTTAAGCCCAAAATTGCCGCCTTAAAAGCCCCATTCTCAGTATGCGCTTAGCCCAAAATTAAATTAAATTTGCCGCAAGGCGTATTGTGGCGTATAATAGTACAAATTGTGTTATTTGGGGTGGCTATGTTAGAGCGATTTGAAAATTCAACGAATATTACTCAAATATTACGTCTGGCCGATGAATTTCCTGATAATCAGGATGAAATATTCCAGCTGCTCATGCAGGAGGAGAATTTTCAACGCATCGTTCATCATGGTTACCATATATGTAATATTGCCGATACATTTCCTAATCATAGAGAACAATTATTCCAGATACTCGTGCGGCCGGAAAACTTGCAGCGTATAGAAATGCATAGCGGTGACGTATGCTCCTTTGCTGATTACTTTCCAGATAAAAAAGCGCAAATACTGCAGCTGCTTATTGAGCCAGATAATTTTCGGCACTTAGTAAAGAATACCACGGAGCTAGTTCATCTAGCAGATTTCTTTCCAGATGGTAAAGAAAAATTGTTACACTTGCTCTTGCAATCCGATAATTTTCAGCGTGTAGTCACTAAGAATTACGACATAGGTCAACTTGCCGAGAGATTTCCTGATCATCAAGAAGAACTATTCCAACTACTCGTGCAACCGGAGCATTTCCAGCGTCTCGTCACTAATACTCATTATGTCCGTATCCTCGCCGATAAATTTCCTAATTATCAAAAAGAATTGTTCCAGCTGCTCGTGCAACCGGAGCACTTTCAGCGTTTAGTTACTTGTGGTAGTGATATCTCCCATCTTGCCGAGAAATTTACGAACCATAAAGAACAATTAGTGCAACTACTGCTGCAACCGGATAATTTTCAACGTTTAGTTACTACGGCTACAGGACTAAGTCACCTTGGCTCCGACTTTCCCACTCATAAAAAACAACTATGGCAACTGCTCGTACAGGCGGATAACTTTCAGCGTATTGTAGTAAATGCTGAGGATGTCATTATGCTTGCTAAATGCTTTTCCGATAACAAAGAAGATTTATCTCGATTACTGGTGCAACCCCATAATTTTCGGCGTTTAGTGACTAATATTGGCAATATCTGGGAATTTGTCAGTGCTTTTCCTGATTATAAGGACCAATTATTTGAATTACTCATGCAACCGGAGCACTTTCAGCGTTTAGTTACTGACGCGGGTTACGTATGCGGCTTGGCCGGTTTATTTCCTAATCAGAAACATCAATTATTCGAACTCCTGGTGCAGCCCGATAATTTTCAACGCTTAGTCACTAAGACCGAGGAGTTAAACAACTTAGCCAAGCATTTCCCTGAATATGAAATTCTCAAAAAAAGCAAGGTTGAGGACGTATTAGAGGAAATAAAATCTACTGTTCTCAAGCGAGAAGGAGCCTATTCTCAAGGTGCGGCGATGGGATTTTTTGCCCCATCTCTACCACCGGAAATGTCCGGGCACATTGGCAGTTTCCTAGATAAAAAATCAGGAGTACAACTCGCACAAACGACTAAGAGTGCAGCAGATACTGCGTGTGCTGAGCAGGATAAGGTGCCTAAACCCAAGTAGTCCGTTTAAAGGCGTAAGGTTGCGGCAAAATGTCACACGCTTGCTTTACCGTATTAAACCGCTTGAGCAACTGGCGATACGCCCGTTGTTTTGAAGACCTGATCCATTAACGGAGGTGGTTGCTTTTAGTCTCAGGCGCTTAAATCCATCCGTGATAATGAGGTTAGTTTAAAATTGAATCAAACGTTTTTTTAGATTAGAATCTTTTCAATTTGTTTTATTTTGGATGAATATATTAGAACGATTTGAAAAAGCAACAGACATTTAAAAAATGAACAGTATGCAGGTATGAATAATTACCAGTATCGAAAAAACATTTACCAATATGGTAATAATATCTCTTTGGCTGAGTGGCTTTCCTACCAATATGTAGAAGAATATAAGCTATCTAATTTTGATAGCATTTTGGAATGATGTGGTTTAATTGATTTAGACACCCCAGTTAAGAGATAATTTGCTTAATTGGAGGTCAGAATGTCTACAAGAAGAAAATATACAAAAGAATTTAAACTGGATGCGATTAGTTTAGTAACAGAACAAGGATACAGCTGTCCAAAAGCTGCAAGGAGCTTGGGAATTAATTCGAATATTTTGAGTCTCTGGATTCGAGAGGCGGCAGAGAATAATGAACATGCTTTTCGTGGAAATGGCAAATTGACGGAAGAACAACTTGAAATTCGCCAGTTACGAGAGGAAGTCAGACGCTTGACCATGGAGAAAGAAATATTAAAAAAGGCCACGGTCTTCTTTGCGAAAGAAGCGAAATAAAATATTCGTTTATTGCCCAACATAAGAAGACCTGGCCGGTTGGCATGATGTGCCAGCTCATGGGCGTTACTCCTTCTGGATACTATAGTAATCAAAAACGAAAGCAAACAAAACCGAACAATGAACCAGAACATCAAGAGCTATTGGAGTGGGTTAAAAAAATCTCAGAATCCAGCACGTTTTCGTATGGAAATCGCAGAATAAGGAAAGCATTAAATGCTCTTGGTTATCCGGTTGGCCGAAGAAAAACCCGTAGTTTAATGCGGAAAGCGGGTGTTTTTGTTCGATATAAAAAGAAATACAGAGTGACTACAAACAGCAATCA
>DEHS01000010.1 GCA_002352055.1 Legionellaceae bacterium UBA2794
AGCCAACTATATTTTTTTAAAAGATAAGGATTGGAACAAATATTTTAAAATCAACAAAAAGGAAATTGTTTAAAATGATTAGTATCTATAAGATCCTAAACTTAAAAAAATATTCCTCTTATATTTTATATAGGATACCTCACATCAGTGTCTCCTTGTAAAGGGGGCAATTCAGAAAACGGAAATTAAGGGTCGGCCGGGATTAGAGCGAAAAGGAACGTTCTATGCTTTCTTTTTTAGAATACTGGTTTAATATAATCCCAATTAATACTTAAGTGAGGACACAATATGCTTAAGTTTTAAATTAATCAGGTTTCAACATTTTGCANNAGTCCAGGGTTTATCTAGAAATAGGGTTTTAGTCGAGTAAGCTGATCCTGTTACCAAGACCAGCTCCTCTAAGAACGGAGCGTGCAGCTTTCACCGCACTCCCCTTAAGCCTTTTTAAAGCCAACAATGGTTGACCCAGCTATTAAAATAATTACCCCTTTAGCGCCATGTCGGGAAAGTTTGCTAACCATCTTCTTTCAGCTTTTGAGGTTATTTCTTTACGATGTTCACGTTGTTTAAAATAATCAATATACTGAGGGTCATATGGCGTTGCGTCTGCCTTGATTTTAACATAACGTCTGATTGGGAGCTTTGCTGCAGTAAATAAATGGAGGTATTCTTTGCCCGGTTTTTTACCTTTAAGCCTTGCGTAGAAGAGCCAATTCCTATGGCCAAGGCTACGAAAGTAAGTCTTTTGCATCCATACCGCACTTTTATTTGGGTGTCGTTTCTTGATCCATCGTTTAAGTGCTGCAAATATCTGGCTATCAATATAGTGATAGTGGAGAGTATCCTTAGCAACAACATGGCGATAGTAGTTTGCCCAGCCCCTGATCTTAGGATTCAGTAACTAGATTAAACTTTCTGTTTTCACTGCCGAATTGGATTTGATTAGGGTTTGGATGTCATCCAGAAAAGCAGTGACATTCTTTTTGGATGGTTTAATAAGTAATTTATTATTATCATATTTCCGTATGTTAAACCCAAGAAAATCAAATCCTTGGTAAATGGAGGTGAGATGAGTTTTCTCAATTGAGAGCTCTAGCCCTCTTTCGTGCAGAAAAGCAGTTACCGCTGGCTTCACTTGATATTCTAATATATCGCGTGTTGACCCTGTTATGACGAAATCATCTGCGTAAGAAATGATATTCACTTTATCACGTGTCTTAGTAGCATTTTTTATCGACCCTCTAACCCACTGAGTGTTATTGTCAATAATGTTGGTGAGATGATGCTGCCTTGAGGAGTGCCAGCCTCTGTCGGGTACCAAGCTTGCTTCTCCTTATAGCCTGCTGCTAGCCATTGCTCTTACGGCATAACTACTACCTGCTTGTACTTCTAGGCTAGCATCAGACACTTCTCTTTATTCATGAGGACTTGGAGCAGATGTTGGAACATCTTTTGACATAAATGCTACCATGACAGCATCGCTGTCTGCCTTTTATCCTCGCCTTGTAAACACCACAGCGCATAGTTGGGTAAGGATACAGACCATTTTTATCTTTTTTTAAAAGTGTAGGCGGATATTCAGTGACATCTTTTAATTCGATTATTTTTGGCATGTGCGACTTCCAATTATTGTTAAGCCGGAAAACGATATTGTTGAAAATTTAGATGGTTGATTCAATCCCCTGCCAGTTGAATTTCTTTTTTGTTTAAATTTTGAGCTATAGTTATCCATAAGGTTTTCATTTTACATCATTAAGAAGGGGATTATGATTAATAATATAGAAAAACTAGACAAATGGCATAACCAATTTTTAAATAATGAACCTGTAAAAGATATTATGGATGATATTGTTTCGCAGCTAAACAATCTACGTCGCAGTTGCACCTCAGCGATTTGGAAAGATTTTACACAGTTATGTCAAGCACATCCAGTAGCTAACATTTTGCAACAGGATCCTTTTACAGACAGGGCCTATAAAAAACCAAGAGGATACGCAGGTGATGCTGTAATGATGGATTATTTATATGCAAGTGATGGGGCTATAGAAAAAGATTTTGATTTTAAACTAACAAAAATGGGTCAAGATATTTTTAAATATTCATTGTCTCGCAGTTCTTCTAAATCAGTTTGTATACGACTGCAAATAATAATCGAATTATTAAATCAAGTAGTTGAATCGAAAGAAAATACCCGCTTATTGGCGGTGGCGAGTGGCCATTTGCGTGAAGCATTACATATTGATGATCCTCAAGCGAAACTACAAGAATTTATCGCATTTGATCAGGATCCACAAAGTTTAGCTGTTGTTGCTGAGGACATTAAACATATTAAAACTAAAACCATACAAGGTTCTATAGGTGATATTCTTAAAAAGAGGATTACTTTACAAGATTTTGATTTTATTTATGCTACTGGATTATACGATTATTTAGATGATGCAACTGCTACTTTACTCACACAATACCTGTTTTTAGCTTTAAAACCTGGAGGTCGCCTACTTATCCCTAATTTTACGCCTGATATGCAAGAAATTGGTTATATGGAAGCATTCATGAACTGGTGGCTAATTTATCGTGATGCTCAAGGGATAGAACAATTTATTCATACAATACCACAGGAGGAAATTGAAAAAATAAATATTTTTACCGATGGGTATAAAAATATTGTGTTTTTGGAAGTTTATAAAAAATGAACTGATTTCTGTCATTAAAATAATGAGGCAGATTCACTGCCTCAAAGAAAAGGATAAAGGTCCTAAAAAGCACCGATACATCGCACGGGATGTACAGTAGTCTTGGATACGACTGCGGCCAACTCCAGCAAATATTACGCCTCATGCTCCAGTAGCAGCTCCTCCTTGCGTCGAAGTCCAGTAAAGCGCGGACGAAAAGCCCCAAAATCACAGGGGATTACACTGTTGGCACACAATCTGTCACGGACATCATCCATTTCGAAAAATGCCGGTAAATACCAACCGAAACCGATGCTTTGACAAAGTTGAGCAGAACAGTTAAAGGGGCTAGCGGTGCAAGAGCTATCTACAACAATTGCGTTGGTATTGGCACTCCCATTGCTGTCGCTTGTAGCTCCTGTTGACCTCCGGCCGGCATCCTGGTAAAAAAGGGTCATGTTCAATTTTTAATCCCTATTAATACCAAACTGTAATGCCATTGTCTGTCGTGACCTGGACAAATCAAAAATACCATAGCGATTAATATTCTCCCTGAAATAAGGGTTTTACCGCATATCCAGCC
>DEHS01000044.1:0-238 GCA_002352055.1 Legionellaceae bacterium UBA2794
CAACACACTTCCTCGCTGGCGTGGTGAATTGTGAAATTTCCACAGGTCTGAAGAATTTCATCGAAAGATAAAATTGATTCAACGACGAGTTTATGGATTTGGCAATTATGAAAATTATAGATTAAGAATTAAAGTGCTATGCAAATAAGTTAAGTGACCCCGGATTTGGAGAATGGCGAAATGAAGCAATATATTGATTTAACTTAAGAATAAAGCCAAATAATGGCGTCCCCAAGGG
>DEHS01000044.1:333-26805 GCA_002352055.1 Legionellaceae bacterium UBA2794
GCGCTCTCCCAGCTGAGCTATAGCCCCAAAATAAGTATCGCAGTTTAATGAGCTACCTCAATACTGTCAAGAATTTTTTAATTTTTCTGTAACTATTTTACCGATTAAATCTCTTTTCAACTGCCTATGATAGATTATGGATTTTAATAGGATTATTTAGCATCACAGAAAACGCTTGGCATAACTCTTTTAATTTTAATATTTTGCGTTTGGATCACTTGCTGGAAAAGTATCTTTTAACTCCTTATCCAACTTTTGATCTTTATTTTTCTTCTTTTCATCCTTTACTTTGTCACATACACCTTTCGTTTCAGATGTCGGTGAAGAGGTTTCACATATATTTTTTAATTCCTTCACTTCAGGATGTTCATTTTTATCCTTTTCCATTGTCTTCTCCATTAGCATTTAATATTAGAATATAGCATATCTCACGATAATGGTTGTCCAAACAACAAAGCATTAGCCTGTTAAGTGCCTCAATGTTCTAAAAAAAACCTTATTAAATAATTTTGTTAGTAATGGCTTGTGTTACACCACTAAATTTGATTTAATCGCGCTGTGTCGCTAAAACACTAAATATGGAAACACTTGAATCCAGTATTCAAGAGGATGAGCAAGTTAGCGAATATAATGGAAATGGACGATGTCTAACGATCTGGCGATCTATCTCAGTAAACAATTACTATGGCATGCATTACTTATTGCCTCCCCCGTAATTATCGTAGCCCTTATAAGTGGTCTCGTAATTTCTATTTTGCAAGTGGTTACTCAAATTCAGGATTCAACCTTAAGTTTTGTCCCTAAAATATTAGCCGTGATGCTTATGCTCATGTTATGTGGGGAATGGATGCTGCATTCGCTCATTGATTTTTCACAGCACCTCTTTACCAGCATTCCTGGTGTCATTAAATCATGATTTTATCATACCCCTGGCTTACCAAATTATTTTTTATAACCATTCGCATGGGTACCATACTCTCATGCACCCCTATCCTGGCCATAGGGCAACTTCCCATACATACGCGCTTTATTCTTATTTTTTCCTTTAGCCTGATAATGGTCAATTATCTGCCTGAAACATCAGGTTATGGAACTAAAACAGTTCTAATAAGTGGCCTCATGGAATTTGCTAACGGTTTGATATTTGCCACCAGCATATTCGCAACTTTTGCCCTATTTCAGATCGCAGGTCAAATTATTGATAATGCCACCGGATTTAATTCAATAACACTCTTTAACCCCGCCGAACACACTCAAGAGCCACTTTCCAGTTATCTGCTAACCATGCTTGCCGTATTATTCTTTTTTGGAATGGATGGGCATATTTGGTTTTTTAAAGGAGTACTTTACTCATTTATAATGATTCCGCCTGGAAACCTATACCTTTTTACTGGTTTCACACCAGTTATCAAACAATTTGGTTTTATGTTCAATATGGCTTTTATGATTGCAAGCCCGATAGTTCTTGCTCTGGTAGCCATTGAACTCTGCGCAGGCGTGATTACCCGAAGCATGCCCCAAATCAATACCTAGNNCAAAATTTTGCTAGGATTATTTTTGCTCCACTTGATGATGGATTATCTCAATCCAATAACTCATATTGTTTTCGAACACTGCTTTAATACCTGGCAACAGGTGATGTCATGAGTGAAAAAAATGAAAAAGCTACTGCTCATAAACTGCAAAAAGCAAAGGAAAAAGGGCAGGTAGCTAAAAGCACTGAACTTAATACCTGCCTTTCATTATTGGTCATGCTTGGAATAATAACCGCTTTATGGCCTATTGAACTATTAGAGCTCAAAATCCTGTTTCGTCAATTATTGTGTTCCACAGTCACGTTACACATGAGCCTCGATACCATATCCCAAATACATCAATTAATACTTAGCCACCTTATTTCCCTATGGCTTCCAGTCGCAGTTGGAGGAATTCTGACTATTATTCTTGTAAATATAATCCAAACTGGAATGGTATGGTCATTTATTCCCCTTGTGCCCGATGTGAAACGTCTTAATTTAATCCAGGGATTTAAAAAAATTCTCTCCCTTAAAACTTTTTTTGAAGGCCTGAAAAGTGTATTTAAATTAATTTGTGCAGCGCTCCTTCTCGGTTTGATATTTAAAAATCAGCTGCCATTCCTGATGAAATTGGTATTAGGAAAGCCCGAAGAATCAACAGAATTTATTATAAATTTCTTATTGAAATTACTCTTTCAACTGGTGCTTGTCCTGACTCTCATAGCGTGTCTTGATATTTTCTTTACCCGGTGGAAATTTGCTAAAGACAATCGGATGAGCAAGCAGGAAGTTAAAGATGAATACAAACAAAAGGAAGGTGATCCCAAGATTAAAAGCAAAATAAAATATCTGCAAAATCAGTTAAGGCAAAAAAATGCATCCTTAATTCAAATAAAAACAGCCGATGTCATCATTACTAATCCAACTCATTTGGCTATAGCCTTGAAATATGATCGTAACGTGATGCCAGCTCCGAAAGTTATTTGCAAAGCTCAAGGTGAAATGGTTTTTGAGGTTAAAAAATTAGCGCAAAAACATGCCATCCCTGTTATTGAGAACAAACCTTTTGCCCGAATGCTTTATCACTCTATTGAATTAAACCATTGGATTACTGCTGATTTATTTCCGATTGCAGCAACTATTTTTAAAGAGATTTATCAGCAAAGGAATCATAAATGAATAAAGCATCGCTGTTTGCAAATGGAAGTGAAACGCTGATGATAGCTTTTGCGACCGGTATTTTATTTATTTTATTTATTCCTATTCCCTCCGGTTTATTGGACTTATTACTGATAATTAATTTTAGTTGGGCACTGACTATATTACTTTTAACTTTTTACACCGACAAACCATTAAGTTTTTCTACCTTTCCGGCATTACTCCTAATTTCAACTCTCTTTCGGCTGGCATTAAATATCTCCGCAACACGCCTTATCCTGTCTGATGGGGATGCAGGAAAAGTTATTCAGGCTATGGGAGATTACGTTATTCATGGTAACTATGTCATGGGCTTGGTGGTTTTTTTAATCCTTATTATTGTGCAATTTATTGTGGTAACCAATGGGTCGCAAAGAGTAGCTGAGGTAGCTGCGCGCTTTACTCTGGACAGTATGCCCGGCAAGCAAATGAGCATTGATGCAGATTTGAATATGGGCAGTATTTCCCAAAGCGATGCCAAACTCAGGCGCTCGCAAATCGAAAAAGAAGCTAATTTTTATGGTGCCATGGATGGGGCAAATAAATTTGTTAAAGGCGATGCGATTGCTGGAATCTTAATCATTTTAGTCGATATTATTGGTGGCTTCGCTATAGGATTAATTCAAAAAGGTTTCAGTTTGGCGGAATCCATCCAAACCTATACGTTACTTACCGTAGGTGATGGGTTAGTGACGCAGATACCCGCTCTCATTATTTCAACCGCAACGGGTATTATTGTCACTCGCGCGGCGACCGATGCTCATTTGGGAAGTGAGGTTGCAAAACAGATTGGAGCTTATCCCAAAAGTTTGATCATGGTGTGTGGTGGATTAACTTGCCTGCTGTTTTTAAAAGGGATACCTGTTGGTCCGGTACTACTTATCCTGGGAGTTTTTATTGTTTCTGCCTGGTTCGCATTGAAATCCAAAACAACCGAGCAGCAACAGGAAAGCGAAGAAAATTTATATGAAAAAATACGTGTTCACCCTATTGAAATTCATGTTAATAAAGAACTTTATGGTCAACTCATGTCCCATGAAGAATCCCTTTTTCATTCGATTTCGCGATTAAGAGAGCGCATCGCTTTTGATTTGGGTTTTGTTTTACCTGAAGTGAAAATCAAACAGGATACAAAAATAGGTTATCCTTTATATCAAATCGCAATTGGAGGCACCGTTGGTACGATAAATCCACTCCACCTCGATAAGTATCTGGCTATTTTCTCTAAGCACAGTGCTCCTCAAAAAATAACTTCTGGTATTGAAGTATGTGATCCCAGTTACGGTTTGCCTGCAGTATGGATAGATGGCGAAAAAAAACATGAGGCTAATGAAGCAGGGTACACCATTTGTGATCCGCTAACAGTGTTGACCACGCATCTTAATGAGACCATTCAAACACACCTTTCTCAATTACTCACTCGAGAGGAAACTGAAAAACTGCTGATTCAGCCGGGAGTGAAAGCTCTAAGCGAAGAACTGATACCCACCCTGCTCCCGTTAAGCCATGTGCAACGCGTATTGCAAAATTTGCTTCACGAAAAAGTTTCAATTCGGTATTTAAAGCAAATTATGGAACTACTATTGGAACATGCTAAAAAAATTCCGGAACCCGCTCAACTCACAGAGCTCGTGCGATCAGGGCTGGCAATGCATATCTGTCAGAAACTGCTTGTAAATCAGAGTAGTCTTCATGTGTTGACGTTCAGTTCAAATCTGGAGCACGAGCTCAATATTCAACTCGCTTCAAATGAATATCTTGCTCTTGAGCCAGGATTTACGGAGAGCCTTATTACCAAGCTAGCTAATCAGGTGGAGCATATGCTGGGAGAACGTAAGCGACCCATTTTACTCTGCTCCACACATTTAAGAAGACACATGAAACAACTTACCCAGAGAGTATTACCTCATTTAACGGTATTAGCGCTAAATGAAATACCCATTAATGTTCAGGTGGAATCTTTTGGGGTCGTCAATTAAGGATAGGAAAATGTTTGATGCAATTACTGCAACCCAACTTGCAATGGATTTTGATCAATTGAAACTGCAATCACTAAGTCAAAATGTGGCGAATATGAATACTCTTGGGTTTAAAAGACTCATAGTAGAAAACACCGGGTTTGACGTCGAGTTGACAACTCAAATGACCGATTTAGTCGCGCAGCTAAAACCTTCTCAACTTAAAACTCAGGGAACTTTTAATCAAACTCATAATCCAGGGGACTTGGCTTTATCTGGTGATGGTTATTTTCAGGTGCAGGGGGAACACGGTATTTTTTATACCCGTCGCGGTGATTTTCAACGAAATAAACAGGGAGAACTAACCACTGCCACAGGAGAAATTCTTCTCGGGAAAGGAGGAGCAATAAGGGTGGAGGACAATGCCTTTTCAATTGATGCACGTGGTGCGCTATTAATCGATCATCACCAGGTCGACCAATTAAATATCGTGCAATTTAATCACCCTGATTTACTTAAATACGTAGGGAATGGCTTATATCAGACTGATGAATCACCAAATCCTTCTGATCATACTGTTCGGGTTTTACAAGGATTTCTGGAGCAATCAAACGTAAAATCGATTGATGAAATGATGGATATGATTAAAACATCACGTCATTTTGAAGCAAGTCAGCGAGTAATGCATATTGCCGATGGATTATTAGCCACCGCAATTAACCAGTTAGGGGAAGGAAATGTCTGACGCGCTGTCCATCGCAGCCAGTGGGCTTAAATCTGAAGAATATTTAATTGATAAAATTGCTAATGATCTAGCGAATTTGAACACGCCAAATTACAAAGCCAGCAGATTAACTTTTGAGGATGTGCTTTACCAAAATATCAATGGAGACAACCCATTACTGAATAATCAGCCCAGCGCTAAATTAGGTCTGGGTACAGCAGTAAGTAAATCAGGTAAAGATTTTTCAACAGGACCTTTAAAAGCGACGAATAACTGGAACGATGTAGCCATTAATGGTGTTGGTTTCTTTCAGGTCGTGAATCAGGATGGGTCAATAGCGTATACCAGAAACTCAACATTAAGTATTGATAACGATCATTATTTAACGACCCAGGATGGCTTAAGACTGGCAGATAATATTCAAATTCCTGATGATTTTACCAAATTAACGATACAGGCCAATGGCGATATTGAAGTCATTCTGAGTGATGATCCTGAACCGCAATTAATAGGATCCATTCAATTAGCCAAGTTCATGAATCCCGAAAGTTTGGATCCCATTGGCGCAGGGATTTATATTCCTACCGATAAATCTGGTGACCCTTTAACAGATATTCCAGGGAGTAGCGGGCTTGGATCACTGGCTCAACATCAAATCGAGGGATCAAATGTTGATATGGTCAACTCGCTGATGCAATTAACCATGGCACAACGTGTCTATCAACTAAACGCCAAAGCCGTGCAAATAGCAGATGAACTGGAAAAATTGACTAATGAAATTCGCAATTAATTATTTCTGGTTTGTAACATTAGCTTTTACAGTTAATGCACAACCGACTCTTCGATTCCAGCCCAGAATAACTTCTGATGCGCTTATTTTAAATGATTTATTAATCATTACGGATGATAAAGCAGCTATTGGGGGTCTTGCTTTGGATACAAAACTCAAGCCCAATCAACGAATAACTAAAGAGCAGATAATCGAATGGTTGAAACAAAAAAAGGCTGCTGTGAGTTTTAATTGGCGTGGCAAAAAATCTGCTTTAATAAAGGCAAAATACTTAAGCTCGGGCAAAGACTTAGTAAACAAAGCTCAATCAGCCCTGTATCATCGATTACAACAACAAGAATACGAACGCATTGAGATAACCAATAAATCAATCCCCAAAGGCAGCGAACTCCCATTAACAGCATTTAAGGTGCTGGTATCCGGGAAATACCCGGTGGCGAAACAAATATGCGTCAGCCTTTATAATGATACCGATTCGATTGCCATCTGGTTTGAAGTCAAAGCCTACAAAAAAGTAATGATTGCGAGGCACAATATCAAAAGTAACTCCCCGGTTAAAGCATCTGATTTTGTCTTGCAAATACGAAATATTGCAGGATTACAGGATGTACCTAAATCGCAATTATCTGAGCCATCCTGGCTAAAACTTGGAATCAAAGAAAATCAAATCCTCTCGTCAAGATATTTAATACCCTATCCTGATGTCATTAGTGGCGAATCAGTGCACATCAAATTAATAAAAAACAAAGTACTGATTGCAACACAAGGAATTGTGCAGAACCATGCCTGGGTAGGTGAAAAGGTCCGCGTGAAAAATCCACTAACAAATAAATACTTTTCAGGAACAGTAACGGCCAAACAGGAAGTGGAGATTTATCAATGAACCGCATGTTAATGGCAGCTGTATTAATATTTGGAACAGGTCAATCGGTCAACGCTGTCAACCTGTTTCATGAAGATCAGTACCGCCCACTCATCGCTGACCGTAAAGCCACTATGCCTGGTGATATCCTGACCGTTATCGTTCTTGAAACCTCTAACGCGCAAACCGGTGCTGATTTATCTTCGAGCAAAGAATTAAAAACTGCATTATCTGTAGGGTATAACAAAAATAATCACGAAGTCGAATTTGGCCTAAAAGGTAAAGGACGGGTTGCGGCTAAAACAGGGAGAAATGGCAAAATCAAAGCCTCGCTTACAGTTCGAATTAAAGAGCTATTTCCCAACAACACCTATCTGGTTGAAGGAATTCAAATGATCACCATCAATGGTGAGCAACAAAGAATAGCATTAAGCGGCATCGTACGACCAGAAGACATTAGTCCACAAAATACTATTTTATCGACACGACTGGCAGACGCACACATAACTTATGCCGGAGATGGTTCTGTATCTAACTCTCAGACCCGTAACTATTTTTATAAAGTTCTTTCATTTGTGGGCCTGGTATAATGATTCGATTGTTTTCTTTTCTGATTTTATTCATCTCGATTATTTTTTGTCAGCAGAATCAGGCTACTGTGCGAATCAAATCCATAGCGCGATTTTCCGGTTTACAGGAAAACCCAATAAGTGGTTATGGTTTGGTAATTGGTCTTGCGGGTTCAGGTGATTCACGCCGAAATAAAGATACAACCCAGGCCATATCTAACCTTTTGCAAACCTTCGGGGTTAATGTAAACCCAAATGACATCAACAGCAGAAATACAGCTACTGTCATTATCACTTCTCATCTCCCTTCTTTTGCGCATCAAGGAGATAGACTGGACGTCAACGTGGCATCATTAGGTGATGCAAAAAGCTTATTAGGTGGAACATTGTTAGTTACTCCCCTAAAAGGAACTGATGACCGGGTTTATGCTTTAGCACAAGGGCCTATTTCAATAGGCGGTTTTAAGTACGACTTGTACGGTAATGTAGTGCAAAAAAACCACCCGACAACGGGCATGATTCCTGGGGGAGCTATCGTTGAAAAAACACTTTATAACGAAGTTATGGATAAAACAGGTGATACGAATTTAATTCTCAATCATCCTGATTTTACTACCGCTTATCATATTGAGACCGCGATTAATAAACGGTTTGGCAAGAATACCGCAAAGGCTCGCTCCGCTCAGGAAATTGAAATTCATCCTCCCTTAACCGAACGGGGGCACTTTATTCGCTTTATCAGTCAACTCGAAAATGTGGTTATCACCCCCGATAATTTACCCACTGTGGTGGTCAATGAACGTACTGGAGTTGTCGTTGCTGGAGCAGATGTAAAAATAGATTCAGTTACTATTTCTCACGGTAATTTACAAATTGCTATCGCCACTGACTTTAACGTGTCCCAACCCGCATTAATCCAAAAAATGGGCAGGCAAGTCAAAACCACAATTACACCTGCCAGTAATATTAACGTTAAAGAACCATCGGCCAATAATGTGCAACTGAATCAGGGAGCAACAGTCGCCGATTTAATCACTGCATTAAGTCAGGTGCAAACCTCAACCCGAGACATTATATCCATTTTGGAAAGTTTACAACGAGCGGGAGCATTACATGCTGAACTGGTCATCCAATAAGGAATTTTTATGAACTCAGATAAAACTGTGGAATTAGTAACTATGGCTCTTGATGCCTCTTTAATGAGGCAAACAGCAATCGCCAATAATATCGCCAATGCAAACACAGTGGGTTACAAAACCCTCGACGTAAACTTTGAACCCAATTTAAAGGACTTATCTGCTGATGGAACCAGTAAACCGCATTACATCTTGAGTAATCATCACTCTTCTATTGATGAGCAGATGGTGCTCAATGTGCAAAATAAGACTCATTACCGCGCCTTAATTAAAGGGCTGAATTACAAATTTTCAATTATGAAATTAGCACTGCAAGGAAACAATCAATAATGAATTACGACCAGATTTATGCCATAGCTACTCAGGGAATGAATGCGGAAAAATTAAGGGTTGATGTCGTTGGAAATAATATTGCGAACCAACACAGTATAAAAAATGCAGACGGGAGTTTATTTCAAGCGAGTCAAGTAGTCACTACAGCCGGATCATTTCCAGATCATTTAGAACACAATGAGCCAGGAGGTATTGAATCTATTGAATTGGTTTCGCAAAACCTGCCGCCCAACAAAGTATATCAACCAGGCCACCCTTGGGCGGATAAACAAGGGTATGTAACCTATCCAGGAATTAGCACCATTGATGAAATGACTACGCTACTCCGTGCATCACGAGGATATGAAGCAAACATTAAAATAATAAACACAGCACATAGCCTTTACCTACAAGCGTTAAGTATAGGAGAAGACCGATGAAAATTGAAGGAGTTGCCAATTTACTTCAAATACAGACAAGCAAATCAATTGAATTAAATTCCCCGCCCAAAACATCTTTTGCCGACTGGATAGGCGAAAAAATAGGCCATACTAATGAACAGCTTAACGCCGCTGATGCGGCATTAACCAGCTTGGCTAGTGGGCATGCGGAGAATCTGCATCAAACCATGATCACCATGGAAGAAGCCAAACTTTCCTTTACCTATCTGGAGCAAATTCGAAACCGTCTGATAGGTGCCTATCAAGACATTCTAAGAGAGCAAATTTAAAGTGAATTATTTTCAGCAGTTACACGAATGGTTTCAAGCGATACCACATCATAGAAAAATGAGTCTGATGAGCGCATTACTCTTAATTATAATAAGTACTTCGTTCCTAAGCTGGTATGCCCTGTCTCCCACCTATGAACTATTATTCAATCAGCTCGATGAACAAGACGCGGCTCAAATTATAAGCCAACTCGATCAAAACAAGATTAAATATGAAGTACGCAACAGCGGCAGAGATATTTTAATTGATAAAGCATTAGTTGCAAAAACACGTCTCAAAATTATGGGTAGTGGCTTGAAGTTAACTGGCAGTGTGGGTTTTGAATTATTTGATAAAAATGATTTTGGGATGACTGACTTTTCGCAAAAAATTAATTTCCAACGCGCACTGCAAGGTGAATTAGAACGTACCATTGCCAGTTTTAAGGAAGTTCGACAAGCCAGAGTACATCTGGTTATTCCTGAAACCCATTTATTTTCGCATGAAGACAGCCAACCTAAAGCAGCAGTTACATTGCAGTTAAAAAAAGAGCTTACGGCCAACCAAATACACAGTATTCAACAACTAATCACGGCAAGTGTTTCCCATCTTACAGCAAAAAACGTGGTGGTAGTGGACCATAAAGGCAATACACTATCCAGTGATGAAGAGCATGATCAGATGTCCAACCAATTTACGGCAAAAAAAACCATAGAACAGTATTTAAGTCTCAAGGTGGATCATATGTTGATGCGTGTGTTTCCAGAAAATCAAATGGTAGTCAAAATTGATGCAACAATGAATTACGATGAAGTGCAGCGCGAATTAATTAATCCACAATTTAAAGGCATGGTGACTCATGAAAAACAAACGACCCATGCAACTGCCGGGAAAACTGAAAAAGAGAAACCAATCCAGGACACCACTGTGGAAAAATCCTATCAGCTGGGCAGTAAGAAAGAGTTATTCAAACGAGCGCATGGAACTATTGAGCGATTATCTATCAGCGTCATTTTACCTATCGATACCAGTGAAAAAACCGTGGCACAAATTAAAAGACTGGTAAAAACCACCGTGGGTTTCAACGAGCAAAGAGGCGACACTATAAGTATAGAAGCCTTAATTGCCCCATTAAAAGCCAGTACTGTCCCTCAAGCAGAGCCCATAAAACCGCAAATTATCAATACACCATATAACCTGATTTTTACTTGTTTTATCGGAATAATATCAATGATTAGTGGGGCTACTGTGATACTCAAGCGAATAAAACATAAAAAGCGCCAACAACTTCTCACTGAATTAACTCAATGGCTGACTCATCATGAATAAAGAATTCAAAGAAATATTAATTCAGCTGGCTAAATGGTCTCAAGTCGATCAAAAATGGATATTGGGCCAATTACCTGACAAACAGCGTAAGCAATTTTCCCGTTTTCAAGGGGATATATTACTTAAAGAAGCGCACCGCTTTCGCAATATGTCCATTAACGATATTCCCCAGGTAAAGGATATTCCCAAGTTACCTTCCTTATGTGAAACCCTCTGCAACAAACATCCGCTATTTACCGCAATTATTCTTGAACAAGGACAATTTCAATGGTCGGAACAGTTTCTTGAAACAAATGAAAAGTCGGATGAAATAAGACGATTTCTAAACGAGGAAATTAATAAAATCAAACCAGCTACCAGACACTCGCTTTTTATAAACTGGCAAGAGCGTCTGAATTTTGAAGATCAAATGGAGAGTATCAATGGCTAAATTGTTTAAAAACGCCTGTATCAGCTCTCAATTAGTTCATTTAGATTATCTTGATGATTGCTCGATTAATACAGAATTACCCCTCAAAACTCAGGATTCATTATCTGATGCTCAACTGCAGGAAATTAAAGATAAGGCCTATCAAGAAGGTTACCTTTTAGGTAAACAAGAAGAACTGAAGCATCATGAATTAGTTCAAGAAGAACTCATTACAGTTTTAAATTCAATACCAAAAGCAATTACCCAAAAACGTCACGAAATGAACAGCGAAATCGCTGATATTATTCTTCTCATCACCAGTCATTATTTTTTGGAAAGGGAATCCAATCCTCAGGCTTTGGAATTACAAATAAATTCCATCTTAAAGCAATTATATCAGCAAGATAATGTGGTGCTTAGCCTTCATCCAAAAGAAGTTATCTTATTGCAGCAAGGTAATATTTCTTTGGATACGACCCATTTGGATGGTTTAAAAATCAAAAGTGATGACACGTTGACCTTAGGAGGATGTGTTATCAAAACAAATCATGGATTATTTGATGCAAGCATTGAAAAACAAATTGAACGCTTAAAGGAAATGCTGTTAGAAATACGACAAAGAGGTGCCAATGTACTTCCAGAATAGTTTAACTAGCGTAGAGCGATTAGGTGAAATTGAGCAATACATTGGCCTAAAACTGGTTGCCAATGGACCACCCCAAACATTTATTGGTGAGGTTTGTGATTTGTTAGATGAGCAGCATCAGATAATTATGCAAGCAGAGGTTATCGGTTTTGAACAAGGTAAGGTTTATTTAATGCCTTATGATAATCTTCCCGTTCGAATGGGTCATAAAGTCAGAGCTACAGGACACGATCTTACCATCACTCCTGCCCAACCAGGACAAGTTGTTGATGCATTTGGCAGAGGATTAAACTCAACCCAAAAACAGGTTTATTCGACCCCTATAAGGACTAAAAATCACAAAATAAATCCCTTCTCAAGAGCTCCAATAAATGAGCGACTGTTAACAGGAATAGCGGCAATTGATGGATTACTTCCTATGGGTAAAGGACAACGAATGGGAATTTTTGCTGGAAGCGGTGTTGGCAAAAGTATGCTTTTAGGGGCAATTGCGCAACAAGTTGAAAGTGATATCAACATCATTGCTTTAATTGGGGAACGGGGTCGTGAGGTCACTGATTTTATTGAAAACCTGAATGAGGCCACATTAAATAAATCCATTTTAGTAGTAGCCTGTAGTGATGAATCAGCCCTTATGCGCAGACAGGCCGCCTACACCGCTACTGATCTGGCTGAATATTATAGCCAGCAAGGTAAGGATGTTATGTTATTTATGGACTCTATTACCCGATTTGCCATGGCACAAAGAGAAATAAGTCTGAGCCTTGGCGAACCACCCACCGCACGTGGTTATACTCCCAGTGTATTCGCCCTCTTGCCCGGAATAATTGAGCGCACGGGCAATTTCAAAAATAAAGGCAGCATCAGTGCTTTATATACCGTCTTGGTTGAAGGTGATGATTTTAATGAGCCATTATCGGATCACATGCGTGCTCTACTTGATGGCCATATTATTCTGACGCGAGAATTGGCACAACGCGGACATTATCCTGCCATATCCATTTTGCAAAGCATTTCCCGACTTGCAACTCAATTACTTGATATAGAGGAGCAAAAAAAAGTGGCTCAGGTAATCAGGACCCTGAGCCTGTATCAGCAAAATAAAGATTTGATTGAATTAGGCGCTTATAAGGAGGGAGTTAATCCCGTCTTGGATGAAGCGGTTAAACGCATCCCTTTAATCAATCAATTTTTAACGCAAAATAATCATTCACCTCAATCCTTTGTTGCATTCATTAATCAATTTGAAGGGTCACATCTATGAACTTTTCTCTTAAGTCATTAACCACTATGCTTAACTGGGAATACCATGACCTCATCGCAGAGCTACATACTGTTCAGCAAGAGTCAATCACGTTACGACAACAAATCCTGAACATAGAAACCAAACTGAATCAGGAAACGCAGGGCAATTCAATTATCAATCCAGAGTTTGAAATCAGTAAATTGAATTTTCTTGCCCAGCAACGGGCACAAAAAACTGAGTTAACGCTTCTGCTCAAGGAGCAAAAAAAGCTGGAAACCACCTTATCCGAACAAATAGTGCAGATTAAACGAAAATTAAAATTGCTTGATAAACACATTGAGCGCGAACGACTAAATCACAACCAACATCAGCGCATAACTCAGGAAAAAGCGCTGGACGAATGGGTCATTCAAAGGAGAAAGCAGTAATGAAGATAAATGGATCATTCGAATTAATCAATAACAACTCGTGCCTATATAACAACGAAAATCATGAGGATTTCGCGCAATGGCTTAATTCGCCGACCAGGGAAAATTCAGGGGATGAGTTTTATTGGCAACATCAAAATCAGTTGCAACAATCAAGCCTACGATTTAATGCTGCACTCACAAATCACCACCCTTTACCAACTCACATACTATCGAGTGCAAATTTGCTGGAAAAACTCCAGACCTGCAATCAGGAATCAGAACCCTTGGAAGTATCGGTAAATAATTCAGATGGAGACGCTGCAGTTCACCCTATTTTATCACTGGACAATAAGGCTATAAGCAATATTACTCAGCAAGTAAACCAATGTTTAGAACAAATTCCTGATGCCCGATTAGAAGTACCGATTAAACGGAATGATCACCCACGCGGAACGACAAAATCAACTCCAGTTACCCGTGAGTTCAAACAAAAATTTAAAAATCACCATATTTTTATTAAAGACCATTCCATCGAATTAACGCTTAATACCCATGAACTCAACCAACTCGAACAAAATGAATTAAAAGAATTGCTGACTTCAGGATTGAAGCGAAAAGGATATGTACTAACCCGACTTTTTATTAATGGAGTAACCCATGACTGAACCTGTCGATGCCACAGGCATCAATCAAACCGATTACATGAATTTATTTATGCAAGAGTTGACTTATCAAGACCCATTAAAACCGGTGGATAACCGTGAATTTATGGCGCAAATGGCCCAGTTCTCGTCATTACAGGAAGCAAAAAGCACCAATGAGCATTTAACCAGTTTACTGGGCATGACTAGCGCCAATCAATGTTTAAATCTGTTAGGCAAATTCGTAAAACTGAACGATGACGAAACGGTAGGCATGGTTACCAAAGTTGAATTTAATGATCGGTCACCACCCAAGGTTTCCGTTTCAATGAATGGAAAACTTTCTCAAGTTGAATTAACCAATATCAGTGAAGTAAGGAATTAATATGAGTAATACTTATTTTACGAGTATGTCTGGCATGATGGCGGCCAGTTATGGATTACAAAACACCTCCAATAATATGGCCAATATGCAAAGTCCCGGATTTAAAAAAAATGATGTTTTTTACTCCTCATTAGGTAACGGTAATGGCGAAGAGGGTTTGGGTTCTGGAGTATGCATTGGGGGTAATACAACCAATTTTAATGAGGGCAAATATCTGTCTACCGAGAATCCATCCGATCTCGCCATTAAGGGACAAGGTTTTTTTGTAATCCGGTTAAAAAGTGGTGAAATTTTATATACTCGTGATGGTGAGTTTGGTTTTAATAATAAAGGAATTCTGGTAGACCGCCATAGCGGTGGTGAAGTTCAAGGCTACGATAGAGCCGGTAATCTGGCACCCATACATGAAAAAGGACCCAAATTCAGCCCCGGTAAAGCAACTACCGAAGTGTTTTTAAAAGGCCAATTTAGTAAAAAGGAAAGGACGGAAGAGGATAAAAATGACCCCGACCCTTATAAAAGTAAGTATGAAAACGTAAAGTTTTCCATAGCACAAATATACGATGCCGCAGGCAAAGCACATAATGTAACCCTTGAGTTTCGGTCTACTCCGGTGATAAGTAATGAACCGAAGTTACCGGATGATGGTACCAGTTGGGATTTAGTTGATATTACTTGTGATGACGGTACTCCAATTACCATCCCACCGGGACAACAAATCATTTTCTCGGGAACCGATCAGGGCCCCTCAGAAAGCAATCAAAACATTAAATTTGCGTTAAATGGAAAACAAAATATCGTAGTTCAATTCGGGAATTCCAGGGAGGGAGCAGAAAGTTCCGTTCAGCTCAAAGATGCTAAACTAATTCCAGAAGGCACTAAAATTGAAACCCTGCAAAATGATGGTTATGGAAAGGGACAACAGATCAGTTTTGCTTTTGATGAACACGGACAAATTTCTTATCAATACGACAATAATCAGACTATTGCAGGAATTTATGTATGCCTCGCCCGTTTTGATGACATGGAGCATTTTCTGGTTCCGACTCAAGATAATTTATATCGCTGCAAAAATGATTCCGGTACCCACTTAGGGCGAGCGAACCAGGATGGATTTGGATTTATTAATGCCAAACAACTGGAATCATCAAACGTCGACTCCACTACTGAATTTGCAAACATCGTTATATTACAACGTATGTTTCAGGCCTGTTCGCAAATTATGGATATCGATAAGCAACTATTAGAGGAGCTCGAGTCTAAATGATAAAACCTTATCGAATTATCAATGCATCTGAGTTTCTCCATCTTCATGAGTTTTTTAGTCATAAAGTGCACACGTGGAGTACAAAATACTGCATGACTCCACTATCGATACATTTGCAAGTTCCTCCCAAAAACTATTGCCATCCAAAAAGTGTATTAATCATGGAAGAAAATCGTATTCCAATAGCATTTATAAGCGATGATTATTTACCTGTACTAAATCAGACTTTATTTGGCGATAAAGATAATCATTTTAATGAGAGTAGTCAGCACATTTTTAGCCAATTGTTGGTAGAACTATTTCAAACTAAAGAGTGCTCGATAAAACATGCCGCCCCAGAAGTATGTGACTGGATTTATCCGGGCTCAACTTCTCTTTTATTGAGTCTAAAAACAAATCAAACGGCAATAGAGCTCTTGCTCCATTATCAATTCGTATACGCCTTATTACCTGCTATAAAATCAGTTAAAATATCTACTTTAAGTTCCCTGGATAATGCCCTTGAAGACCAGCTTATAACCTGTCAGGTGACTCTAAACCCAATTAAGCTTTCAATTTCACAATTACTTGAATTACACCCCGGTGATGTCATTACCACCGATCATCACCATAACAATCCTTTACACTTAAGGCATAAACAGCATTTTGCAGCGGTTGAATTAAGAGAGTCTGAACATCACAAATCGATCATTATCAAGGAATCAATATGACTATTACCGTAAAAAAAGTGGCGTTAAAAGAGCATCCAACGCAAACCGAAGGACATCTTCTCCGTACTGATTATGCAGGATTAGTGGAATCGGTAGAAGTGGAATGCACCGTTCGGGTTGGTACTTTAAACCTAACCATTGCCCAACTGCGTGAATTAAAAACTGGACAATCCCTTCACCTTGAGCAAAAAACATCAGAACCCTTGGAATTGTTGCTAAACGATAAAGTAATCGCCAGGGGAGAACTCATGGCCTATATGGATAATTTTGCCATTCAAATAACCGAGGCGTGCACCTAATGAATCGAATTGCGCTATTGTATCTCTCTCTTTTAAATCCTGTTTTTGCAGCAGAGTCGTTAACATTTAAAAAGGATTTAGCAGATTCCTTTCATTGGTATCCTTATGCATTAATGACTGGCATATTGATAGTAATGCTTTTAATTATCAGCAGATACGCTCCCAAAAAATCCCAAACCATTAATGGATGTAACATTGTGGATAAAATAACCGTACATCAAAAAACAAAAGTCTATGTCATAGACATTCAAGGAAAGCAATTTTTAATTGCGGATAACCAGAATTCTCTGGCTATTGCGCCTGTACAAGGCAGAGATTTATGAGTGAACTGAAAATTACGGATAAAACACCAAAACAATTCGTTTTAATGATCATTCTATTTTTGTATCCATTGATAAGCAAAGCTGCTGAAAGCACTCATTTTGGCTTGTTACAATTTGATCAGCAAAATATATCTCCTGCCCTGCAAGCCTTTGCTGTGTTGACCGTTTTAAGCCTCGCCCCCAGTATCCTCATAATGCTAACTTCATTTACTCGTATTGTAGTAGTTTTATCCATGCTGCGTAACGCTTTAGGGCTGCAACAAACACCTCCCAATACCGTGATTATCAGCTTATCGCTTTTCCTTACCCTATTTACCATGATGCCTGTTGGGAAAACGATTTACAAAGAAGCTTATGAACCATATGAGGCGAAACAAATGAATACGTCTGTTGCTCTTCTCAAAGCCACTGAGCCGTTGAAGCAATTCATGCTGAAACAAACTCGTGAAAAAGATTTAGAAATGATATTACAATTGGCAAAAGAGCCCATGCCTTCTTCCGCTGCAGATGTAAAACTCTATCAACTCATTCCAGCATTTTTACTCAGTGAATTACAGACCGCTTTTCAGATAGGATTTATGATTTTCCTACCCTTTTTACTCGTTGACTTGGTTGTTTCAGGAATATTAATGACCATGGGAATGATGATGATGCCTCCAATGAGCATCTCCCTGCCAGTAAAAATTTTACTTTTTGTGCTGATTGATGGTTGGGATTTAATTGTTCAGGCGCTGATTGGCAGTTTTAATTAAGCTTCTTATTAATGCATTCTTTTTTTAAAATTGTTCCAAATTAGAATAGCTTTCATCACTTGGTAAATTTATTAATTCTTAATCATCTTTTTTCTTATATAATGAGTTAGCGGCTTTTCATAAAATAAATAAATTAAAATAGATAAAAAAATTAATCCAATACAAATCAGAACAAGGTTCCATTCTGTTATCGATATTATTTTCATTTGAGAAAGGAGTAACAAATAGAGCAAGATGGGAAAATGTAACAGATATAATGAATAACTGCTGTTTCCAAGCAAAACAAGAATACGGGCACGCATCAATCCTGGATTAAATACCATGAGATACATAAGTATTACAATAAGATGAAAAGGCACTGGAAGAAATATAAATTGAGGTAACACAAGGATTAGGAACATCTCAACTACAAGAAAAAAAATGAAGATAAAAAGGAAAAAACTGCTCTTCTTCCTCTCCTGACATAGCTTATAACTTATTATTCCCAATGCAAATTCGACCAAGCGAATTAAAGGGTTCATATAAACAAATGAAATGAGGGCAGATTGAGAGGCATGGGGGTAAGTAGATAACCAGTAACCCAACACCATGGCGATAACAATTAAAATTATAAATAATGCGATTAAAGGGCGTTTCGGCATTTTATTAATGCCTGGAATAATGAAAGGGAATAACAAATAAAATCCCATTTCAGTGCTTACAGACCACCCCGGGATATTCCATCCATATGGTGCTTGAGATAGACCGGCTATTATTGATTGAAGCCCCAGGAACTGCAAAACAAAATTTCCCCAACTACAATCCCTAACATAGGCTAATTGAGCGGGATTTAAAGAACCTGTTGGGATGTATTCTGGCTTAAAGCTTTCAACAAGCTTGATTGGAATTAAAAACAGTAACGGTAAAATATATAAGGGGTAAATTCTGGAAAATCTTTTAGTATAAAAATTATAAATGTTTCCCTTAATCGAAAAGTTTTGCTGTTGATATACATGGGTCAATATCATCCCGGATAGCATAAAAAATCCAGTAACAGCATATTTGGCAAATGATTCAGGCAAGAGCCTGTATTGCGGAAAAAATAATTTAACGTGAACAAGCACCACAATCAAGGCGAAAAAAAATCTAATGGACGTTAATGCTTCTATTTCTTGAGCAGATTTATTATAAGTCATGAAGTTATGATTAATGATCAATGAATAAAATGAAATAAATTTCTATTTAAAATATATACTTGTTAAATGTATAGTACTATTTAACAGAAGGCAATTCTTCCCCCATGTGATTCCATTACCAAGGATGTTTTTATGACAGAATTATCTCCAAAGCTTTCTTTTGATAAAATAGCTGAAAACTATGCTCATGTCGTCGATACTAAGCCCATCCATCTTTATTACGAACGGCCCAATTTATTGTCACTTATGCCTGATCAACTTGCAGGTTTAAATATTTTAGATTTGGGGTGTGGGACAGGATGGTATACGGAGCATCTGACTGGTCTTGGCGCAGAAGTTACAGCAGCTGATGCAAGCAGCACTATGATCAATCTGACTCAACAAAGAGTACCCTCATGCCATACCGTTCTTGTTGACCTTGAGGAATCGTTCATCCATTTAAGTCAGGGGCGTTTTGACATTATTATTGCTCCACTTGTCATTCACTACATAAAAGATTGGTATCTATTGTTTTCCCGGTTATCCCAACTTTTGAAACCTAAAGGTTCTTTTATTTTTTCAACCCATGTTCCTTATACAGAGTATATGTTGCACAGTTTGGATAATTATTTTAAAAAAGTCGTTATTACTGAGAATTGGGAGAATATTGGAGAAGTAAAATTTTATCACCATACATTAAATGAATTAACGGAGGCCTTATATCAAGCTGACTTTTTAATTGAACGAATGCTTGAACCCAAACCTTTATCTGAATTGAAAGATGTGGATCCCAAAAGCTATAATAGTATTTTAACTAAACCCTGGTTTTTATTTGTAAAAGCCATTAAAAAATAATAAGTTACTGTCAGAGAAAACTAATTCATTGTTTTTCTAAGTTAATTCAGGGTAAAGCGACGTTGATTAGTTTTTTCATTTTAACTGCCGTCGCTATTATTCCAATATAGAAGCTGCTTTTTCGCAAGAGATACTTATCAGGTCTTCTGACCTGATAATGTTCCTTTAAAAAATGGGTAAATTGCCTACCTGGCATTCACCTGTCATTAAATTCAATAGAACCTTCTCCGTATCACGAGAACCATATTTTGGAAAAGAGTCTAGTGCTGCAACGCCAAACATTGCTCTTTTTCCCTTTTCAATAGAGCCATATTTGTCCGCTAAATCGAGAGCATAAGCTCCGTGTAACGTAGCACATGACAGATATAGGTGTGGCGAAATGTTATCTCCTGCCTGGGTATGCATATTCCATGCGGCCTGCATTTCTTCCCAAAGGGAGAGTGAAGGACAACTTGCCAGACTATCTGTTCCCAAACAGACTTTAATTCCGGCTTCTAAAAAATGGGCCAGACGAAAACGTCCGTTCATCAATTGTGTATTGCTCCGCGGGCAATGGACTACTGTAATTTGTTTGCGTTTTAAAATCTCCAAATCCTCATCCGTTGCCTGCACCCCATGTATTAATAGCGGGTTGGCATCCAGGACATTGAGTTTATCCAGATAACGAATCGAAGTGCATTTTGGAATTACGAATGGTTCCGGTGGCCAACCGGCTGCACGATACAGTTTATTCGGTATTTCTCCGCTACCCTTAGAAAGAAACTCCGTTTCATCCACTGATTCGGCAACATGGATAGATAAAGGGATAGTATTATTTTTACACCAACTTGCTGTCTGCTTTAATAATTCAGGTGAGGTCGTATAGGGACTATGTAAGGATAAACCGAATTGGAAATCCGTTTTTTGATAGTGTTTTTGCCATTGAGCCAGTTTTTGCTGCGCCTGTTCAAGGATGGTTCCTGCCTGTTGCGGATCAGGACCCAATAATTCGTAATATACAATACCAGCCAAATTATCCTGAGCCAATCGTTCAACAATACTTTCGTTCGTAGCAATATCACCGACAGCAGCGGTTACAAATGAATGAACCAAATCAATTCCCTGCTCCAGAGAGGCAACCAACTCGTTAGTTGATTGAGCTTTGCGTGCTTTAACCAGAGATAAGATCCAATCGATAAAAGGTGTATCTGCAGGTATTGCATTGGCTAGAGAGGTAAGCTCCAGATGCGTGTGGGCATTGATTGCGGCAGGTAAAAGAGCACTATTTCCTATATCAAATACCTGGTCATATAAAAAAGACTTTCGTATATATTGCCATGTACCCACCGCATGAATACGGTTATCTTTAATGAGAATGGCACCATCATGAATAGGTGGTGCACTCACAGGAAAGATAAATTTTGACCGTAATACCTGAGTATTCACTGATAATCCCTTGTTACAGAGTCAGGCGTTTCAGGTTTGTTGGTTAAGACATCCATAAAGGGGCTCACAGAGAACACGGCCTTACCTACACCGGCTTCCCCGTAACCAGGAGGTGGATTCAGACCGTAGTGATTTATGGTATCCCTGTACGTTTCAAGCAAGCGCAGATGGTATTCAAGCGGTGCGCCATCTGGATTTTTGTCACCTAAAGGTGTCATCGGTTCGGGACACCATATAGTAAACCGAGGGGCTATGCCTTTTGACATAAAGAAATCGAGTCCTTCGGCGGTTGAAGAAATTGCCGCATCGACGTCAGTGTATCCATAGGGAGCAGCCATCTCGATGCCCGCAACAAAATTAGGAATGATATTGCGTGGCTCAAAGATTTCAGCGGCATCCACGATTCGCCNNAAATTATCTCTTCCGATATAACGCTGTTTTCCAGGACAAATTTGTGCAAATAACTCAGCATCCCATATTTCATAATTGGGATGATATATTTGCGCACCAGCTTCTTTCAATAATTTTACATCCTCCACAGGCCATGCCTGGGTCACCACTTTCGCGATCCAGCGCTTGGGAAAACGCTCTTCAATCGCTCTAATGTATTGTGAATAGAATTCCACTTCATTTTTACCCTGAAGATTTGAGGTGACGCTACCACCGGTCAGGGTGTATGCCTGACTGTTTGAATCACTGGCCGCTACGATCTCCAAAGCAGCTAAAATGTCATCAACGCTNNTAGTTATTATTTATATCGCAAAATTGACACTCCTCTTTTGCACCGAAATACTGACAAATACGAAATACCGTTAAATAAAGTAAGTAACCCCATTCAATTGAAGGCGCCAATTCAGCTACAGGTCCACCATCTGTTAATTTTTTTCCATAGTAGTCGGGTACATCGCGAAAGGATACTTGTGAAATTCGCTCCTCGCCTGCATATAGCCATAACTCATTTTCAATTCGTGTTACCCGATATCGTGATGCAGGATTCAAACGAACGGAAATAATGGTTCGTTGTAAATTATATTTGCCGCCAGACAATGCTATTTCTTCAGGGGCATGCCATTTTTGATGTTCATCCAGTTCTTTCTGGGTCACCATGTCAAAGGAGAAAATAAAATAAGACTTGGGCTGATGTTTTACCCCTGACTCTTGATTATTAACCAAGGATGCAACATCAAAATTTAATCCTTTCCGTAAGATATCTGCTTTAATAATAGCTTCCTTCGGTAAGGTACTGTGTTTCTCAAAATATTGTTCTAACTGAATCTCGTTATTCATAAAATTATTTCCTTGTGTATATGGGACTCCACTTCTCGGCAGGAGTGGAGAGAAACCTGATGTTATTCCAATTAAAATAGTTAATGCTCGCCTCTAAAAAAAGGCGCAATCCGTGCAAATGATTTAAAGTCAAATCATAACTTATTCCTTTTAGATACAGTTCACAAACAGGATAGGGTAAATTGGTTTTTTTCATTTCTGTTTTAGCAAATTTTGATATAGCAGCATTACCATATTTTTTTGATTTCCTCAGAAGAGAGAGGCAGGGTGATTCAAGCACCTGACTGGCAACTTCACTTCTCACTGCCCAAACGCTGTAAACAAAAGGATAGCCCATCCAATTGTCCCACTCTTCTCCCAAATCAAATACGTGGGGAATCGCTCCATGAATGGGTCGACGGTGAGCGCCCTCTCTTAAAGCTTGATCCCCAATAATCAAGGCAGCACTATTTCTTTCCAGCATAGTATCGAGATTAGACTCAGCAACGATAAATTGAGGTTTGATTTTAAACCGTTCATAGCAAAGCAATTTTAACAATGCCACTGAAGTTTCAGATTGATTGGTTATCGCAATAGTGCATCCATCCAGTTTTTTCCAATCGGTATGGTATGAAAACAAAAGTACGCTTTGAACTGCCCCGGCAGAAGAAACAGACAAATTCGGTAATAAAAGCCACTTATCACAATGCTGTCCGAAAGCGAAGCTGGAAACATTAGCTATATCGATCTTACCTTCAAGTAAAGCGGAATTTATTTCGGTTGGCACTCCTTTGAAAAGCTGGATCCCATACCTTTTTTTCAATTTTTTTTCGTTTGCAAGCCATCCTGTGACAGGCTTGGTCACAAAATAGTCAATAATTCCGAGATGGATTTTGTTATTTTTTGTTTGTTTTTTTTTATCAGCTGAAGTTAATTCATTATGCCTGGTCTTAGTACTGTCTCTACTATGACCGGCTGGAGTCCAAATAGTGTTGGTGTAATTTGTCGCCATATGCATCCTTGTCCTTAGTCTTTGCTGAATCAAGACCCTAATTTAAACTTAGTACACGAATGGAGGTTTGCAATATAAAAAATACAAGCTAACAAAATAAATATCATTATTAATTGCTGCTTTTTGATAGAAGAAAATACCAGCGGGCATAAGTAGATTTTGGCACCACAGTGTTTAAGTTCCTTAAGTGATGTTAACACCAGGTGCTAATTGTATTTCCATTACCTGATAATTTGCAGCTGAATAAAGGGGAGTTATAGCTATAGCATCCAACTTGCTTTATGATATTGATTCTAAAATTGAATGGATGCAGTTCCTTGTTACATTTCTGCAGAGAACTTCACAAATTTCGTTATTTTTAAATAAATATGAGTTAATTAATGCGATCTAAAGTATTTAGACTATTAAAACTAGCCCTTATAATCATCGGGATATTTCTCATAACTTTAATCTCAATCCGAGCTTTTGATTCTCAACGAGGAGCTCCCCTAAAACTATGGCATACCTACGTTCCTAAAGAAATTCATAAAAAAGATTTAGAACATATGGATTGGCAACAATACATCCATGCTGAAAATAAGGTATTTAATGCAGTCGAACAGGAAGTAACCAGGAAATTACCTCGAAAAGATCGAATTGCATCAAATCGCTATTACAGTAAAAGTCCCATGTACCCACCCCATTTAAGTACCAATTGGAATCACTCTTACATCCTTGAGCCGCAAGGCACACCTCTCGGGGCTGTCGTTTTATTGCATGGATTAACCGACTCTCCTTATAGCCTGCGTCATATTGCCCGCCGTTATCGCGAATACGGGTACCTCGTTGTGGCCATAAGATTACCGGCACATGGTACGGTTCCTGCGGCATTAACTGACGTGACTTGGGAGGACTGGATGGCAGCAACCCGCTTAGCCGTTCGGGAAGCAAGCAACCGTGTAGGGCCAGGAAAACCCTTACATCTGGTAGGCTTTTCTAATGGAGGAGCTTTGGCATTGAAATATGCGTTGGATGCTATTGAACAGGACAAACTAACCCGGCCTGATAAAATAATTTTAATTTCTCCTATGATAGGTATCACTCGGTTTGCACGATTCGCAGGATTAGCCGGTTTACCAGCACTATTACCAGCCTTTGCTAAAGCAGCCTGGTTAAGCGTATTACCCGAATTTAATCCCTTTAAATACAATTCCTTTCCCATCAACGCAGCCAGACAATCGCATCGATTGACTATTTCTCTGCAACAACAAATAGTAAAACTTGCGCAAGAAAAGCGATTAAACAATTTAGCTCCTGTGTTGACTTTTCAGTCGATAGTCGATTTTACGGTGAGTACGCGTGCGATTATTTCTGCGTTCTATACCCAACTTCCAGCTAATGGGAGCGAGTTGGTGTTATTTGATATCAATCGGGCATCTCATTTAGCACTTTTATTACGCCCCTCAGCCAAATCAGCAGTCACGAGGTATTTAAATAAGCCTCCGCGGCTGTTTCGTACAACGATACTTACCAATGCCACTAATCAAAGCGAAGAAGTAATAGAGCAACTGACAGAAGCGAACTCAGTAAAAGAAAAGATATATCCAACAGGATTATATTATCCAAGGGGAATCTATTCCTTATCTCATGTAGCAATTCCCTTTCCCATGAGCGATGGTCTCTATGGCTTAAATCCAGATCCTCAAGAAAATTATGGGATTCAATTGGGTAACACTGCCACGAGGGGAGAGCGTAACGTATTAATTATGAGCCTTGATGGAATTTTGCGTCTTTCCTCGAACCCTTTTTTCGCTTACATGATTAAAAGAATCGGTAATAACATAGCACCCGAGCAAATCAGAGCTGTTGCTAAAGCGGACAATTTGACTTCGAGGCACACTAATAGCTAAATAATATGAGTTCTCGAGTAAATTATTGAAATAGTTAATATCCCGTTCAAATATTGAAAAATCTGTACCTTTTTATCCCTAACATTCCTGCAAAATGGTTATTTGTCTTCACCGATTATCGGTCTAGTGACATTTTTATATGCAAGAGCTTACTTGCGAGCAATGCGTAGTAAATGTTATGTTGAATAATCAGGGAAAAGGAAATGGGGGTAAGAAATGGAATCAATGATAGATCTTACAGGCTATATTGCCTCTATTCTGGTTTTTGCAACGTTTTATGTTAAGAGTATTTTAACATTACGTCTCATTGCAATTTGCAGCAATATTGCTTTTATCTTGTATGCCTTGGGTGGTAATTTGCAACCCATTTTTATTTTACATTCGCTGTTATTACCTTTAAATCTGTATCGTATCTTTGAAATAAAAAGAAATGAACAAACATATAATGTGATTAAAGAGTCAGATTTGGAAACTTCAGGCTGATAATAGTTTCAGTTTGATGTGTATAGGGTAGATGTGGGTAGAATCGAGGCTATTGGTTGCGTTCAAGTTTCTTTTTGCAAACCACAATATAAGAGAACTCATTACCTTTGCGTAATATCAATACCAGTCAATTACAGCGGCTCTGATGTATCACTCTGGATCCCTCGGACAAGCCCTGAATCTTCTACACATCTTG
>DEHS01000019.1 GCA_002352055.1 Legionellaceae bacterium UBA2794
ATTATCACGGGAAAAAAATGAAAAATCATTACTGGTTTTTTAGAAGTATTTACATTATTTTGGGCTTGGAAAGCAATGGAACAGCCAACCGACTTACACCACCTCGTGTTATGGATGCCTATAAATATGGTAAATTGACTGATATTTGTTATAATTAGCCTTAATAATGACAGTTGCAGACGAGAAAATAAATGCCATTAGTTACGTTATCGGCTCCTTTAATCATGGATGTTTCAGAATTAGCAAAATATTTTCCAGAATTTAGGCATAGACTCCCATTTAGTGGAGTTACCTCTGAGTTTCTTGTAAACGATTCTAACCCTCGTCGTTCCTTTTTTCTTTGTTTTGATGGTAAAACAGATGAAGGTTTTACCACCATAAAATCTCAATATCCTCCTGAAGAATTGGCCGTATTGCTAAACAGAGTACCTAAACATATAGCGGAACCGCTTAAACGAGCTCTTGTAGGGTCTCAATTAGAAATACCCAATTTAACTGAATCTGAGATGGCGTCATTACATGAGAAAATGACCAAAAGTCCAGCTTCTCCTTTTTTAAATACTATTTGGTCTGCAAGGCCAAGAGGTTATACCGGTATTCGACCTGAGCACGTTTTATTACCTCTTTTAAACAAAGGGAGTAAAGTTCTTGATGTTGGGGCAGGCGATGGATATATAACCCAAAGATTAAGAGACGAGCTAGGTTGTAATGCATATGCACTTGAGCCAGGAATTGGAGTAAAAGATGGTTACGCAAAATGTGTGGAACGTTTAGGAGAGGCACATGCCTTTAAGTTAACTTTGCATGATGCGGTCACTGCACATCCAGAGGATTTTATAGGACAATTTGATGCGATAACTGTATTCAAATACAATATCCCTGGGGCTATTAAGCATGAATTTGCAAATGATCTTGCCACATGTTTAAAACCAGAGGGTATAGTGCACATAACCTCTGTCGAACACGATAGGTTATATTACTCAAGTTCAGGTGAGCATCCTTATATTGTTGAAGCATTATGTAACTATTTTAGTAGTGTTAAAATAGAAGATGTTGAAAAAAGTGGCTGTACCTATGGTGTTGTGACGTGCTCAGGTCCAAAGCCAGTATTTTTACACGATAGTAAACTCAAGGTATAAAAGGCACTCATCATCCATTTTTAGCCATCTATAACCGATAAATGGTTGTTTTAGAAACATTAAATATTTTTGCGACCTCACTAAACTGTTTTAGCTTCTTGCAATAGACGCTTAGTCAGCAGGCGGATTCAACTAAGTGAGGTCTGATTATCTATATTAAAAGAACCTTGGAGAAATAGTATCCGTACTATTCAATGATACCTAATCGGATTATAACAGTACTACTTAAAATAAAACCAGCTTAATAAAGCAATAATAATAGTAATCAAAATACTTAAATTCGCAATCCAAATATTTTGACAATGCTTTCTTGCGGCTTCACTATCTTGCTTTTCTTGTTTTAACTCCATAATCCTTTTTTGTATTGCCATTCTCCAAGAACTATCTTTATCTCTCCATGCTAAGTCTGTATCTGCGGTTTCTAATTCTTTGAGACTTAGTTCTTCTATAAGTGACATATCACCATATTTTAAATATTGTTGAAACAAAGATATAATTTCTTGAGTCCTTTGTTTTGTTGGCATTTTCAGGTCCTATTGAGGAAGCAATATTAACAATAGAGAATTAAATATCATTGATAATTATTAATCATACAAAAAAGGTAATTTGCCCTCTAGTAATAAAATAATATCTCGTTCTTTATAGCCCTGATACTCAACCCCACCTGATAATTTTCTCATAGCAAAGCATTGAGCAGCATGTGGGCTTGGCTCCATATTTTCCTTTTTTAAGAATTCTGAATAATCATTTTTTAATTGGGATTCAACTTGAAATTTCCAGTAATTGTCATTTACTACATCTTTCTTACCCATGATAAACTCCTTCTTGAACATACTTAAATATAGATTAATTATTAATAAATATGAGCATGTCATATCAAAAAGAATCCAAATATAACTATCAAAATGGAGCCTGAATTACGTGATCTATTTATGGATACAGCTGCAATTATGAGCAAACCTGATTATGAATAGAATAATGAAAGGGACATATATAGACCCCCGGCCGGGATCCTGGTAAAAAAGGGTCATGTTCAATTTTTAATCTCTATTAATACCAAACTGTAATGGCATTGTCTGTCNNGGACAAATCAAAAACACCATAGCTGTTAATATTCTCACTGAAATACGCTGATAAAATCGATAAATCATCCTTACTATATTTGACTTCTTCAGCAGAAAGCTGGTTCAAAACATTGGTTGTGTTGGCAACAGTGTAGAACATCACAGCATTAGCAACCATCCTGCCAAATGCAATAATTTTTTGCTGAATTATACTATTGTTTTCGTGAATAACACCGTCTTTTCCAAAGGTGATCCAATCAATAAAATCATTAAACTCTTCACTTTTACAAGTAGCTGCTTGAATCTTTTTACGAAGGTCAACATCAGCAATATATTTTAAAAGAAAAATGGTTCGTACCACTCGTCCCAATTCACGGAACGCTTGATGCAGCTTATTCTTTTTGCTATTGGAGCGCAGCTTTTTCAATATAGTTGACGCTTTAATTTTGCCACTTTGGATTGACATAACAACGCGCAACATATCGTAGTACATTGACTCTATGAGTTGCCAGTTGGGCTCTTTCGATGTAAAAATATCATTGATATGTTGGTATGATTTTTCATTCATTTCAGATGGTCGATAAAAATTGAGATGCTTGAAACTACGTATTCTGGGCATAAGTGTTATTGCCAATAAATAGGCAAACCCAAATACCACTTCGTTTTGCGCATGCGTATCCCCATGGATTGTATCTGGACGTAATGCTTCATCACTTTCATAAATTCCATCGAAAATGTACATGGCCTCATAAACACCACACGGGATAAAGTTTCCAAACAAAGCAACATACTGATCAGAAACGTGATAATAGCCAATCCCACCATATTTTCCATAACGAATATGGTGCTCTGCCAGTAAATTATTGGTATACATATCCCAATAAGTCCCATCAACAGAAGCACTTTCACCATTGCCCCAAATATAAGGCAGCTCAAACTGTTTGTATGCCTTGATAATGACTTCACTAATTTTATTGAGACGGAGCTCAGTAATGTGGTGATTGAATAGCCAAGCAATTTGTTTACGTGAATACTTTTTTAAGCATCGTTCAGCTTGAACTGGGCCAACATTGCAACCATATGCGAAACTGGTAGCAATAAACCGCAAATCATAATCATCTATTTTGGGTTCGTACCCTGATAAGGGCTTTAAATGGCGACTGATACCGAGCCAATTTTCCACGTCAGTAAGTACAGAGACAATATCCGTCAATGGCATTTTGGATGCTACCAAATTTGAAAATTTTTCTTGCTGCTGACTTACTTTCTTACTGATAGCTCGCTTTAATACTGGCTCACCGTTGATAATGTTCAAATATTCATTATCGACAAAATTTTGATTCACCTTTTCCGCAGCTTGCTGATGCTCTACCTGTAGTTCTTTTACAAATAGCCTGGGGTCGTCAGACTTACCTATCAGCTCAGCATAAGGTTTTAGGTTTTGGTAAAATTCGTCCCATGGAATAAATTGCTTATTGGGATCATCGTTCTCATAGCTGTTAAGAGCAAAGGCATCGGCACAGTTAATTTCATCCATGGCAAATCTAAAAATAGCCAATTCTAACTTCTGTTTATTAACGGTTCGAATTTGATTGGTGTAACGCTTGGTCTTGCCCTCGGTAATGAACTGAAACCATTGGTCATCAAGCCATTCTAAATTGCTAAACTCTTCTGGATTGATTTCAACATATTCTCCATGGCTTCGTTGGTGTACCAATATGAATTCGACTAACTTTTCTACTAGCACATCTTTTGAAGCTGATTTGATCTCTATCTGCTTCAGTAAACGAAGCATAGTATGTCTTTTTGCTTGATAATACTTCAATATTAAAGGTAAATCCTTATCGTCAGCATAAGCCAGATATTGTTCGCAGGCTTCAATTGAAGCATCGATATCATTTGGCAAACTTTGCTCAATAAGCACTAATTTTTCTTCCGGTGTTTGGGCAGTTTGCTTGCTTGCGACGAGAACTTGTTTAAGGCTGCCAATAAGTTGATCTGTTATTTTTTGGTTGGAATTTCTGATTTCCTGTAGTGCTTCCGCTGCATCAGTTTTTATTTTACGCAGCCAGCGTGTCAGCACAGTGACAATGCTATCAAGTGATTTTGCGTACTGATGATATAACAACATGGCTGATAAAGCATATCTTTTGGCTTCTTTAATACGGCGCATATCAGCAATATCTAAAGCCATTGCTTCAGCAACATATTGATCTAAACGGTGCTCAGGAATATCAGAAAGATCAATTGGGCTTTCATCTCGCCACTTACGTAATTGATCCAGGTAATCGGTAAATTCTCGAATGTTTGTGACAGAAGGTTTTTTCATTTCTTGTTTAAGATATTCCCAGCCATTAGTGAAATCATGGACTGGTGAGGTAGATAGCAATAACTTATCAAAAAATTGTTTAGTCTCATCGGTAAGTTGGCCGCTAACTTTTTGATACAGTACCGAGCTAACTATAGTTCGAGCAGCACGTGCCAATCTGAGCAATGTTGAAAATGCCGGAATTTCAAAATTGTTTTTGATGAGTTCTTCGAGCATATCATTGATTAGGTCAGCTAAATTTTCTTTAATGGCAGCAGATTTTAATCCAGCAGACTTCATGATTGACTTGCGTTGCTGCTTGCATTCATTAATGGCCAGAAATTTGCGGATAACTATTTTGTGACGCTTGCGTTGTTTGAGCTGCATGTAATTTTGTAGCTTTACTTTATCCACTTTGATATCAATGCAGTTTGCAATATATTCAATAATCGGTTTAGGAATTGTGTTAATTGGAATGTGATAGCCTAAACATTGATAACATTTTAGTGAAAGCATAAAACCAAGTCGGCTATGAGGTGATTTCTCACTGGTGCTTTTATTCAGTAGTTCAAGCTCTGTTTTTATTGGCAAAAAATTCTGTTTGAGTTCCTGTTCGTCAGGATTTGGTTTCAATCTTGGATAAGCGGTGTCGTGAATTGCAGTCATTGTGAATTTAAGGTATCTTTTTTGGCGGCCGAAAACAGTAGTTTATGGTCATGTAAAAATCAAGACTTTTGATCCTTATATTTAAAGGGTTGCCGACGGATAAATTTAAAGGGGTTTTTGGCCAGGTATGAAAGCAGGAATTTATGCCAGAGTTTCGACTCATGACCAACATACACTTAAGTTGCAGGTAGATGCTATGCATAAATATGCAGCTGACCGTGGTTGGGAGATATCAAAAGAAATATCTGAGATGGGGTTAATTCTATATAGCGCTGGTTTATCATCATCATCCGTTACAACCCTTATTCAGCAAGGCTTATAGCGCGAGCACTGATGGTTTCAACCTTTAACAGGAATTCCGCAACCTATTGAATATAAATAAATTTTTCTGATTTGTAAAATGTAAATGTACCCAGCGTATTAAACTAGTGGAGTATTATGTAAATAATCAATCCCCGTCAATGACGAATTATTTATGACTACGCCTATGATGAATATCTGAATAGTGAGGATGTGAATGTTTATAGCGCCATGATGGTGGTAATGATCAGTTGGTTTATTGGGGTTTTGGCAAGCAAATTACAGATTTCGCAGAATACATATTATGCGAATAATCAACCCCCAAATTATTATTGATTAATTTTTCAAACCAACGTTCTGCCATACCCCATATTTTTATTTTTAAATTTAAGTAATCGCAGGCCATTAGCAACGACAATAAGACTAGCCCCCATGTCAGCAAATACAGCCATCCATAAAGTTGCTAAACCAACCAACGCCATAATAAAAAAAACAAATTTGATTGCGAGTGATAAACTAATATTTTGCCAAAGTACTCGTGCTGTTTTGCGGCTTAAATCAATAAATAAAGGTAGCATTGCTAAATCATCATTCATAAGAGCCACATCAGCGGTTTCCAAAGCGGTATCAGTCCCCTTGCCCATTGCAAAACTAATGGTGGCTTTTGCAAGGGCCGGCGCATCATTGATTCCGTCTCCTACCATACCCACAGTTTGGTAACGGGCCAGTAATACATTCATGGCATTAAGTTTTTCTGTAGGCAAGACATTAGCATTGACTTCATCAATACCCACTTCATTGGCAATGGCTGCCGCGGTAACTGCATTATCCCCAGTTAACATGACTGTTTTGATACCCCGTTGATGCAACGCTAGAATAGCTAATTGGCTGGTTGGGCGAAGCGTATCAGCTACAGCAAAAATGGCTAACACAGCTTTAGAAGTACTTAAAATAACAGTTGTTTTTCCTTCTTTCTCTAACTGTTCCAGTTGTTTTTCGATATCAAAATTACAAACCCTATTATCTTCTGCTAGTTGATGGTTCCCTACATAATACTGTTCGTTATTAATAATCCCCATCACCCCACGACCAGGAAGGGCTTCAAATTTACTTACAGTTAATAAAGTACTCATCGGTTGCTCCTGATGCCAGTATTCAAGCAATGCATGGGCAACAGGATGTTCAGAATGACTGTCGAGACTTGCGGCCAGGAGCAGTAAATCGATTCTTTTATGTGCGTTTTGATAGTCTATGAAATCGGTGACTACAGGTTTTCCCTCTGTAAGCGTTCCTGTTTTATCCAGAGCAATGAGTTTTAACTGATAACCCATTTCCAAATAACTTCCTCCTTTTATAAGAAGACCGTGATGTGCTGCCGCAGCTAGTCCACTGACTACCGTAACTGGAGTTGATATAACCAGCGCGCAGGGACAAGCAATCACGAGCAAAGTAAGGGCTTTATAAATCCATTCGTAAAATGGATACCCCAATAAAAGAGGCGGAATTAATGCAATTGCCACAGCGATTAATACCATAGTAGGCGTATAATACTTGGCAAATTGATCAACAAATCTCTGGGTGGGCGCGCGCTCAGCTTGTGCTTGCTCTATTGCTTTACCAATTTTTGCTAATAGAGTATCACCGGATTCTTTGCTTACTTTTACTTCAAGCGAGCCTCGCTCATTGAGCGTTCCAGCAAAAACACTGTCACCAATCTGTTTACTTATGGGCATGGACTCACCCGTTATGGGAGCCTGATTAATACTACTTTGCCCAGAGACAACAATACCATCTAACGGGATGCGTTCACCAGGTTTAACTCGGATAATGCTACCTGGTTTAATGCCCTCAACCGGTAGTTTTTGCCATGAGCCCTCTGCTGTTTTAACGGTTGCTTCATCAGGTGCAATTTGCATTAGACTTCTGATGGCTAATCGCGCTTTGTCTAATGAATAGCGCTCAATTCGTTCTGCTAACGCAAAAAGAACGGTCACCATTGCTGCTTCCGGCCATTCGCCAATGAGTATCGCCCCTATTATTGCAATGAACATTAAGCTGTTAATGTTCATTGTTTTAGAGCGTAAAGCAAACAAGCCTTTCTTAAATACTGTTGGTCCACTGATTGCTATAGCTGCTAAAGCCATTACCACTACCCAAAGGGATTGCTCTGTTTGGTATAAATAAGCCATTCCCTCACAGATAAGGGACAACAACCCTGCTACCATAATCCATAGCCAGGAATTATCATATTCTGTTTTTGCAGCGTTTCTGTTGTTAATACTGCTTTTGATACTAACACGCATTCCCAATGTTTCTATTTGTGCTTTAAGTGACTCAATGCTATCCAGATAATGATAAATAGTGACTTCTTCACCAATGAAATTGAAATCCATTTTTTCAATCTCAGGAACGGCTTGCAGTTGACGGCGTATCATTTGTTCTTCAGTTGGACAATCAAGCCCAGCAACTAAAAACGTAGTTACGTTTGTAGGTTTTGTCATAGCACGTTCCTTTATAATTTCTATATATCAATTAATACTAAAAGGTTAGTTCTTAAACTTGTGGCTTGATTAAATAGAAACATATTGTTGATTTAAGTTTCATGTAGTTTTTTCAGCCAAATATACTATTTGAAGTGACTTGATGAATCAAAGAATAAAACACTTAAGAAAATACTCTCATTAATTAAGTGTGGAAGCAGATGTATTTTGCTCCTCTTGATACATACGGTCATGTGACTGATAAGAAAGTTCCTTTCCATCAACATCATGCGCAGAACAATTTCACCAGAAGATGACTTTACCTAAATAGTGATAACCTTTGAGTGATTTGCCTTCATCCGCCAAGTTTATTTTTCGTGCCTTTATGCAAGCATGTAATTGCTAACCTTTGATTTCATCTCTTTTTTTCATCATAAAACATACGATATAGATGATCCAGTTATCATATTATTCAATATGCCGTTAGCCATATTTAATAAATGTACGTAATTATAGGGCGCTTAGCACTCGTTCAAGTCGACCTCTTACTTCGCCGGCAATCTGATTGATTTCAGGATTGTCGACTAATTCTAATACTGCTTGTGGATCCATAAATTCAACAAATACATTCGCTGAATTATCCTGACGTACAACTATGTTACAGGGTAGCAGCAAACCAATAGATTGTTCCTTTTCTAATGCATGATGCGCGAATTGTGGATTACATGCACCTAAAATCTGGTAGGGAGGCATATCTTGGTCTAACTTTTTTTTCAGGGTTTCCGACACATCTATTTTTGTAAGAACGCCAAACCCTTCTTTTTGTAATTCCATTGTAACTTTCTCAATTGCATGATCAAAGGAGTACGATACTTTTTTTCCAAATCCATATTTGATGTGTTTCATTTTATCCCCTAGCTCTCTTTAACAGGTAACTTTAGTTATTCATTTGCCCATTAAGGAAAAATTAAATATATCCCTTGTACAGTTTAGCAGATTTTAATTTTCTGATTAGATAAATAAGAGTCAACGCGGTTAGTAAGGGGCTTGGGGAGCCAACCGATTTAAGGCGAACTAAGTTAGATTATTCAAATAAAATAGAATCCAACAGCAAATACAACATAAAATAGTCCAAAGAATGATAACCGAAGACCTGTTAAAGCGCTTTTTCGTAACAGGAAGTATAAACCTAAAATAGATAACATTGTGATAACTGCTCCCCATATTGAAGCTTTATCAAGAATCCATGGAGTGAAAAAAATTCCTAACGCACTAGGTACAGTAGCTTGAATCATCATTGCCCCACTGATATTGGCAAGAGCCAGTATTTGTTTTCCTTGGCGAACCCATATAACGGCATTCATAATTTCAGGGAGTTCTGTTGCTATAGGGCTTAAAAGTAAGGCCACCATCTGCGGGGGCAACCCAAGACTGGGGCCAACGATCCCTAGCTGATGAACAAATATATGTGAACTAATAAAAATGACAATTAAGGAAAGTATAGTTTGTAACAATGCCCAGGTTTGTGAGGGATTGTTATCATGGGGTCTTATTTTTAGAGGTTCAATAAAATCCAAATGTTCGGGATCGTCTGTACCTTTCATTTCCTGCCTAACATAAAGTGCATAAGCTACCAGAAATCCTATTCCAAGCCATGGTTTGAATCCAAATGCAAATAGCCCAATCGCTATTTTACAGATGAATATTTTCATAAACCACATTTGATCATATCCAAGGCGCAGTTCAGTGGTTTTAGATAAAATTTGTTTTCCATTATTGCTTTTTGTAGTAATAAATATCCATCCTACAACAGCATAGGCAATAGTTGCCAAAACTAATGGGCCACCAATCGCCGCACCCACACCAATTTCTTTTTGTGCGGGAGTAGTGCCAAAAACCACCGCTACAAAGGTCACTACACTCTCAGGAAGAGCCGTACCAAATGCGGCTAAAATAGTGCCAGTCGCGTTTTTAGTCACATTAAACTTATGGCCGACCCATTCAATCCCGTTAACAAAAAATTCGCAGGATAAATAAATAAAAACAGCTGAAAGAAGTAACAACAGAACAGTACTAATCATTAACTCATCCTAAATGGTAAATTCCTTCATGAAGCCACTGTGATTTTTTGTTGAAAAAAATCTGTATTTCCCATTTTTACAGTTGATTCGATGCTTGCAACTCAATCATGCAAAATAAAAAAGAGTAATATATTAAAATTACTGCGCTACGTCTCTTAATCCAATTGGTACGCTTCGAAATTTAAGGTACTTATATAAAGTAGGTTTTGAAATTCCTAATTGCAGAGCTATTTTTTCGGAAGTTAACTCACCTTGGCGATAAAGTGCTTCAGCAGCACATGCCTTTTCAGTAGCTTGCTTGGTAAGCCCTTGCGGTCGCCCACCAGTTCTACCTCTTGCACGAGCAGAGGACAATCCAGCCATTGTGCGCTCTCGAATTAAATCTTTTTCAAATTCTGCTAGAGATGCAAAAAGATTAAACATCAGTCTGCCTTGAGCTGATGTTGTATCAATGGGGTCTTGGATACTAACTATTCCAATCCCTTTTTGAATTAATTCATTAAACGTTGTAATTAGATGCTGTAACGAACGACCCATACGATCTAATTTCCAGATGACTAATGTGTCACCAGATTTTAATAGTAATAGCAATTCATTTAATTTAGGACGGTCGGTTTTAGCTCCTTTTGCAATCTCTTTAAATATTTTCTGGCAACCTGCTTTTGTAAGTGCATCTATTTGTAAATCTAAATTTTGATCCCTGGTTGATACTCTCGCATATCCATATTTTAACCCATCGTTCATTTTATTCGCTCTTCATAAGTTATTTTAACTTTGATAGTATTAACCAATTTCGTTAACTATAAAGCCTTTGTTTTCAAGTTACCAGTGAAAATGACCCTTTAGTTAATAATAACCAGCGTTTTTTTTAACTCCTTCCTCTGACCAAAAAAACTCACTGACTTCAATTTGGAATAATCCTGTGGCTATTAGTGATCATCTTTCCATCTTATCTCAAGAAGAGATAAGTTTACTTTACGATGTGCCTAAAATTGATGAAGAAGACCGTCAATTATTATTTGAAATAACGCCAGAGGATNNTAAATCAACAGACTGTTGTAAACAATAAAATCAATTACCTTCTGCAAGTAGGATATTTTAGGGCAACTAGAAACTTTTATAAATTTACCTTTCAGCAAGTAAAAGACGATACGCTATATATTATCAATCAACATTTTCCAGAGACTAACTTCCCCAAAAAAGACATTGATATTAATAAACATTACGCCGCCCAAAAAATGATTTGTGATATTTATAAGTATAAACGTTCAAATGCTGAATTTATTGCTAATTTGAACCGTTATGCCAAAAGGCTAACCACCCGTGATTTGCAGCCAAAATTTGTTTTCGATGAACTCTTGGAGTTTTGTGAGCAACATAAAATCATTCGTCCTAAATATTCAACTCTACAGGGCATTGTTTCAAAAGCTATTAGTCGTGAAGAAAACAGACTAACTTTAAAATTAGAACGTCTATTAAATAAAATCGAAAAAGCTAACCTTGATAGCTTATTGGCAAAGGAAGATCTATTTCACAATTTAACCTTATTGAAAAAAGATCCGAAAAATTTTAATACCAAAGAAATGCAAAAAGAACTCTCCAAACAAAGAAAAATTCTCGCCTTATTCAATAAAGCAAAAATGGTGATACCCCTATTGAGTATCTCACGACAGAATATTCAATATTATACAGGGCTTGCTGAGTTCTATGACATCAACATACTTCAAAAAATAAACAGAAAAAAGGCAAGACTATATTTGATCTGCTTTGTTTGGCAGCGTTTTGTTAAGTTAAACGATCACCTGACTTCATTTTTTATTCACAAAATGGGTACTTATGAAGATTCTGCCAAAACTCATGCACAAGCCGGTGTATTGGAAGCAAGGCTTGGAATAGATCCTGCTCGAAAAACAGCAAGTAAAATTCTAGGGCGTGTTTTTAAAGTTTCAGCCACAATATAATACTTACTAAAGTTAGCGCACCAAGAAACATGGCAGCTGTTTTATCATAACGTGTAGCTATTCTTCTAAAGCTTTTAATTCGATTAAAAAAGCGTTCAACGTAATTACGTTCTTTGTATATATGGCTATCATGCTCTATGAGTATGATGCGATTCTTTTTGGATGGAATGACCGCTGTAGTGCCTCTATTTTTTAATTCCTCACGAAATTCATTACTATCATAGGCTTTATCGGCTAATAAATACTCTGATAGTTCATTCCCCAGTAATTCTTTTGCTGTCTTAATTTCACTGTCTTGTCCGGGTGTTAAAATAAAACATAAAGGCAATCCAAAAGAATCAACTTTTACATGGATTTTTGAGCTAAAACCACCTTTGCTTCGGCCTAGTGCTTGCTTCTCTTGCCCACCTTGGGCACCAGCGGCATGTTGGTGTGCTCGAATAACGCTACCATCCATCATGTGCCATTCGTGATCGCCATCTTTTTTTTAAAATTTCAAGTATTCCATTGAAATGTCCATTTTTAACCCATCGATTATAGCGACCATAAACACTTTGCCATTTTCCATAATCCGGTGGTAAATCTCTCCAAGGCGCACCTGTCCTAATGATCCAGCAGACAGCTTCGATAAATAATCGATCATTTTTTCCATGACGACCTTTGGGAGAGGATAATAATTGTTCTAGTTTGCTCCACATCGCGTCATCAATGACAAATCGTGACATCCAGTTACTCCTTTTTTAATATGGAGCTTTTTTAACAGATTTTTAACTGTTTGAAAAACTTTAAAAACACGCCCTAAAAATTATTGCCAATCATGACATTGTTCCTGACAATATCAGGCCTAATTGCTATGAGATTATTGAGCAGAAGAATTTTAGTTTATTTGCAGAAAAATTAGCAAATCCATCGATTGATGAACGGGACTATACATGGGCTTATTACGACAATGAATTTGGAGCTATTAAAACAAATTTGCGTTCTATTTTTACAGCTTTGGACTTCAATTCTGAGCAACATGCAGATTTAGGTAACGCGATTGAGTTCATGAAGCAACTAATAAATTGTAAAGACAAAGTAGAGGATACACCGGCACTTGGAGTCCCCCTCGCATTTGTCCCATCAGGGATAACAAAATTTTTAATTTATAAGAAACCAGTTCGATCTTCTGGCAAGGGATTAAAGAAAACTAAGTTTGTTGATATCAAACGTTATGAGGTAATGCTGTACCAGCAAATTACTAAAGAGCTTAACTCTGGAAGTCTGTTTATTTCAGACACAGTGAATTATCGTCGATTGGAAGATGAGTTAATTTCTAAGGATTCATGGTTAAAGGACAAAACAAAAATACTTGATAATTTATCGGATTGCCTAATTCTAAAGCCTATAGCTGAGTTGCTTAAAGCTATGGAGAAAGAGATTGACGGACTATATAAGCGAGTCAATCACCGAATTGTTTCAAAGCAGAATAAAAACATTAAAGTCGATGAGGATAAGTTAACCTGGCGACTACCCTATAAAAAGAAAGAAGATCTCGCTAATAACCCTTTTTATAGAAAACTTGAAACAGTTAGTCTTGCCAGTGGCATTGAGTTTACAGCCCAAGCAACAGGTTTTTTTGATAGCTTTAGCCACATTTTAAATAAAGGAACTAAGACATTGGTAAAACCGGAACACGCCAAAGCCTACCTTATAGCGCAAGGAGCCTCTATTGGGAAGAAGCGATTGGCTGAGTCTTCTGATGTAAGTATACAAGATTTAAATAATGTTGAAGGTACTTTTATTCGGCTTGATTCGCTGGTTGACGCTGGCGATCAAATTATTAATCACATTGCGAAACTACCTATATTTGAATATTACAATTTATCTGACTATGGAATACATGCAAGTCTTGATGGACAAAAATTAGAAACAAAATATCAAACCATTATGGCAAGGTACTCAACAAAATATTTCGGTTATGGAAAGGGTGTTGTTTCTTATAGTTTAATTGCTAATCATCTACCTGTTAATACTAAGGTAATTGGTGCAAATGAGCATGAAAGTCATCATGTTCTGGATATTGTTTATAACAATACCAGCGATCTAAAGATTACAGCCGTATCTGGAGACATGCATAGCATTAATCGAGTTAATTTCGCACTGATGTATTTATTTGGTTATGATTTTATGCCACGATTTACAAAAATAAACAGAAAAGCCGACAAAAATCTTGTCGCATTTAAAAAGCCAAGTGAATACAGTAAATTTTTAATAAAACCCTCTAAAAAAATAAGCAAACAATTAATTATTGATGAGTGGGACAATATTCTAAGAATTATCGCATCCATTGCGATGAAAGAAACATCACAAAGCACGGTGATAAGAAAACTATCCTCTTATACCCAAACAAACTCTACCTTAAAGGCACTAATCGAGTTTGATAAGATTATTATGAGCATTTATATGCTTAAATACATTGATGATGTTGAAATGAGACGTTGTGTTCATCGAGCATTAAATAGGGGTGAAGCATTTCATCAGCTACGTTCAGCCATACTCAAAATCAGTGGCAAGCAATTGTTAGGAAAAACTGACAAAATGCTAGAAATTAATAATCAGTGCAATAAAATCTTGGCTTGTTGCATGATCTATTACAACACAGCCTTATTATCATCACTTTTAGATCAGGCCAAACAACGTGGTGACGAGGCGTTATGCAATGAAATTAAACGATTATCACCTGTCGCTTGGCAACATTTTAATATGCTTGGGACATTTACATTTTGCAAATCAGAAAAAATAATTAATATTCATGAGGTTGCGAAATTACTGTTAGACGATGAAACCATCAATGCTGGCTCTATAAGCCTTGCTATATAAGGGTTATAGCGGGTCATGCTGATAAACCAGCGCTATATGGAATTAACCCCGAGATTGGATCAGGAGCCAAAGAACGCACAATGCGAGAAACATTAATCAAGTCTGCTAGACGGCGGGAAATTAATGTAATTATTGTTTGGAAGCTTGATCGATGGGGTCGCTCAGTAACCGATTTACTGCATAGCTTAAATGAGCTCAATGTAGGTGTTGGTTTCATTTCCATTACCGAGGCATTGGATTTAACTACCGCAGGTGGCCGAGCAATGGCTGGCATGTTAGCTATTTTTGCTGAGTTTGAGCGGGAAATATTGAGAGAGCGGGTCAAAGCCGGAATTTCGTATGCACGAAGCCAAGGAAACAAGCATGGCCGACCAGCATCAGCCAGCTTACGTACTGATGAAATTAAATTACTATATAAGAAAGGAATGAGTAAATCTGAAATTGCAAGACAACTAAAAATAGGTAGGACATCTGTTAGGCGAGCGCTTTTAATTTAAATAACGATACATATTAATATGCTTAAAAAAAAGTTTATTATTGTGATTTATAGGGAATGAAAGTAGTAACCCTTATTAAAAATTTTGTGCAAGAACATATATTTTCTTCAATTTAAATTTTAGTACTCTTGATAGAATCTCATGTCCAATATTAAACAATAACTTTTTTTATCAGGATCCTGACCGAAGGTCAATTACTGAAATGCGCCAAGGACATACTTAACTTGATTTAGTGAGCACTTGACAATATACCCATACTGGGTATATACCTATAGGGGTATGTAGGAGAAATGCATGCCCAAACACCCAGAACACTACAAAGAACTGTCCCGACTCAATCGAGTGACTGGTCAACTTGAAGGCATTAAGCGGATGATAGAAGAGCAACGATATTGCGTCGATATTCTTTCTCAGTTGCGTGCTGTTCGCAATGCAGTAAAAACTATTGAGCTTGGCGTGCTTGAGCGTCACGTTTTAAATTGTCTTAATGAAGTTGCGTGTCATGGAACTCAGGAATCTCGCCAGGAAAAAATGGACGAAATTATGGTTTTGCTTAAAAAATACGATTGAGGTGAATGATGAATACACATGATCACAGTCCTCATGATCTTAAAGAGGAACACAATTGTTGCGCTCATCAACATCAACAATCTCCTGTGTCTGTCACTAATATTGAATCAGAAAACACAATCTATACTTGTCCAATGCACCCGCAAATCCGTCAAGACAAACCAGGAACATGTCCGATATGTGGCATGGCGCTTGAACCTGAACAGGTAAGTTTGTCAGAGAAAAAAAATCCTGAATATCAGTATATGTTTTGGCGCTTTATTGTTGCCTGTATCGCCAGCATTCCAATTGTATTTTTCGCGATGGGTGAGCGTTGGTTAGGTACATCGATAAACATGTCTTTTTCCTTATGGCTTCAAGCAACGCTGGCGACAGTGGTGGTTTGGGGTTGTGGCTGGCCATTTTTCGTGAGAGGTTGGCAGTCACTTCGATCACGCCGCTTGAACATGTTTACGTTGATTGCGTTAGGTACGGGAGTAGCCTGGGGGTATAGTTTAGCCGTGGTTATTTTTCCCCAATGGCTTCCCCTTTTTATGCAAGGGGAGGGGATGATTCCGGTATATTTCGAAGCGGCAGCAGTTATTACTACGTTAGTGCTTTTAGGTCAGGTATTGGAATTGAAGGCACGCGAGCGTACAGGAGATGCTATTCGCGCATTACTTCATTTAAATCCAACACTAGCTCATCGATTAAATGACCAAGATGAAGAGGAAAATATCACGCTTGACGAGGTGCGTGTAGGGAATAGATTACTAGTGCGTCCGGGTGAAAAAATTCCTGTTGATGGAGAGGTGATTGGCGGTCAAAGTGATGTCGATGAGTCTATGCTGACTGGTGAGCCTATGCCTGTTTTAAAAGAAATTGGCAATCAAGTCATTGGTGGGACACTTAATCAACAAGGAAGCTTCATTATAAAAGCCAGCTATGTCGGTAAAGACACTTTACTTGCTCGCATTATTACCCAAGTTAGTGAAGCACAACGTAGCCAAGCCCCTATTCAGCGATTAGCCGATGCCGTATCAGCTTGGTTTGTGCCAGTGGTTTTAGGAATTGCAGTGCTTTCGTTTCTTGTTTGGTTTTTGGTAGGTCCTGTACCTTCCTTAAGTTATGGATTAATCGCTGCTATTTCTGTACTGATTATTGCTTGCCCTTGCGCTTTGGGACTCGCAACACCTATGTCGATAATGGTTGGAATAGGAGAGGGAGCACGACGTGGTATTTTAATTAAAAATGCAGCCTCTTTAGAGCAATTGCGAAAAATAAACACCTTGGTTGTAGATAAAACGGGAACATTGACTCAAGGTCATCCTGTATTAACCCAAATTATCTCAAATGGGCATTGGCAAGAAAATGAACTGTTGCGTCTTGCGGCATCCCTTGAGCGTCATAGCGAACATCCTCTAGCTAAAGCCTTGCGTGATGAAGCTCTAAAACGCCAAATTGTCCTTGAGGAGGTTACGGATTTTATTGCAGTGAGAGGGAAAGGTGCTCAAGCCAAAATTAATAATGCGACAATTGCCATTGGCAATGCCCATTGGTTGTCTGTTCCTGCCAATAAAATTCCTGCTACGGCATTAAAAGCACAAAAAGAGGGTGCTACTCTAATTTATTTAACAGTTAATAAAGAATTGGCTGGCGCTTTTGTTGTGGCAGACCGAATTAAAGAGTCCAGTCAACGGGTCGTGGCTTCTCTCATGAAAAAGGGTATTCAAGTCATTATGCTTACCGGGGATAATACCATAACAGCCAAGGCGGTGGCTCACCAGGCAGGTATTGAAGAAGTTATTGCGGAAGTACTGCCAGATGAAAAAAGCAAGGTGATTGTTGAACTGCAACAAAAAGGACGTGTGGTCGCCATGGTTGGTGATGGCGTCAATGATGCGATTGCATTAGCCAAAGCAGATATAGGTATTGCGATGGGAACGGGTAGTGATGTGGCAATTGAAAGTGCTGGGATGACGCTATTATCAGGTGATTTAAGCAAGCTTTTGGAAGCTTATGAGCTCTCTGTGCATACGGTAAAAAATATCCATCAAAATCTCTTTTTTGCTTTTATTTATAATGCACTGGGTGTGCCGGTTGCAGCAGGTGTTCTTTATCCAGTCACCGGCTTATTACTTAACCCAATGATAGCGGGTGCGGCTATGGCGTTAAGCTCAGTGTCAGTAATTGTCAATGCGTTGCGATTGCGCCAGAAGTTGGCATGATAGAAAGGGAATGCTTTCAAAAGGCAATGTAATTTTAGGGACAGAGTATACATGATGAATCAAAAATGGAGCTTAAAGTATTTTGTAATGGGCATAATGGCTCTAATGTCTAACTTCGTGCATGCCAAGCCTCCTTTAGGGCTTAAAGAGCTAACGCAATTGGCTATTCAGAATAACAAGGATTTAAAAGCAGCGCGTTTTACTATTGCGATAGCCGAAGCTCGTCTAGTTCAAGCAAGGTTATGGTCCAATCCCACTTTAAATTTAAATAATAATGATGATAGGGTCTTTAATAACGAAGGCGAATATTCTCGAAGCATTAATTTTAATCAGGCCTTTCCTATCTCAGGTCGAATTGGCAAGCAAAAAACAGTCGCGCGCATAGATATTCTTCGTGCTCATGCGGAGGTTTGTGAGGCGATACGACAACTCAGTGCAAAAGTAGCCAATGCCTATTATGCGGTTGTAGTGGCAGAAAATCGCATGCAACAATTGAATTATTTGCAACGCATAAACCAGGAATTGGTGCGCGTCATTCATAATCGTTACCATGCTGCTGAAGTATCTAAATTGGATGACAATTTAGCTCGTATTGAGTACGCGCGCATCAAACAAGAAAAGCAACTGTTAAAAAGCCAATTGATTAGTCGGTATACACTTTTAAATCAACTACTAGGCCAAGCACCGAATACCCCATTGCAAGTCGAAAAAAATATTAAAATAGCAAGAGAAATTCCTGTGCTAGCTGGATTAATCAATCATGCGTTGAATAATCGTCCTGATAGGAAGTCCTTGATGCTTGCTGAACAACGCGCTATGGCCGATAGGCGTTTAGCACAAGCAGAACGATTTGCCGATTGGAATGTCGGTGTTGGAGTGCAACAAGATAAAATCGTCGTGGAAGGAGGGTCGCCTCAACCAGCCGATCGTACCTTAGGCGTTTCATTATCAATTCCTTTGCCATTATTAAATCGCAATCAAGGGCGAATTATGGAGGCAGCCACAACCGGTGCTCAGACGATAATGGCCATTGATGCCTTAAATCTTGTCATTGAAACGGAAGTCACCAGCAATTATGGCCAGCTTAATGCGCTTAACACTAGTGTGGTGCAAACGCAAGGCACCTCTCTTCGTCTAGGGCTTGAGAACGTGAAACTGGCGCGTGAAGCGTATCAAAATGGGCAAGTCTCTTTTCTTAACGTCTTACAAGTTCAACGACAGCAAAACGATGTACAAATGGCCTATTTAATGACTGTAGAGCAGTATTTTCAATCCTATGTTGCCTTATGTACGGCTATTGGAGCATCGCACCCAAGTGGATTTTGCTCTTACCTATCCCTAACTAAGGAAATGACCAAATGATTCATGGACAGTATCGTATTTGCCAAAGGTGGCGATTTATTTTTTTACTGAGTATTCTTTTTAATTCCTCATGTCTTATGGCGCATGGGGACGAAATTGAGGTCAATACTTCAGGTCCTGCACAGTCTGTAAAATTAACGCCTGAGCAAACCAAGATGCTGGGTATTGAGGTATCTCAAGCTTCGGCTCGTCCAATGGCTGACTTTTTGAATTTAAATGGTCAAATTCAATTGCTACCCAATGCGCAAGCAGATGTTAGTGTACGCATTAGCGGTGCGGTGACAGATATTGTGGCTAATCTTGGGGATGGTGTCACGAAAGGTCAAGTATTGGCCACAGTACAATCTCGATTAGTCGGTGATCCGCCACCCAGTGTGGCGGTAAAAGCTCCCATTTCAGGAGTTATTGATGCGCGCAATGTCAATTTAGGTCAAGCAGTAGAACCCAATACTGTTTTGTTTCACATCAGTAACCGTGAGCAATTGCTAGTCATTGCCCAAGTGTATGAAGAGGATTTAGGTAAGATTAAAATAGGGCAAGACGTTAATGTACACGTTTTAAGTTATTCCAAGCGTATTTTTCCAGGAAAAATAACCCTCATTGAACCGAATTTAGATCCCTTAACCCGCACAGTTAATGTGCAAATCAGATTGGATAATAAAGAAGGTTTGTTGAAACCTGGTATGTTTGTGCGTGCCAACGTGATATTGCGATTTACCCAATCAGCACTTACTGTACCAAATAACGCTGTACTTGAAATCGACAATGTTACCTTTGTTTTCGTAAAAAATGGCACAACTTATGACCGAACGGTGGTAAGTCTTGGGGCTCGTGATGATAAGTATACCGAAATTACGGAAGGTTTGGTGCCAGGAGATGAAGTTGTGACTCAAGGAAATCGCCAATTGTATACTTTATCTTTAAGTGGTGGCGGCACCAAAAAAAATAGTGAGGAGGAGTCCCACTAATGTTTAATCGATTAATTGCTTGGTCGCTCCATAATCGTCTTTTGGTTTTAGCCTTAACCCTTGTTCTTTGCCTTTTGGGCGGTTACACCTTAAAACAAATGCCAGTGGATGTATTTCCAGAATTTGCTCCACCTCAAGTGGTAGTACAAACCGAAGCACCGGGCATGGCAACGCAAGATGTTGAAACGCTTATTACCTATCCTTTGGAAAGCGCTATTAACGGTACTCCTGGGGTTGCCAGCGTGCGCTCAAAAACTTCCGTGGGCTTATCGACTATTACGGTAGTTTTTGATGATAGAACGGATATTTATCGTAATCGGCAACTCGTTAATGAACGTATTCAGCAAGTAAGCAACCGACTGCCACCAGGGGTTAATCCGCCAGTGATGCTTCCTGTTACATCCGCTGTGGGTTGGCTTGTCAAATACGCATTAATCAGTGATACAGCAAGCCCTCAAACGTTACGTACGATTTCAGATTGGACAATCAGACCCAGGATTTTGGCATTAGGTGGGGTCGCTTCTGTCGTGTCAATTGGTGGAGAAGTCAAACAATACCAGGTGCGTTTAATTCCTGAGCGCATGCTGGCTTATGGTATTAGCATTGAACAAGTACGCCAAGCATTAACTACGGCCAACCAGAATGTGCCTGGCGCTTTTGTTCACCAAGCTGGTAGCGAGCTTGTGGTTGGGACTATGGGGCGAATTCAATCATTGGAGGACATTAAAAAAACCGCTATTACGGTACGTAACGGGGTTCCCATTACCATCAATAACGTGGCAATAGTAGCTTTTGGCGGGGAAATTAAACGCGGCGATGGTGCATACAATGGCAAACCCGCGGTGATTGGTACTATTTCTAAGGCCTATGGTGCCGATACAGTGACCACCACTGCTAAGGTAGAACAAGCTTTAAAAAATATTAATCAAACATTGCCATCAGGCGTAGAGTTAAAAACAGAAGTCTTTCGTCAAGCCAATTTTATTGAGTCGGCGATTCATAATTTAACCCGTGCACTTTTAGAGGGAGCCATTATTGTTATTGCGGTACTTTTCTTATTTTTAATGAATTGGCGTGCTTCGTTTATTACGTTTCTTTCCATGCCCGTATCTTTCGTCATTGGTTTGTTGGTATTGCACTATTTTGGAATTGGTATTAACTCAATGACGCTAGGTGGGATGGCTATTGCTATTGGTGAGGTGGTCGATGATGGCATCATCACTGTAGAAAATGTGGTGCACCGTTTAAGGGTAAATCGCCAAGAAGCTCATCCTTTACCCGCCATTGAAGTTGTTTTTGATGCCGTGCTTGAGATACGAAGCTCCGTTGTTTATGCCACTATCATTATTAGTCTCGTCTTTTTGCCGATTTTCTTTCTATCAGGTATTGCCGAACGTATTTTTAGCCCTTTAGCCATTGCTTACATTGCCTCCGTATTAGGTTCGCTCGTGGTGTCTATTACCATGGTGCCTGCTTTATGCTATTTGTTATTGGTTCGAGGAAAGGAAAAAACAAAGGATAGTGCGGTGAGCTTGCATGCTTTATCCCAGCGGGAGCGTCACTACGGAGTAGAGCAAAATAATGAGCATGAGAAAGAGTCTGAAACACGTTTTGTCCTTTGGCTTAAGCGTCATTTTTTAACCGCATTACACTGGTCTTTGGCACATCTAAAAGCAGTGGTTGCCATGGCCCTGGCTGCTTTTTTATTTGCATTAGCCTTACTTCCCTTTTTCGGTACTTCGTTTTTACCGGAGTTTCATGAGGGTAATTTCATTATTGCCATGAGTACCCTGCCGGGGACATCTTTAGAGGAATCAATGCGCTTAGGGCAGCAGGTGCAAAAAACCTTACTGCGCTACCCGCAAGTTATCTCAATTTCCCAGCGTGCTGGACGAAGTGAGCTTGATGAAGATGCATTACCACCAAATGTTAGCGAATTTGATGTGCGTCTTGATTTTGATAAAGATAAATCCATGCCTCCTGATGAATTGTTACGGCGAATTCGTGCTGATTTAGCCAATATTCCAGGAACTGTGTTTAATGTCGGGCAATTTATTGCCCATCGCATGGATGAAGTGCTATCCGGGGTTCGTGCGCAAGTGGCGGTGAAACTATTTGGTGATAATTTATCCACGTTAAATGAGTTAGGGCAATCTATAGAAGCAGTTTTAAAATCTGTTCCAGGTGTGGTCGATGTTAATAAAGAGCAGCAAATTAATGTACCACAAGTCATTATTAAAATTGACCGTGAAAAAGCAACACGTTATGGCGTGAATGTGGGGCAGATATCTGAAGACGTGCAAGTGCTTTTAAATGGGGTGAGTGTATCAAGTGTTTTAGAGGGCCAACGTACCTTTGATTTATACCTTCGTATGAATAAGCCAGGTCGCGACAGTGTTGAGGCCATTCAAAACATGCTCATTGATGCGCATGGGCAAGCCGAGGGAAATGTAAGCCAAATTCCATTGCGTGCGGTGGCTGAAATTAAAGTAGAACCCCAACCTTTTGCGGTTAATCGAGAAAATGTGCAGCGATTATTAGTGATTGGTTTTAACGTGCAGGGACGTGATTTAGGTAGTGTAATTGCCGATGTGGAACAAGAGGTGCAAGAAAAAATTAAACTTCCTGCGGGATATTTCATTCAATACGGTGGTCAATTTGAAAGTCAACAACAAGCCTCTAAAGTGATTCTTACCTTTGGTGCTTTGGTTATTTTTATTATGCTTATTTTGCTGCATAAAGCGTTTGGCACCTTTAGAGAAGCACTGCTAGTTATGTTTAATTTACCTTTAGCGTTAATTGGTGGAGTCATATCACTGTTCATCGCTAGTGGAGAGATGAGTGTGGCTGCCATGATTGGTTTTATTACGTTGTTTGGAATTGCAGCTCGAAATGGGATTATTTTAGTCAGTCATTACAATCAATTGCGTTTGCAGGGAAAAACACGCGAACAAGTGGTAATTGATGGCACGCTCGATAGATTAGTCCCCGTGCTAATGACAGCAGCCACGGCCGCCCTTGGACTTTTCCCACTGCTTTGGGGATCACCTGCCGGTAAAGAATTAGAACGCCCCTTAGCCCAGGTACTTTTAGGCGGCTTATTGACTTCAACTGTACTTAATATGTTTGTGGTGCCAACAGTTTATAATGCCATCGAACAATGGCGAGAAAAACGAAGCACTTTATTAAAAGATACACAACCAGGAGAAACACCATGAAACAACAGCAATGCAATAGAAAATCGGTATGGTTTAGTTTGTTGATGAGTCTTTTTATTTCGATAATACCCTTAAAGCTGTTAGCTAATACATCCGAAAGTTCTAAAGTAACCATTCCTTCCACTAGTGCCGATATTTGGAAAGCTATAGATGAGCATAGTGCCTCGATTAATGAAGCATTAAAAGAAAACCAGTTAACATCAATTCATGAACATGCATTTGCCATCCGGGATTTAGTCAATGCATTGCCTTCTAAAAGCTTGGATTTATCTGATGAGCAGAAAAAAACACTGCAAGATAACTTAAACTATGTAGAGCAATTGGCTACTCGGCTTGATAAAACAGGCGATGCCAACGATAAAGAGGGTACTCAAGCGAATTGGGATAAATTGAAAAAAATATTAACTCAATTACGCACACTCTATCAAACCTCTCAGTCTAATTAAGGATTTCCAATATGAAGTTGTCTTTTTGTGTTCCTGGAATATTATTAAGTTCGATGGTTTTGGGGCCGGCTCTTGCAAATCCAGAACCTTCGTCTCCTAAAAAAAACGAACCTACGGTACTGTTGATTAAAAAATATCATACTGAAGTCGATGGTAAACCCACCGACTTGTTTCGTGTTGAACAGCCCGATGGTACTTGGGGATATAAGGGGGTCAAAGGTCAAGTATTTGATGCGATTGTAAAAAATCAAACGGATAAGCCCACCGTATTACATTGGCATGGCCTTATTGTTCCTAATGATCAAGATGGGGTACCTTATGTGACACAAGCACCCATTCCCCCTGGTGGTGAATATCATTATCATTTCTTGCTTAAACAGTCTGGGACTTATTGGATGCATTCGCATCATGATTTACAAGTACAACAATTTTTATCAGCTCCTTTGATTATTGCTGATCCAAACGATAAGGTGAGTGATAAAGAGGTCACTTTGTTTATTGGAGATTTTAGTTTTAAAAAACCAGAAGTGATTTTAAGTGAGTTAAAGAAAGGGCAAATGACACACATGCACCATGGTAATGGTATGTCTTCTATGCCTATAAATAATGCGGCACCTGATTTAAATGATGTCAATTATGATGCCTTTCTAACCAATTATAAAACCTTAAAAAATCCTCAAATCGTCCCCATTCATCCGGGAGACACCGTCCGGTTACGCTTCATTGCCGGTTCTGCAATGTCCAATTTTTTTATAAATACAGGTAGTTTGAAAGGAGAGGCAATCGCTATCGATGGTCAATCGATTCAACCTGTAAAATTCGAACAATTTCAACTTGCTGTGGGACAACGACTTGATGTTCTAGTGACAATTCCTCAGGGTGAAGCAGCCTATCCTATTCTTGCCCAAGGCGAAGGAACAGAGATGCAAACCGGTTTAATACTCGCAACGCCTAAAGCGATTATTCCTAAACTTAATGAAAAAAGTTCAAGTAAGGCTGGGGCTTTAAATTATGNNCAATTTAAAGCATTAAACCCGCTACCTGAAAAAACACCAGGCCAAATCTTAACCGTTAATTTAGAAGGCGATATGATGCGCTATATCTGGACTATTAATAACCAAAAGTGGCCAGACATTAAACCTTTAATCGTTAATGAAAATAAACGCGTCGAAATGGTTTTTAACAATAAAACTTCTATGGCTCATCCTATGCACTTACATGGTCATGTCTTTGAAGTGACGGAAATTGATGGCAAAAAGATAAGTGGTGGTTTGTTGCACGATACAGTTTTGGTGTTACCGAAATCAACAGTGAAAATTCAATTCGATACCGATAATCCTGGTAATTGGATGATGCATTGCCATATGCTCTATCATCAAGAGACGGGGATGATGACGATTATGAATTATCAAGATGTTAAACCTCCCATACTTCATATGGCTCACTAAGGGAGCTCTGAGTAAAAGTTTATATTGTAATCTGCGCCGCTGCAATTTGTTAGCAATGACGTGGAAGAAGCTGCGCATTGAAACAGACCTGTCTGAATACTTTTGATGGTGCTTGGTTTGGTTTATTAAGGAGAATGGTGGCTAAGATGGGTAGATTTTATTGATTGAACAGAAGAAAGTTTAGAATTAAACCTACACAATCCAACTTAAAAATAATTTTGGAAATAAAAAAAGCTATTTTTAAACCGAATTTCCCTATGAGCCAAAGAATTAAAGACCAGGGGATTAAGTATTGATTTCAATGTGTTAGCAGGCGGATTCAATGATAGAAATTAAGCGTATATTCGATTTGTCCAGGTCACGACAGACAATGCCATTACAGTTTGGTATTAATAGGAGATTGAACATGACCCTTTTTTACCAGGATCCCGGCCGGGGGTCTATATAAGGACAGCTTAATCACTTTGCTTATAAATCGTGGCATAAGCAACTTCCAACTGTTGCTTAAGCTCATCAATTTTGCGTCTTAAGAGCATATTTTGCTTGGTAAGAATATCGATTTCTTTATTTTTACGACTTAACTGAACAGCCTGATCCTGCATCAAAAGATTATTTTTTGCACATCTAGCTTTATCGATTAAATCCTTCACTTCAGTATGTTTATAAAGCCAAGCCTTAGTAACACCAGTAAAGTTTGAAACAGAATTGAAATTAATTGAAATGGACTGTTCCACCATAATCTTCAGTGCATCAAGCACTTTAGTTAACGTTTCATCACTTTTCTTTTTAGCCGCAGCTTTAATGCCTGCTGTATCAGGGGATTTATTACTCATTTGAATTTTCCAATGTAAAAATAATTGATTGTAAGTTACAAGCCACTTCATTATTCATTTCTTCGATGCGATGCCAGCCATTTTGCTTCGCATTTTCAATGACCTTTACCGTTTCTTCAAGCTGAGTCTTATGTCGTTCAAGGTATTGCTTCGATGTTCTAAAATGCGTACATGTGAGACAAGCATTAGACCACGTCAGTGGTAGCAAGTTGATTATGATAGCGATAAAAGCTAGATAAGCAACCCAGGATAACGTTTATCGTGGCAGGCTTTCTTGAGGCTTGGATTTCGTGTAAATCGATTATTTGAGCAGGCTCTTTAGATTGTCTTAACCAACCGACAAATCCAGCTAAGCTCGCTAGATTAATGGTTTGCCAATTAAGTTGCTTATTAACTAAGTAATCCCAAAATAATTTCAAGCAATACGCGTAGCTTTTCAGTACACGGAGACTTATCTACGTTATTTAGATAGCGAACAAACTCGGTAATTGGTTTAATCGGCAAGTGATTGTCATCAAGAACTATCCATGTGACATCATAAGAACTCAGTTTAATTTTCTGTACTTTCATAAAATACCTCAATGAAGAACGCGAATATACGCTTAATTTCTATCATTGAATACTATGAATACTATAATCTCCTTAGGTCTGATTATCATAGTAATCAGACCTAAGATTATTATAGTTAATGCAGTAACGCGCTTCTCTTCCGTCTTCGCTTTTAGCAAAAAATGAATCGGATTTGTCTTAACCTCTACAGCTTGATTAAAAAGATAATGTTTAAATTCAATAGATTAAACTCTTATTAAATTGTCTCACCACTGGCGAGACAATTTAATTTACTCTTCATCATCTAATAACAATTCGTGCAATTTTTCTTGTAACAATTTTTTATCAGGAAGCTGGATTTGATATTCAGCAATTAAAGCAGGAGATAAAGTTCTATTTAGAGAAAACTCAACTACCTCTTTATCCTTACTCGCACATAATAATAAACCTATAGAAGGATTCTCATGTGTCTTTTTTACCGTTCGATCCAAACCTTCCAGGTAAAATGACAACTTGCCAAGATATTCTGGTTCAAACCGCCCTACTTTCAATTCTACAGCAACCAAGCAATTTAACCCTCTATGGAAAAATAACAAATCTATTAAAAAATCTCTTCCACCTACTTGGAGTGGATACTCTGTTCCAACAAAACAAAAATCTTTGCCTAGTTCGGTTAGAAAGTTTTTGAGCTTAGCTAACAGAGCTCTATGAAGATCTATTTCTTCATGGTCATCATGAAGACCTAAAAATTCAACCATATAAGCATCTTTAAACGTATTTTTTGCTTCAGGATGTGATTGATTTAAAGCCCCTGAAATCTGAACAGGATTTAAAATCGATCGCTCATATAGCGCTGATTTAAATTGTCGTTCTAAATCTCGTTTACTCCATCGTTCTTGAATGCATCTGTGTAAATAAAAATCACGCTCATCCTTGCTTTTACTTTGATTGATAATTATTAAGTTATGTGTCCAAGGTAATTGTCTCACCAGTGGTGAGACAATTACATCATTATGATAAGTGTCATAAAATTGTTTCATTCTAAAAAGGTTGGGTCGTGTGAAGCCTCTAATTCCAGGCTGAGTTCGAGATATATAGCTTGCCAACTGGTCGACTACTCCTTCACCCCATTCAGCAAGTGAAATTTTTTGACTAATGTATTCACCTATATGCCAGTATAGATCAATTAATAAAGTATTAACCGCTTGATATGCCTTATTTTTTGAAGAGGTAATTAAATTTACGATGTCCTCAAAATTTTGCTCCTGAGAATGCACAAGCTGCTTTTTTACCATCACAAACCCTGTTGCCATAATATTTATTTAATTTTCTCATATGATTGGAATTCAATACAGTTTAAATTCAGCAATTAGGCTGGCTGAAGAAGCAAGACCATATTCAAGAATCCGTCCAAAGGCTGATGACTGAGGATAATATGCAACAAGATAGAAATCCTAAATCGCCCAGAACGCAAGCAAAGGAATCGATTTGTTCTTCAAGCATGATGCCTAAGAATGACCCTGCTTCGATGAGGTGAGTCATTTGAGAGTATAGACAATATGACTCCTTCAGTTTTAATAAACAAGAAAATCACTTATTCTAAATCTGCTAATGGCAACGATTGTTTGATTTTCCAAAAATCTTGCCACGGGGCTTTCTTTAAATCCCACAATCGCTTCGGTAACGTCTTAATGGTATAAGCGGTGTCTGTACGCCCTTGTAATTTATGGGCATCAAGCTCAAAACGTAGGTGCCCTTCTTTATACGCTTTAGCAGGATTTTTATCGAGAGGTATCCAATGACCTTTATCCCAGAGCATTACTGTGCCCCCGCCATACTCCCCTTTTGGAATAATCCCTTCAAAAAATCCATAATCTACAGGATGGTCTTCCACATGCATGGCCAAACGTTTGACTGTAGGGTCAAAACAGGGTCCCTTGGGTATGGCCCAACTTAATAACACCCCATTCAACTCGATACGGAAATCATAATGCAGATGACTTGCCGCATGTTTTTGAATGATAAAGAGATGTTCATGCTCATGAGTAATTTTGCCTTTAGGTTCGGCTGTTTTCTTAAAATCACGTTTTTTATGATAGTCTTTTAAGACTCATAGGCCACCTTGGCTATTATTGGTATATTCATATCAATGCCTCTTTTATGTTTAGCATTATGTGGTTTTAATTGCCACCTTTATCCTTTAGGAGAACCATATGGCCAAATCAATTTGGAAAGGCGAACTCTCATTTGGGCTTGTATCTATCCCCGTGTCTATTACGTCAGCGCAAGAAAAAGAGGAGATTCATTTTCATTTATTAAACTCAAAAACCAATGCTCGGGTACGTTATCAGCGGGTGGATGAGGTAACGGGTAAGGAAGTACCTTGGGAAGAGATTGTCAAAGGCTATGAGGTCGATAAAGACCACTATATTTTAGTCGATGAAGAGGCGATTGAAAAAGCAACGCCTGAGGTATTTAAAACCATAGACATTGAAGAATTTGTTGATTTTGCAGGGATTGATATTTTGTATTTTTCCAAACCTTATTATTTGATTCCCGAAAGTAAAAATAAAAAATCTTATGTGCTATTGCGTGAAGCGTTAAGCCAATCCAACAAAGTAGGTGTTGCTAAAGTGATGATTCGCTCCAAAGAATCATTAACCCTTATTGTACCCCACCAACACGCGCTGGTGCTGTACCTTGTGCATTATCATGACGAAGTTCGCACTGAAGAGGACCTTAAGGTGCCCAAAGAAAGCATTAGCTCTTATAAAATTACCGAGCGAGAATTAAAAATGGCTGTTGGCTTAATTAAGGATATGACCGCAGACTGGAAACCCGAAAAATACCATAATGAATACCGTGAAGCCTTAGAGCAATGGCTTACCAAACAAAAAACAGCGCGACCTAAAAAATCAGCTAAAACTCAAGGAAAGGCGACAACCACTAAAGCGGAGGTAGTGGATTTTATTACCCTGTTGAAAGACAGCATGAACGCTAAAAAAAGTAACCGTGCGGCATCTAAAGGAAAAGCCAAGTCTACTAAAAAAGTGAAAACCAGCTCGTGATTTGGACATTTATTAGGGTTAAGCTAACAAAATACTCAGCTTAAAGAAGCCAATAATTTTTTATTTTTTGCAGAGACTAAAAGCGATAACCGGTCATAGTGATTAATGGTCATGGCCCTCAAACTATTTTCATTAGAATCTGCATGGTGCACTTCATCCAAAAGCTCACCATGAACCACAAATATTTTCTTTTGGGTGGCTTTAATAATGAGCGAGGAATTATAAAGTGCTCTTATCTGCCTGCTTTGGCGCAAACAAATTGCTGCTCGAATTAAACTTCGGCTAATCTTTAACGCCATCTTCTGCTCGATACTCAATCCCTCTTCAAAACCTGCTTTCTCCTGTGACCACCACTTTTCAAAAGTTCTGACTCCATACTTTTTCTCGAATCCTTTTAACAGTTTATAACCTAATGCGGCAAACCCTCTAAAATTCATTTTTGTAATGGGTGTGTTATCTAAAGAATAGGTGGTGCAAAAGAGTGTCCATGCGCTCTTCATCAGTTCCGGAGTAATATCTTGATTATCATAATTCATTAAAGCCCCTGTTTTTAACGCTTTTATTAACTCCAATAAGGACATTACGGAATCAAACGGTTTAAAGGGTCCAATAAAAAACTGCGCATCTCGAGTGTCGCGCATATCACTAAATTCATCATTATAAAAAATAAGTGCTCTATTCTTCGCCTGTAACAAAATATTATAAGGCGGGCTGCATCTTTTTATTTCATCAGATTCCAATAACGCGGCCTCCAAAGGAGTGTCACACACGACCGTTTCTATATCCCAAACTTGCGCCAACATCTCAAGCTTGCGCCGGTCTCTTTTTTTAATGCCCCTAAAATAGGAGTTCACCCGGTCTTTAAGTGAGGTTGCCTTACCAATATATAGCACCGAGCCATCTTGAGCTAACATGCGATAGACTCCAGGAAGCTCAGGCAAGCTCAGTCTTTTTACTTGCTCAATATTGTATTCGTAAGGCTTGGAACTTGCCTTTTTTTCTTTTTGATTTATCCACGTTAGTAGCGTTTGGTAGCAGGAAATATTTTGGTCCATAAGTTTTGCTACTAACTCACGCCATACAGAAAGGGTCATTGTGACGTGAGAGATGACTTCATTTTTTTTACTAGACGGTAATTGGTAATATCCAGCCAGAGCTTTTAGATTATGACTGGGCACTTGGGGCAAGAGCCGTTTCGCAATTTTTTGCGTGCAGATGAGATTAAAGTTCAGCTCATCAAAACCGGTGTGCTGGTGATAAAACTGCTTTAAAAAGCCTCGTTCAAATTGCGCGTAATGCGCAATCACTATAGGCTCAGGCCCTAATGTTTTTAAAACGCATTGCAATGCAGCAAAGGCAATATGCGGTGCTACACTTTGGCTAAGTTCTGATTCACTCAGTTCCAGCATATCTCTTATTTTTGTGGGGATGACTGCCTCTTCTGGTAATTTTAAAGTCCATTTCTCAATACAAGGCGCATGTAATTCATAGGGCTTATAAACACCCCACCCTATTTGCACGATAAATCCTTGATTGGGATGCATAGCCGTAGTTTGACAATCGATAATTAATACTTCTTTTTGAGTAAGCCCATACATCACGAAAACGTTCCACCTTTTTATTTAAAAATAACTGCATGATCAATCACAACTGAATATCATTGATGATTGTCTTTTATCCTCATCTCTTTAAGACATTTCTTACAAAACAATCATCCTTTTAATCTATATCTTAATCACTCCACTAGACTATACTGTTTTTGTTTGGTGCTGTTGTATTGTGGACAGGATGTCGGAACACTGGCGAGGTCAAGGATGATCTCCCTATAGTGGCAATACAGCGGCGCACAGGCACAAAAAGAGAAACCCCTCCATTTTATTCATTTAAAGTCGCACCACTGGCAACTCACTCCACCGAGTTGTATAACACGGAGAGCGCATTTCTGAACGCATCGCCCAGGGTTTACTATATCCTTCTGCCGCAAGCTTTATCGTATGACTGCCGTAGCGCGTATTAATGGTATCAAACACCGTCATTAATTTATCTTTTTTATCCAGTTCTTCGTCGGTTCGCTGATGAAAAATATCCATTTGTAAGGACGATTTATCGATTAAGTCTTGCAACATCACCCCTACTTTTTTATAGGAAATACCGGGGCGATATAATTTTTTTAAACATAATTTAGCTACACGCGTAATGATGCGCGTATCATCGGTTGGGTTCACCAGACGCACCTCAATGCTTTTAGCGTATTGTTTCAAATCGGAACGATGGGGATTACTGCGCACAAAGACATAAAGTCTTTGGGCTACCAAATGCTCACTGCGTGCTTTTTCACAGGCACGGGCGCAATGGCTGCTGATGGCTTGGGCTAATGATGCGAATTGGGTTTGCATCTGACCAAAGCTTTTTGAGGACATAATGTTTTGTTTGGGCTTTGCTTCTTCAAGCCCTGCGCAAGCGATTCCTTGTAACTCCATCGTGGTGCGCATCAGTACTACATTATATTGCTTCTTAAGCATGTGGGCATTTAAGTCCGCTAAGTCTTGCGCGGTATGAATGCCTTTTGCCGCTAATTTATGAGCCCACTGGCGCCCTATTCCCCATACATCGCCAATGGGTATTCGTCCCAGCCAGTGTTTGGCATCGGTGACGTTAAACACCGGAATCTTTAATTCTTTTTTCCCAACATGATTCGCAATCTTGGCCAAGGTTTTAGTAGGGCCGATGCCAATAGAGGTTGGAATGCCAGTACATTGTAAAATATGCTGTTGCAATCG
>DEHS01000049.1 GCA_002352055.1 Legionellaceae bacterium UBA2794
GATGATATCTATGATGATATCTAATTAGTTATCTATATTGATGATTTATTTTGTCGAGAGCCCGCAGCAAAATGCATAAATTGATCAGTATAACTGTACAATTCACTGGATTGTTAAGCCAATATTTATTTGTAATGATTTATTCATTGGGCATAAAGAGAATAGTAAATTGTGGGTCATAATGTATCAAGAATCTTTATACTGATCTAGGAAATACTTGTTCAGGCATTAAAATAGATTTTTATTTAAGAAAATTTCTCGAATGAAGCATAAATTCCTAAGATTTAGGTGATTTTGTTGAGCTACAGATAAGACAAGGTTAAACTTAATATAACAAACGACTCAAATTAATTTAATCTAAGTCATTTGTAGGGCACCTTACATACTATAAGAATGACTTATATTAAGAGTGGGTAGAAATTTTGAAAGAAAATCATAACTATTTTTATAGATTCCAGGACTATTTGATTCTCTGGGCCCAGCGATATTTAAAATCGATACATTATTAAATCTTATCCACTCGAAAAAAATTATAGAATTTTCTTCAGGATCATTTTTTAAATTTATAAGTAAGTAAGGCTTATTTTGAGATGATACTTCATTTATCGTTAGTAGGGTTCCATCTTGAATTTCTAAGGGTATGGGATAACAAGGTAGAAATATAAGAGTGGCATCAGAGTCTCTTATATTCATTTTGGTTCTAGTGTCATAATTTTCTTTCTCATTTTCAATATTATTTGGAATTTCAACTAAATTTTTATATTTATCTGGAATAATTCCCTTCTCATCTATTCTTCCTTTGGGACACCAGCCACCGTAGTTAATATTGAGATCTATAGCAGCATCTAAACCTGCCCTATCAACTCCAGTTTGACCTCCAGTAACAATCTTCTCAATCATTTAAGATACCCTGTGTTTTATATTTATAATATTTTGATGGAGTAAAATTATGATTAAAATCATAAACATCAATTCCTGTAACTCGTCTAATATGATCAACTAATAAATGGGATGGATATATAAATATTAAATTGTATATTAGCTTGATTGTATAGCTTAAAATTACAATTTTAAAAATATATGTGAAAGGTATTGATTGTATTTCCATTAATAAAATGGCTATGAATGAATAAAGGAGCTCTGAAATAGTGCACGTCCCTAAACTTCTTAACCAAAACTTTTTCCCCTTAAGTAACACTTTCCATTGTGTAAGTATTTTTGTATTAAATAAAATGGCCAGTAGATACGCCGCGCAACCACTAATGTGTATACGAAATAAAGACCAACCTAAAATTATTTCATATGAGTTGTTATTCTGAAAAANNTAATTGACATAAAAGAACGAAAATTGTTTGGGAAAAAATGCCAAACAATATAATACTTCTTGTTATTTTAAATCCGTAAATTTCAGCGATAATGTTATCTATTAAAAAAACAAAGGGGGAAGTAAATGTTCCACCTAAAACAAAAATAAAATCAGTTCCTATGTATCTGTTAGTTAATATTGCATTGAATAGCATCATACAAATATAAATCATGCTTAAAAAAGCAAGATATTGATAACCCAAGGGGTTATTTATAACAGAAGCCGTTAAATTACTAGGACCTTTAGGTAAATGCGATAAGTTGTTTTTCAAAATATATAAACCTTTAAGCCTTATTCTTATAAAGATTATTAACGAAATTTATTGGAATTATATTACAGTTTTGATGAATTTCTTGGCCAGCACAGATCCCAATAAAAAAAGCATCAGCAGCATGGAACTTGCTTAATAAGCGATCTGAAAATGCAATTTCTTTAGGTTTCATACTAATTTCTTCTAAAGTAATAATGTCAATAAAACATAAATTATTTTTTCTATCCTGAGATTTAATCTTAAATGTTCCATAAGTTTGAGAAACATTTTGGTTAATAAAACTTATGTTTATATTATTTTTAAAAATAGCTTCTTGACTAATAAATTTACGATACTCTATTCCAATAAAACATGCTTGGAGTGGATGAAGACTATGAAGTAGATCAAAATCATAAACAATTTCATTGATATGAGATTCAAAAATTGATTTAGAATTGATACATTGAATTATATAGACGTTACTTTTGTTTGAATTAATATCAATTATTTTATAAAATACATATTTAGAAATTTTGTGTTTTTCTGAGGTATAAAATTTATTAATAAATTTCGCTAATTGTTTGAAAAATTCCATTTACAACATCCAGTTTACTAAGAATTTATCTTTGTATTATAAAGCATAGTGATTAAATTAACACCAACTATTTCATGTGATTTTTGGTCAAAATTAATACTTTCTGAATCAATAATTAAGGGAGCTAAAATCCAGTGCGGCGGATCTACAAATAATTCTCTTAATGTATATTCACTATTGAGTTTAATTTTTACAAGTACTATATCACCATCAGTAGGTTGGATTTGAGGATCAATTATAAAAATGGTCCCTTTTGGGAATCTAGGATACATAGAAGGCCGACTTTCTAAAGCAAAAGTTTTATTACTAATGGTATCACTATCATTCAAGGATATTGATTGCCATTCACTCCAATTATTATCGTCTATAGAATAAAATTTATTAAGATCACTCCATCCTATTTTTGGTACTGTATAAGATTTAATATTTTTAGAAGATATCAAATCAATAGAACTATCTTCACCTACAAGGTGATCTATAGAAATATTAAAAAAGTCAGCTATTATTTTTAGTGTTGAAATTCTTGGATCTTCAGTTTCACCTGACATTAGCCTCCGAATAGTCATCATCGGAATACCTAAAACTTGAGCGAGCTGATTAGAGTTTAAATTATTTTTTTTTAGAAGCGCAGTTAAATTCTCGGCAATTGACTTACGGCTATTCAAATCATCTTTTTTTTTGTCAACGTTCTTCAATAACATTGATGTGACCTGTTAATTTTTTCATATTATGACATATAAATTTAAAAAACGAAATAATAATGGAAGAATTGTATAATTTTTGTAACTTTAAAGTTATATATTATAACGAATAAGTTTGTTTTATTAACAAATTTGTTATATATTTTGTAAGTCAGGAATTATTAAAAAGGATTTATGCGTGTTTGAAGTCGATAAATTTAATACAGCAAGAAAACAGATTGAAAAATGTTTTAATGGACTACCCCATACGTGTACTACTTTGATAAAGAGTTTAATAACTAGCGCTAACCCCCTCACGGGTGAAGTAAATAATATTACATATAACGACCTTGCTGAACTACTTAAAGTTGATAATGCCCCTGGTAGAAAGAATAGTGGCACCCCTTCAAAACAAGCAATTAGAAATTGCATCAAATCTATCGAACGTGCATGCGGTGAATATTTCAAAGTAATTTCCGAAGGCCAAAATCTACAATTTTTATTTCCTGAAATACCAAAGATATTTAATAAGCTATTTCAAAACACAGAAGTTAACATAGATGTTAACCCCGAGAACACCCAGGAAAACACTGGTGTAAACGCCGTTTCCTCTAGGGGAGTTAACACAGAACTTAACACAGAAGCTAACACACCCAGTTCTTCTGTAAAGAATAATAATATATTTAACATAACTAACACTAACAAACAAACTAACGCAGCCTATTTTGAAAAATTAAGCGTTAAAAAACCCATCGATGCCCATTTTTACCCCAACCAAAAAACCATTGAGCTGGCTCATGCGCTTGGGCTTACCAAAGTCACTGATGCCACTGAAATCCAAGCGTTCATCAACCACAACAAAAAACAAAACACCCAGTGGGCTGATTTCAATCCGGTTTTCATGACCTGGCTTGAGCGCGAAGTCCAATACACTCAAAAACAAAAACAACACCAAAAAGTACAAGGACAATTAAGGAGTCATCACAATGAGCGTGGTATCAATCAGAACCGTTTTATCCCAGAAGCCTTGGAACGAGTCAGCCAACAACATGGTCTATCCATCGAATCAATCTGGGATGAGCCCGCACAACTTGGCGAAACCCACTCATTTATCGAAGGAACATGTGTCACAGCTGTGGATGAAACTCACAGCCCTCTATGGAACGCTCTTTACTAAAAAACACGGTGTTGAAGACAACGGCACCTGGTTTCAAGTCTTAAAAGACTTAACGCCAATGGCGCTACACAATGGGATGAATAAATTAATGACTTTAGAAAAGGGCAATCAATTTTGTGAGTTTCCACCAAGCTCCTTGCAATTTAGAGCACTCTGTCTTGGCTATTACAGCGATTTAAAGCTGCCAACCCCTGCGAGTGCACATCGAGAGGTATTAAATCGGGCCTACACCAAAAACACCCGTTGGAGTCATCCGGTGGTTCAATACACTGCCTTTAAATTAGGGCATCACTTTGCGGCTATTGAGAACGAAGGCGAGTCCTTTGCGCTGTTTTCCGATGCCTATGAGCAAGTATGCCATTTGGTACGTCAAGGGCTTCCTATTCCTGAGATGGCTCAGGTGCCCTTGATGAAGAAACCTCAATCTAAAGAGGTGGCCATGAATCACTTAACCCAAATGCGACAGGCTTTAGGAGTAGGGCGATGAACTCCATCCAGTGCTTAAAGCGTTTTTCAACAGAAGAACTGTACTGCCTGTTAAACAGCTGTGCTGAATTTCTAACCCTTGCATTCCAAGAAAGTAAGGATTGTGATTTTTGGTATCTGGCGATGGAGGCCAAATTAGCCTGTGAGGCGCTTGGGTTTGAGATTCATTCTCAGAAAAAAAATACATTAATTCATTAATAGCAAAGGGAACTTTATGAGCACGGCACTGATGTACTGTAACAATCAATTTAAAAAGGCACTAAAAACCGCGGAAAACCAAGAGCTTATTTTTAAGTCGTTTGTGGCTTTAGAGCAGGAAATAAAACGACTTGATGAAAAAACCCAATTAAATCTCTATTCATCGGCCACGCAATTTCTTGAAAGCATGATAAACGACCCCCAAGACTCCATAAATCCATTAGAAGTCTTTAAACGCCGTTGTGACTCACTGGTCGGAGACGAACATGAAGTGGCGAAAAAAATGGGGCTCGCATTAGGGGTCGTGGTGATTGCATTAAGTCTTGTGGCAACTGGTGTTGCAGCAGGCATCGGTATTGGACTGCTTGTTGGTTTTTGGGAAAGTGCGCTTGCCTTTTTAACTTCCCTTTATGCCCTGCAAACCGCATCACTGGTCGTTGCCGCATCCAGTATCACCTTAGGGTTGGGAGGAGGGATTATTTCAGGATGTTCCTTTTTTAAAGAACCAAAAATTCGGATTGCCCTTGAGGAGTGCGTCGAGGCGGTGAAGCAATCGCATTTATCTGAAATTTCCCTGGATGAATACGATGTCGAGCAGGAACTTTCTTTATCCAGGGGCTCTGCAGGCAAAAGTTCAAACGAAGAGTTTCCCGTAACGAGCACGTTAAAACATAACTTATAAATAAGGAAATAACATCATGTTGGTTTTGAGCAGAAGAATAGGAGAGGGGTTAATGATAGGTGATGCGATCCAAGTCACCGTTTTATCTATTAAAGGCAATCACGTACGCATGGGCATTGATGCACCCTTATCCATTCCCGTCCATCGAGAAGAAATTTATCTTAAAGTAAAAAAAGAAGAGCAGGGTGGTTTTTATACCAATCGGGTAAAGAATAACTACTCCATTAATAAGACCCATTAATTAATAAAAATAATACTTAAAGGAATAATGATGCGTGTTACAAAAGCAGATCTAAAAAAAGCAATCCAATATACTCTCATTTCAGGAGCAGTAGCGACATTAATAGGTTGTGCCGCAACCCAAACGGTGCTGGAACACCATACTCTCGCAACAACGACTCGATTAAGTCAAACTATTTTTCTAGATCCTGTGGCTCCAAGCCAAAAAACCGTTTTTGTGGCCATAAAAAACACCTCAGAGGAACGCCTTGAGTTAACAAAACCTCTGGCAGACGCTTTAATAGCGAATGGGTATCGAGTAGTAACCAATCCTAGTAAAGCCCATTATCTGCTCCAGGCCAACATCTTAAAAGTGGGCAAGATGAGTCGCTCTGCCTCTCAAAATGCACTCGGTGGCGGTTATGGCTCTGCATTGGCAGGGGCTGCAACGGGTGCTGCCATTGGTTCTTTTGGAAATTCCAACACCATTATTGGTGGTGGAATTGCTGGAGGATTGGTCGGATTAGCGGCTGATTCTTTAATAAAAGAGGTGAATTATACCGTGATTACTGACGTGCAACTTTCTGAGCGGGTCGGGAAGGGGGCAGTTAGCGAACACTTTAATTCGACTCTTGAAAACGGGACTGCATCTGGAACCTATCAATCATCAAGAAAACGCAGTGATTACCAACGTTATAGGACGCGCGTGGTATCCCATGCCAATAAAGTGAACTTATCCTTTAAAGAGGCACGTCCTGCCTTAGAACACGAATTAGTAAGGACCTTAGCGGGCATTCTCTAGTGTAATCCAATGGACTGCCAATACGCTTAAGAATTGGCAGGTAACAAATCAAAAGAATAAAAACTTGCGCTTTTTAAAGCGTGATGGGGGATTTTTGACCGTGAAAACAGTAAATCAGTTAGCCATACCCATGAGTATTATGTTTTTGTGCCTGGCTGTAAGTGTGGTGTGCACCGCTCAGGTGACTCAAGTGAATCGTTATGCAACCGTTGAGAATAAGCCGTTAACCTCACAAATTAATCCCTTACTCACCGTCCAGCAAATTCATTTCCCGCAACACATTCATACCGTAGGGGACGCACTGACTCATTGGATGCAGTATTCAGGCTATGCCCTGGTTGATGAGAAGGTGCAAAGCCAGGCCCTTAAAGACATCATGAAGCAACCTTTACCGCAAGTGGTGAGACATCTTGGACCACTGACAGTGCACGATGGATTAGAAGTTCTGGTCGGACAGCACGTTTTTTCTCTGATTCAAGACCCCCTTCATCGTCAAGTCAATTTTAAATTAAAACCACAATATGCCAAAACACAAACGAATCTCCGAGGAAAAAAAGCATGAATAACCACTGGCACCAGTTAAAATATCTATTGACTCTACCCGCACGCAAAGGGGTGTTTTTTGGATTTCTCATAGTGGCAATGGGTACATCCACCTTGCTGGGTGTAGTAAGCACTCGTGATACCCCATCCTTAACTCAGAATTTAAGTACTGACACGCTGGTCGTCTCTCGTTTAAATGAGCTGCAGCACCAACTAAAAACCTTAAGTGAAACAGTTAATAAACCCTTACCTGAGGTAAATCTAGATTCCATCACCCAACAAATAGCACAGCTATCCAGTCGATTGGATGCGCTTCGAGCAGCCGATAGCAAACAATGGACTGAAACTCTAAACCTTACTCAAAACACCTTAGGCCAAGAGCTTCATTCCATCAAAGAGGTAGTCACACACTTGGATGATAAAAAATCGCAGGTCTTATATTTACCCGCAAAAAGTTTGCCATTTTCTGTCGTGAGTATTGACAGCATTCAACAAGTTCCCGTGACCAGTGTTGCTTATGACTACAAAACCATTCCCCTGGAGAAGGGCGATGCACTCGCAGGATGGAAGGTGGTGAGCATCGATTATGGCAAGCAACGCCTTGAATTAGAAAATGCACGTGCTGAGCGAGTACTCATAACTCATGAGCACATCGGTTAGAAAGGGGTGAGTCGTGTTTAAAAAATCACTATTAATAAGCGCCCTGTTCTTAAACGCATCGGGACATGCTCAATTAACAATCCCGGGGATTGCCATGAACCACACCCATTCCAATGCTTTGGCATCAACCGATAAAACACTGGCTAAAACAAGTCTTTTAGTCAATGAAGACGACATCACCGCAGAGCAAGACATGACCACGTTAAAACTTACCCCTTTGCAACTCCATGAAGCAAGAGTCTGGGAATTAACGGAAGAGGAAGAAAAACGTTATGTTTTTTTAATGCAAAACCGCTCTGCGATTTATTACAAAGGATTAAGGCAAACTCCTGTGGATGTGTTGGGTATTAATGCCCAAAGTGAGGCAGAGCGCGCTCATTTTGCAGCGCTATCGGCACGGTTTGAGGCCCAAAAGGTATCTAAAAACATCGCATGGAATAACGCATTTTACAAAGCCTACAATCAATTATTTGCCAATGTACCGGTAGTGGGTGAATTTGATGCATCCCCTTATTCTCCTGCAGCCTATAAACCCATACGTCTTTATGAAGGCGATACTTTATTTTTATTCGTCAAAACCGATGATGCGGTGAAAACAGTCCTCTTAACCTTGATTGATGCAATTAATGCAAACCCTAACACCAAATTGCATTTCATGCTCTTGGGCATGGATGACCATGCCGTTCAATTGTGGGCAAACCAAAATCAAATTCCACGAGAACTAGTAAGCAATGGAACAATTACCTTAAATCATGGTGAATTAAGCTTTGAGGCATTAAACACCCCTAAAAAAACCACCCCTTTATTGCTGTTGGCACGACACGGTGCCTCAAGCGTTGTTGATTTGGGAGTGTTTTAAATGCGAACCCTGTTTTTTGTCCTCTGTTGGAGTTTCATTGCAGCCTGTTATGCGCTGAAAGTAATAGCCATTGAATCACCCGTTATAGATGCAACTTCCTATTTAGAGGCAGGCCAGGTTGAGTGGAATAAAGAGGTGACTCCACCTCAAACAGAAGAATTTCCCTTGCCGGTCACAAGCCGTATCAAGCCAGGAGCCGTGAACACCCATACCCTTAAAAACAGCCGTTTGTCCTACGTTTTTTTTGTAGTGGGGGATGACCCACGCTCACGTGCCTGGTTAAAAGAGAACGCTGCGCCATTGCAAAAAAGCAAGCCGTTGGGGCTCGTGACCAATGTGGCCACATCGCATGCGTTGCAGGAATTGACCCAGTTGGCAGGGCTACCCCTACAGCCAGTTGATGTGGATGAATTAGCCTCTCTCTTAGACGTGCATCATTACCCGTTTGTCTATGATTCGGGGGTTATATGGCAGTAGCGCACCGTCAAAGACCGATTAAAAAATCCTCCTGGATGAAACGCGTATTGGTGAACTTCATGTGTATGGCTTTTTTGGGGTGGATGGTTTTAATGGGCTGGGCATTATGGTCTTGGGTTCATGTGGGCTTTGAATCAACTGCCTACACCATTGAAACCCTTTCCCTAAAGCAAGCCATGGTGGTTAGCGAGTTTAGCGATGGCTCATTAAGTATCTGGTTAAGTCAAAAAATGACCCCAGCCTTTCGTGCTCAATCGGCAGAAGCTCTGATCACAGCCCAAGAGGTGGGTGCCAAGCTTGCTCAAAATGCCCATGAACAAATGAATCTCATGATTCATCAAGAACCAACCTATTTAGCTTCCGAATTAACCCAAACGTTCAATGAGTTTTCGTTAAAAGCACACCAATTTTGGATTTTATTAAGCATCACAGGCCATTTATTACTGATTAAAAGTGCGATTTTGATTGCGGCCATCCCGCTTTTTTTATTAGCCATAAGTGCAGGACTTGTGGACGGGTTAAATCAACGGGCTATTCGCACCGCATCCTTGGGGCGTGAATCCACTTATGTCTTTCATAAATCCATACCTTTGGCGCGACGTGCCTTGTTGTGGGTCTTGGGTCTGTGGCTTGCCATCCCACATGCTTTATCGCCAACCCCTTTTTTTGTGAGCTTAAGCGTGTTGCTTGCCTGTTTGGTGAGTGTGACCTCCAGTCGATTTAAAAAATATTTATAAGGAGAGGTGATGAACAAAATGATGTTGGGATTGGGATTAATGCTCTTAAGTTTCGTAAGTTTTAGCAATCAGGCAGAGCTTAATAAAACCTTAGTACGGGTAATTAATCAAATTAACGCAACGCTCCCTTTACTTGCCGAGGCAGAGGAGGAAATTGAACCCAATGCGCGCGTCCAACTGCACATCAATGCTTTTGAAGGCAGTGACAAAAAAACCCATCCAGGGGTTCGCGAGGATTTAGTAGCTATTCGCAATGCCTTGATTGATTACATCAATAAGCCTGCCATTGAGCCTAAAACAGTAAAGCCACTCGCATTTGATTTCGTGGGGAACTCACGATGAGAGAACAACTTTCTGGTGACTTTGCCAAAGCATTCAATGAAGCAGGAGGGCAACACGCTTTAACGTATAGCGGGCTGATTCGCTTCGTGGCACTGATGCTCGTGATTTTAGCCATTCTTTGGTCGATTGTGCATTTTATGAGTGAGGAGGCCAAAGCGTCAGAAGTGTTTTTGGTGACTCTAGGCTCAAGAACCGTACGTTTGCTCCTAGGCCTAACCTTATTTATCGGTTTATTAACAACAAAAGGAAGTTAGTCATGAGGCACATCACAAGAATAATAAATCGCTGGACATTAAGTGCCAGTCTCGCGTTCGTGAATTTAAGCTATGCACCCGCTTTGTGGGCTGATAGTGGTTGGTTTCCTAGGGTTGCGGCATCTGATGATTTGACTCAGGGCAATAAGAGCGCCATGACTGTTTTATCTAATGTGGTGAAACAGGGTTTGATGATTTTGTTATTCATCGTCTCGGTGGTGATGTTCACCAAATTTATATCCACGATATCGCACGGCATTGAGGAGGCTAAAAAACACGAAGGGGGCTCCCTTGCGGTATTTGCCAATTTTGCAGTGATGGGGATTGTCTATCTGACCATCAGTATTGCCACAGGGTATTTAGGATACACCGTCATCGATAAATTTAAACTTTAAGGATTTGATATGACCACTCCATCAAGCCGTCACTTATCCCATGATTTTCCAGCTTATAAGGGGCTGACTTTGCGCGAACTAATGGTTCTTGTGGCCATCACTACCGCTGTGATGACTCTGACGTTTTTAATTATTGGCTTATTGTTCCGCTTTCCGGGTGCTTTTGGCTGTACCGGTTTCGTGCTTGGCTTCATTGTCGGGGTGAGCTTTGCGCCAAAACCAATTTCTCGTCTAAAAGCGGGAAAACCCTACGGATATTTAAAGAAAAGAGTAAGAATAAACCTGGCAAGCTGGGGCTTTGTTCGACCCCCATATCTTGCGCATGTCGGTCTTTGGCATACCTTAAAACGATTAGGAGTCCGTCGTGTTTAATTACTGGAACAAGATTGATGCACTCAATCAAGTCAATCGCGTGCTGTTCGCTTTTATTATTCTCTTAGTCCTTTTAATTGCAGGACTCATAGCTGCCCTGAGCACAGCACCTAAGAAGCTTGAGTTTTGGCTGGCACCTAACATGGTGGCTAATGGGGGATTAATGAACGCAGGGGAGGTGCCTGATGAATACGTGCATGGATTTGTTACCTCCTTAGTCCCACCCCTAAATTCCTGGTCGCAAATGGGGAAAGATGAGTTTGTAACGAACCTAAAGGGGTTTCATTACTATTTCACCCCGCGCCATCAGGAACTTGTAACCCAGACTTTAAACGCCTATCAACAGGCACAGCTCTTTAACCGAGCCCAGGTGGCGAGCCTTTATCGTTTTTTAGAGCCAAACGATGTGAAACGATTAAGCAACACCACCTGGGAGGTGCATGTGGTCTTGCGCATTACTCAGAGGCTCAATGACAAAAGCCCCATGGTGATTGCTGACAAAGTGGTGGATTACCACTTGCGCGTCGTCAAAGTGAACCTGTCTAAATTACTCAACCCCTTTCAATTGGCTCTTGATGGGTACACCAAACCCGAGCGTTTAGTCAAAGACTTATTAAGTCAAGAAAGGACAGGAGAAGAACATGAACTTTAAACGATGGTTATTCTTAATGACCCTTTGGGTGGGCACAACCTATGCTACAGCGCAACCCGCACAACATGTCCTGTGGGATAAAACACCCATCCCTATTACGCTGCCCTTGAACGAGGAACGCCTCATTCGATTTCCATTGGCAATTAGTATTGTCGATTCTGAGCTCGACAAAAACATAGGGCTTATGAAAATTCAGGACGCATTGTACTTAAATGCCAAAGAATCCTTTGCCAATAAACGATTGGTCGTGCAGCTGATGCCTGAGGGGGAAACGATTGTTCTTAGTCTTTCGGCAAGTAAAGAGGCCACAGATACGGCACCTATTGAAGTACTGCTTTCATCGGATAGCGAGGATTTGAAAACCCTTGAGCATGATGAGGAGCCGCCACAAATTAATAAAATGCTTGAGGTAAATCCTGTGTCATTAACCCGGTTTGCCATTCAATCGTTATATGCCCCAGAGCGTTTGTTAGTGATCCCACCTGGGGTGTCGCGCACCGCTATGCGCACCCATAAAAACATTACTCTGGTTTATGGAGCCAGTATTTTGGCAAGACCGTTAATTTCGTGGCAGGGCGGGGATTTATATGTGACTGCGATTGCATTAAAAAACGAGCTTAAAAAAAGAGTCATCATCGATCCGCATCATTTAATAGGCAACTGGCAAACGGCAACGTTTTATCCAACCAATACCCTTGATGCGCGAGGTAACGCAGACAGCACCACTGTTTTTGTAGTCTCCGATAGACCCTTTGGTGAGGCATTAACACAGACTCAGGAGTTTGTGCGATGAAAAAGAATTTAAGCCTTAAGGTGCTCACAGGCGTTGTAGTGAGCGTGGTGGCCTTAGTTTTAATTAATTCGGGTACTGGTGGGAAGTCCGCATCACCAGAACAAAAAACCAATCCTAATAACATCAATGAAGCCATAGCGAGTCAGTTTAATGACAACATTCGTGATGTCTCAGCCCGTTTGGTGCAGACCGAACAAAAGATGCGTGCCATCGAAGCACACAATAAAACGTTAAGTGAACACAATGCAGCGCTCATTGCCTCTAAAGAAGAAGGTGGGGTGGTGGTCCGCCAAGAGCTGCCTCCTGAAATAGCGCAAACAATAGAGGAGTTGAAAAAAGAGCTGCTCCAATTAAAAGAATCAGGAAGCGTGGTCGACCCTGTTGCGGGCTACCCCGTGGGACAACTCGCGCAAAACGAAACGCTTCATGGACCAGGGAGTGTTATCGATATTGATGCACAGCTCATGAAGCACCCTTTAAGTGAGCAAGAGGTGCAGTACTGGAATAAGTTAAATGACCGAAGAAAGCGCATTCAAAAAACGCTGACTCGCCCGGTTAAGAGGCGCATCCTCAAGCACGATAATAAAAAACAAAGCATTCCTTATTACACCATTCCTGCCGGAAGTGACTTGGGCAATACAACCTTATTATCGGCATTAATTGGTGAAGTACCCATTGATGGCAAGCTCATGCAACCCTTATTTCCCTTCAGCGCCATCATCAGCCGCGGCGATTTAATGGCCTCAAATGGCATAGCACTTCCTCCTGATATTTCCGGGATGAAAGTGAGTGGTTATGCCATCGGGGTGGGATCCTTTTTAGATAATATTTCCTGCGCCAGGGCTTATGTCACCTCCGTGTTATTTACTTTTCAAGACGGCCATTTTGTCGTAGTCGGTAAAGAGCAGATGACCAATTCGGTTGATTTAGTCAACAACGAAAGTCTTGGCTATTTGACTACGGCTTACGGCAATCCTTGCATTCATGGCAAATATTACACGAATGCACCCAAAGTACTGATGGCTATGATGGCTGCAGGCGGCATGGAAGGGGCTGGAAATAGTCTGTCGCAATGGCAAATGACTTATTTTGCAGGACCTAATGGGGCAAGTGCTGTACCCACAGGCTCTTTTGCTCCTTATGCTGCAGGAAGTGCCCTAGCACAAGGCTCGGTTAAAGCGGCTGATTGGCTTGAAAAGCGTATTCAAGGCAGCTTTGACATGGTGTTTGTACCTGCAAGCGTGCCTTATCGGATGGGCAATCTCACGCATTATCGTCCTAACCGAATGTCTCTTCATGTCACACAAACCATTCAACTTGATAAAGAACCCCAAGGGAGGGTATTAGATTATGGTCACTTACAACATTATACGCATGATTTTAGTCTCAAGTAGCTTCATGCTGTTGAGCTCTTGTGCCAAGTCTGTCGCTTCAGGAACCATCCCTGAAGAGGGGCTTACGGTGAGCCAGATTTACCACCAGAGTGTTGCGACTTCCGCGCCCAGTTGGACTGCGCCGCGTTACAAACGCACCGCAAACCACCAACTCGCGGTTCACTACCAAGGTGAAACACGAACCGCAGCGAATGAAACGAAAGCCTTGTTTAAAGCGTTGGAGAATCCGGCAATACCCATCTACATCTACCCGCACGTGGCCCTGATTGGTGATGAGCAGTTAGTAAAACCAGGGTTTACTACCGAATTTTTTCTTTACAAGCAAAACCAATTCGCGCTGGCCAGTGAACGCTATTAATTAAGGGGCAGGAAATGAATCGTGTGAATCAGGCCATCAATTGGTTATTAGGGGAGGGGAGTCATAGCCCTCTAAAAACAAAAGCCATAGAGCAAGGGTACACCAAAGAAGGTCCTTCCTTGGCAGAGCACCTGGCCTTTGTTGATTTTTGTGATGAAAAAAACCTTTTTCTACTCAACGATGGAGTAAGCGTGGGAAGTGGGTTTGAATTAGGTGATATTCCGGCAGAGGCTACATCCCCCGAGCACTTAGAAGCTGTTTTTAATAAAATCCGCGATACGTTTGCCAATGTGGTGCCTTTACACCAAATGGATCCTTGGGTCATGCAAATGTACGTCTGCGACGAATATTCCTTAGAGCCCGTCCTTAAGCACATTCAAAACGCCATTGAGCCTGATGTTTTAAAAACCCAATTTACCCAAGACTACCTCAGACGCCTACACGACTTATTTCAAAAAATGGCACGGCCCGAAGGCCTGTTTTTAGATCCCAAAACAGGCGCTGCTTTTCGTGGACGACGCAGGCGCATTCGGGTGTTGTTTTATCGACGCTACCAACAACTCAAAACAACACGCGATGAGGCAGTGAGTGAACATGAGGACGTATGCGCCCAAATTGCCGCCAAACTCATCTCCCCAGGACTTACTTTAAAGCGCCTCACCGGTCGGGCGTATTACAGCTGGTGGGTTAAATGGTTTAACCCCAACCCCCTCCTGACGAGGGCCGATAGTGAAGCGCTATTAAAGCGCTTCCCCTATCCAAAAAAGAAGAAACCTGCAAGCTTTTGTTTTCCTCAAAACATCTTCTTTAGTCCTGTGGCAAGCGATGAGAAGGGGTTTATTTTTGATGGCATCAAGCATCGAGTGCTTTATGTGGACGGCTTAAAAGAAGCGCCTGAAATTGGTTTGATTTCCCGAGAAAAACCTCAGGCAAATCCCAAGCACCGCTACGCCTTATTGGACCGCTTACCCGAAGGCTCTATTTATACTCTGTCGGTGGTTTTTGAGAGCGATGAATCACTCGATGCGCACTTAATGCGTATCGAAAAGGGCGTTATTGGTACAAGCCTTAAACCTTCTGAAGTACGAAAGGATATTAAGGCTGCCCGTGATGAACTGTCTTGTGGCAATCGACTTTTTTGGGTCAATCAAGCGGTGTATTACCGAGGCTGTGATGACCAAACCTTGGTGCAGATTGAAAAAGAACTGCACTCATTATTCATTGATGCCAAGATGCCGCTCATTAATTCACGCTTTGATTTACATCCATTAAATAGCTACCTTAATAGTCTGCCTTTTAGTTTTGTGCCCTCCTTTGCACGCAAGCACCTGTGTTACGACCGCCTGGTGTATGCATCAGAGCTTGCAGCTTTGCTCCCCGTGTATGGACGCAACCAAGGGGCACGCCACCTTCCTTGTTTTACCTTCTTTAATCGCTTAGGTGAACCTGTTTTATTTGATATCTTGCATCATGACTTCATCAGTCAAAACTCACATATGGCCCTTTTTGCCAACTCGGGTGCGGGAAAGTCAGTGGCAACCGGCTGGATGATTAACTCCTTAATGGCCATTAAAAATGCGCGTATTGTATTATTTGAAATGGGTAATTCTTTTGATCGCATGCTCATTCACGCCAAAGCGATGGGCAAATCCACCAAGCAATTATTACTGAGCAATCAAAAGAGTAAAGCGGTGCCCCTAAACCCTTTTTGTGAAGCCTATAAAGCAATCCCTGAAATCAGCGAGAGTTTAACGGAACAACAAGCCGCAAAGCTTGCCCAGAAGATGCTCGATTTACAAAGCACTCTGGCGGTCAAAGCAGCAGACTCAGATTTAAATTGTGATGAAGAATCACGCAGCTATTTAAGTGAACTTTTGTTAGCCCTACGCACCATGATAACGGAGGCGAACGAACAAGAAGAGGCGTTGTTTTCCTTAAGTGATGAAACCCTGCTCATTGAAGTATTAAGTGATGCCATCCTGACTTCATTTAAAAATGAAGTGCCGCAGATGCTGACCGAACATGTATTGGAAGCTTTTGTCAGACGATTGGTGCGTGAAGAGGTGCCTCGAAAGAAAGACCGTATTTTGGAGATGCATGACCGATTAAAAAGTTATGTGATAAACAGCAATAAGTCGCGCTTTTTTAACGTACCCACTGAGCCTTTAGGGGACTTTGATATTTTTCATATCGATATTTCAGCCATTAAAGACGATAAAGGAAAATTGGCTTTGGTGATGGTGTCCTTATTGCCGCGGATCTTAGCGATGGCGGAAGCCACCCAAAACGACAACAGACCGACCTTTTTATTTATTGATGAATCCCACCTTCAGTTTCAAATTGATGTGATTGTGTCCGCTTGCTTATTGGCCGCAAAGGTGGCTAGAAAATTAGGGTTGTGGCTGGTTCCTATTACGCAAAACGTGGGGGACATGAGCTCTGAAAAAGCCACGAAAATTCTCTCGCTAGTTGAAACCTGGATTTTATTAGGCCTTGATGAAAAGGAACTTGCCGATGTAAAAAAATTCAAACAATTAACTCCGGAACAAGAAGCACTTATTCGAGATATTGACTCGCAAAAAGGGCTCTATGCGGAAGCCGTTTTATTAGGTTCACGCTATCAGGGTTTATTTCGAGTGATTCCACCACGCTACTTATTAGCATTACTTTTGAATGAAAAATCAGAAAAAGCAACCCGACATCTTTTGGAGGAAGAACATGGCGTACTTAAAGCGGCAGAATTGGTGGCCACACGCTTGGAAAATAAACGCAGCAACAGCCTTGAAGAGCATTGTTTTTATGATGATTAGCCTGATTAGTTTCAGTACTCACGCAGAGCTCATCGAAGTCTTTACAACCAAGGCATACCCTGTGGCACTTAATGGCTTACAGGCCGAAGTATGTGCGCTTGATGCATTAAATGAAATGACCAGTGAGTTAAACAATAACCCACCCAAGATTGGCGCGTTACAACAGATCAATACCATTCAAAATCCCCGTCTGACCCTCTTTTATCGCTGCCAGATGCGGGCCAGTGTTTATGGCGTGTCTTCGCTTCCTGCCATCGTCATCGATAAGCGCTATGTAACTTATGGCGTACGTGCAGCAGATAAAGCATTGATTGCAAGTCGTCATTACAAAGAGTCTCATCATGATTAAATGGATACTGTGCGTTTACATGGTCCTTTTTTCATTGGCAGCACTTGGGTTTGAAAGCACCAAACCGAACAAGCCGACGAGCACCCCTAAGATCGCACTCAGGGTATTAAAAAAGCAAATGGAAAATAGCCACCTGAAGGTGATTGGCGGTTGCATGTGGTTAGAAAGTAATTTTCCAACGAAATTAACCCCAGGTCCTGCAGTATCTCAGTTTGTCCCTGATTTAATCGTGACCGTTTCCAATAATCCTGGGGAAAATCCCTGGATTGAGGCGAATACTCTTTATGAAAATAAAGCGGCATTAACCACGTATAAATCGTTATTTACAACAGCACTAAACCTGCCTTTGGGCTTTGGTGATGGCAGTGGGCAATTGGCATCCCTTCATCTTAATGAAGACCGAACCCGAGTGGTGAGCGTCATCGGCTCTCCATCAGCAATTTATCAAATGAAAGGGATAACCCATAAGCCTGAAACCACGCTCATGAAATTGTATTACTCAAGTCTTGCAGATGCGGTGAATGAGAGAACAGAACTTGGTGAAATCGCCTATATGGCAACGCATCCGCAGCTTTTAATCAATCATGACATTGGGAGCACCTCTTACCTTTGGGGTCATGAACTACCTCGGTTAATGCGTGTCACGCAACCCTCACGCTACAGAGCGTCAGTGGTTGCGGCCATGCATGCGGCTGACATTGTCACCAATGAAGGCATGCACCTGAAAATCCCGACCACCAATGCCTGTGGCCCACATTGCGTGGTCGCTAATGTGCTATTTGACCCACATCAAAAACAGGTTATTTGGCAAGAAGTCTATCCGAAGAATCGCAACATCATTCCAGGCGACCCAACAGATGAAGGAATAGATGATGAGGCAAAAGGCAATGGGAATTATGTCTTTGTGGTGTGGCGCAAATACAAGGGCTGTGTCACGCAACCCGGTAAATTGTTATGGGGCACTCCTCATGTGGGCTCCCCTCAAAAACGATAGGAAAGAAAATAAATGAAATTAAGCGTAGTGGCGTTATGTGTTTTATTCAGCACTGAGGTATTGGCAAGCTCTCTCTTTCCAGAGCAATCCGAATATTATTATCAATTAGGTAGTTCGTCGGATGTATTCGTACCACCGGTTAATCGCGACCAAACTGTGACCATTGGTGGGTTTATTAATGGAGGAGGTTTAAGCTGTAATTTATTTAATCCAGTGGTTTCTATTACCAATACCTTTCAAGATTTAAAAAATTCAGCTAATGGCATTCCCTCAGGCGTCATCGATAATTTAAAAGGCTCGATTGCAGGATTTCCTATGTACAAGCTGCAACAAGCCATGCCCGGACTTTATAATATCTTACAAAATGCTTCTGCCGGTGCGCAAAATGAATTTGCCTTAAAAGTAGCTGATTGTCAGGCAACTAAACGAGCTCTGGAGGAGGGCAATTCTCCGATTAGTGGCATGTTGTCTGTCTCTGACTCACAAGGGTGGGTTGATGCAGCAAAACGTGCCAAAAATGGCGAGCCTGTCGATATTTCAAAAGCGGCCAAAGACATTGCCAATAAAGGGGAAGAATACGGTCTACCCTGGGTGCATCGAGATAAAGGCAATGCGGGTGGAAGTAAACAAGTCCCTATTAAAGTCATTAATGATGTCGTGATTGCCGGTTATAACGTATTACTCACCCCATCACGGGGTCTTGATGAGACGACCGCTCCTTCAGAGGACAATATTAAAAAAAATCATTTCGCACAGATTTGGCGAACTCCCGAGGAGGCCGCTCATTGGGCGGTACTGGTTTTAGGCGACATTCACATCAGTCATAAAAAAGAAAACGACGCTCACGATGCCAAAGCTGGCATTGGTCTCTCCCCATTACTTCAAAGCTGCCCAAAGAGTGCCAGCAGTGCAACCTGCGTTACTAATGTAAGTAGCGCTCTATGGAAGTTGGTTGATAAGAAGTGGCCTTTAACTGAAGTGAATCTTCGAAAAATCAGTGCCTCTAATATAGTCATTACCGATGAAATCATCACCGCAATCCAACGCATGCCGCGCGAGCAACAAATCATGACCGTATCCAAATTAGGGGAGGAGATTGCCATTCAAAATCTATTAGACGAGGCAATTATGTTACGCCACCTCCTGCAAGCCGGGATGCAAATTCAAGAGGTACAAAATCTAAAGCCTGCCCAAAGCATGGTGAATGCCGCGCTTAATAAGCTGGATAAGGAAATTCACTCCCTGGCCTTTGAAACTGAGGTTCGTAAAAAAATGATGACCCAAACCTTAAACCTCATCATGGATTTGCGCACTCATGATTTAGCCAAATCAATGCCAGGCAGCACCCATGAGACGGATCTCATTAAAAACGGTGCGGTGTATCAAAACAGTAATAAGAAGGAGTAGGACCATGATTGTATTTAGTCCACTAGCTTTATATACCACCTATCTGGGCTGGCAGCAGTATGATGTGTTGTTTGATGCCCTATGGCAAACAGGACTCTTATACATTGGTTTTATGATGGTGGCGCATCGCTATCTCAAAAATGTGCTGGCACCAGCGGGCTCGACCCATCATGCAGCAGAGCATGCGCTTAACAGCTTTTTGTATGAGTTGACCATTACTTTTTTAATTTGTGGGTTATTTGTCTACCCCTGCGTTCCTTTAGAACAAAAGGGACTTTCGTTTAAGCCGATGTGCACGATGGAAAAAGGCACTGAAGTCAGCGAATCGCATATTAAAGATTCAGGAACGACTTATGATGAAGCCTTCGCAGACGTACTAACCAATGAGGTCAGAATGCCTATTGGATTTTCGTTATTGCAAAACTTCTGTTCTAGTTTTTCTTATGGGCTTATGAAAGTCGCGGGGTGTACTGATAGCCTCCAGTCCATCCAGGGGGATTTGATTTCAACCTATATTCCACATGAGCTGCGTCAGCAGGCCTTGCAGTTTCATCGCCAGTGCTTTTTAGAAGCACGCGGCAGTTATTTAAATGAACCCCGAAGTGATGCGGAAAAAGAACACATTAAAAAAATATTAAAGCGTCATGGTGGTGAGGACGATCTCAATTGGATGGGTTCTAAAACCTTCCGGACCTTTTATTATGGCAAATCAAGAGCAAGAGAACCCGTGCCTGGATTTTCCTACGCCCAATACCCCAATCCCAATTTTGAGTCGGCGGCTAAGAATGATGCATCGGTTAATGACCATAAACCTACTTATGGTTACCCCACCTGCAATCAATGGTGGGACAAAATTCAGGCAGATTTGGTAAACGCATCGGAACGAGCAGGGTATTTCGACAAACACATTGGCACCCTTGATGTGAGTACACGGGTTCTTGATTACAAACAAAAACATCAATCTGCTTGGAATTCTGATTTAACCCCACAAGACTACATCGCCAAAGTGTTGATCCAGGATAACCGTGATTTGCAGGAACAAAGTTCTGAATCGCTGATGAATACAACCAACAGCAGCATCGGAACCACTCTTTCTCGCGGTCTTATGAATATAGGAGAGTCGGTTAAATCGTATACCTCTACCCCTTTAAAAAGAGAGGCCACCATGCAAACCCTACCGGTCATGCATGCATTCTTTTATTTTTTTTTAATTGTTTTTACACCCCTTGTTCTTGCTTTAAGCGGTTATAGTCCGCGCGCTTTAGGAGCGCTCTGCGGTTTATATATTATGGCCATTTTTGTCCAATGCATTTGGCATTACGTGGGCATTTTAGAACGCAGTGTTATTGATCCTATGGGCGAGAGTGATTTAGTGGCTGCCATGCGGAATATGGCGGTACTTTTCTACTACGCAGCACCGGTATTGTTATTTAAATTATCCAGTCACTTTGGCGGTGATGCAGGTGTTGGGTTGGTGAGTCTCTTTGGTTATTCGCAGAATGCCGCGCAAAATTCTGTTGATACGCAAATGCAGATTGCCAAAGCGGGAGTTAAGGTTGCATCGCGGGGGATGATATGAGCGCAATATTTCAATTACTGCCTTGTGGCTTCCGTATAATCTTGAGGACTTATCGCGGCGTTTTGCAACAGCTCAATGGCTTCCAATTCGTTATACCGAGGCGTTTTTCTGTGGTGATTCGATACGTCAATCGCAGCATCTGCTACCCACACAGTTATTTTAATCAAAGCCCAAACCAGTTTCAGCAAGGCTTTACAGATAGTCAATGCAGTATTCATCAGGAGCTGTCCTTATGTTAAAAAAATTCCTTCAACCGTCAATTATAGTGGCAATTCAATTGATTTTACTAGCGATTTTAATCGTCTGCATCACCCCTTTTTTATTAAGAAATACGGATTCATTGAATCAATTTCGCGAGTTTGTTCAGCATTACAAATGGGCTTTACTCATGACCCATGGGTTATTTTATGCAGCCCTTTATTGTGCATGGCCTTTATTTATCAACCTACTGAGTCAAAAACAAGCATCTCCTCCTAGTGCGCAGCAGCGGCGATGTGCGTTGACTGCGCGGCTTTATTTAATTGGTGCCTTTGTCATTTTCGAAATGTTGCATTTATTAAGGTAAGAACATGGCTAACCAATATCCTGTTGAAAATTTATTAAGAGAACCCACTGAGATTTACTCAGCGATTACCTTAGGCTCAATCGCTGTTTTAGCTTTTTGGGTACCTCATATGCTGTTATTAACCCAAAATACGGGGCTTTATGCAGGCCTAAGCTTAGGCGGTCTGGGTGGTTATCGTGCGCTACAAGCTTATCGCGTCATTCGCTATCAAAAATGGTTGATCGCAATGCCTTATTATGCCCTGTCAACAACACAAGTGCCTCTGTCGCAGCGTTGGCTTTTTGTAGGACGCGGCTTTCGGTGGTTTCCCCGTCATACCCAACGCCTTCATCAAATCAAACAAGTTGAAAATGAGCGTTTTTTACAACGAAACGCCGTGCATAAAGCTGTCAGTGCGTTTTGTAAAAACCATGAATCCACCCATTTGGCTTCATGGCTTAGCAGTCCTTCACGGCTCAACCCGTTTCGTCCCGCACCAGATGTAGGTGGCAAGCCTTATTTACATGGGCTTGGTGACAGCGATAAGCCTGTTTATATCCCGCAAAGTATTCGCGTGGGACATACCTTCGTGGTGGGTACGACCCGCGTTGGAAAAACACGCCTGGCCAGCATTTTAATCAATCAAGACATTCGAAACGGTGATGCGGTGATTGTGGTTGATCCTAAAGGGGATCTGGAATTGGTCAGGGATATGTATTCTGCCTGCAAAGCCTCTAATCGATTAGACGATTTTCGTATTGTTCATTTAGGATTTCCTGAGCTGTCTGCCTGCTACAACCCCTTAAAAAATTTTGACCAGATCAGTGAGGTGGCCACACGCATTACTGATGCGATTGCCGCGGAAGGGGAGGGCAAGCAATTTGCAGCTTTTGCTTGGAAATACGTCAATATTGTAGCGATTTGCCTTGAGGAGATGCATCAACTCATTACCTATAAAACCATCGCTTTTTACATCAGTCGTCTTGATCAATTATTGATGGCTTATGCCGACACCATTATGCCATCTCGTCATCCTAATTATATCACTGAGGTGGCCTCAATTATTGCCGATAATGAGGCCCGTGTTGATAAATACGGTAATCCTTATCCTGCAATGGACCGTGCAAAGGCTGTTATTAAATATTTTAAACAATACATCTCAGACACCATTGCCCAGGGCAATGTGGAGTCACTGCACGACCAGGTGATTATTGATTTATACGATGCAGCCCTTATGGACAAGACTTATTACGATAAAATTACCGCAAGTGTTGGGCCTGTTTTATCAGAAATTAATAAAAGTAATGCTTCTAGTATTTTTTCCTTTTCTAAAGTGTCATCTGAAATTGAATTGATGGCTTGCATTAAAAACAAGCAAGTGATTTATATAGGACTTGATAGTTTAACCAACCCCAATGTTGCCCAGGCCGTGGGCAAAGCGTTTCTCTCAGATTTAGTGTCAACCGCTGGTAAAATTTATAAGGAAAGTCATGCCAATTACCGTTTAAACCTTCATTGTGATGAGCTGTCGGAAATTATTCAGGACTCCTTTGTAAAAATATTAAATAAAGCAGGCGGAGCAGGTTTTCAGGTCACCGCTTACGCCCAAACCAAACAGGATTTAGAAGTAGCTTTAGGCTCAAAGGCCATGGCTGAGGTCACCAAAGGCAACTTAAACACGCTGATTATTTTACGAGTAGAAAATGATGAAACCGCAAATCTTTTAATTAAAGTGCTACCCACTGTTGATGTGGTATCCCATACCCAGGTGTCCCTGGTGAGTGATACGCCCCATGGTGAAGAGGGTGTTTTTTTTAATACGACCAATGAAGACCGAGTACAAAAAAATTCAATTGGGATGCTGGAGGTCAACGACATTACCTCGTTGCCTAAAGGCCAGGCGTTTGTTTTGGTTAATGGTGGGGAATTATATAAAGTTCGAATTCCATTACCTCTTAACGATGGACTGGCACCTGATGATATTAAAAGCGTTTTGTGTGACATCAATAAGCTGGAACAGCAGGCAACTGCTGAGCCACTAATTCTTAAATCAAGTCCGGAAATTGAGGTGAGTCGTTCCGTGCCCTGCGTTGAGGAACCCGCTCAAGAGTCCTTGGTAGGTGCTCAAGAGGAACTGGAAACGCCTCATGTAACGCAAAAGATAATAACCGACTTTATCAAATGGCTTGAACACCGCATGCAATCGGGTAACAAACAATTTTCATTAGAGGCTCAAGAATTAATTTTACGACAACAAGAAGAACAAGACGACCAGCGTGTTTTTTTACTGCCCGAGGTTCTTGGCAAATACCAAAGTCGCTCAGGGATTGTGACCGAAGTTCTGGAAACCGCCTTAAAACAAGCCTTTAGTGAGGAAAAAACTTATTTCATCCATAGGGCAGGACAGCAACCAGAAGTGTTGCCTTGTCGATTAAGCCAACCTGTTCGAACCCCATATTACACTGACATTAAAGAAGGAAATCCATCATGACCACGTTTGTAACACTGACCTTATGTAATTTTGAAGTAAATCATTTGTTTACGCGCACGCTTAAAAACGGGGAGAATTTTTATCAAAAACTGATGAATAAGGTCGCGAGTTTAATTAAGTGCTGCCAGGAGCAGCGTGTTTATGCGCTCTTAAGCCTTTATCAAATGAATGAAGCTGTTAATACCATCATCCAAAAATTTTATGATGACATTGATNNAGCTTTTGGCTGGAAAAAAAATCACCTACCAACCCGTGCATTTTCCTAAAGCACGCTTTGATAGTGCGCTCGCCTGTAGCTTAGTTGAGCTTTTTGAAGTATACGATCACCTCATCTCTCTTCTTAAAACGTTAAGAACGGCGGGATGTTTTAGCAATGATGATTATTTTAATAACCTAAGGCGCTATTTTAAAGAGGTGAATCGGCTTTTAAGTTCCTTTTTATTAATCTCTGTTAAAGATATGGCCTCGATTACCCTCGATGAGGCAGTTCATCAGAAAGAGTCTTATCAACTCCATACAACACAACATGGTGAAATGGATTACTCCATCCTTTATAAGGCACTTACCTCCAATGTGGCACCAAGACTTGAAGAAAAAATAAGGCAACCGCTGCTGTTCCATTTAAACAAAAAACTACAACAGGATAGGGAGTCTCTGAGCAATCACTATTCAGAAGAAAGGGGTACTGCATGAAACTTTTTATTTGCGAAAAACCTTCTCAAGCTAAAGACATTGCAGCGGTTCTTGGGGCTAAGATTAGAACCCAATTCTGTTTTGAAGGACAGGGTCTAGCTGTCACCTGGTGTATTGGTCATTTACTGGAACTCATGCCACCCGATCACTATTGCGAACACATAAAACCTTGGAGGATGGAGATTTTACCTATTGTTCCAAAGATTTGGGTTTTAAAGCCACAAGAAAAAACCAAAAAACAACTCAAAGCCATTGAACAGTTATTAAAAACAGCAACCTCGGTGGTCATTGCTACGGATGCTGATCGCGAAGGCGATGTGATTGGCCGTGAAGTGTTGGATTACTGTCATTATAAAGGCCCAGTTGAGCGGTTATGGTTGTCTGCCCTGGATGAGTCTTCCATTAAAAAGGCACTAAATTCCATTCGACCAGGCCACTCCACCGAATCGCTCTATCAAGCAGGACTTGGCAGAGCGCGCGCCGATTGGTTGATTGGCATGAATTTAACGATGGCGGTAAGCTGCTTATTTGGTGTTCCTGGGCAGGGTGTTTTATCTGTAGGGCGGGTTCAAACGCCTACTTTGAAATTGGTTGTGGATAGGGACATTGAACTGGAACACTTTAAAGCTAAGGATTATTTTGTTTTAAAAGCCCAGTGTGCCTCGATAAGTCACCAATTGTTTTGGACTACTTGGGAGATGCCTGAAGAGGTTACTGATGAGGAAGGACGGTGCATTAACCAATCGCTGATTGATGCGGTGGTAGGTCAAATACAAGGACAACAGGGAACTATTAGCGAATTTAAGGAAGCCCGAAAAAAAGAAGCACCGCCTTTATGCCTGTCCTTATCCGCCTTGCAGCAAATCGCCTCGGCAAAACTTGGATTTAGTGCCAAACAAACCCTGGATGTAGCTCAATCTTTGTATGAGCAGCATAAGGCAACCACCTACCCGCGAACCGATTGCGGTTATCTACCCGAAAGTCAATTTGCAGAAGCACCCATCGTATTAAACGCTCTGGGACAGGTAGATAAAGAAATGGAACCCTTACTGTCTCAATGTTCGAAGACGTTCCAATCAAGGGTATGGAACGATAAAAAAATCACGGCCCACCATGGCATCATCCTAACAGCAAACACTCGGGTAACCCTCCACTCTATGTCACCGCCTGAGCGAGAGCTCTACCACATCATTCGCTCTTATTATCTGGCGCAATTTCTTGGTGATTATGAATACCTACAAAGAAGTGTGGTGCTTGATATCAGGGGATTTTTCTTTAAAGGTACAAGTGCTGCAGCTTTACTATTAGGTTGGAAAAACGCGATTCAAGACAAGGAGGCTCAAGTAGAACCAGAAGGCTCTCCTCAGGAACATTTAGGCAACATTCCCCAATTAATCAAAGGACAACCGGTAGCAGTTACTAGTTGCCAAGTGGATCAACGAAAAACCAATCCACCCGCACGATTTACAGAAGGAACCTTAATCAATGCGATGAAGTCCATTGCCAAATACGTGGACAACGCGCAACTTAAAAATATTCTAAAGGAAACAGCAGGCATTGGCACGGAAGCCACCCGTGCCAATATTTTAGAAACCTTGATCAGCAGAGAGTACATCAAACGCCAGGGCAAGCAACTCGTCTCCACACCAAAAGGGCGCGGCCTTATCCAGAAATTACCATCCAGCATTACGAATCCTGCAACCACCGCACTTTGGGAGCAAGTATTGGATGGTATTGCCAATGGGGTGAGTGACATTACCGAATTTCTTGATGATCAAAGCGACACGCTCACCGGCATGCTAGAGCAATTAGTTCACCTCGCACCCGCTTATAAAAAGCCCGGTGAATTAAGTCAATTTTCCTGCCCAGAGTGTCAAAACACCCTGTACAGAAGGGAAGGTAAAAAAGGGTTTTGGTGGGGATGTTCGGGATTTCCTCAATGTAAAACCACCTTTTTAGACCATAGAGGAACGCCACGAATCACGGGTTTTCCACGTCATCATGAATGATGACTTATCGCAGAACAAAGAGACGATTTCACTAAAAACAGGACTAAACCATTTAAGGAGGATGAATGAATACTTTTATGATTAAGAGGAACGAAAAATATGGTTACCAAAAAATTGATTGGGACTGGCGTGTTGGTTTATGCGTTAAGTATTAATGCATGGTGTAGTCCGGCATCTACGGAATATGTAAAAGCATCAATAGATGCATTGCGCACGGAACTTAATGCTCAAATTAAAGCGCTCAATACAGGGGTGGGTTCAGTTCAAAAAAAAGTCAATGAACTGCCACTTATTACCCATCATATTGGTGAGGTGTTTCAAGGCGGCATGGTTTTTTGGGTCGATGCCAGTCAGCAACATGGATTAATGGTTTCTCTTGCTGATCTTAATGAAAACGAAGGCATTGAATGGCGTAATGGGGAAGGAGGGGATAGAACCGTCAATGCCCACGCGAAAGGATTGGGCGCTGGAGAAAATAATACCCGCCTTATCGTTGCTGAGCAAACCATTGATCAGCAAGAAGGTCAATTTGCAGCACTTCTTGCTGCTAATTACCAGGTTTCAGACGATGGAATGACTCCTTGTCCTGCCACAATAACTGCGACTTTAGCCTGCTATGGAGGTTGGTATTTACCATCAGTTTATGAACTCGTGTTATTACATACCCATTTAAAACGGATGGGCTTAGGCCAGTTGGCTTCTCTCTCTTACTGGAGTTCCACCGAAAGTTCGACCACCGAAGCCTGGCTTGTGGATTTTAGTAGTGGAGAGCCAAGTGTCCATGAAAAATCAACGCCCGCACTGGTTCGCGCCATCCATGCATTTTAATTGAAGAGAACCATGATGAAAAAATTAATTAGTGTTTTATTATTCACCACATCCTTTAGCATTTATGCCGATACTATTGGGGAGATACTGTATCTAATCAAAGTATTGGATACCAAAGTCACCACACTACAAGTAAAAACTGATTCATTACAAACTCAAATAGTTAACATCCCCGAAGGGAAACAAGGTATTCCGGGTCAGAAGGGCGCTCCAGGTCCCCAAGGCCCACAAGGTCTGCGAGGTATACCAGGATCTCAAGGACCAGTGGGTGCAGAAGGACCGCGTGGGCTTCCAGGAACCTATACCGCAGGGGATGGCATCACGATTGAGGGTGATGTGATTAAAATGTCCCGAATATCCCATCAAATTGGCGAAGAATACCGCGGTGGTTTGGTATTTTTTGTGGATGAAAGCGGGCAGCACGGTTTGATTGCGAGCAAGATTGATGTCAACGGCCAAGGAATTCAATGGCGCAATGGCGCGTCAGGTAACAAAATCACCAATGCCAAGGGAGATGGTATTGGGGCTGGGGAAAGTAATACGCGAGTAATCATCGCAGCACAGACAATTGATAATCAAAGCGGTGTTTTTGCAGCCTTACAGGCCGCTAATTTCCAAGTGCTTGAGGATGGGGTAACACCTTGCAAAACCCCAATTGCTGTAGGCAACACGTGCTACGGTGGCTGGTATCTTCCCTCAGCGTTTGAACTGCAATTACTGCACACTAATCTGCATCTTGCCAATTTATCCTCTTTTGCCCCTGAATTTTATTGGAGCTCCACGGAAGCGAGTGTGGCCAATGCCTGGCTGCAAAATTTTTCTACGGGAGAAATAACCGCCAGCAGTAAGTCAAACACCATTGGACGCGTGCGTGCCATCAGTCGTTTTTAACCTCTAATTATTAGAAATAATAAGGAACTCACCATGAAACAAAAAATAATCATATTACTCACTTTAATGAGTTTAACCGGGCTTACGTACGCCTATAATGAAACACAATGTAAACCATGGACAGTCCATGCTGCTTTTGGTATGGCGCATACTCCTGACATGACCAATCATGACGGTCAATCCGCTGTGGGACGTTTTAGTTTAGGGCGTACTATATTCACTAATCCTTATTGGCATGTAGGTATTGAGGCTGGCATTCAAAGTGGAAATACCCAGCGACTTGCCTTGTCCAAAGAGTCTATTGATGTATTAGGAGGTGTTCCAATATCTGCTCAGATTAAACCCTTGCTTGATGTACTCATTAGCTTAAAAACCGAGCCTGTGGGTGGTTTCCCATTGATTGCCTGGATGACTGGAGGGGTTGCTTTTCGACAACTTCAAGTAGACCGTGTTGAGGTCAATGATGTGCAAACCTATTCTCCTGAAATTGTAGCCGGCTTTGGCTATCGAATTAATGAACAAGCCACCATCACTATAGGTTATCAAACCATCTGGGGTAAGAAACCCGAACTAACTGTCTTCCCTGAATCTGAGACTGGAGTGTTGCACCACATCCCAGCACAACAGGCAGTGTTGATTGGTTGTTCATTTAATTTCTTTTAATGGGAGCTAAATAAGCTTGCAACAGACCTACAAAACCAATTATGTTAATCACGTTATTTGAAACAAGGAAATTAAATGAATATTGAAGGTTTGATCTATGGAATATATCGGCTGATTACCGAGCCTGCACTTGCAATACTCTCCACTTTAGGATTTCTATTTATAGGATATCATTTAAAGAAACCACCTGCGGAAGATGATTTGCTAAAGGGATTGTATCCCCTTATTGAAACAGCTGGAAACGTGTGTCTTTTTGCAGGATTTTCAATCTTTATGTTATTTGTAATTCTAAAAATCGTACAAAATCGCTAATACCCTTTCCAAGGATGGAGGAGCGTTCTTTATTGAAAAAAAATCCATTATGTTGGTATAAAAAGAATGCTCACCAAAAAATTTTTGCGCTTTGAGCAATGAAGTGCCATCATGTGGTTAGTGAGTGTATGAACAGGATAGCCATGCTATGCACTCCTTCACCTTATTAAGGTACCAGCCCAAGAGCGGTTATGAAGCGATCCCAGTTTAATTTATTAAGAACCCTGATATTCAGGTTTTTTATTTTGGTGGCCGCTTAAACTTTTTTTCATCCTCACGTTATAAGTAGCTAATTTAGTGTGCGCATCCGTTGGGCTTTAACTCCATGTCTCTTGCTGTATTTTCGTGTCTGAATAAAAACATTAAGGACACTATTATTGGTTCATCGTATAATATTATTTAATGTTATAGCTTTAACAGGATATAAATGAGCAATAAAAATCAGATTCAAAAGCAGCCAACGAATTTTACTGATCTCATAAAAATAATAAATGATACTCATAATCAGTTATCTTCCCAAGCTAAGAAAGCAGTAAATACTTATCTCACTATTAGAAATTGGCTCATTGGTTATTATATTTCTGAATATGAGCTTAAAGGAGATGATCGTGCGAGTTATGGAGATAAATTATTAAAAGAGCTTTCTGTAAGTCTAACTAGACTCCAAGTCAGCAACTGCAACAAAAGACAACTTTATGATTATATTAATTTTTATCGCACCTATACTCACATTGCGCCTACAGTGTCGGCACAATTTAATGAGAAACTTCCTGGTGTTTTTACATCGGATGAAAAAGTGCCTACGGTGTCGGCACAATTCAAAGTTTCATCAAGTGAGCTTTTGAATAACATTTCGTATAGCATGTTTAAAATGCTAGTAGAAATAAAAGATGAGCAGAAAAGGAACTTTTATGAACTAGAGTGTATTAAAGGAAATTGGTCCGTTCGTGAGTTAAAAAGGCAAATAGATAGCCTTTACTATGAACGTTTAGGTCTTTCCATTGATAAAAAGGAATTAGTGAAGCGAACAAAAGAAAAAGCAGAGATTCAAAGAAAGTCTTTAGATATTAGAGATCCCTATATATTTGAATTTTTGGGATTAACGCCAAAAGAAGTCATGAATGAGTCACATTTAGAGGAACAGTTAACTTCTAAAATTGAAGAATTTCTTTTAGAGTTGGGTCATGGATTTTGTTTTGAAGCACGCCAAAAAAGAATTCTTATAGGTGGAGAGCATTTCTTTATAGATTTAGTTTTTTATAATCGGATCCTTAAATGTCATGTATTGGTTGAATTAAAACTTGAGAAGTTTACTCATGAAAACATAGGACAACTAAATACTTATGTGAATTGGTACAAGAAAAATATAATGATGGAAGGGGACAATCCTCCCGTAGGAATTTTATTATGTACAGATAAAAATCATGCCCTAGCAGAATATGCTCTAGCTGGCATGGACAATAATTTATTCGTGTCTAAATATATGTTAGAGCTACCGAAGAAAGAGGATATGCAAAAAATCATCGAGGAAGAGCTTAATTTCAATAAGTAATAATGAGCGTATTAAATAGCTGTGTCATCTTTTAACATGCTCATGTAGCCAACATCAAATTTTATGCTACTGAAAATCAATTGGATTCTTTTGTCCACATACCCCCACGAAGCGTAACACACTTCAACCTAAGTGAAGCTCTAGTGTGGATATGTGGGCAATAAGAATGTCTCCTTTGAAGTGTCTTGCAGGATGATTTTGCGGCCAGTTCAGGCCAAGAAATCCTCGGCAACAAGACCAATGTTCCCTTTAAGGGGAGGCAAAGCCTGGGGTAATTGGCATGTTATATTGCAAGAAATAACATGCAACCCTTTGCAGCATTTTTTTAAATTGTTGCGCATTTTTTAGCCTCTGGAAGGAGGCGTTTTCCCGGGCTATGCCCGCTGCGTCGCTGGCCATTTACTGCCAGTGACGCAGCGATTCGCTGCATCAAACAACAGAGTTTTCAAGGGCTATCCTTGAAAACTCTGTCACAATTTAAAAGCGATTACTCAAATGCACATAAAGTGCACTCATATAAATACAAAAAAGCCAGCAAAAATCCCTTGATAAGATTGTGAGATATGCAGGCCTTTGCTACACTCACTTCAATCACAACTGATGAATCCGTGAAAGCCGGATGAAACCAATTTAACTTAGGTCTTGTGAATTGCTACCCTAATTCCCTAACTTCTGTAGCGGACGTCTAGTCGGGAACCACCACTCACCTGAATCTTCAGGACCTAAAAAACTAATGATTTAATAATTAGTCTCTAACAACATGTCGTATATGTTGACCTATCCTAATCAACGCAATGCTTTGCACCTCGTTGAACCGCTTGAATGATTAATAACTATTAATTATTTGATTCAAAAAACTTTGACTATACATTGTAACTTTTGACCCATTACATTTAATTTTTTGTGTTGTGAATTAATACACTGCAATTTTTGATGGTTTGTATTGTGAGGCAATGGATTAAATGACTTTGCTTTTTTGTTTTAAAATTTTAACTGGAGAACTCTATGAGTAAATACACCCGTGAAGTTAGTAATAGCGACATGTTGAACACCGTTGATGAGACGCAGGATAAAAAAGAGTATCTATTAAATCAGGAAAACTTTGAACGTTTGATGCATGTCCAAAAAACCGTAGAACAAGCAACTGAAATGAGACCAACCTTTAAGAAATTGATTAATAGTTTAGTGACTGAAGAAGCATTGAACACTCTTACTGAGCGTTTGATTAAACAAATGGTGTAATCTGAAATTGTGACCTTTAAACCAAGAATCGTATAAGGAGAATAAGACTTTAAAACGAAGTGTAGTATCGATTAAAGAAGTAACTACGGGTTTACCCCCGCATCGAGCCTAGTGGTCCTTACCAAGCATCATTTATATGAGCTGCTCGAATAACACTAAACAAAATCCTGGGTAAGCGTAGTGACATTAATAGGAACTTAAAGATAATGAGCAGAAAGCAAAAATTAACCCAAACCATGATTCAATATCTGAAACAGGACAACCAGGGATCATTGAACACAAGAGAGGTTCGCCTTTTTTCGATGAATCGAATCATTGACGATTTGTTTGCAGCGCGTATCGTTCCCATAACCTGGTATGCACTCACCACAGAACATATTAAAAAGTTAGTGAGCTATTGGCAAAATATAGGGTTAAAACCGGCAACCATTATGAATTACCTGGTTTGTTTGCGTTATTTTTTAAATAAAATCAATCACACTATAGAGGGTATAGACAATCAATCATTGAGTCTTGTAAAACCACGAAACAACATGAGGCCAGAAATTCATAGCGACACCATTTTAAATGCAATCAACGAGCCCATTGCTTATCTATTATTTGCTTTACAAGCCAAATTTGGTCTCACACTCCTTGAGTCCATGTTTCTTGTACCAGCCATCCACATTCATCAAAAGGAACTTTGGATTACTCGAGAAATCAGCACTAATCGTAAAGATCGCCTGATCCCTATTATTAATGAAGAGCAACAACTAATCATTACTAAGTTAGTCACCCTGACGGACAACAAAAAGAGCCTGCATCAACAATTTGGCGAACATCATTTACGCCTTGCTTATAAATTTGCATTAAGTGCCTTAAAACTCCCAACAAGGGTGAGCTATCGCTATTTATATGCTAAATCACGCTTTGATCATTTATGTAAAAACCACAGCAAATCAGATGCCAAAAAAATAGTGATTACTGAAACACATATTAATAAAACGAGCCCACTTTGGAAAACCATCCATGAGTAACACAAAATTGAGAAGTGCTACGTACTCCATTCATCATTTGGTGAAACAGATGAGGATCTCATCCTTCACTACTCGAGCCGATACGCGTGTCATGCTAGTGCGTTGCGTTAAAGACTTACATGAGCTGGGGTTTAAAGTAGGGCATATCAAAGGTATTAAAGAGCGGCATGTCCATGCCTTAATAGAACATTGGAAAAGCCAGGGGAAAAATCCAGCAACCATTAAAAATTACATGGCCAAACTGCGTAAAATGGCAGTACAACTAGGCACTCCAGAATTGATCAAATCAGAAAACATGTACTATAAAATTGAACGTCGCGCATACTTCCCCTCAGTCAATAAAGCCCTTATTGATATTGATTTCTCACCGTGCTGCGATGCTCACATACGTTTGTCGCTTGAAGGACAAGCATTATTTGGATTGAGACGTGAAGAATCACTTAAATTTACCTTGAGTGAGGCTTATGAAGGAAACCATCTTAATATCCAACCCAGCTGGACCAAAGGTGGTATCGGCCGGATTATTAAAGTAAGGACTGAGGAACAGCGACAATGGCTTCATCGAGTCAGCCAGCTAGTCCGTCCTGGACAATCGTTGATACCACCAGAGAAGTCCTATAAAGAACAAGTGGGACATTATAAAACGATTACAGCTCAATTAGGTCTCTCTAATTTACATGGGCTTCGACATGCCTATGCACAACGTCGTTATCAGGAACTGACCTGCTGGTTTGATGAAAACAAACAAGGGCTTTTGCCACCCATTGCAGGAGGAAAAGCTTTTAAAGAGTTATCACAAAAAGAACAAGATTGGGACATACGTGCCAGACACATTATTTCTAGAGAATTAGGTCACTCTCGAGTGTCGATAACTAAAGTTTATTGTGGTTAGTAGG
>DEHS01000013.1 GCA_002352055.1 Legionellaceae bacterium UBA2794
CGAATCCGTTCAGTGACTGCCAAATCCTGCGCACTTGCTTCAGAGACACCAGACGGATGATTGTGCGCCAGAATTACCGCTGCTGCATTGAGTTGCAAAACCCGCTCTACTATAGGTCTAGGGTGCACCGTGGCCGAATTAATAGTACCGGTAAATAATTCTTCATACGCTATAATCCGATGCTGATTATCCAAAAAAATCGCTGCAAAAGTTTCATTTTTATAATCCCGCAGACGTTTTTTTAGATAGGCATAGGTTTGTTGGGTATTGGTTATCTGATTATCCTTTTGCAACTCAATAAAATCACTTCGGCGACAAATTTCTCTGGCAGCTTGCAGCTGCACGTAGCGAACATCGCCCAATCCAGGCACTTGTTTAAAATTTTGCGGCGTGGCATTTNNATTTAAAATGGATCGGAGATTACCCAGATGTTTAATAAGGTCAAAGGCTAATTGCAAGCATGATTTTTTACCACTGCCAGAGCTTATAAAAATAGCCAGTAATTCAGTATCAGAGAGGCTTTTTACCCCATCGGTTAATAGTTTTTCCCGCAGAGTAAACTGCCGGGTGGGTTGGACAGCCGTCATTATGTATTCCTTTTTATATTCCTTTATTGCGGCGTTTGTGCTTTGATCGAAGGTATTCTTATTAAAAATGGTTCGACATGCAAGATTTAATTAATAAAAAGGTACTTCTTGGTATTTGTGGGGGCATTGCTGCGTATAAATCCGCCTATCTGGTTCGAGAATTAACTCGGCTGGGAGCAGAAGTACGGGTCGTGATGACCGATTCAGCCCAGCAGTTCATCAGTCCATTAACCATGCAGGCATTATCAGGAAATGAAGTTCGGAGTGAGTTATTTGATTCACAGGCCGAACGGGCTATGGGGCATATTGAGCTGGCCCGTTGGGCGGATTATTTGATCATTGCACCCGCTTCTGCCAATTGTTTGGCTAAACTGGCTCAGGGTATAGCTGATGACTTACTATCCACTCTTTATCTGGTCGCTGAAGTTCCAGTAATAATCTGTCCGGCTATGAATAAAAGCATGTGGTCACATCCGGCTACTCAAGCTAATTGTGATTTGTTATTAAAAAGAGGTGCTATTTTTGTAGGTCCCGAAGAGGGTGCGCAAGCGTGTGGTGAATATGGCTTTGGCCGTTTGAGTGAAACAGAGCAAATTATAAATGCATTAAGGTTGCATGACGTGCATCAGCTGCTGGCAGGGAAAAAGGTAGTAATCACTGCGGGTCCTACGCGAGAAGCCATTGATCCTGTTCGGTTTTTAAGTAATTACAGCTCTGGGAAAATGGGCTATGCCTTGGCTATTGCGGCAGCAATGGCAGGGGCAGAGGTGACTTTAATTAGCGGACCCAGCGTTTTGGGAGTTCCTGCTGGCATTACTTTAATTCGAGTGGAATCCGCTCAGGAGATGTATGATGCGGTGCTGAATCTAAAGCAAAAAGAGTATATTTTTATTGGCACGGCAGCAGTAGCTGATTACGGAATCGAAAAACCTGCTTTGGAAAAAGTGAAGAAAAAAGATCATGAAGAATTAACGTTGCATTTGAGTAAAAATAAAGACATTCTCGCAACGGTTGCTTCCAGTGGGAAGGCTGCTTTCGTAGTTGGATTCGCAGCGGAAACCAATAATGTCGTGCAATTTGCTACCGAAAAATTACAGAAAAAAAATCTGGATATGATAATTGCGAATCAGGTCGGAAAAAATACCGGCTTTGATAGTGATATGAATGAAGTGGTAGTTATAACAAAAAATAATCAAATCGAATTGCCATTAACCCATAAAACCCGCTTGGCGGGTCAGATTATTGCAATCCTTGCTGCAACTCTGCAAAATGACGCCCACTAAAATTATTGGAAAGAACCTCATGCAAGCTATTCAATTGAAAATCCTGGACCCTCGAATTGGAGATACAATTCCGTTACCCACCTATGCGACCAATGGTTCTGCGGGTCTTGATCTGCGTGTGTGCATCGACGAGGCTTTGACCATTGCCCCGCAACAAACCATTCTCTTGCCAACAGGCCTATCCATTTACATCGGTGACCCAAATTTGGCGGCGGTTATATTACCCCGTTCAGGTTTAGGACATAAAAATGGGATCGTATTGGGCAATCTTGTTGGTTTAATTGACTCAGATTATCAGGGAGAGCTTAAAATTTCCTGTTGGAATCGAAGCAACGAAGCCTTCATTATTAATCCTGGTGAACGTATTGCTCAATTAGTGTTTCTCCCCGTGGTGCAGGCATCTTTTGAGGTAGTTACCGCATTTCAGGAAACACATCGCGGTGAGGGTGGATTTGGAAGCTCAGGGAGACATTGAAATGGGATATCAGCAGAAACAAATTGGTCGCTCTGTTTTTCGCGCATATGACATTAGAGGCATTATTGGTCGAGAGTTAGATGAGGACTCTTTTTACAGTATTGGTTTGGCGATCGCCTGTTATTTGCAGCAATTAAATCGCCAGAAAATCTATGTTGCGCGTGATGGTCGTCTTACCAGTTTCAGTTTGACTCAAGCCTTAAAGCAGGGTTTGCTTGATAGCGGTATTGATATTGTGGATTTAGGCGCTGTTGCGACTCCGGTGATGTATTATGCCACGAATACTCAGGGGTTGGATTGTGGATTAATGGTAACCGGAAGTCATAATCCAGCTGACTATAATGGCATCAAAATGGTATTGGCAGGCAAAACCCTAACCCAGGAAGATATTGATATTCTTTATCAATTTGTTAATAAAGGAACTCGAATTCTTGGCACGGGCAAAGAAACCTCTCTTGACGTAATTCGTCACTATACGCAAAGAATTCTTAGTGATATCAAATTAAAAAGACCTTTAAAGGTGGTAGTTGATTGTGGTAATGGAATTGCCGGCCCCATAATTCCTGCGGTGATTGCGGAATTAGGATGTGAGGTAATTCCATTATATTGTGATGTGGATGGGCGATTTCCTAACCATCATCCTGACCCCACCATTGAAGCAAACCTTGTTGATTTGAAGAAAGCAATTACTGAGCATGATGCAGATATTGGTCTGGCTTTTGATGGTGATGCTGATCGATTGGGCTTGATTACTAACAAAGGGGAGATGATATGGCCCGACCGCTTGATGATGTTTTACGCACGCGAAATGCTGGCAAGACTTCCTGGTAGTACCATTGTTTTTGACGTTAAATGTTCCAGTCATTTGGAGCAGGTCATAGAGGTTGCAGGGGGGCGAGCTAAAATGTGTCCCACTGGACATTCCATTGTTAAAGCCGTGATGAAGAAAGAAGACGCCGTGTTAGCCGGCGAAATGAGTGGTCATTTGTTTTTTAAAGACCGATGGTTTGGATTTGATGATGCATTATACAGTGCCTGCCGCTTGCTCGAGATTATCAGTGCCTCTGATTTAACGGTTAGCGAGCAATTTAAATTAATTCCTGATAGTGTGAACACGCCGGAAATTAAAATTGATATAGCAGATGATGAGAAGTTTCAATTTATGCAACGTTTTAGTGAGCAGGCCTCATTCCCGCAAACCCGGATTATTACCATTGATGGTTTACGCGTAGAATTTGCCAATGGTTGGGGTTTGTTAAGAGCATCCAACACTACACCTTGTCTGGTGGCACGTTTTGAAGCGAGTGATAGAAATAATTTGGAATACATTCAAAGGGTGTTTAAGGCCGAGATTCAACGCTTAAATTCCGATCTTGTTGTTCCGTTTTAGAAAGTATAAAAAAGAGATATTGCTGAGGGCAATATCTCTTTTGAGGGAAGTTGCTATTTATTATTTAGTTGCTAAACCGTTAACGGTCTCAGTAATGAAAGGTTTTAAACCAGCATAAGAAGTATTGTTATCTCCAAAGAGAGTAGTTTGAGTCTTTGTAAAGAAACTCATTTTCACTCCTTCTTCTTTATAAGTATCTTTAGCTTTTTCTACCCCATTAACAATCTGTAAAGCACCATAAATACCGGCGGCCCATGCTAACATGGGAGTAATAAGTAACATCCATATAGGAAGAGCCAAAGGAGCGCATAATACACCGAACATAATTCCTGCGGCTAATATTCCTATAGAGCCTAAAGAAAATGAAGCTGCCGTTTGCAAATGATTGGCTTTGGTATATTTGCTTAAGTCTTTTATTGATTTACTTGTTTCATGATATGCCTTCAAATAGCCTTCTTTGTTCACATCTTGAGGGGGATTAATTAATATATTAAAGCCTTTCATTATTGCAGTGACTTTAGGCAAATTCTCATAAGCTATAGTAAACTGCTGTGCTTTAGAAAATTTATTTTGCTTACCTGTTTGATGTACTAGGGGAAACAGGTTTAAGCTTTCCTCCAGGACTTTATCGATCTTAGCTGTATCAATTAATAAAGGGCGTTTAATCATATTTTTTAAAAGTTCGAGCGCTTGATTAAAAAATTGAGTTTGATTTTCATCATCCTGATCCCAGGTTTTGGAAAGGTTTGTTAATTTATCAAATAAGGGTAATAAAATAGCTGATTTGTGACACTCACCAGATAAGCCTTCAAGTTGTGCTTTATAGATATAATATTTCGTATTACTATTATTTCTAGCCTCATGCAAAGCTTTTGTGTTTGGACGCCCCTGAGTGGATATTGTTTGATTTATCCAATCTCCTAATTCACGTCTGGTATTTTCATTGTTGTAATTAGGATCAATATATCCCCCCCCCTGTATTTCAATAGAAGGCTCTTTTTTCGTTAAGTCAGTGATTTCTAATGTCATCTTTTTAGGAAGAATCAAACCATCCATTTTAAAGACCCGGTTATCAGATGTTATAATGTCAATTTCAATATTTTCATTGGGATACTCAATAGACAATTGGTTCACCGTTTCATATAAAAAATGGTGTGTCTTGGGAGCCCACTTATATATGTTGGTAGTAATATCTGTGAAATCTTCAACAAAAACTTGCGTCATTGGTGTTCTTTGATTTTCGTTATACAGTTCACGACCAGCATATAAAACTTCATTATAAAAATTGGTTTCAAGGTGAGATCTATTATTAAGCTTTGGAACTATCAATATTACAGTTTCGTTATCTTCAGCGTGAAATTTATCATATAAGCCAGTTTTACTAATATAATTATGCGCAGCTTTTGGCTGATTATTATTTAGATAAGTTATTGTTTCATTATTTAAAATGGCGTCTGGTGATACTATTATTACTCTCATAGGTACCTCGATGATGTTAATTCAAATTAAAATGTCTGTTTAGATAATCCTTTCTTCCACTCCAGATTAATTGTCGTCAAGTATGAATTAAAAAAACACAGTCGGTCTGTTCGGTTTGCATTATAAGGTTTTTTTATTAAGTAAACATTAAGTTATTATAATTGTGAACAAAAAAACGCCAATTTTTACTTTGCATTCTAATTTGTGAATGTCCAGATTTTAATTTGGTTTAGATGAACGTATTGAGAGATTAATTCTATTACGTCTTTAATCGTTTAAAGTTAATCCTTTTTCTCCTTCGATAAGCTCTTAATATCAATGTTTTAGTCAGGAGAGGTTCTATCTAAGTTAATTATTTTGGAGCCATTTGGATATCTGGGCTATACTCAGGTTGAGAATCAACGGATATATTTACGTTATCCACAGCTTCTTGAGCAAGCGTAGCAAATGTCCCCTTATATGCTTCCTCTTTATGAGTATTATCTTTTTGTGCTGCACCATCACTCACTTTGGATACTCCAAATGTCATGCTGCCTGCAGCCAATGCACAACCAATGGCGATAATGAAGGGTGAATTTATAACAATCAAGGGTGATAATATCACTGACATAATGGCTATGGCTCCAATAATACCAATGATACCTAAAACATACGAAGATGATGAGGTTTTATGATGATTCTCAGGAGTATTTTTGACTAGAAGAGCAATTGAATCGAGAACCGCTGTTTTATTTTCCTCATTGGGAGTTAAGCATAATTCGTTTAATCGTCTTAATATCTCACTCAGATCAGCAATACTTCTCTGAGACAATTCATCGTTTGATGAAAAGAATTTGGCAGATGAGTGGCTGGATGATGTTTTATTAAATAAATCCAATGCTTTATCAACTACATTAACTACAGATTCTATGCCGTTATTATTTAACTTAGTGTTATCAATTAAATTACTTAGAAGAGTCGTAGTTGCCTCAAAAATTTTGTTATTTTTATTATATGATAGTATCTTAGCTATTTTCTCAACACGGTAACTCGTTTTTAACAGATTATCTTTTGTACGCTGACTTATTTCATTCTCTTCGTTTACTTTTTGAAGTTCTTTTAATTCCCCTGTGTGGGAATCGATAATTTTTAGTGTGACATTTTTCGGAACACTTTCGATAATTCCAAATTCTTCTGTTGTGGAACCATATATGGTAAATTCTATGTCTTCATTTGGGTATTGCTGTTGTATGGAAGCCATTTCTTTAAGGATAATATCAGCTGGATTTAATATTTCTCCATTTTGATAAAAAAGTAGATTAAATGGATCTTCTATAAAGGTTCCATTGTTTCCAACAGAGGTTTTAAATCTTTCTTTCAGGTGGTTTAACCCATGTCTATAATAACTACTCAATGTATTGTCAATTACCTCACCATCTAGTAATGGGGTCACTTTAAATATGTAGGTTTTAATTAAAGGGTCAGGAGTCCATTCAATTAACTTGGTATTATTAATTTCAGCTTTAAGTTTTTCTTGAGAATGTATTATTCCTTTTTCTAATTCAGTTATAAATTGAGGATTTAAGAAGGCTCGGGGACTAATTAAAATTACACTAACAGTCATAGTAAATCCTCTATTTCAAGTTGGCGATCTAATTTTGATCTGATAAATGGCAATTATTTTTGAATCTGATGATTTATTTAACATTATATACATTGAATATTAAGTGAATATTAAATACACAAACAAATGGATACTATCGAAAGGGCGATTTCATTAAAGTTTAAAAATAGACGATTTACTTGTTATATTTAGATATTTTTTAAAAAAAGTATAGGTATTTATTATAAAAGTTATTGGAATCAGCTACCTACGTGTATCGACAATGAAGTCGCTCGTTTCTAACGAAGATATGAGATCAGGATAATGGCACCAATCCAAATTATTCATTTATCTTTCAAAGTAGTAACTGTCTTGAATTAAAAATTCAGGAAAGTGAGAGTCTCTGGTTTTGCTATAAGTGCAGACTTTGCCGTAGGTTGGGTCATTTTGACCCAACACACTGCCTCGATGGTGTGTGATGAGTATGAAGTGTTGGGTCAATGACCCAACCTACCTTGCTTAACAGTGGATTATTTTGAAAAATAGGTGCACACCTGCGTGGGCATGACAGAGCTTGTAAGGTGTACTATTCCTACTTTATAAACTGAAATAATTCTGATTGTCGTGACACCCGTCTCATTTCCTACGTATCGATTTTACTCGCAATATTTAGAATAAATATACAGATTTACATCCAGAGGAACTTCATTTTGCAAACGGGCAGGTATCGTCGTCACTGAGATTATTTTAAGACCACAATTTTGGGAAATACTCTGGATATACTCTGGATGGTGGCTAAAACGGGCGGTGCTTTCGAGTTCCCACGGTATTTGAGCGCTTATTTCCGTGGTGAAAATAAAATAGCCTTTGGGAGTTAAATGATTGCTGATTGCAGAAAAAAGGGTGTCTAATGCACCAAAATAGGGTAATACATCCGCTGCTACAATTAAATCATAATGGCGCGTATCTTTATCCAGGAACTGCAACAGTTCCTCACAGCACAAATGATCATATATTTCTTTTTCCTTAGCATAGGCGATCATTTTTTCAGCAATATCAACTCCGGTAAGTTCTTCACTTACTTCCCTTAAAACTATGCCAGTCAATCCAGTACCGCATCCAAGATCCAGTGTTTGGTTAAAGTGAGTCAATTTCAATTCGTGTATACTTCGCCCAATATGATGAGGGATGGTATATTTTAAGTGGTCCTGCATGTGCTTTTCGTAATTAAGCGCATAATTATTAAATAAATTATGAGCGTATTCAGGCGTTGTTTGAGCTGTATTGTCCCCTGATAGCGCTTGTAGCATGTGGCGACTGATCCTATCTGCAGGATTTATACTTAGTGCTCTTTCTAAATATTCGCGCGAGGTTTCGCGAAGATCCATCTTTAAATAAATAGCTGCTAGGTTATTTAGGGAGGGAGTGTGTTGATTATCCACGCTCAACGCACGTTCGAAATAGACAATAGCCTCATTTAAATGGCCTAAGGCCATTTCTGCTACGCCCGCATTATAAAGGTATTCGATATTTTCAGGGTCTTTGCTGAGCAAAACATCGTAATGCATTAAGGCGTTTTCAAAACGATCATGATGAATGAAGGTTGCTGCTATATTATTCCGGGCATCGATATTCTCATTATCTAAAGCCAGAGCTTGGGTAAAATAGTCTACAGCCGTTTGATTTTTATCAAGTTTTAATGCGATGACGCCCAGATTGATCAAGGCTTGGATGTGTTCATTATCCTGATTTATAACCTGTCGAAAGGCCTGTTCTGCCTCATCTAACAGATTTTCTTCCAAATATAAAATACCTGAGTAAAAACGAGCATCAACATGCTCTGGATTTAAGGAAAGCACATTATTAAATTGAGTATGTGCCGCAGTCAGCTCTTTATTTTGCAGCAGTAATAAACCCAAATTAAAATGGGCCGCGCTGAAATCGGGTTCTGCATGAACTGCTTTAATATAGTGGGCTAAAGCCTGTTGGTATTTATTTTGAGTCGCATAAACAGTCGCTAAATTGTTATGGGCCTGGGCGTAATCAGGGTTGCTTTCTATGGCTTTTTGATAATAATAAATGGCTTTATCTAAATCCCCGGTTTTTTTATAGACATTAGCCAGATTGTTCAATAAAGACGGTTCTGGTTCAATCATCAGCGCTTTGGTTAAATAATCAAGAGCTTTGATCATATCCCCGGTTTGAGCGTAAGTTAGACCTAGGAAATGTAAGGTGGGTTGGTGATTGGGATCCAGATTTAGAATCTCTTGAAAAATGTTAATAGCATCAGATAAATTACCTTCACGCTGTAACTGGTGGGCTTTCTTAAATAAATACTCTTTATCCTGGTTCATTTGAACTCGGTTAGTAAGGAGCGCAGCGTGTTTAAAGCTTGAGCGCGATGACTTATGGAATTTTTAATGCCTGCAGGTAACTCGGCTACGGTACATTGGTATTCAGGCAGGTAAAAAACGGGATCATATCCAAATCCTCCGTCACCTGCAGGACTTTCATTAATGTAACCATGAAAAACTCCAGTAGCAATTAGTGGGGTAGGGTCTTTTGCATGCCGTACCAGGGCAATAGCACAATAAAAATAAGCATGGCGTTGTTCTTTATTTAGATCAGCCATGTTTTTTATTAAAAATTCAATGTTGCTCTTATCATTCGCATAGTCTCCGGAATACCGCGCAGAAAAGATTCCGGGCGCTCCGTTTAAAGCAGGAACTACTAAACCTGAATCATCAGCCAGAGCCGGTTTACCAGCTAAGGAACTTGCGTGACGTGCCTTAAGCAACGCATTTTCAATGAAGCTTAAACCGTTTTCTTCAACACTTTCTATATTCAAAGTGGATTGGGCAATGCAATGAATGGGACTTAATAACTGTTGAAATTCTTTAAGTTTACCCGCGTTGCCAGTCGCAATAATTAATTCGTTCATTGATTTAGAAACATATTGAATAATAGTACTATTGTATCGTGAATAACAAAGCAGACCAAGTCATGATCGATTGGTCTGCTTTGTTTTATTTAGAAATTACCGGGTAAGTTGATGGTGCCCGCTTTAGTAGGTGTTGAAGGACTGGAATTAATAGAGCACNNTACACAGATTGCCATTACTGCCGGATATGGTCATTGTTGAATCTCCTGCTATATTTTTAACTAAACAGGCGGGATTCTTGGTAACGGGATCCGGACAGGTTATGGTGTTGTTTATGGTTACGGCCTTAAACGGATAACCTAAATAAACAGTATAGGAAAATGGACCTGTTTGCGGGGGTTGTGGGGGTTCAACAACCGCACCACATATTCCTGATTTTATTTCTCCAGGTTGAATATTTTCCAGTGAGCATGCCAAGGTTCCATCCCGATAAAAATTCACTTTACGAGCCTGGCTTTCGTGGTTATATGCTGCANNGGCGAAGGCAGGAGTATCTGCACGCAGTTTGGTATTTAATGTTCCTAGATTTTTAAAGTTCTGAATCCAATAATAGATGCTGGGTTTGGATTCACCAGGATCAGGGGTATTGTTCTGAGTATCAAAATACTGGGTATAATATTGCAGCGCTTTCGTTGGATCCCCAAGCGCCAGATATTTTAATAATGTACCGCAATAAGCTGAATTTGTTGCATCTCCTGAACAAGGATTTTTAGCATCCTGAACATAATTGCGATTCACAAAATCAGGATTTGAACCCAGATAAAGCGATCCGGCACTAATGGGCAAAGTATTAGAGGCTATACCTTGATAATAACAGGGTTGAGCCGCGCAGAAATAGGTTGAGCGGTCAAGCTTGCCACCCCAGACATTCCCGACTGTGAGATAGGTTTGTCCGGTACCTGTATTAGACCATCCTGTTGGAAATACGCCTGAATCCGGATTTTGATTGAAGTGGTAATGATTTAATCCTTGTTCTTCAGTGGTGTAAAGATAAGTACCGGCATCCACTAATGATTGTGAGGTAGTATCATCCCCTTCAAATGTAACTCCTTCAGTGTTCAGCCCCCATAAAATTACTGCTTGAGCCAAGTTCATAAACTCCGCACTGTCTTCCTCATTAATGTTATCCAGACTGTATGGCATTCCTAACGCAGAAGAGATGGCACTGTAGGGATCAAAACCACGAAAGTGAGGCAACGTTACCGCATCATTACTGGCCTGGCTTTCAAATTTATAATTCCACACATCACGAATAATCAAGTTCACCATACCGCCATATTGCTGGGCCCAGGTTTTATCAAATTGAGCAATTGTTGCTGCTCCATCTATAATATAGCCCCAATGAAACGCATGGTCGGTGAGGGTAGTAGCAGTAAAGAAGCCACTGGGAAATCCCATCATGGTATGCCAGTCATCATTGTAGGTAAAAAACCAAGCCCCTTCAGAACGTGGGCAATCAGCAGCACCACCCGGACAGGTCGAGGTATAGTTTAAACCCGTTAGAAAACTGGTTACTTGCGCTTTTAGATTCTTTAATAAATCATCACGGATTTTTTGATATTTGGTATTTGGATTTGTTGCAGATCCCGTTAGTACATGGGCAATTTTTATAAGCTGGGCTTCACGGCTTAACAGTTTTCCTGTGGCGTAAGTATCAGTCCAGGGATTAGAGGCATCCAATTGCGCGGTTGCTGGAACGCTAAATGAATAATTCCCCAGTTTATCAAGCTCCGTTTGACTTAAACCGTTAGGTAGGGCTGGCAGCACGCCATTAAATGGAACCTCAGTCCTGAATGAGGCTGTATTGTCTGCGGACGTAGTTGCCGCGTATAAATGCATGGTTCCTTTTAGTGTTTTAACAGTTCCCGCATCACTGGCACACTCATCTTGCATCAGACAATTTACTTTGTCAGCAGCAGGCAGGTTTTTTATTTGCCAGGGGTAAAGCATGACTAAGGGCTGTTTTTTAACAGCGGCCGGGTAAACGGTTTGGGTTATGAAATTAAAATCAGTGATTACTTTAGCACTGCTTTTGTTGTATTGATAAGTGACAGTCGTTTTATTAATAAAAGTATACGCATAAGCCTGGAACTGGGTGCCAAGATTAGTCGCATCGGCATCACTCGTTGCTGGAATAACAGCCACTGAGAAATAAGTACCTGCATCAGCCAAATTAATCTGGGTTGAGGGAACAACATTACCTGAACCACCTCGGTTTATTGGGGTAATTACCGCACCAGCACTGGTTTTCCATGTATTTATAGCAGCAGAAGGATTTGTAAATACCGCATAATACCTGTAGGTCGTCTCCGTCGCATTACGCGTTTTAAATAAACTAATACCTGCAGTCTGGCTAATAAGCTTCACATCCTGAGAGTTATTAAACCTTAAAAAAGTTGTTGCCTGGTTGTTTTTCTTTTCAACAAATACAAAGGGTGAGCCCTCCACAAATGTTGCTGCAAGCAATGGCGCATTATTATTTGCCCATTGTACTTTAACCATCCAGTCGGAATAATCAGCTACCAGAGGAGCAGTACCTGTTAAATCTCCGGTGGTTAAGGTTATATCCAGAGTATTTTCATATCCCCTGTCAACATGGACATTGTCTACTATTGGTTTTTGTAACGGGATACCCATACTGATACCAGAGTCATTTGCTCTGACTGTTAAAGGATTGGGAATGACCATCAAGGGAGACAGATAATCACTGTCTTTTATTTGGGTAGCGTTTTTATCGACAGCTAGAAAAGGTGTCCACCACAAACCGCTGGTTATTAATTTGTTTGCCAGGCCATATTGGCTTCCCCGGAAGACTGATTTTAGGGTGGAGTAATTATTTATGAGAGGGTAACCGGCATCTTTGGAGACGCGGGAAGGATATTGTTGCGCTAATTTACTGATTTGGCTTTGATCATAATACATCCCTTGTCCCAATTGTGTTGCTGCGTGGCTTAAATCGCTATAAGCCAAAGGCGTCAAAAAACCTATTGATATTAAAAGATGGGACATTATTTTATTGAATTTAATATTATTCCTATACATTAAATCTCTCCTTAGTCGCAAATTAGATATGATTATCAGTTGCTAATAATCAATTGAGGTAGAAGAGGGATACTCTTCGTGAAGCTGTTTTTCGGTTTGACAAATAAAACGGTTGTAGATTTTAACTGGTTAAGGCAACTTTCCCGCCATAATATTATGAACACTGATTAATAATAGAAAGAAAATGTTTAAAATCAATATTAATCAATGTAAAAGTTTTCTTAAATAAATGCAAGGGAATAAATAAAGAGCACTTTTATTTTCAGAACAAAACATTGCTTAATATTTACACTTAAATCGGTTGAAATCTTTGGCTATAAAATACCATTTAGGTTAAAATAGTTCGGATTTTAAATAAATTGAATGAATAATGCCTATTTCTCATGTGTTGCTTGCTTTATTAGTTGTTTTTGTCTGAGGGATTAATTTTATTTTTGTAAAATTAGGCCTGGATGAAATTTCACCGTTACTTCTTTGCGCGCTGAGATTCTTGTTTGCAAGCATTCCCGCGGTGTTTTTTATCAAACCTCCTGTTGTATCATTCAGAATTGTTGCTATATATGGCCTAATCATGTTTGCTTTACAGTTCTCATTAGTATTTACTGGGATGAAAGTAGGCATGACCCCAGGTATGGCCTCTTTGATCATGCAGGTGCAAGTCTTCTTTAGTATGTTTTTTGCAATTATTTTCCTCGGTGAAAAGCCCGGTTTAGGCCAAGTTTTTGGTGCGCTGGTTTCTTTTACAGGTATTGGGCTTGTTGCTTTTCATTTTGATCAAAACGTTTCACTGCCAGGCTTTCTATGTATCCTGGGAGCTGCAGCTACCTGGGGTATAGGGAATCTGATTACCAAAAAAATTAAAAGCACCAATCTTATTGCGGTAATAGCCTGGGGTAGCTTTGTTGCCTGTTTACCCATGTTTGTTCTGGCATTAATATTTGAAGGACCAGCGAGCTTTATTGCAAGCTACCAACACATTACGATGAAGGGTATGAGCTCACTTTTTTATATTGTTTATATTTCAACCTGGGTAGGTTATGGCGTATGGAATTGGCTTTTAAGTCGTTATCCTGTCGGGGTAATAGTTCCTTTTTCATTGTTAGTGCCGGTTGTTGGCATATTAAGCTCAATTCTTGTTTTTGGTGAGCCGTTTGAACTATGGAAACTGGGTGCTGGAATTTTGGTAATTAGTGGGTTGTGCATTAATATCTTGAGCACGCGCTATTTTGCGTTCAAAATGCGCCTTAAAACTGCTTAGATTTAGCAATCTCAGGAGGGAGAATTGGTGAATGAAAAAACCATTGAGCTATGTGCTGATGATTTTGGCTTAAATCCTGCCGTGTGCAGAGGGATTTTGCAGTTGGTGGAACAGCAACGCCTGTCTGCTGTAAGCTGTATGATGAATAGCCCGTCCATAAAGTTATTTGCTCCTAAACTACGTCCATTTCAAAACACAGTTCAGATTGGGCTCCATTTTAATTTAACTGAAGGGCATTTCTTAACCTATCCACAAAAAAAATGTTTCACACTTAATGAGCTCTTATTTAAAAGCCACCTTCGATTGCTTAATGCATCCTTTATAGCGAACGAATTTAAGGCTCAATTAACTCAATTTATGGATTTATTCGGTAAAAAACCTGATTTTATTGATGGGCATCAGCACGTTCATCAATTTCCAATGATTAAGAACGTTCTTCTGGACTTATATGAAGAACATTTTAAAGGATCTAAAATATCTGTGAGATCCACAACCCCAGCACTGTCTCCTGCTCGATATCAGTTGAAAGCACAGATTTTAGCTTTAACCGGAGGTCAACGTTTAAAGCTTAAACTATCTGAACGAAATATCAGTCATAACCCTCATTTTTCTGGTATTTATGATTTTAAACAGTGCACTGATTACCGGAGTTTGTTTCGTGATTGGTTAAGCCTTGCCTTACCCGACACTTTGATTATGTGCCATCCTGGTGAATTTGAACCAAATAGTGATGATGCGATCGCACAAACACGACATGTGGAGCTTGCTTATTTTTCCAGTAACGAATTTGTAGCGGATTGTAAGGAATATCAGATTAACTTAGCGACAGGCCCAGCATCGAGAGAGAATAAAGGTATAAATTGCCACTAGACCTAAAACGCAAAATAAAGCAAGCAGATAGTTAATGGCGATAAACCGCAGGAATATAAAATAAAGTACCTCATTAAGTAGCCCTGCCGATCCAGAAACCATAAAAAAATGCGGTAAGCTTAATTTTTTTTCATTAGGTAGTTTGGAAAAAGTTAAATATTTGTGTCCGAGGTAACTAAAATTAAAAGCGATAAAAAATGCAAACACATTTCCTATTAACGGTCGTACATCCATAAAATCGGTTAAAATAAATACGATTCCCAAATGCAAACTGGCAGCAAAAATACCAATAATAAAAAAATAGAACATTTGGTAGTTGATTTTAGAGGACGCTATCATCAAAACTGTTTTCCTCATCAATAATGTAATGGGGCCGTTGCTTCACCTCATCAAAAATACGGCCTATATATTCCCCAACCATTCCAATTGCCAGCAATTGCAAGCCACCAAAAAAAGTGATTGTAGTTACTATCGTTGCCCAACCAGGGGTTTGAATTCCCCAAATCAAGGTACTTAATATAATCCAAATGGCATATAAAATAGAGATGCCGGCAACCCCTACACCTCCTAAAGCAATCATCCGAAGTGGAAAAGAGGTAAATGAAGTAATTCCGGTTATTGCTAAATTCATTAAGGAATGGAAACTCCATTGAGATGTGCCAGACTTGCGTGGCTGCACCTCGAAAGGAATGGCTGTTTGCTTGAAACCTACCCAACAATATAGGCCTTTCATAAAACGATTACGCTCAGGAAGATTTTGCAAGGCATTTACTATTTTTCTATCCAGTAAGCGAAAGTCTCCCGCATTGGCAGGAATATTAATTTCATTAATTTTAGAGGTAATTTGATAAAATATTTTAGCCAGATTACGTTTGAGCCATGATTCACCAACACGATTCTGTCTGACTGCATACACCATATCATTACCCTCTTCCCACTTGGCAATAAATTGAGGTATTAGTTCCAGTGGATGCTGGAAGTCAGCGTCTAATAAAATAACAGCATCGCCACGAGCATGATCCAGCCCGGCGCTCAAAGCACGTTCTTTACCAAAATTTCGGCTAAATCGAATAACACAAAGTTTAAAGCGTCCTCTTAGCTTTTCAATTATCTGTGGTGTTGTATCATAACTTCCATCATCGATAAGAAGTATTTCATAGGGATAAGGTAATGAGTTTAATGTTTTGTCCAAAGCCTCTACAAAATCTGCGATATGAGTACCCTCATTATATATCGGAACCACGCAGGTAATAAGTTTGGTATATTCGGGGCTTTTTGACATGGTTCTCTTAAAACTAAGGATGTAAAGTGAGCTATTTTACCCCCATCAGAGTCAGCAGTCTATGTGTGTTACTATTCATAAATTAAAATGAATTATATGAGTTTTGGGCAAGCTAATTTTGCTATAGTATTATCCTGATCCTTAAGTTTATTAAAACATTCATTGGCCGGGCTACTAAACATGGTTTTAGATTTCTCTTCATTGATGCAACGAATCACTTTGTCTACACCGAAAAGTGTTTTAACGCCCCCTATGACTAATCCTCCCATAAAACTGCCCTCAAGNNAAAGATAAACATTGGAATGAGCGGCTTTGCTAGAATCAGAGTTAGCATTACACTAGCCATACCAAGAAAAAATAAGGCAGCCTTAGCAAATGTCGCCACGGTATGAAATATATTTTCTGGGGATTTTTTGGCTAAAGCATTGAGCGAGTTTTGAAGTGAATTTCTGGTTTGCGGATTGTTCTTATTTATCACCGTTGCAAAATCACTAAGAACCTGATTCAGCAAGGTTAAATTTTTATGTGATACGGCATATCGATTTCTTCTGGAAAGAAAAATACCAGGTTTTAATTCATAAGGAGATATGTTGTGGAAGAGTCTGATCCCCTGCTTTAAAACCTCATCCATTTTAGTGATTTGAATTATATCCGGTTGGTTTAATATTGTTTCTAAAAGGGTAAGTGCTGTGATGATGAATTGGCTGCTTTTGTGATTCCACCTGAGTTTTGCGCTTTTGCTTAATGCATTTGCAGATTCAATTAAACCGGTTTTTGTGTCGTTTGGTATATCTAACTGTCCCACTGAGACAATGATGGATTCAATTTTAGATAAATAAAAATCGACGGTTACCCGGTTATAAATATCGTTGTGATTTGGGGAAAGCATCTCATTGGGCATAAAATAGTTCTCTAATTTACAACTAAATCCACACACTTAACGTTACAATCATAACGCAATTATAATGATTAAATATTAAGAGAGCATTAACAGATTGATTTATTTTTGAACTATTTGTTGCGAATCATTTACTACTGCAGATATCCCTCACTGATCCCATTAATTTCTGTTAAAATGTCTTGAAAATCCAACCGACATGTGAATTATTCTATGAACGAACCCAAACGTATGATAGTAGGCATCAGTGGTGCTTCAGGTATCATTTATGGAATTGAACTCCTTAAAACCCTTCGTAACCTAAATATTGAAAGTCACCTGGTAATCACAAAATCTGGTGAATTAACCCGTGCTCATGAAACAGACATGAGCGCACAGGAAGTAAGGGATTTAGCGGATTACTGTCATCCCATTCAAAATTTGGCTGCTCCTATTTCCAGTGGATCCTTTAAGACCATGGGTATGATAATTGCACCCTGTTCCATGCGTTCTTTGGCTGAGATTGCGAATGGAATCAGTAGCAATCTGCTGACCCGTGCCGCGGATGTCATATTGAAAGATAGAAGGCGACTTGTCGCCCTGGTTCGGGAATTTCCCCTACACGCAGGACATTTGAAAAATATGTTGGCAGTGACTCAAATGGGCGGAATTATTGCTCCACCTGTTCCGGCATTCTATACTCGGCCACAATCAATCCATGATATTATCGTTCAAACGTTAGGGCGGACTCTGGATTTATTTGATATTGATACAAAAAATTTCCCGCGGTGGGGGGAAGAGGGTAAATATTCCAGTTCGCAACAGGAACTCATAGAAAATTAATATGGATGAACTTATCGCATTGGAAAAAAAATTCCTGGCTCCTAATCAAGCAATTGATAAACTTGTGGATTTAATTGATGATGAGTTTATTGAGATAACCAGAAATGGAAGTATTCATACGAAACAGGATGTTTTACTTTGGTTGGAGCAGACGCAACCTACTGTAATTGAAGGTTTTGATTTCACGACCCAATGGATTAGCGAAACGGTTATTTTAATAACTTACAAAACCCGGTCAAAAAGTTCAGGCCTTTATATATACAGATCGTCGCTTTGGCGTAAAAGAGAGGATAAATGGCTTTTTATCTTCCATCAAGAAACTATTTGCAACTAGTTATTTCTCATTCATCAAGGATTTAGACACTCAAAATAAACTTAATTGAGAGCATCGCTCCCAATTAAGTGAGGATTTTATAATCCTATAGTGGTACTTTACCCAATAATATCATTATCAACAAAATAACGAGCAAAAGGCCAATCAAGCCACTTGGTCCATATCCCCAATTTTTGCTATGACCCCACCTTGGTAAACCACCAACTAACATTAGAATTAAAACAATAAGCAGTATAGTCCCTAACATTTGATTCTCCTTATAAAATGGAACAAATTAAGATTAAGCTAATTAGTCTTTCAAAGATAGTATTTCCTAAAATCCTTTAACTAATTGATTTTTATGTAAATATTTGGAACAGATTAATTAGTATATGACATAAAAAGGGATTATGTTATTATTTTTATCGGCATTAACAGGACATAGTTAAAGGATGGACACATGGATTTAAATACAGCACTGGCATTAGAAGAGGCCCACAAAGCGACATTAACAAATCTAACTATAAAAGAGCCTTTGACCAAAGACAGTATCAAACAGTTGATGACTCTCATTCCCAAACTTAAATCTCTGGAAACATTTACCCTCTCAAGTACTTTACCCGAAAAATATATTGTTCCATTGTTCATCCAGCTTACAGAGTGTCGTGCACTTACCTATTTAAATGTAACAAATAACATTATTTATAAAAATCATTTCATTCAGTTGATTGAAATGTATGCACGATTTAAAGGGATTATAGCGATTGACTTAAGTAATAACTGCATTACTGATTTAGAACTATCTGAGGATCATTTAAAAAGTATTGGAAAATGGTCCTCTTTAGTTAGAATAAATTTTGCAGGTAACTCAATCGATGAAATGTCTTTAAGGCAAATTAATAATATTCTTGACCAACATCGTACCTTTCACACAAAATTATTGGCTGCGATAAAGGACGACAAGCCGATAGATAAAATTGAAAATCTCATCCATGATGGGGCAAATATTAATGTTAAGATTGAAGTGAATCGTCCTTTTATACCCCTGGATACGCCTTTGCATTTAGCAGTCAGGTTAGGATATTCCGATGTTGTTGCCTATTTACTAAGGAATGAAGCTGATCCCAAATTTGGTTATGTCGTAGAGGAAACTATTTTAAATAGTGCACAACATGAATATCAGTTTTTGCAAGCGCAGAACCCTAAATCTAAAGATGCTTTTGAATTTGAAAAGATCATTCATTTTTTACAAGATCCTTGTGGCAATAAATATACATCCGGTCCTAATGCTGATTTTGAATATGATGGTAATAAAAACATCGCGGTTGAAAGTGTCTCAGGTCCTGTGGCAAATGCCAGGATAATCAATGGTAAAACCAGGGCGCTATCGTTTATTAAACCTGTAATAGATAAAGAGAAGACTAATAAAGAAGATTTAGACTCAAAAGTCTTCTCTCACCCCATGGCCTGATAACATGATTATAAATCAGGATTAAGTTAAGTTAACGCCCGCTATAACATTGCGGTGCCTGTATTTGGCCCTGTGTCGGGAGTAATAGTTGAGTCATTCCACATTCATCAGTTCGATAAAAAGGAATGTCTAACCGGTGCATGTTTTCCAGAGGTTGGGCGTGGGGGAAATGGAAACGATTATCAAACCCGAGTGATGCAATAGCATACCGTGGTTGAACTTCAAGCAAAAATCGATACGAGGACGAGGTTTTACTGCCATGGTGGGGCACTATTAAAATATCCGATTTAAGTTGTTCGCCATATTCTGTTACCAGATAATCTTCTGCAACCTGTTCTATGTCTCCGGCTAATAAAATGCTACTGGTGGCATTACGCACTTGTAAAATGCACGAGTTATTGTTCTTGTCATCGAAATTTTTATTTATGGGTAAAAAGCGAAAATGCACATCATCCCAGGTCCATGGTTGAAAATCATGACAATTTACTTCGTGATCAAAATATTTTAAATTATTGACTAATAATTGACTCACGGGAATTTCTTCTTCTATCGACTGTAAGCCTCCACGGTGATCTTTATCAGGATGACTGATTATTATTTTATCTACTTTTTTTATTTGAACCGATTTAAAGAAAGGCAAAATGACCATTTTACCCAAATCACTTCCTTGAAAAAATTGATCTCCGGTATCATAAAGAGCGATATGATTCTTAGTCTTTAATACCACGGCAAGGCCTTGTCCGACATCAAGAATCTGTACTAATAATTCGCCAGATTGTACCTCTGGACGAGTTGAGGAAAACAAGGGTATCAATAGCCATAATCCCGCTATATTATTGAAGGGTTTAACAGGGAGCACTAGTTTGATAAGCAATGCCCCCAATAGAGCCAAAACCATAACCAGAGAGGGTAATGGCCAAGTTATATTAATCAGGGCAAGGTGTTCTACCCAGGTCAGTCCGCTAAATAGTATGGTAATTAACCAACCTAAAGGTTTCATGATTAACCAGGCCCACGGATAAGAATTCAGGAGCATGGTCAGTAGTGCTAATGGAATTATAAAAAATCCAACTAGAGGAATTGCAAAGAGATTTGCGAAAAATCCATTAATTGAACCATATGAAAACCAATATAAAGTAAGTGGCATTAGTCCAATCAGGCAACTTAATTGCACTGCCAGAGCACTATTATACCCCTTTAAACGCCAGCGTTGCTGCGTGAGAAGAATGCATGCCACTGCTAAAAATGAAAAATAAAATCCTTGCATAAATACGGCATGAGGCTCTATAAATAAAACACCAAAGATGGCGTAGCGCCAAATCTGCCAGGAAGTGAGACGCTGTTTACCTAAACATTGAATGGTATAAAACAGGCAGCCTATTAATGCTCTTTGTACAGGGGGTGCGAAGCCCGCTAAAAAGGCATAAAGCACTGCGACAGTGAGTCCGCAAATACTGGCGACTGATATCGCCGGTATTCGCAAACATAAATAGCTGCTCCTTGTCCACAAATTACGAATAATCCAAAAAACCAAACCAGAAAGTAATGCGATATGCTCACCAGAAATGCCAAATAAATGAGTCGTTCCTGTGCGTCTGAAAAGATTCCACTCCTCTTGTCCTATATGTGAGGTCAAATTGAGTGTTAATGCTGCAATTACTCCAGCGGTTTTTTTGTCTGGTGCCAGATGAACAAGTGAGGTACTTAAATGCTCGCGTAAAGGCAACCAGGAAAAGGGCGCAGGATTTGCACTAGGCAATAATTGATTATCTTTCCCATTAATATAACCTGTCCAGAGGATGTGACGAGTTGCTAAGGTAGTCACGTAATCGTAACTTCCCGGATTATTGAAGTTTTTTGGTCTTTTTAATTTAGCAGATAACTGCCAGTGTTGATTTGCGTGCAAGGCAGGTATTTGATTATACCAAGACAGCTGCACTAATCCTTGGGCTGGATGGCCATTAATTTCACTCATTCGAAAAACAAACTGGGTTTTATGATCCCCTTGCAATGGAATCGAATCAATTACGCCACGTATTAATGCATGAGGAATAACTTGCGCTTTTGGAAACCCTGAAGGTGACTCTAGGTATTGATGCCCCCATGCCAGGAACATGCCTAAAAAAAACAGGTTCAGAATAGCAAATCGCGGAGTAATAAATAAAAATAATACTACGATTAGAAGTAGGTAATGATTATGGGTATAGACATAAATTATACCGATGAGAAAACAAAAAAGTTCCATTTTTTCTTTGCAAGTTGGACACTCCAATTGATGCAATGTAATCAGGTAGCGGTATAATGTAAAGTAATTCCGTTAAAATCCAGCCTGATTAACATTATGAAGTTCAATCATACTCTCTAACCCCAACATTCATTCGTTACATTTCCGCCTGAATTTAAGGCAGTTTTCACTCCATTATTCGTAATCTTAAAAGAGGCACACTGCGTGTCAGCACTCTGACTTTCAAGAGCTGTTGCAATGAGAGTATAGGTTTTGGTGTCACGATTTAATAATGAAATTGAATAAAATTGTTCTATAGATAAATGCGGGAATGCGGGTAAAGAAGCGCAATCAGCGATATAGGAGTAATTGCTATTAAAACATTCTTCCAGGACAAGTTGATCATGGGCCAGGGTAATTAATGCATCGGTGCGACGGGCTTTACGAATGGAACTTAGATAAGAGGGGTAAGCAATACTGCCTATAAGGGCACTAATTATTAGAACGGTTAATATCTCAGTAAGTGTGAACCCAGCTTTTTGAATGATGCTGGTTTGGAACAACAGGAATTTCATTTAAATCCTTTTAAATGGTATTAATTTAATCCCGCAGTAAACCACGGGATGATAAATTAAACAGGTAATTATTTGGTTTTAGCAGCACGCCTGGCAAAAGGTTTTCGATCCGTTTTATTTGCCGGGGAAGCAGATTTTCTTTTGAAAGGAACATTTCTTTTAGGTGGTATGGAGGCAGTGGTATTAGGCAGATTATGATTGGGTTCAAAATCCTCTATTTCCACGCGCTCTAATTTCCTTTTAATTAGCTTTTCTATTGCCATTAATTGCCCAGCCTCATCAGCAGAAACCAATGATACAGCCAGCCCAGATGCCCCGGCTCGACCAGTTCGGCCTATTCGATGAACGTAATCCTCGGGTACCTGGGGAAGATCAAAATTAACGACACAGGGCAATTGATCTATATCAATACCGCGTGCAGCAATATCCGTTGCTACGAGTATATGCAACTCCCCAGATTTAAATTCAGCCAAAGCTTTAGTGCGCTGGGACTGAGATTTATTACCATGGATTGCAGCAGCATAAATATGTTCTTCAGCTAATTGCTTTACTAATTTATTGGCGCCATGTTTGGTTCGGGAGAAGACTAAAGTTTGTCCCCATTTATTTTTATGAATCAAATGACTTAATAAAGCGGGCTTACGGCTCTTGTCTACCGGATGCACCATCTGTTTAATGGCAACTACCGTTGCATTTCGCGGGGCGACGTCAATTTCAACCGGTTGATTTAATATCCCTTTTACCAAAGCACGAATTTCTTCAGAGAATGTTGCAGAGAACATTAAATTTTGTCGGTTTCTGGGTAATAATTTGATGATACGTTTAATGTCATGAATGAAGCCCATGTCCAACATTCGATCCGCTTCATCCAGAATAAGCGTATTCACTTCATCCAGTTGAATGGCGCGCTGTTGGTGTAAATCCAGTAAACGTCCTGGAGTTGCTACCAATATTTCCACCCCTCCACGCAATTTCATCATTTGTGGACTAATTTTCACACCACCAAATACAACTGCTGAGCGCAGGGATAAATGCTTACCGTATTGAACGATACTTTCCTGTACCTGAGCTGCAAGCTCCCGTGTGGGGGTTACGATTAAAACTTTGGTATGATTACTCTTGGCTCGGGGCATATCATGAAGCTTATGCAAGATAGGCAGCACGAAACTGGCCGTTTTCCCGGTACCTGTTTGGGCTGAAGCCAGCACATCTTTACCCTTTAGAACTGCTGGTATCGCCTGGATTTGAATGGGGGAGGGTTCAGTGTAGCCTAATTCTTCTACAGCGCGAAGTAGTGGCTCTATCAATCCCAAAGACTTAAAACTCATAATATTTCCTTTATACATCTCATTTCTGACAAAGAATTGTGCGTATTACTCAATTCAATGTGACTATTTTTGAAACAATTATACCATAGAACCTGGCTAGTGAGTGGATAAATGGAAATTATTTTTAAACAAATCAAAAGGATCTGTAAAAAAATGAATGAGTTAAAGTAAGTTACATGAGGGTTTGCATTTATTAAATTCTTCGGTGCTTTTTTTGAAGCGAAAAGTAATGGCAGGAAAATTTTTCGTTTGCTGCATTATGTCCTCAATTTTTTTCCCACGAGCGAGGGTTTGCTCAATATTATCTTGCATTATTTTTTTAGTTTCACTCAATTCCTTTTCTATCTCGTGCAATTGATAATTGTCACAGTATTTTTCTAAATTGGTCGCAATTTCTGCAAAAGGTATTTTTTTAATAATTATATGATAGTGAAGCCATTTAATTTGCAAGGAAGTAAGCTGCGTATCACAAGCGATTACAAAAAAACTGTCAGCCAGTTTTGCGGCATAAAAAAAATAATGGTTCTTTTGGATGCAATCGCAGAACCCGACATCCATATTGATGCAAAAATCAAAAATCTCCTGGGTCCATGAGCTGAGATAGTTCTGGAAAAAGGTCTGCTTGAGATTTAGCGCTCTGGATGTATGCCAGGTAATACTCTTTTTATTATTGGTGCTGGTATCAAAATAGGCTCCGATAGCATAACAGATCATAAGTTCTCTTCCTGAGAATTGTGTCCTTAATTCATCATATACGGAAAAGAGCTGATTTATCCAGTTTAGAATTTACTTGAAGCAACTGCTCCAATATAAAATAGTTTAATAGATAAAAAGCTAGGAAATCGAAAAATAATATTCTGATTCTAACAGTTTAAATAATTTCCCATTTCTTATCGTTGGCAATCTGAAGCAAATGTTGATCCGCGCCAACGATGACGGAATGGCCGACTCGGTTTAAAACAGGAACATCAGAAAAATGAGATCCATAAGCATAAGACTGTTGCCAATCCACATTTTTGTTGTGGAAGTGTTTCATGATCGCGATAAACTTACCTAGACCTACGGTCTGAATTCCTTTTAATTCCCCAGTTAATAGTCCATCTCTAATGTGCGGGGTGACATAAAAATAGTGTTCAATAGATAAATAAGCGATCAGCGGATCTAGAGGAGCAAAAAATCCCCCAGACACTAAAACAATTTTATATTGCTCTCGTTGATGATTTTTTAATCTTTCCAGCACTTTTTCATTAAATGCCCCACTATTTTCTAACACGTTTTTTTCAAACCATTTTTTCCCAATATTTTTTAAAATCGTTGCATTAATGCCTTTAAAACTCATGTAATAATATTGATTGATAAGCTCTTTCGTAGAATAATCCTCGGGATTATTAGTTATATGATGTAACAAATAGTCCAATTTTTTAGTGCCGGCAATGGTCCCATAGTATTCATTTAAAAAGAATCGGAGAAAGGATAGGGTACTGTCGCAGGTTAAAATTATTTCATCAATATCAAACAAAGCCAGTTTTAGTTTTAATTCGTTATCTGCGTCCATGATCTATCCAGATATAAAGTTGGACAGTTCATCTTGATAAAAGAACGGATCAAAATGACTTATTGTATAAGAAGCAAGTTTGTTTTTAACAAAAGGGTCATTATTAATTAAGGCATCTAATTGAGCTTTAGGCATATCGACAGCCAACATAATGCTTCCACGTACTCTGGTCTTTTGACCTGCGAGAATGAATAATTTTTCTTGCATTGCTTCATTAACCCATCGGGTATGTTCTGCAATATGAACGTTTAAGTTGGATTGTTCCTCATGGAAATGAACTTGAAGTACATACATTATCATTTGTCCTGATTATTATTTAAAAAAGTCTGAACCTTTGAAATACGATTATTTTGCATAGGCTTATTCATGAATATAATTGATGCAATGGCAAATACCGTAAAGGGATATATGAATTTTGTTTGAATCATAGATTCAAAGATAAAAGTGAAATAAGGGATGATGCACATAATTTCCAAGAAGGTTGATTCCTTCATTTAAAATCCTGTTTGATATTTTTACTTCGATTCGAATTGAATTTTTGTTTTTCTGGATCATACTACTTTTTTTAATCCTGTCAATTTTTTTCTTCGAAACGTAGTAATTAATTCGTTTTAATGTAAACTGTACTGATTATTAAGTTGTTTTATAAAACTAAATTCAATACACAGCCTAATGACTCCTAAAAAATACATAAAGAAAGTGATTGTTGATAACGAAGAGGCCAGTGCGGAGTATCGCGCAGTAAGATTACGTAAAATTCGAAATCTTGCCAATTTAAGTCGTAAAGACTTATGCAACACTGATTTTCTAAAATTAAATACCTATAAGGGTTGGGAATTAGCTCGTTTTGGTGGTTTGCCACTGGATGGTGCTGAGCGAGTTGTTCTGCGTGTCGCCAAAGAAAATGTTTTTTGTTCTGTTGAGTGGCTTTTATATGGCACTGGCCAGGAACCCTATATTCTCCCTCAAATCAATGCTAATAAAGTACTTGATGAGACAGAGCTGATTTTAAAAGAAATTCTGGTTTTTCAAAGTTTATACAAAGATACTGTTTACGCTAAAATAACAGATGATGCTCTTTTGCCTGATTTTATTGAAGGAGATTATGTTGCGGGAATTAAATTTTTTGGACAGGATATGTCCTTGGCATTGAATCAGATTTGTCTGGTTGAGTTACCTAATGGTCAATTGATGGTTCGATATTTGAAACAAAATCAGCACAATAAAAAATTCCAATTAAGGGCAACTAACATTAATAGTACTTTAGAAATCGCGCAACCATCCGATATCGAGTTAAATTTTGCTGCTCCTGTTATAAGACATTACAAAAAAAGAAGAAGCATCTGAAGTATTATCCCTTATCTAAATTGTTTTGATGTTAAGGTTGTTACCAATTGCTATTTTTCACCGCTTTCCAATATCAAGTTTGATCTAAGACGATGTCATTAATTTTAACAGTTGTGTATAATCTGGTCATTTAACGTTGTGGCAAGAACAATCATGTTTGGTGAATCCTTATCCAGTCCTTTTTTAAACATCGGAATATCTCTGTTCATAAAACGAGTCAACAACACCTATTTTAATGATCCCTCCCAATTTTATTTACACCCTCCCAATCGTGGATTTTATGATGAGCGAGCCATTAAGGCTTCAGATAATGATGAGGGACGTATTTGTACCTGGCTATGGCGAATAGGGCGTTATTTTCTTATAGAGAATGCAGGAAAAAAAGAAACGGCAAACCTCATATCCGAATTTCTGTCTACTCTTGGCAGATTACCGGAAGAGATCCAGCGATTTTTATGTCTTGATTCTGAAGCATTAAACTGTGTGTTGTTTACGATGCTTTTAAATAGAAATCAGGATGATTGGCAAACTGGCATCCAACTTATTAAAAAATATAATTCTTCTTCCGCGCTCCACTTGTTGATTGATTGGGCTTATAAGGTCTCATTTATCCTTGGTCCTCCTGGAGGAAGTGAGGAGATTTTAACCCATTTATTAAAATTGCAACCTGATAAAGAGCAGTTAAGCTTGCCACGCTCTCCTCTTTCTATCGTATTTACCTACGACATACTATTACGGGGTAATTCAGCTCAGATTATTGGAATAATAAATCCGTTGCAGAAAACAGGAAATCTAACTGAAGTATCCACGTTATCAGAAAGAATAAAACTGGGTATTAGCACGCAAATACTGGTTAATGATAATGAGTGGGTTCAACGTTTAATACAGGATGAAATTAAAAAATGTTTGCATCAATGTTATGGGATGAAATTACAGAATAATTCTGATCTTAGAAAACAAACTAACTCATTTTTGCATTGGTTTCTTCCCTATAGTTTAAATTACAGCTCTTCTCTAGATAAAGAGCACTTGATTGAGTTAGCTAATCTTTTTTTGCTCTATAATCCAAAACCCTTTAATTATTATGGTTCTATTTATAATCCCATAATTAATTTAGTTGAAAAAATCTTTATTTTTGGATTATACAAAGAAGCGTATTTTCTTCATGATGACATTACCAGTGTTTGTTCAGCAGAGTCCCAGCATTTAGTGCGCTCCAGAAGTGTACTCTATTGCTTCATGGCTAGGGTTTCTGAATGGTGTAGTGAAAAGAACCAACATCCTGAGTTTAACCCGATTGAAATGGAACTTGTTAAATCATTTAAATTTTTGGAAAAACAGAGTAAATTTCAAGAACAATTTTATGATTTGGCTAAAAGGCTTGAGCATAAATTTCAAAGTAGTAGTGATTCAGTCGCGCGAAATCATTGCCTTAATTTCTATGAATTAATTAAAGAATATTTAACCAAAAAACAAAAAAAAGGTTTTAATTTTTTGTTTGAGGAGAATTTGACAACTACAGCAGTTCCTAAAAGAAATAAAGTTTCTGGATTGAGTAACCGAACGCGTCATTCGATTCATGAATCCAGCGAAACATCTCAAAATTATACTACAAACAATTCTGCACCATTTTTTAATGCCATTACCCCAAAAACCCCAAGGGATTTATTCCTGAATCGCGACACAATTCCTTCTGTAATTCTGCAATTAATTCATGATATAAAAGAAAAATTTCCTGAGTCACGATTTTATTTAACGGGGGCAGCCCCGGAAAATATTTTTCATGGAATAACTCCCAATGATTATGATATTTTAATGCTTAATCCGGAGGGTAATTATTATGCGGTACATCATTTTTTATCTACAAAGAATATTTCCTCTGAGGTAAGGAGTGTTAAAAATCCATTTGTTTATTGTGATTTGGGGAATCAAATTTTTGTGGATATTACGGTCAGGTCGACTCGTTTAACTGATGTGTTGCAGAAGGATTTTAATAAACGTGATTTTAATTTAAACGCTTTATATTGTGAACTGGACAACAGTGATAAATTTAAAATATTTAGTTTTAATAACGTAGAAAATACTCTAGACCGAATTGAGATACTAAATGATAACTTAACGGTTTTTGAAACAGAGCCCATTCTATTTTTTAGATTAATTAAATTAGTGATTACTCATCCAACTAATAATTTATCCCCTGATTTGAAAGATGCTATAAAGCAATTTAATGCACATTGGCGTGATTTTTTTCAAGCATATGATAAAGCTGAAAGGGGAAATTCGGATAGAATAGTTCACGCCTTCAGGAAACTAATTGAAAGATATAGTAATCAAGAGATAAATGATGCATTGAAGAGGCTAGAGTTTATAAATCCGTTAACCGATGATGACTATAAAGCATTAGAACAAATCTGCTTGCCGTCAATTAATCCAATTGGCTCACTTCAGTTCTCTTAAGTTACCAATTGTATCACCAAGCGAAGAGTCAATTTTGAGCAGATCATGATATAATGAAGATACTTTAAAGATTCCTGTTTAGATAATATGAGTTTTGAATCAGATAATAAATTAGAGCTGGGTAAAAAATCAGCCTATGAATCGCAATACAATCCTGAGTTGTTATTTCCGATCTCTCGACTGGCTAAACGAGCTGAGATAGGAATCAATGCTGATAATCCTGGATTTTTGGGATTTGATTTATGGAATCACTATGAAGTTTCCTGGCTCAATCCGCGCGGAAAACCAATTGTCGCTACGGCGCAAATTGTATACGATTGTCAATCCCCATGTATTATTGAATCGAAATCATTAAAACTTTATTTTAATAGCTTAAATAACACGTCATTTAGCTCTTTCGATGAAGTGGAGCAAATTATTGCGAGGGATCTGTCGCAGGCGATAGAAAATGAGGTATCTGTAAGCCTTAAGCCATTACATCTGGAACCCTTACTCCAATTAAACGCTTCGTTTGCAGGAGAGTGTATCGATGATATAGATGTCGATTGTTCTATTTATGAGGTAAATCCTCAGCTGTTAACTGTAACTGATGAAGTGGTTGAAGAAACGTTATATTCTGATCTGTTGAAGTCTAATTGTCTGGTAACTTATCAGCCTGATTGGGGAAGCGTCCAAATACATTATCGCGGATTTAAGATAAGTCGATCGGCCTTGTTGCAATATATTGTCTCTTTTCGTAATCATAATGAATTTCATGAGCAATGTATTGAGCGAATTTTTGCAGACATCATGCGGATCTGCAAACCTGTTGCGCTCAGTGTATATGGTCGCTATACCCGTCGCGGGGGTTTAGATATAAATCCTTACCGCGCTACACCCAATATAAATTTTCAGCTTGAACATATAAGATTAATTCGTCAGTAAGTTGATTAAGTTATTCATTAATTAAAACGGGAGTAGAGTTAGTATTTTTAAAATAACGACACTCTCCAGTAACTGGTTTTTTCGGTATAATGATTTGAACGTTTATGCCTTTGATTGTAGGGCTATTACGTGCCTCTTTCAAATAATCAATTAAGAGCACATCGACTACTTTTCCATGTTGGGATGAGGCTTCTCTAAAATACAATTGCTCTTTATCCCAGATTGCGAACCCCAAGTGTGATACATCCAGAGAAGTGCCAATCTGTTGTCGTAAATCCCAATTGGGCCTGACAATTTCAATAATTGATCCATTGGGTATTTGCGAAAACAAGAACAGATTTGGTTGGTTATTTTTTAAAAAGAGTGCCTCTAATGGGATGTAGGGAATCACTGCGGTGTTTACCTCTAAAGTACTTCCTTTGACTACCAACTCAGCTAATCTTTTTTGTTGGGTTAGACTATCTTCTCGAGCCAATCTTATGGTTTCTGTATTCCTTCGAGCAAACCAGCTCGCTTTATTAATCAAAGTCTTGCTCAATTGAGCAACGGGTTGGTTATCCTCGTTAACAATGTGTGTAGTTATATCCTGTAAAACACCACGTAACTGATTATTAGCATTCCAGTCTAAAGAGGTGAAATGATTTCGATTTAAGTAGGACTGTTTGCCATCCTTATATCGGGAAAATTTCAAACATTGCTGAAATGTTTCCAAAGTAGTGCCTAATGCCAGAGCTAATACTGTGTTGACATAAGTATCGCAATCAAATGCGTCTACTCTATAGGTGGGGAATTGATCGTATCTTGCTTGCGGTCCTTCACCAAGGGATCCGAGGAGATATATGGATCCTTTAAAACGATTGCTGATCCAATTTATTCTTTCAACCATTGATGCGTTCTGCATGGTGTTAAGTGTATGATATAGTTCTTTAATAGCTAAATTGGCTTGTTTTTCAATATCGTCTGAATTGAACGAGTGTATAGGGAAGCAAGGCAAAAGGCACATTATAAAAATTAAATATTTTATAAAATGCAGTGGAGAACTCATTGTGCTTTTCTTATTTTTAGCAAATTTAGGCTATATGCTACTCTTTTTATCAAGTAAGAGGCAACTATGCTAAATATAATTTGGTTAGGTATGATTTTTGTGGCTGTAATTGTTGGCCTTATTGAAGGAAAAATTGATGCAGTTGTTCAGGCCGTAACTGATTCAGCAAAGTTAGGATTTGAGGTGGCTATTGGTTTAACCGGAATTATGACCTTGTGGCTTGGTATCATGTCCATTGCCACAGAATCAGGATTAGTTGCCAAATTGGCCCTTTTGTTAAAACCGATTTTAAAACGTTTATTTCCTGATGTGCCAGTGGAGCATCCTGCTATGGGGGCAATGGTTATGAATATTGCTGCTAATATGTTGGGACTTGCTAACGCCGCTACTCCCTTTGGCTTACAGGCCATGAAAGAATTACAAAGCCTCAATAATCACGCTAAAGTCGCAACCAACTCAATGTGTACTTTTTTAGCGATAAATACATCAAGCGTTCAATTAATTCCTGCCACGGCTATAGCTTTTTTAGCTGCAAATGGGAGTACAAGCCCTAGTAGTGTCATTTTCAGTTCACTGGTAGCAACGTCTATTTCAACTCTGGTGGCCCTAATTGCGGTGACCCAATTAGCGAAATTGCCTGTTTTTCAAATTGGAAGGTCAAATAATTTATGAATGGATTTGCTCATCAATTATCAAATTGGATGTTTCTCGCATTTATAGTAGGGATTCCGTTGTATGCTGCCCTGAAGAAAATCAATGTATTCGATGCATTCATTATTGGAGCGAAGCAAGGTTTTGACACCAGCGTCAGTATTATTCCATACCTTATTGCAATGTTAGTTGCGATTGGGATGCTCAGAGCCTCAGGATTTTTTGGTTTGATGGATCACGTCTTAGCACCCTTAATGGCAAAAATTGGCATGCCTCCGGAAGTATTGCCGTTGGCTTTGATAAGACCCTTTTCTGGTAGTGCATCAACAGGTGTCATGGCTGAATTGATCCATCAATATGGAGGGGATTNNCCATGATTGCCAAGATGGCTGCAACGATGATGGGTAGTACAGAAACAACATTTTACGTCATTGCAGTATATTTTGGGTCAGTGGGCATTAGACGAACGCGTCATGCGATACCTGCAGGATTGTTTGCTGATTTGGCAGGAATTATTGCATCCGTTTTAATTTGTCGTTATTTGTTCTCTTGATTTTGGTGCTTTACCCAACATCAATGTTTTTCCTGCCTTTACTCGCAAGTTGCGCTTCTTCAAATAGTTTTAACCGGGCGAGTAAGGTTGAGGTTTTCGCCTTAAATGCCAACATTTCTTTGGGATGTACAGGGGCTGCCGTAGGTAATCCTGTCGTTGTAGGATTTCTTGGCTGGTTATTTACATGTAATTCATAATGACAATGAGGGCCGGTAGCTAAACCAGTTTGACCCACATAACCAATGACTTGCCCACGTTTCACTTTGCTTCCTTTAGAAAGACCTTTCTGAAATTTCAGCATGTGACCATAAACCGTACTAAACGTTTTATCATGCTTAATTTTTATCATATTTCCATAGCCGTTGTGTCTATCGATTATGGTAATAACTCCATCCCCTGTTGCCTGAATGGGGGTGCCTATCGGTGCCGCAAGGTCAATACCTTTATGAGCTCTTTTATAATGGAGAATAGGGTGATATCGTGACAAAACAAAAGTTGAGCTAATGTGACTGAATTTGATAGGGTAACGGGAAAAGGCTTTTTTAAGGCTGGTTCCATTGGGAGAAAAATAATCGTGCTCACCCTGTGAATTGGTATGTCTGATCGCCTGATAGCTTTTGCCTCTGTTCTTGTAAGTTACTGCGAGAATATCCCCAGTACTGACCATTTTATCTTCTATATAGTAAGCTTCATAAACAATTGAGAATTGATCTCCAGCACGTATTGCACGAGAAAAATCAATTTCCTTACCAAGAATTTCAGTCATTTGACGAATAAGTTTGGCAGGAATATTTAGTCTTTGCGCGGTATTGTATAAAGAGCCGTTTACCGTTGCAGTGAGATACAGATCATGGCTTATCATTTTTTTAGAATCAATTTGGGTTTTATAAGCTTGTCCTGCTTTATATACGGTAAGAGACTGAGTGTTACTTACAGGAATGATTAGCTTTTCCAATTTATTTTTGCTGATTAGAAATTGTAATTCCTGGCTTGGTTTGATTGAGGTTAATGCTTTTGCATGCGGATTCTTATCGAGCACTTCATGTAAATTTTTAGCAGTCAGCCCCAATCGGTGGAAAATAGCCGCCATAGAATCTCCGGGTCGCGGCTTGATTATTTGCCATTCATTATCTTTAACAACTTTTGCTTCTTCTTCTAATTCTTCTTCAGACTCATCAGTATTAGGTTGTGTGATTGAAGGCCCCTCAGCTAATTTGGGAAGAGAAAGAGATTGATGCGTGTAGTCATTAGACGAATGATGGGAAAAATTCTTGACTAATAGATAGGGAAGAGAAAAAGCAATAACCAACGCACAAGCAGTTAAGAGCTTTGATGGTTTACCAGATTGTCGTTTTGGGATATTTGGTCTTTGAGCCATTTTTTGCCTATACTGCTGCCATCCGGAAGAATGCTGCTATTTTAAATACAATACTATACCACAGTCATTGAGTTCTAGTGACCGCTAATTTAGGTCTGTTAAAATATACCTAATATTGAATAGTCACAAATAAATTATACTTCGTGAAACAAATTAACTTTACCTTCCGTTTGGTATGGCAGGAATTTGCTAACCGGGCTAAGATACTCGGTGTGAGAAGATTGGTCAATCATTTATAAAGGTTTTAATAACATGATAGTTGAAGATTCAGTGTGTACCGAATTAATGCGTGGTTGTGAAGAGATTCTACCTCAGCATGAATTAGAAAAGAAATTGAAGAAGGGAACTACTTTAAAAATCAAAGCAGGCTTTGATCCTACAGCACCAGACATTCATTTGGGACATACTGTATTACTCAATAAACTAAGACAATTCCAATTATACGGTCATGAAGTCATTTTTTTAATTGGCGATTTTACCGCTATGATAGGCGATCCAACCGGAAAAAACGTTACGCGTATGCCGTTAAGCGAAGAAACCGTTCTTGAAAATGCGAAAACATATCAGGAACAGGTTTTTAAAATTTTGGATCCGGAAAAAACCACCATAGCATTTAACTCACAATGGCTGGGACAATTTAACGCAACAGATTTAATTCGTTTAGCTGCAACTCATACCGTGGCACGCATGCTTGAGCGAGATGATTTCAGTAAACGTTATGCTACGAATCAGCCTATAGCAATACACGAGTTTCTTTACCCTTTATTGCAGGGATATGATTCTGTCGCATTGAAAGCAGATGTGGAATTAGGAGGTACTGATCAACGATTTAATTTGTTAATGGGTCGTGAATTACAAAAACATTATGGGTTCGAACCACAAGTAGTCATGATGACTCCGTTAATAGAGGGTTTGGATGGTGTTAAGAAAATGTCCAAGTCACTAGATAATTATATCGGCATTAACGAACCGGCAGTTGATATGTTTGGCAAAATAATGTCGGTGTCAGATGAGTTAATGTGGCGCTATATTGATTTACTAAGTTTTAAAACTGGTGCTGAGATTCAGCAATTAAAGAAAACAGTAGCTGAAGGACAAAATCCTCGCGATATCAAAATTGATTTTGCGAAAGAGATAGTGACTCGCTTTCATGATCACTTTCAGGCTGAACAAGTCCATAAAGAATTTATAGAGCGTTTTCAAAAAGGAATAATACCAGAAGATTTGGAGGAGATACTGTATAAAAGCAATGAGTCGGTTTCTTTGAGTCAGCTATTAAAACAACTTGATTTAACAGCGAGTACCTCAGAAGCCATTCGGATGATAAAGCAGGGCGCTGTAAAAATTAACAGT
>DEHS01000111.1:0-173 GCA_002352055.1 Legionellaceae bacterium UBA2794
TGGCACGGAGTTAGCCGGTGCTTCTTCTGTGGGTAACGTCCAATATTCCAGCTCTTAACCAAAATATCCTCCTCCCCACTGAAAGTGCTTTACAACCCTCAGGCCTTCTTCACACACGCGGCATTGCTGGATCAGGGTTGCCCCCATTGTCCAATATTCCCCACTGCTGCCTC
>DEHS01000111.1:334-90815 GCA_002352055.1 Legionellaceae bacterium UBA2794
CAAACTCTTCAGTTCAATTCCTGAGCTAGCTTTATCTAGCGTCTCTTTACTGCTTTACTTCATCTTTCTAAGCACTCAAATTTCTTCAAAGCGCCCACACAGTTTGTCTTCTCAATTTCTTAATGAACTCGCCCCGAAGGCGTGCTGCGTATTCTACGGATTTCGTATCCCGTGTCAAATACTTTTTGCATTTATTTTCAGAATTTTTATTATAGTCCGCTTTTTGATCAAAATCTAGTCAAAAAGGTAATTTTTTATATATTTATCGTATTAGAATAAGGGATTCTAAATAATTGTATTATCTAACTTTATGAATTATTGCTTTTTTTAAAGACGCACCCCCTAGTTTCATTCCCTCAAATTTTTTTATAACAGTCCCTTTGGCTATGGTGGCTTAGTAACTCGATATAAAACCATCACAATTAAAACCTTCATAAATCGATCACATATATCGATCACATATAATGGTAGCAAATCGACAACTTAATTATACTTTAATAATTTTAATTACAAAATTTAAGTCAGTGCTGGTGATTTTATCTTTTTTTTGGTACTCTTCGCTATTCAACTATGGTGGCTCTATTGGTCCCCTCGCGGCGATAGATTGTGAACCCCGTCAGGCCCGGAAGGGAGCAGCGGTAACGATTGATTCGAGCGCCGAGGTGCGGCTCTTAGAGCCGCCACCCTAATTGTGAATCTATGTATGAGCTATCTGGCACTTGCCCGTAAATGGCGACCACGCACATTTTCCCAACTGGTTGGTCAGGACCATATAAATAAAGCTTTGATTAATGCCCTGAATCAACAACGACTGCATCATGCTTACCTTTTCACCGGAACTCGAGGAGTGGGTAAAACCAGTGTTGCGCGTATTTTAGCTAAAGCTTTAAATTGTGATTTAGGTATCAATTCTAATCCCTGTCTGGAATGTGACGCTTGTCTCGCCATTGAGCAAGGGCGATTTATCGATCTGATCGAAATTGACGGCGCCTCTAAAACACGTGTTGAAGATACCCGTGACTTACTTGATAATGTGCAATATGCGCCTACAAATGGCCGCTTCAAAATATATCTGATTGACGAAGTACATATGCTTTCGCAACATAGTTTTAATGCCCTACTAAAAACTTTAGAAGAGCCTCCTGAACATGTAAAATTTATTCTTGCAACTACAGATCCGCAAAAATTACCCGTTACAGTTCTATCACGCTGCTTGCAATTTAATCTCAAACATCTCTCTGAAGACGTGATTAGCCACCAATTACAATTGATACTTGCAGACGAAAAAATTGAGTATGAACCAGAGGGGATAAATATCCTGGCCAAAGCGGCACAAGGTAGTATGCGTGATGCCTTAAGTTTACTGGATCAAGCGATAACCAGTTTTGATGACTTTCTTAAAGTCGATGATATCAAAATGATCCTGGGTTATACCCAACAGGATTATGCTGAGCAAATTTTATATGCATTAAGCAGACAAAATGCATCTGAGATGCTCACTCTGAGCCAACAAATAGCGGTTGAGGGAGGGCACTTTCATTATGTGCTAGATGAGATGCTCAATTATTTCCACCAGATTACGGTGTATCAAAGTCTCGGTGATAATAATCCATTAATTTCACCTGCGGCCAGGATTAAACAACTTGCTACTCAGTTTACTGCGGAAGACATCCAATTATTTTACCAAATCGGATTAAAGGGGCGTGAAGAAATCCATCTGGCACCAACATTGGTTATTGGCTTTAATATGACCTTGCTGCGGATGTTAACCTTTAGACCTGCATCAAATACCAATATTCCTCCTTTAGCATTCACAGAAGAAAAAAAAGCCACTATAAGTGACTCGAGAGTAGACAATGAATCGCCTGAAGTAACGATTAAAACAATACCTCCCATTCCCGTTGAAGCTGCTCCTGTTGCTTTACCAAATCCGCCCCAACCTGACACCCCACCTAAACAAGAGAAGGCTGAATCTTTTGTTCCAATTGAAGCTAAAAATTGGGCTGAGATTATAACTAAACTTAATTTAAGTGGCTTTGCTCGCAATGCAATAGATAATGCTGAATTTATTGACAAAGAAGGGCGTGATGTTACCCTACGTGTTGCCAAAGGGCATCAGTCCTTATTTACACCTACTACTACCAGTCGTATCGAAGCAGCGCTCACTGAATATTATCAAAGCCCAGTAAAAATCATTCTGAACACTGACGAAGCAGTAAATGCATCACCCGCCCAACAGAAACAGAAAGTAACGCAACAAAAGCAGCAGCTTGCAGAGGCGGCATTGCACAATGATCCTCTCTTTCAACAACTGCAACAGGAATTTTCTGCGGAATTGGTCAAAAATTCTATTGTCCCATTAAAAGATGACTTATAATAACGAACTTAACTAAAATAAAGAGGCAACCATGGATATCAATCAAAATCTTGGAAATTTAATGAAAGAAGCACAAAAGATGCAACAGCGAATGCAAGAAGCACAACAACAATTGAGTGAATTAGTTGTTCAGGGTGAAGCTGGTGGTGGTATGGTTACGATTAAAATGAATGGCCGCCATGATGTAACCGAAGTTAAAATTAAACCTACATTAATGGATGAAGACGTTGAAATGATGGAAGATTTGATTGCCGCAGCCCTTAATGATGCAGTTCGGAAAATTGAAAAAGTTTCAAAAGAAAAAATCAGCCAGTTGACTGCCGGATTAAATATCCCAACTGACTTAATGGGTGATAAAGGAGAATAATCCAAATATGGATACTCTAAACCGTCTGGTTGATGCACTTCGGTGCTTACCAGGCGTAGGTCCTAAATCCGCACAAAGAATGGTATTTCATTTATTGCAATTTCAAAGACAGCGAGGGTTACACCTTGCCTCGTGTTTAGAGCAAGCAATGAACCACATTAATCATTGCATGAGATGCAACAATTATACCGAACATACTTTGTGTTCTTTGTGCCAAAATCCTGCTCGAGATTCTAAATTACTTTGTGTTGTCGAAAGCCCAGCAGACGTTGCTGCTATAGAGCAAAGTCATGCATTTCAAGGAACTTATTTTGTTTTGATGGGGAAAATATCTCCTCTGGATGGCCTTGGCCCAGAAGACATAGGCTTGCCGAGACTTAAAAAGTTAATTATGGAGGAAGGTATTTCAGAAGTTATTCTTGCATTAAGTCCTAGTATTGAAGGGCAGACAACGGTTCATTTTATTCAGCAGCTATTACGCGGTGAATCAATAAATATCAGTCAACTGGCACACGGAATTCCTTCAGGTGGAGAATTAGAATTTCTCGATGGCAATACTATTGGCAGTGCCTTGCGAAATAGAGCAACTATTAATGTCTAAATTATTTCAACGAGTAAAATATTGGATGATTGCCAGTCTGATCCTAACTTGTGGATGGGCTCACGCCTCATTTCATAAAAGTTTATGGCCATCCTGGGAGGTAAATAATCCTCTATCTCAAGAAACAATTTCGCATCAGATATGGCAAAATTTTTTAAATCAATATCTTATTACCAATGAAGAACATATAAACCTCATTGATTATGCTCATGTTCAAAAAAAGGATTTGGAATTATTAAGAAACTACACGAAGCAACTCGCTGCAATAGACATCGATAACTATAATCGCCAGGAACAGTTGGCGTACTGGATTAATTTATACAATGCGCTTACCGTTCAAACGGTGGCAAAATATTACCCTGTGAGCAGCGTTCAGGAAATCAATATATCTCCAGGACTATTCAGTATGGGACCTTGGGGAGCTAATCTGGTTACCGTTAAGAAGATTCCATTATCTTTAGATGATATTAATAACCGTATCATTCGTCCCATTTGGAATGATCCGCGAACTCATTATACATTAAATAACGCTACCATAGCTTCACCTAATTTAAGTAAAAAGGTTTATGTGGGCAAATCTATTGAGCAACAATTAAACAATGCGGCGGCTACGTATATTAATTCTCTGCGCGGTGTACAAGTTATTGAAGGGAAATTAATTATATCCAAGCTTTATGATTGGTATGAAGAAGACTTTGGCGGTACAAAAGACAATGTTCTTCGGCATTTGTCACAGTTCGCCCATGAACCTCTGCTTAGTCAATTAAAACATGTGAACAGCATAGATAGTTATATTTACAACTGGCATATCAATAGTCCCGCAGCTCAAACTGCATGAACTAACACCATCTCCGCCACTGATATAGTTTTAACTTAGTTAAAAAAAGTTAGATTCAGGGTGATTAATCTCAGCTCTCAAGAAACTGAAACAATTCATCCAGATTTTTATGAGTTAATTTGATGTCACCTCCATATATTACCAAAATTCTAAATACTGCATCACGATTACGCTTTCCTGGATGCACATGGCTTTTTTCAAGATCGTAAATATACGGCTCGGTATTGATTTGTCTGTTTTTTAACTCTAGCCTTAATGATTCCATAACTACCTTAAGCGCATCAAAAACAGATGCAATCGTTCTCTTTTCTACATCATTAAGAGACGGAAGCCACTCCAAAGGATGCCCTTTGATAATCGAATATAAAGTGTAAATGAGATACCTTGTATCATTGTTAGTAAAATAACCATAGAGATCCAAACATTCATTGGTGGTTAACTGGTGGTAAAGCACAATCATTTCCTGTTGGAAGGTTAGCTCATTTGGCACAGATGAAGGTTTAATCAGCCGTTGTTGCAGTACCATAACGGCATCTATCAATCGATTAGGATTGAACCAAAATTTATAAGCACGTCCCAGATCGTGCAACCGTTCCAAAGTAACTTTGTGTTCATTTTCAGGAGTAGATTTGACATGCACCAATTTAATTGCATTTTGAATAATCTCTCTGCAATCATCCTGCACTGCGATATTTATTCCCTGGGGTAAATCTTCTCCATGGAATAAATAATCAATTTCAGACTTAAGATCATCTGGATGGGCAAAATGGTATAAATGGTGTTGAATCAGCTCAATAAAGTCATGAACAAGACCCAACCGTGTCCGAATTGATACCAATTTTTCTGGGTGAATCAATTCAGAATATAATTTATCGGGATATAGTTTATAGAAAAAAATAGCATTAATTAAACTCACTAGTTGATCATTAGAAAAAAAATGCATGGCAGTCTGCTTTACAGACACACTAATATGATTAAACAAATTAGCTAGATTAGGAATAGTAGCTTCGTAATGATTCCAAAAATCAACTAAAGCAAACAACCACTTATTTAATACATTTTGTTGCAAAAAATAATTAAGTTTTTTAATTAATGAGAGATAATTAGTGTCATGTATGGGAGAGAAATCCGTATCTATTCTTTTAAAATGGTAATAAAGGGTAGAAAGCTGCATGACGTACCTGGCTTTTTCTTCCCGGGCAATACTTTTCGCCAATTGTTGTTGGATATTTAAAATCAGGTGATATTGCTCTGGCTCCTGCATTGGACTTTGATTATGTGCTAATTCCGTTATTGAAATGTCCGATTCATTGATTAATTTTAAATAATCCAGATAGCCTAGCGCAAGCAGCTCACAAATTGAAGACAATTGGGTAGTGTCAGATTTCCCCCTTGATGATGTAATAAGGGCTTTAAACTGCACTTCCAATAACTTTAATTGATATTTTAGCTGTGCTTTCGCTCGAGAACTATCCGTAACCATCAACCCCGCTAAATAAGGTATCCTTGTATGAGTCATCCTTTCTCCATCAAGCAGATTCCTGTGCGCTCGAATTCATCTTCCTCTATTTTAACAATAACACTTATTCAGTCAATTTGCTGAATTTTATTGCAAAAAAAGCCACATCATCACTTAAGTGCTAATAATTAAATTAAATGCATGAAATGAATTGCAAGTAACTCATAAAATTGCCAAAATTAGAACAATATTGCCAACTTTCCGGAGCAAATTGATGCCGCAAAGTCACTATTTGCTATTTATCGACCCTGTACCTATTAGTAATGATTTGAAAGATTATTTTGCTAAATTTAATCTGGATATTGTAGAGCAATCACAATTGCATCCAATTTATCTGGATCGCGGGATGCCAACTGCCATTTTAATACATTGGTCTCTATTGCAAAATGATCCAGAGGCTATAAGTCAATTTTATAATAATTTCCCCGTACCTCTGCTTATTATTAATGACCAGCAAGATGAAGAGTTTTGCATTAACATGCTTGAAGCAGGCGCTGATGATGTCATGACCAAACCTTTATACCCTAGGGAAGTCCATGCTCGAATAAATGCAATAAGTAGGCGAGTCACGCGAGCACATCAAAAGATAGCCCATGGAAAGGACGTTTTAATGTTTACCGATTGGCGGATGTATCCTGCTTCGCGCCAGGTGTTTGATGATAATAATCGTGAGTTACAACTAAGCGCAGGGGAGTATGATCTGTTACATACTTTTGTGCAGCAACCGCAAAAAGTTCTGGATAGAGAGTTTCTGTTACAGATTACTAAAAATAGTGATTTAAATCCCTTTGATCGCCGAATTGATGTCCAGATCAGTCGTTTAAGGCAAAAGATTGAAGTGGATGCAAAAAAACCAGCCCTTATTAAAACAATTCGTAATGGTGGCTATATGTTTACTGCACGAGTAGTTACGTTAAAAGAAAGTGACACTGAATAAAAACTAAGTAGAAAAACCATACGATAATTACTACCGTATGGTTTCAAATTGAATTATATACGATCTCGGTTTATTGGTGATACTACTTCTTTATTAACTGGTTTTACCTGTGAAGAACTTGCAGCTATTTTAGATGCCTGAACTGAATTGTCTGGCTTAGCAGCAGTTTTAGGGGCATTTGATTTTGCTTTTGATTTTGCTTTCACTGAAGAAGAAGCTTTTCTGGCTTGTTGTTTTACAGATCCAGCAGCAGAAGTGCGTGATTTAGCTTTAACCTTTTTTGTTCCACTTGTTTCTTTTTTTGCACTTAAGGCTTCTGTTGATTTACGTGCTGCAGATTTGGCTTGTTTCACATTTTTTCGTGCTGCTTTTTTTAATCCTGAAGTTACTGTAGTCGCAGCGCGTTTGCCAGTCTCGAGCGCATCACTCATGTTTTCACGAGCTACTTTTTGTCCCTGATTCATCATCTCTTTAGTGTTTTGATTGATTGATGAGGACATGTTTAACCAATGTTTTTCCATAATACCAAACATATCATGGGAGTAATCTAAAAGTTTATGGCTGTTTAGAATAAATATTTCAACATTTTTTTCCATAAATTCTTCAGGCTTTTTTGCTTTGAGAAGTTCAGCAGGAGTAAGATATGATAATCCTTGAAACATCTTAACGTTTAATTCCATTAATTCTTTAACTGGTTTTTCCAGTGAATTAAGTAAAGGATTTAAATTTTTATTTTGAAAGTATTGATTTTGCATTTTATTCTCCATAATGTTGCACTGCACAAAATAAAGATTAGCTTGTATTTTTTTTTTGTCAACTTATTGAAACAAAGATTAAGTAAATGTTCTACACTTATTAAATACCTTGAGGTAGTAAGTTACATGTTAAAACAAATATTTTTAATATCATTAATCGTTTTTGGCAGTGTCTTTCTTATTTTTTATCTTTTTCAACGTCAACTCATTTATTTTCCTGATAAACAAAAACCTGTGCTATCTGAATATCAAGCCCAGGATATGACTGAAATTTCAATTTCTACTTCAGATCAAATAAAGTTAAACGCCTGGTATAAATCTGCCCTTAATAATAAGCCTACCCTACTCTATCTTCATGGTAATGCAGGACATATTGGTCATCGCATGCCTACAGTCAGAACCTTCATCAATATGGGAATGGGGGTGCTTTTGTTAGAATATCGCGGTTATGGAGGTAATGCTGGCAAACCCACGGAATCTGGTTTATATATCGACGCAAGAGCCGCTCTTAATTTTTTGGCTCAAAAGGGTGTGACAGGAAAGCAGGTGGTTATTTATGGTGAGTCATTGGGCACTGGAGTAGCTACTAAGATAGCCGAAGAAACATCTGTTTGTGCTCTGATTTTACAAAGTCCATTTACATCTTTGACTCAAATTGCTCATTATCATTATCCGTGGATACCGGTAAAACCTTGGGATGAATTTAACTCATTAGAACGCATAAAAAGAATAAATGCCCCCATACTCGTAATCCACGGAAAACTGGATGATATAGTGCCTTACGAGGAGGGGCTCAAAATTTATAATGCAGCGAATAAACCCAAGTCCATGCTCTCATTTGATCAATATGATCACCATGACTTGAGAATGGGTACTAATTTTAATCAAGAAATCATTTCCTTTATCCTGAATAATTGCCCTGGGTAAAATATGTGGGTGCTGCTTTATTTAAATTTCAGGTTTCGTTAAATCAGTATCCTGATTAACAGAATCTGGAGTTGTTAACGCCTTAAATTTTATTTGGTCTTTAAAAAAATTATGATTGCTATAATTTTGCAGAGTCTCATTTTTAACTTTTAACTTGGTTTCAATCGCTTCTTGATATTGGTTCCACTGGAAATTTCCAGGTTTATTCACATACTGTATCATTTGATCATCAGAATACTGCTTTGATTTGGCACCCTCAACCATCAATTTGCAATCTTCCTCACTGTCCTCAATGAAAAATAGAAAATCCGCCCGAGAGATTTGCGAGGCTAAAATAGTACTTACATCCCTTCCTTTATAACAGGAATCGTAAATGTTTATGAGGGTTAAGTCCTTTTCACTAAAACCCTGATATATTAATAATTCCCTAATGTATTCTGCTCTATTTTTGGTGACTATATAAATCGCTACATCAGGTAATTGCAACATGTCACGAAAAAATGCTATTGCTTCAGGTGCAATTAACATTTCCGTATCGGTTTGCTCATCTGCATCAAATTTTTCCTTAAATAATCGCTGGATTTCTTCCGATTTTTTTAACTGACCCGTTCTGTATTCACCTTGTTTAGTTAACCTTTTAACAAATAAAGATTTATAAAAAGGGGTTTCTACGGTTGCCAATCCGGTTTTTTTGGTTAATGTGCCGTCGAAATCAGTGAATATTATAATCCTGGTCATATTTTTCCTTGTGGACATTTTATGGGTGACTCACTTAGTAAAACCATTTACTAAGTGATGATGAAGCAATTATGATGCTTAATGCCAAATAAAGGGACATATGATAGCAAATTCATCAGCTTTAACAATCAAATCAGTTATTCTTTCTACTATTTTTATTATTCCCAGACATGATCCGTTCTATCGCTTCTTGTGGCACAGGCTCACTAAAATAAAATCCCTGACCTACTTCACAATGGTTAGATTGTAGAAAATTTAATTGTTTTTTAGTTTCAATTCCTTCCGCCACGATTTTTAAATTTAAATTTCTGGCTAATGAAATAATGGACTGAATAATTACTTCATCGGTGGTGTTTAAATTAATGTTACTTATAAATGACTGATCAATTTTCAGTCTGTCGAGAGGAATTTCTTTTAGATAATTAATACTCGAATTTCCGGTGCCAAAATCATCCAATGTGATATTGATACCCATTGAGCTCAGCTCCAATAAGGTTCGATGAGCCGTTTTAATATTACTAATAATCGTGTTTTCGGTAATTTCCAGTTCAAGATAAACAGGATTTAATCCTGTAGAATCCAGGGTTTTTTTAATGAATTGTACAAAATCCAATTGCCTAATTTGGTTAGAGCTTATATTGACAGCAATTCGCATGGGTGGGTATCCGGCGTCTTGCCATTTTTTATTTTGTTTACATGCTGTTTTTAAAACCCATTCACCTATAGGCACATCAAGCCCAATATCCTCAGCAGCGGATATAAAATGTATAGGTAACAATAAACCTTTTTGGGGATGATTCCACCGGATTAATGCTTCGATTGAGGAAATTTTTTGAGTGGCTATATCAAATTGTGGTTGATAATATAAAACAAACTCATGGTTCGTCATGGCATTATATAATTCATTTTCTAACTGCAAACGTCGCTTTATTTGCCCTCCTAGCTCTGTTGTATAAAATTGAAATTGGTTACGGCCAAGTTTCTTTGCTTCATACATTGCTGCATCTGCATGGCGTAATAAATCACCAATGCTTTTTCCATCTCGTGGGTAAATGCTAATACCGGCACTTGCGCTAACTGATAATGATTGACCGGCCACATCAAAATGACTGTCGAATGCTTCTAATAAATGAGCGGCAACATTACCGGCATCAGCCTCTTCATTCAAACCGTCCACCAGAACAATAAACTCATCACCGCCTAATCGTGCCAGGGTATCTGACTTTCTAAGCATAAACTTCAATCTTTCTGCAACAATCTTGAGTAGACCATCCCCTGCATCGTGACCAATGCTGTCGTTAATTAATTTAAATCGATTTAAATCAAAGAAAATAATAGCAAATAGCGTATTTTGTCGCCTCGCTTTCTCCATCATTAGCTGTACTCTATCTAACATCAAAGCTCGATTAGGAAGCCCCGTTAGGGAATCATGCGTGGCCTGATATTCCAACTGCTTTTCCAAAAGAATTCTTTGAGTAATATTGCGAAAACTCCAAACGCGACCCGCTACTTTTTTATTAAGAGAATAGGGTTGTGTGTAACATTCGTATATTCGGTCATTGTTAAATGTAATCTGCGAGATTTTCACCAGATTATGGTTCTGTGATAAATCAGTAACCATTTTTAAAAAGCCCTCGGAATCATCCACTTGCTCAGCAAGGTAATTTATTAGAAGTTGGCCTTGGCGAGAATCCATTAGACTTTGAGGTATGTGGCACATTTCGATAAATTTGGCATTGTAATCTACTAGCTGATAGTCCTGATTGAGTACTATTATTCCATCAGCTGATGACTCGAGTGTGCCGCGAGTAACCGAAAGCAATTCTTTAATAGAGCTAGTACGATCAGCCACTTGCTTCTCTAAGGTATTTGTATAAAGTCGCTGCTCTTGCAGCAGCTGCCATTTCTTGGTTAATGCGTATGCTAATTGGCGCACGGCGATACTATCAAATGGTTTTTTTAATATCAGTAAATTATCTTTATGGCCCAGTTCATTCACCGTTTCTTCCCAAGTATAATCAGAGTAAGCGGTGCAGATGACTATTTGAATTTCGGGATCAATTTTCCAGATTTTTTTTATGGTTTCAATTCCATCCAGTCCTGGTGGCATCCTTATATCTACAAATGCCAGCGAATAAGGATGATTCTTTAAAAAAGCCTGCTTGATTAATTTTATACCTTCTTGCCCCTGTAACGCAGAATCTATCTGAAAATAAGGCATCTTTTTTGATTTTTTAGGAGTTAATCCAGAGAATAATTCCTCTTCAACGGCGGAGAAACCTGTATCCTCTGCAAACGATAGTATTTTAATAAAATCCTGATGGATGGCTTTATTATCGTCAATAACTATAATTTTAAGAGCCCTGTCTTCACTCATAATTTACCCTCAGAATTTCTGCTATTGTATTTTTTAATCATGGGCAAGGTTAATATAAACTGTGCTCCCGTTAAAAATCCATCACTTTCAACAGTTAAGGACCCACCTAATTGTTTTGCTGTTAATGCTGCATTATGCAAACCAAATCCATGACCTTTTTGTTTCGTGGTAAAACCAAAAGTGAAAATTTTTGGGAAATTTTCTTCAAGAATACCCATCCCATTATCTTTAACTCGAATCTCAATGTTTTCACTTTCTTCTTTAGATTCAATAACAATATCAATACATCTTTTTTGTTTCTTATCCAGCTCCATTACTGACTCAACTGCGTTTTTTAATAAATTAACCAAAATTTGCATCAGATGGGTTTTATAAGTGTAAATGAAGGATTTGTAATGATAATATTTATTCAATTTGATATTTTTTAGTAACAACGAATCTTCGGTGATGACCGTTTGAATCGATAAATCCATTAAATGACTCACGACTACTTTTTCGGAAAAATCATGTTTATCACTCACGACCTGTTCTGCACTTAAAATATCTTTTATGATGTGATATTGCTGTTGCAGGTATGTTACTTCTTTATCCAGGCTTTCCTTGTGTTCTTTCATTTCATCAAATAATACAGGTAAGTACCCGGGAATTAATCTGCCCTGCTTATCGTCTTTAAAATAGCTTATCAAATCAGAGTTATGTCTCTGTAACATCTCACTTAGTAAGGAAATTTTATCATACAAAGTATGACTCATTTTCTCCTTCATCAGTGCTACCGAAACTCCAACACTATTTAAAACATTGCCAATATTATGTATCACCGAAACAGCAACCTCTGCCATACCAGCCTGATGAGCAACTGTTAATAAATTATCATTAAGGCTTTTGATTTGTTCCTGGGAATTTATATTTATCAGAGCTTGAGTCACTAAAGTTGCGTATCTTTTTACTAAATCGGCATGAACCCGATTGAAAAACTGAGGTTTCGAATCCACACAAATAAGAACTGAGTCCTGTTTTTTTACCTTTAACCCAATATGAATAGCTGATTTAATTTTATTTTTTAACCCAGGAATTAATGGTTGCCATTCAGGAATGGATTGAAGATCAAACGAAATAGACAGATTGTTATTTAAAATTCGATTTAAAAAATCTGCGGGTTCCAGTTGAATATTATAGTATTCAGTTGAAGTCGCTGCTTGAGTAGTCAGTATATGGTGTTCCAAAGACATTACAATAATATCTTCGCAACCCACAATTTCTTTTAAAAGGGTAATTACATTCTTTAAAATATGCGTTTCATTAATACCATCAACTAAAATATTTAAACCCTTTAAGAGATGCTCAGACTCTTGATTTATTTTGGAAGAAATAAGCCGCTCACTTTCTAAATCAATGAGTGCTTCATATAACTCTTCTGTAGAGGTCAGGTTTTTTTCCATAAATCATCCAAACACAATTGCTGAAATCATTAGATTCCCATGCCGGTTTTCTCCTCCAAACAAACATCCTTGCTCACCAAAAGTAAACATTCCCAAAAATGGTTCAGAAGGTAACTCTGCATAAACCATGCTTACAACATCCTCAATCTGATCTTCAAGAGCTAAAAAACAGCCTGCGCAATATATAATTAAAGCTCCTTTAGGTTTATCAAGATGATGCGAGCTGTAATTTTCCTTAGCTAAATGAATAACTCGCTTGACTCGGGTTTTTAAACTATTGACTGTTCCCTCCATAAAAACGACTGAATCATTTTCACAAAAGGTTGTAAAAAAACTCATCGAGCCATCAGCAAAAATCTGGTTAGGATGAGATAAATTATAATAGGGGATAGTGCCAATCGTCCCAACTGCTCGTCCCAATGGGTTGAGTGTTGAAGCTGCCAGAATGTTGCTATCGCTTCCTAAACTTTTGGTAATAAGTCCTCCAGACCATTGATTGTAGATTTCTGCTGCGGGCTTATCATCAATAGTCCGCACAATGCGGCCTTCTACTTTGGTAATAATTCCATTATGTTCTGTAGGCATGTAACCATTATGAAATGCATAACCTATAGGTTTAGAACTGTATATTACGGCTATCGTTATTCCATTATAAAATATTTGTGTACCACAAAATTGCTGCCATTTGCCTGAAATGGAATTATCTGCTGAAGAGCCCCCAAAAATGGGAACATCTGTTCCCACCACGCTCATTATCCCGTCAATTAAAGCCTCTTCATGACCCGGAGCACTCGTCATTAAAATGATGGACGGTATTTCACCTGGCCTGCCGGAATCATTCAATGCCCTACTTATAACCTCTGCCCCATCGTTAAATGGGTTATCACTTAATGAGAGGCCTGCAATTCCAAAGCACCCATTGTCATCTTTAAAACCAAGTAAACCTAAAGCAACCTGACGCTCACTGCAATACCCACCCTTTTCGGTAAAAAGGCCGATACAACTAGTTCCTCCCATAATTTTAGGTGCATCGAGAATTCTATTTAATTCATTTAAAATCACTTGATTATTATAATTAATGGTTGCCACCATAAATACAAAAGAAGGGGAAGGTAATGCTTGAACTAATTGATTACAGGCCTCGAGAACAGCTTCCTGTTCGTTGGGTTTCTTCGAGCAGCCTGTTGCTATCTCCATATCCTCAATGTCCCTAAAAGATGTATTAACTTTATAATTATAGACAAATATATGAACCGTATTTCTTCTAAACTTAAGGCTTTAATGTATTTCTATTAATTTCCTTGGTTTTTTCTTCCTGATTAATAAAAGAAACTCGAGTTTGCTGGCTAAAAAATAAAAGCCGTTTTGTCTGTAACTCTTTAGTCGCGGGAAACTCATCTTTTTGTTGAATAGAAAATAAATAGAGGTACTTACTTGCCTGAATTGAGGTTATTTTTTCCATTAATTGAGCAACGATTGCCTGTGATGCATCAATTTGCACTTTGCAATGAAGTCCATTAAATAAAATCTNNTTTGCGTGTTTTGGGTATGCTTACCTGCATATCCATGTCTTCTATTTCAAAAGTTTTAAGGTATTTTTTTGTTGTTTTATCAGTGAGAATGGCTTCACGTAATTCTGGGTACTTCTCCCACTCTCCATGCCCTAAACAGCATGAAATAGCTAAAGCCTCATCATTACCCATCCGATAAATAAAATTCTCAGCCTTTTGGCCCAGGTGTTTATAAATTAAATCAACCAATGCATCAGATAGCCCGATCTTCTCAGGTTTGACCATATAAATCTGATTTAAAAAGGCAGGATTTTCGGCACTCAAAGGATGTTGTTTAAAATAACCCATCCAGGGAAACCAGGTTCCGGAACAATCGCTGTTAATTCCAGTAGACTGATAGAAAGGGTAGGCTATTCCTGAGTTTCCAATAATAACGGTCACATAACGTCCAGGAATCTGATAAATTGTAATATGATTGGGATCACTAAATTGATGCATGTTTACATTCCCTGTAAATTTGCTTTATTGAACAAATTATAAACCAAAGGAACTTTATGTGCAAAAATCACTCTACTTGAGCTAAATAGAGAACCGGAGTGCTGAAATTCAAAAGAGCAGATATTTCTTAATTCAAGACAAACTAAAGTTAAAAATTAATTTCGTTTTTTACCCACTTTTATTATTTTGACACTTTTAATCGTGTTATCGCTGATTTTCAATATTTCAATCTGATAATTCTCAATCATTAAACAGGAATCTGCTGGAGGAATGTATCCTAAATACTCAATTATTAACCCACTTAAAGTTCGCGGACCAATTGAGGGGAGGCTCCAACTCATCATTCGATTTAAATGACGCAAGGTCGATCCTGCATCAACTATAACGGAACCGTCATCTTGAGGAGTTATATCACGGCTTAACGCAGCAATATCGGTGGTAAACTCTCCGACTATTTCTTCCAGAATATCCTCCATAGTCACAAGACCTAAAATATCACCGTATTCATCAACCACAAAACAACTTCGTCTTTTCATTTTCCTGAAATTTAAAATTTGAATATTCAATGGAGTGGCTTCGGGAATAAAATAGGGAGCATCTGCTGTATTGAGTAAAGTCTCCATATCCAGCTTATCTTCTAAGGCAAGATTTAAGATAGTACGGGCGTGAATCATTCCCACCAAATCGTCAATTGAACCATGATAAATTGGTAAGCGAGTATGTTGTGCCGTTTCCAATTGCTCTAATAATTGAAGCCAGGGCTGATCCAAATCAATACCCACAATATCTGATTTTGGAATCATTATGTCTTCAACGGTGGCTTGCTCCAGGTCCAAAAGGCTAATAAGCATGCTTTTATGTTCTACAGGCAATAAACCACCCGCCTCATGTACCACTGATCTCAGTTCTTCACCTGTCAAAGCCTCTTTTTGCATCCGGTTTATAGATATGCCAAATAAGCGCAAAATACCATTGGAGGTAAAGCTTATTATATGCACTAATGGCGCGAATATACTTTGCAAAATTTTTAAAGGTAAGGAGCAAGCAAAGGCAACTTGTTGCGGATAAATCGCAGCCAGAGTTTTAGGGGTCATTTCCGCAAAAACTAGAATTATTACCGTCAAAATGATGGTGGCCGCAGCAACGCCCCAATCGCCATATAAGCGCTGACCTAANNTGGCTATGGTTGATGCCACGATGTTGGCTAACGTATTTCCTATTAAAACCACACTGAGCAACCGATCTGGTCTTGTAAGCATTTGATTGACTCTAATGGCCTGCTTGTTTTGTTTTTTAACCAGATATTTTAATTTGTAACGATTAATCGACATCATGCCAATTTCAGAACCAGAAAAAAAACCCGACAGTACGATTAAAAAAACTAGTATAATAAGAAGGGTGGAAAAATGAAATTGCACCGGATAGCCTTAACGTGGTTGCGAAAAATTAAATTATCACAAGAGATTAAAGAAAGCGAGTTTAGAGATTTATCGGGATATGGGCAGGGCTGGTAAAACTCAACCAACCCTGATCTAACAATTATTTATGCTCTTTATTAAACCGTTCAACGCTTGCCATAATTTCAGCACGGGCTTCTTCAGGTCCCACCCAACCATCAACTTTTACCCATTTGCCCTCTTCCAAATCTTTATAATGTTTGAAGAAGTGCTCTAATGATAATAATAAATGCTCGGGCAAATCTTTATAGGTGGCCACCGATTGATACATCTTACTCAGTTTGGTAGTAGGAACGGCTAATAATTTGGCATCAACACCGGCTTCATCAACCATCTTAAGCATGCCAACTACACGGCATGGAATAACAGCACCACTAATTAAAGGACTTGGAGTAACAACCAAGACATCTACTGGATCGCCATCCTCTGATAAAGTGTTAGGAATATAACCATAGTTGGAAGGATAAAACATCGCTGTAGTCATAAAGCGATCGACAAATAAAGCCCCTGTCTCCTTGTCTACTTCGTATTTTACCGGCTCTCCATGCATGGGGATCTCAATAATAACATTAATTTCATTAGGAACATCCCGACCACTCTTGATTTCCATTAAACTCATTTAATCACCCGTATCAAAAAAAGTAGCTATTATGCGAAAATTCCCGGCAAAAGGCAAAGACAAGCTGTCGCATTCCGTTAGCGGCAATGTATAATATCTTATTACCCATTTATCTGGTTTAAGATGACCTGTTTATTCTGCAAAATAGTGCGCGGTGAAATTCCTGCCAATATAGTTTTTGAAGACGATGATATATTAGCTTTTCGGGATATCAATCCTCAGGCGCCCACACATTTGTTACTTATTCCAAAACGCCATATTGCTACGATAAATGATACCCATTCCCAAGATGAGCAGCTATTAGGTAAACTCATTTTACAGGCAAAAATACTCGCTCAAAATGAGGGGTTTAGTGAAGAAGGTTATCGCTTGGTTTTTAATGTTAATTCGGGTGGCGGGCAGGAAGTTTACCACATTCATTTACATTTACTGGGTGGCCGCTCAATGCATTGGCCCCCGGGCTAGGAGTTCTAATGGAACAATTGTACACAAAATTGCTTAAAGAACTAGGTGAAGATGTAACTCGTGAAGGCTTAAAAGATACCCCAGCCCGTGCAGCAAATGCCATGCGCTATTTAACCAAGGGTTATGGGGAAAGCCTTGATGACATCATCAACGGTGCCCTGTTTGATTCTGATATGAGTGAAATGGTCATTGTTAAAGATATCGAACTGTATTCAATGTGTGAGCACCACCTTCTTCCTTTTTTAGGCAAATGCCATGTGGGTTACTTACCTAATGGAAAAGTTATAGGACTATCTAAAATTGCGCGCATTGTCGATTTTTACGCAAGAAGATTGCAAATCCAAGAGCGCCTCACCGGTGAAATTGCACACTGTCTTGAGGATATAACCGGAGCACGAGGAGTATCAGTAGTAATTGAAGCAAAACATCTATGTATGATGATGCGGGGCGTAGAAAAGCAAAACTCAGTAATGACCACCTCGGTAATGCTAGGCCAAATGCGGGAAAATACCAGCAGTCGGATGGAATTTCTAAATTTGGTTAATCACAGATAATCTTTCAACCCGCATGACTTATGCGGGCTTATATTCAAAAAGAATAAATTTTGTTCAAAAAAGAATTTAACATGAAAATAAAATCTGTTAACAGGATAATCAAATATTTATCTGCTAACCTATAGTTTAATGAGAAAGGAATAATTTTTGGAAGTATTGATTCATACTTGAACAACAAACCAATACAATTTGTGGTGCGAGGCTCGTTTGAAAAATTTATAAAGTTATATGTGTAAGGTCATGTGCGCATTATTATTCAGAAAGGATCTACCCTATCTGAAATTGATTTAATAGGTTTTGGTGCCCATCCAGATGATATAGAGCTTTTTTGCGGAGGATTATTTCTGAATAATGGCGGCAAAAGGTTATAAGTCAATGATTGTAGATTTAACTCGAGGGAAGGAGATCATGATGGATAACCGTTCCGATAGCGAAGAACTTTTTAAAGTATTAATCAATGATGAAGAACAATACTCTCTTTGGCCCATGGAAAAGGATATACCTCAGGGCTGGAAACAAATTGGTCCCTCTGGAACAAAAGAAGAGTGTCTAGGCTATGTAAAAGTCTCATGGACAGATATGCGTCCTAAAAGTTTACGTCAATAATGGATGCTTAAAGCAAAAATTAACTGATAAAGCAATACCGGTTTCAGCATTCCAGTAATTAAAGCGATGTATTTGTAATTTAGGGCCATATTATTTGCTAATTGATTAGGGAGTATATCATGGTAATTACGCATAGCTTGGGATTTCCACGAATTGGCTCCAGGCGACAAATGAAATTTGCAGTCGAGGCTTATTGGAAAGGCGAAATTGATGCCGAAACATTGATTGAGAAAGGACAACAAATCCGTCGGGAAAATTGGGAGATGCAATCTCAGATGGGTTTGAATTTATTACCCGTAGGTGACTTTTCCTGGTACGACCATGTACTGGACATGTCTGCAATGTTAGGCGTAATACCAGAACGATACCAGGCAATAGAAGGCGATGTTTCTCTGGCAACTTACTTTCAAATGGCACGTGGACAAGCACCTGGAGTATACGATGTCCGTGCTTGTGAGATGACTAAATGGTTTGATACCAATTATCATTATATAGTCCCAGAATTAAGTCAAAATCAGAAATTTACCCTAAGTAGTTCAAAATTATTCAACGAGATTATCGAAGCTCATGCACTGGGATTTAAGGTAAAACCAGTAATACTAGGACCATTGAGCTATTTGTGGCTGAGTAAATGCTATCCTCAACATTTTGATAAACTGGATCTGCTTCCCAAATTACTTGAAACCTATCAAACAATCCTTGCGAAACTTGCAGAATTAAAAATAGATTGGGTACAAATTGATGAACCAATATTAGTTCTCGATCTTCCTTTAGAATGGCGAAATGCATTTCAAGAAGCATATAAAATTCTTACCGACAGCCAGATTAAACTTTTATTAACAACTTATTTTGGAGATCTGGAAGATAATCTGATATTGACCAGTCAATTGCCCGTTGCAGGGTTACATATTGATGCGATACGAGCACCAGAGCAAATTGAATCTGTAATCGAGTTATTGCGTCCGGATTGTGTATTATCAGTTGGTATTGTTAATGGTCGTAATATCTGGAAAACAGATATGCAAAAAGCACTTCAACTACTAAAACCCTTGCAAAAAAAACTTGAAGGCAGACTATGGATAGCAGGATCTTGCTCGTTCTTACACTCCCCGGTAGATTTGGACACAGAACAATTGTTAGATAAAGAATTGAAACAATGGTTTGCTTTTGCCAAACAAAAAACCAGTGAACTGGTTACTCTTTCAAAAATTTTAAATAATGGTAATGAGTCAAACACCTTAGAGTTAGCGGAAAATCAAAAAGCAATTCAGGCTAAATTAAATTCAAAGCGAATTAATAATCCGGCAGTAAAAAAACGGTGTGAAGCAATAAATGAGCTCAACATCGAACGGACTCCTTTTTCTCAACGCTATCAATTGCAACGTAAAAAACTCAACTTTCCATTGTTACCCACAACTACAATAGGATCTTTCCCACAGACATCGACCATTCGAAAATTAAGACAGGACGTTAAAACGGGTGCGATAACACCTAATGATTATGAAGAAAGCATTAAACAGGAAATCCGTTATGTAGTGGAAAAACAACTGGAATTAGGGCTTGATGTATTAGTTCATGGCGAAGCAGAACGCAATGACATGGTAGAATATTTTGGAGAGCAACTTGATGGCTTTGCTTTTACCCAGAATGGTTGGGTACAAAGTTATGGTTCTCGTTGTGTAAAACCTCCTATTATTTACGGTGATGTATCCCGTATTCACCCAATGACCGTTTCATGGAGCAGCTATGCTCAATCTTTAACTACTAAAGCAATGAAAGGAATGTTAACTGGACCTGTAACTATAGTTATGTGGTCTTTCGTAAGGGATGACCAACCCCGCTATAAAACAACACAACAGGTTGCGCTTGCTTTACGAGACGAAGTTAAAGAACTTGAACAGGCAGGTATTCAAGTAATTCAAATCGATGAGCCGGCATTTCGTGAAGGTTTACCATTACGTCAGCATCAATGGGATAATTATCTTAAAGAAGCAGTACAATGTTTCAAACTAACAGCCAGTTGTGTGGAAGACAGTACTCAAATTCACACCCATATGTGCTATTCCGAATTCAATGACATTATTGCAGCAATTGCTGCATTGGATGCTGATGTTATTTCAATTGAAACGTCGCGTTCTAATATGGAGTTATTAGAGTCATTCCAAGACTTTTCATACCCTAATCAAATTGGCCCTGGGGTATATGATATTCATTCCCCCCGGATACCCACTGTAAATGAAATTACACAATTAATTGATAAGGCAGCTGCTTTTATTCCTATAGAAAGATTGTGGATTAATCCAGACTGTGGATTGAAAACTCGCAGTTGGCCAGAAGTTGAGGCTGCGCTTGCTAACATGGTGGACGCTGCTCGTTTATTAAGAGAACAGTATTTAAATAATCGCTATTAGAGTTTATTCCTATGAAAAATTTGCGTAATAAAATTCTAGATTACCAGCAACCTGTCATTTTTTATGAATTGCTACCGCCAACCAATAATGAAACATCTAATGCAGATACTTATACCGAGTGCGCTATTGATTTAATAACCAGTACTCCCATTATGATTGATGCAGTGAATATACCGGATATTCATGAAGAAGATCACAATTTAAAGAAACGTACCAAGATTTGTATGCCGAAAATGGACATTAGGGAATTTGCAAAATTATTAGAAAAAGCGTCATATAATCATCTTGATGTCATCTTAAATCATTGTACGGTATATGAGCCCTGGAAAAATCAGAAAATATGGATAGAATCAACCACTAAAGATCATGAAATTTGCTCGTTAATTTTAGTAGGAGGAAGCTCCAGTCAAATCCATTATCCTGGTCCATCTGTTTTAGAAATGGGGGACTACCTTCAAACCAATTATAAAGAAGAACTAATATGTGGGGGGATTACCATTCCAACCCGGCGCTTTCACGATCAGGAGTACGATGAACCTTTTCGTATGTATACCAAGTCCTTGCATGGAATCCAATTTTTTACGACCCAAATTATTTATGAGCCGATAAGTATCAAATTATTACTCAGAGATTACGCTCAGGTGTGCCAGGAAAAAAATACAGAACCGCAACGAATTTTTTTAAGTTTCGCACCCATTTCAACCCCTAAAGATCTGGAGTTTCTTCTTTGGCTTGGTGTTGCTATTCCAAATACAGTTCAGAAGGATCTATTTAAAGCAAACATAGGTATCGGTTGGCGATCAACCAAAATCGCAGTAAATATTTTGCAGGAAATACTGAATTTCATGATTGAAGAACAGATTAAAGTACCACTTGGTCTTAATATTGAACATATAACACAGCATAATTTCGAACTTTCATTTCAGTTTATAGAGCGCTTGGGTAAGTTATATATGAATTACATGGGACAAAGTAGCAAAAAAATGTATGGCTCCGTAAATAGAAATTGACTATTTACTGGGCATTAAGGTTTAAAGCTGGAGTGTTTTATAATCTTCTTTATGATCTGAAAAGAGTGGATATTTTCAAAAAGAGTTTTTGTTCAATGAAAGGTTAAACTCATTATGTTATAGGTTATCAAAGCTGGCTGAGTATCTTGCTTTTACTACTCAGCGGCCAAATTTAAATTAAGCTTTTTTATAAGACCATGGGTTTGAAAATAAGGATCAAGGCTCATAAGTACCTAAGAGCCTTGATATCAGATTATTCTTCTTCAGAATGACTGGTCGTCGCAACCGACTCTTGCGGTGCCTCAGTAGTTGCAGGAGCAGAGGCTTCAGCTTTTGGCTCTGCCTGTGGTTTGTTTTTCCACTCCAGTTTTACCCGACCTTGTTTATCAACACCGGCGACAAAAACTTCGATGTCTTGGCCTTCTTGGAGTACATCTTCTACCTTTTGAGCGCGATCGTTGCAAATTTGAGAGATATGCAACAAACCATCTTTTCCAGGTAATAAGTTAATAAATGCACCAAAATCAACAATTTTACTTACTTTACCCTGGTAGGTTTGTCCTACTTCAACTTCAGCGATTAACGCTTTAATTTGTTTTTGAGCTTCGTCCAATGCTTCAGCATCAGGAGAGAATAATTGAATAACGCCTGTATCATCAATATCAATTGACACGCCAGTGGTCTCAATCAAACCTTTAATGGTTGCGCCACCCTTACCAATAATGGTACGAATTTTATCTTCTGCTACCTTCATAGTGATAATGCGAGGGGCATGTTGTGATAATTCATCACGATGACCTGCTAGGGAGTTATTCATGACACCCAGAATATGCAGACGTCCAGCTAAAGCCTGCTCCAGAGCCTGCTCCATAATCTCATTGGTAATACCAGTGATTTTAATATCCATTTGCAGCGCAGTAATACCTTTTTCAGTACCCGCTACTTTAAAATCCATATCTCCAAGATGATCTTCATCACCTAATATGTCGGTCAAAACAGCAAAACGCTCGCCTTCTTTAATCAGGCCCATTGCAACCCCTGCAACAGGAGCTTTTAAAGGAACTCCAGCATCCATCAATGCAAGACTGGTTCCACATACTGTAGCCATAGAGCTGGAGCCATTGGACTCAGTAATTTCAGAAACAATACGTAATACATAAGGAAATTCTGTTGTTGAGGGTAACACAGCCATTAAGGCACGTTTCGCCAGACGACCATGACCAATTTCTCGTCGCTTGGGACTTCCTACCATTCCAGTTTCACCTACTGAGTAAGGAGGGAAGTTGTAATGCAACATAAAGCGATCTCTGCTTTCACCGTTAATACCATCCAGCATTTGGGCATCGCGATCATTACCTAAAGTCGCTACTACAATTGCCTGTGTTTCTCCACGGGTGAACAGACAGGAACCATGAGTTCTTTCCAGAAACTTGGTTCGTACTGAAATCGGTCGAACTGTTTTATTATCGCGACCATCGATTCGAGGCTCTCCATCAAGTATTCTGTTTCGAACCGCGGCACGCTCCAGGTCACTAAACATCTCAGCTATAACAGAACCCTTTAATTCATCATTCTCAACCAGTAAAGACGCAATAGTCTGTTCTTTTAACTCACCAAGACGAGCGTAACGTTCTTGTTTGTCTTTAATCAAATAAGCTCTTTCTACTTCGTGTTTCGCAATATCTGAAACACGAGATTGTAATAAGCTATCTACTTCAGGAGCTACCCAGTTCCACCGTGCTTTACCTGCTTGAGCAGCCATCTCTTCAATAACTTTAATCACACTTTTCATCATTTCATGGCCAAACATAATGGCTCCGCGCATGATGTCTTCACTTAACTCTTTTGCTTCGGATTCAACCATGAGAATGGCATCTTTAGTACCTGCAACGACCAGATCAAGTTGGGATTGCTCTAAATCTTTTCTGCTCGGGTTTAACAAGTAAATCCCGTCTTTATAACCTACTCGGGCAGCACCGATTGGCCCATTGAAAGGTACACCGGAAATTGCCAATGCCGCTGATGCGCCAATCATAGCGATAATATCTGAGGAAACATCTGGATTTAATGAAAGGACAGTTGCGATTACCTGCACTTCATTACGAAAATTATCGGGAAATAATGGACGAATGGGTCTATCAATCAAACGTGAAATCAGAGTTTCATTATCACTTGGTCTTCCTTCACGTTTGTTAAATCCGCCAGGAATTTTACCTACGGCATAAAATTTTTCCTGATAATTAACTGTTAAAGGAAAGAAACCATTGTTCTCACCACCATCCTTTTTGCCAACTACCGTTACCAAAACCTGTGTACCATTCATACTTGCCAAAATAGCACCATCAGCCTGACGTGCTACTTCACCAGTTTCAAGAGTTAAGGTATGGTCACCAAATGGAATTTCTTTTGTAATCTTAGCCACGTAATGTTCCCCATTAATTAAATATAACAAAAAAAAGGCGCAGAACTCTGCGCCTTTTTATTTAACGATTGTGTTGTGTGTGTCTCGGTGAGACCATAGCCCAACAATCAATAAGAATCTCTCAATCCAAGACTTTGGATTAAAGTTTGATAGCGAGACTTATCGTTACTTTTTAAGTACTTCAATAACTTGCGGCGCTTGTTTACCAAACTTTGCAACCCTCTTCGGGAATGAAAATCTTTTTTGTGTTCTTTAAAATGCTCGGTCAAATATTTGATTCGGCCAGTAATTAAAGAAACCTGAACTTCGGGCGAGCCAGTATCTTTATCGGCACGTTTGTATTCATTAACAATTTCTGCTTTTTCCGCGCTATTTAGCGACATATAAACTCCTGGAACTAGCTAAGTATTCATTTAAAGGCGAACATTCTACCAAGGCATGTGCTACGAAACAAGAGCTGGAAATTAATTTGTGCAAAAAATTTCATATTAAGTACTCGTATGGGCCTTATTAAGCTCATATTTGATACGATAGCAATCGTTTCGCTTTGATATCACCATTGGTTTGTAATTCACCTAATCCAATAAATTGTGCTTTTTCATCATAAAGACGGACACAACGCGTTACATCATTACTCATTTTAGCAACAATCAATTTACCTTGACGAATTGCTAAAACCTCTTCATCAGATAAATTAATGGCTGTTAAATAATCAATCGCCTTATCCATAGGAATAAGGCAATTAAATTTTTCAATTAAAGACATGGTCTCTAATTCTTCAAGGGAATACATTGGCGCATGCTGAAATCCTGCGGTGTAGAGTCGATGTAATCGTGTTACATGCGCTCCCACCTGCAATTCATCACCAATATCTTCCACCAAATTCCTTATATAAGTACCTTTGCTGCAAGATACTGTTAATGAAAATTGCTTCCCATCAAATTCATTAAGCTGTAGTAGATTAATTACTATTTCACGTGCTTGTCGTTCAATATTAATACCATCACGTGCAAATTTGTATAAGGGAGTTCCATTATGTTTTAATGCAGAGAACATCGAAGGAATCTGCTTTAATAAACCCGTATAACGTCCCAGTACCTCAACCAATTGAGCATGGGTAATTGTAAATTCATTAACCTGTCTTACGACTTCACCAGCAGCATCCGAAGTACTGGTTTTAATCCCCAAAAGTCCGGTAGTTTCATAACATTTATCCGCTTCAAGAAAAAACTGACTGACTTTCGTTGCCTCTCCAAAACATAAGGGTAACATCCCGGTTGCCAATGGATCAAGGCTACCAGTATGACCTGCTTTTTTTGCCCCAAATAAACGCTTTACTTTTTGCAAGGCGCTATTAGAGGTCATACCAAGAGGCTTATTAAGCAGTAGAATTCCATTTACCGGAGGAGACGTTTCAACTACTTTCATTATCATCCGGATCAGGGATATTTACTTCGTNNAAAACGCTCTCCGTATTCAATAGACTCATCATAAATAAAATGTAATTGAGGAACGGTGCGCAAAGTAATACTACGTGCTAAAGCACTTCTTAAATAACTGGCAGCAGCATTCAAAATTGAAGTGGCTAATGCCTTATCTTCATCAAAAACAGTAAAATATATTTTAGCATGTCCAAGATCAGCAGCAACTTTTACTGCTGATATTGTAACAAAGCCTTTTAAACGTGGATCTTTTATTTCCTGTGGAATTATTTGAGCTAATTTTCTTTGAATCATCTCAGCAATTCGGTCGGTTCTTTTAAAGTTAGCACTCATTTTTATAAATCACGCTTAATTTCAACTGTTTCATATACTTCAATCAAATCGCCAGGCTTCACATCATTGTAATTTTTTACACCGATACCACACTCAAATCCTTGGCGCACTTCTAGCACGTCATCTTTAAATCGACGAAGAGATTCGAGAGTTCCTTCATAAATAACCACGTTTGCACGTAAAACACGTATTGGATTATTTCGTTTGATTGAACCTTCAGTAACCATACAACCGGCAATAGCACCAATTTTGGGTGATTTAAATACATCACGAACTTCTGCCACACCTATAATTTCTTCTTTGAATTGAGGTGCCAGCATACCCGTTAACGCACCTTTAATCTGGTCAACTATATCGTAAATAACGCTGTAATAATGCAAAGAAACAGACTCTTGCTCAGCTAGACGTTTCGCCCCGCTATCAGCTCTGACGTTAAAACCAATTAATATACCGTTAGAAGCAATTGCTAAATGAACGTCTGATTCGGTGATTCCACCTACACCATTTGAAATCACTTCAACATTTACTTCATCATTCGATAATTTAACTAAAGCATCAGAAATCGCCTCTAGGGATCCCTGAACATCAGCCTTCAGGACAATATTCAGTACTTTAGACTCAGTTGCAGTCATATTTTCCATAATGCCTTCAATGGAAGACTTCTGCCTTCTGGCTAGTTTCACATCACGGAATTTACCCTGGCGGAATAAAGCAACTTCTCGCGCTTTTTTCTCATCGGGAACAACAACGGCTTCATCCCCTGCATGAGGAATGGCTGATAACCCTAACACTTCAACAGGGATAGATGGGCCTGCACTATCAACTGGATCCCCATTATCTCCAACTAATGCTCGCACTCTACCGTATTGGAATCCAGCAAGTAAAATATCCCCTTTACGTAGCGTACCGCTTTGAACCAGAACCGTTGCAACGGGGCCACGACCTTTATCGAGTCGCGATTCAATCACCACTCCTTTAGCTGCACCGTCAGTTAATGCGGTTAACTCAAGAACTTCTGATTGCAAAAGAATGGCATCAAGTAAATCATCTATCCCTAAGCCGGATTTTGCAGAAATATTAACAAACATGGTATCACCACCCCATGCCTCGGGTATTACTTCATGAACGGAGAGTTCATTCATTACTTTTTCCGGATCAGCATCAGGCTTATCCATCTTATTAATAGCAACAATTATAGGAACTTTTGCAGCTTTGGCATGTTGAATCGCTTCAATAGTTTGCGGTTTGGCACCGTCATCTGCAGCCACAATCAATATTACTATATCGGTCGCTTGTGCGCCGCGAGCTCTCATAGCAGTAAATGCAGCATGTCCCGGAGTATCAAGAAAAGTAATATCCCCTTTAGGAGTACTTACGTGATAAGCTCCGATATGCTGAGTAATCCCGCCTGCTTCACCAGCAGCGACCTTAGTGCGACGAATGTAATCGAGTAATGATGTCTTACCGTGATCCACATGTCCCATAATAGTAACTACCGGAGCTCTGGATTCTGTATTACTTCCTTTGGATATAGATTCGCCCAGACCCAATTCAATTGCATCTTCTTTGATAATAGTAGCCCGATGGCCCATCTCTTCAACGACAATTACCGCTGTTTCCTGATCGATAACCTGATTAATCGTAGCCATAGCTCCCAGCGACATCATTACTTTGATAACTTCTGCGACCTTCACTGACATTCTTTTGGCTAAATCTGCAACAGTTACAGTCTCAGGAATTAATACCTCTCGAATCATCGGGGCAGTAGGTAAAGCAAAACCGTGAGTTAACGATTCTTCAGCCTCTCGATATTTATCCGATTTCTCAGCACCCTTTTTCTTTTTAAATTTATTACGACCACCACGACGATGTGCGTCCTGGTCGTCTTCTTCGCGATCAAAAGTTTGATATTTTGGCTTTTTCTTGCCTTTTTTAAAATCCGCGGACTCTGTTTCTGTCTTGGCTGCCTCAACGTGTTTCTTTTTATTCGCCTTATCAGATTTAACTTCTTCTTTTGGCGTGGCAACAGGAAGAATTTCAGGGATTGCTTCAATGGTCACATCGGCTGATAGCTCACCGGAATCAGGCGCAGCATTTATTTCAAGTGATTGCTCTTCCTGGATGGTTGGTTCGAGATCTTCTGCCGCAATTTGTTGATCATCGGCTGGAATAGAATCCATCTCCTCAACTGATACTACTTCAGAAATAGTCTCATTATCCTGATGTTCTGATTCAGTAGATAGAATTTCTTCAGGAGCGGCTATTTCTTCAACTTCAGGTTCTTCAATTATAGAGCTTCGTTTAACAAAAGTTTTTTTCTTGCGTACTTCAATATTAACTGTTTTTCCACTATGAATGTCGTTACCCAGTGTAACTTGTGAAAGACTCTTACGTCTTAAAGTTATTCTTTCAGGTGTTGCGCTATTATCTCGCGCTGAACTTCCTTTTAAATGATTCAGTAAAATACGTTTTTGATCTTCGTTCACAGTCTGTTGATCATCATTAAAAGATAATCCTGCTTCCTGTAACTGGTTCAATAAGCGTTCCACCGGAATACCAACGACTTGAGCTAATTGTTTAACCGTCACATCCGCCATATTTTAATCCCCTTTCAGCAATTTTTTGTAAACTGCATGTGTTCTAATACGTGCACCATATTAGTATATTAATTATTTTCATAACCTCATGATTTACACAAACCATGGCTCTCTAGCCTTCATAATTAACGCAGCGGCCTTTTCTTCGGTGATACCTTCAATTTCCAATAATTCGTCTACAGACTGCTCTGCGAGCTCTTCCATAGTGGTGATACCTTTACTAGCAAGCTTATTAGCCAGCTCATCATTCATACCTTCCATAGATAGAAGAGTATCATCAGGAGTACCAGCGAGACTTTTTCCAGAAGACAATGCCATGGTTAACAAGGTATCATTTGCTCTATTTCTTAGCTCTTCAACTATTTCTTCATCNNGAAGTTCTTCTTTAGGAACATAAGCCACTTCCTCAAGTGTTGAAAAACCATGAGCAACAAGTAAAACTGCAATTTCTTCGTCAATTTCTAAAGAATTAGTAAATAACTTAACAATTTTGCCTGATTCTTCCTGATTTTTATTCTCAAACTCCTCGGTAGTCATCACATTCAGAGTCCATCCAGTCAGTTGGCTTGCCAGGCGAACGTTTTGTCCACTTCTACCAATTGCCTGCGATAATTGATCTTTTTCCACTGCCAGGTCCATAGTATGACTATCTTCATCAACTACTATTGAGGAGATATCTGCGGGCGCCATTGCATTTATAACGAGCTGTGCCGGATTATCATCCCAAAGGATAATATCAACACGCTCACCGCCTAATTCACTTGAAACTGCCTGTACCCTAGCGCCCCGCATACCCACACAGGCCCCAATAGGATCAATGCGCCCATCATTGGTTTTAACGGCAATTTTAGCTCTGTTACCAGGGTCGCGTGCGGCACCCTTAATATCTATGATATTTTCACCAATTTCAGGTACTTCAATTCGGAACAACTCCATTAACATTTCATTACGGGTACGACTGACGAACAGTTGCGGACCACGAGCTTGTGGTGTTAATTCATATAGATAGGCGCGGACTCTGTCATTAGTTCGAAACATTTCATGTGGCAGCATTTCAGATCTGGGCAAAAATGCCTCAGCTTTACCACCCAAATCGATGATAATATTGTCTCTGGTAACTTTCTTAACGGTACCATACACGAGTTGACCGAGTTTATTACGAAACTGATCAATAACCAGTTCACGCTCAGCTTCTCGCACTTTTTGCATAATTACTTGTCGTGCTGTTTGCGCTTCAATTCTACCAAATTCTATTGATGGAATGATTTCTTCTATGCGTTCCCCAACAGAAATACCAGGATTACGTTCCTGTGCCTGTTCTAAAGTGAGCTGAAAATCAGGATATTCTAATTCATCATCTGGAACTACGTCCCAATATCTAAACGTTTCATATTCACCAGTTCGAGAGTCTAGTTTGATACGTACGCCAATATCCAGTCCAAAAATTTTTCGAGTTGCTGACTCTAGCGCAGCTTGAATGGCGAGTATAATAACCTCTTTACTAACACCTCTTTCGTTGGATAATGCCTCAGCAACTAATAACAATTCTTTGCTCATTGTTCGCCTCTCTAGACTGTCAAATTTGCTTTCACAATATTTGAAAAAAGTAGTTCATGATGTTCATCGTTAGAATCCAGTATGACTGAATTCTCGGAAGTTGATACTATAGTACCTGACCATTTTCGTTTACCATCGACTGGCTTAAACGTTTTAATCTGTACAGCATGTCCGATATAACGTTCATACTGCCAACTGCTAAATAAAGGCCTTGGAATACCGGGGGATGATATTTCCAAACTATAATTACCTGGAATAGGATCCTCAACATCCAGCAGAGCGCTGACTTGCTTGCTTACCGCCTGACAGTCTTCTATCCCAATTCCTTCAGCTTTATCTATATAAATTCTTAATAAAGAATGCTTTCCCTGGGAGAGGTATTCGCACCCCCAAAGCTCGTATCCCATATCATTGACTGTGGGAGATAATATGTGTAACAGTTCATCTTGCATCATAATATTAACAAACAAAAAAAGGGCGCATACGCCCAAGTCTGTTATATGACTTAGTTTCGCACAGGACCCTATTAAACATAATAAAAAACCCCATAAATGGGGTTCTAATNNTTATGAGCCCAACGAGCTACCAGGCTGCTCCACCCCGCGTCAACTGATGGGAAGTATACTCATTCCTATAATTATTGGCAAGCACTTTCAATAAAAATTATTAATTAATTAAAAGCATTAATGCATGCGGCAATGAGTGCCCCTGGAAATATGCCCAAATAAAGTAGGGACAAACAGTTAATTGAATAGATAACGTTATTGCTCTTGCTTAATATAACAGGCTCATTGGTAACAGGTTTATCGAAATACATTATTTTAACAATACGTAGATAATAATAGACTCCGATTACTGTAAATAATAATCCTAATATTGCTACCCAGGTCAGGTGCACATCAACTAAGGCCTTAAGTACCAATAATTTGGTAAAGAAGCCTACGGTAGGTGGTACGCCTGCCATAGAAAACATTACAATTAACATCATGAACGCTAACCATGGGTTTCTTTTATTTAAACCTTTAAGGTCTTCGATACTATCTATTTCCATACCTTGACGCGACATTAACACGATTAAACCAAATGCAGCAGCAGACATCAGTGCATAAACTAGAATGTAATATAAAGCTGATGAATATCCGGCGGTAGTTGCAGCCAATACCCCAAATAATGCATAACCTACATGGGAAATCGCTGAATAAGCAAATAACCGTTTGATGCTGGTTTGAACTACAGCCAAAAGATTGCCAAGGCCTGCAGATAACAAAGCCATTACTAAAATTATTTGTTGCCATTGTGCTGTAATATCCAGTAATCCAATGGTTAATAATCTGAAGGCCATACCCAAGGCTGCAATTTTAGGTGCTGTACTGATAAATAGTGTGACCGAACTCGGCGCACCTTGATATACGTCAGGTGCCCACATGTGAAAAGGAACTGCGGCTAACTTGAATCCAACACCCGCTAAAATAAATACTACAGCAAAATTTAACAAAGTATTTTTTTGCTGCCAATTAGCAGCAACAGCATTTGCAACCTCTAATAAATCCAATTTTCCTGTTGCGCCATATACTAATGAAATTCCATAGAGCAGCATTCCTGAAGCTATAGCCCCCATAACGAAGTACTTCATTGCGGCTTCAGAGGCATCACTATTAGTTCTACGGATTGCGGTCATTGCGTATAGAGGTAAAGACATCAACTCCAGGCCAAGATATACGGTTAACATGGAATGAGCAGATACTAAGATCATCATCCCCAGTGTTGAGAACAAGCCCAGCACGTAATAGTCTCCCGAAGGCATTTGTCTCTCATCTACATATTCATGGGAGTAGATAAAACTAAGTAAGACAGTAATATAAATGAAAAATTTCATCAAATGACCAACATCGTCACTAATGAATAAACCGTTAAAAACTAATAATTTAAAATTACCTATATATAAAAAAGTAATAAAAGCAGCAAGGATGATTCCAGTGCAGGATATATAGAAGGCAACCGATTTATATTTATGTTTAAGAAACAAATCAGCTAGCAAAGCAATACAGACAGTGCTCAAAACTATTATTTCTGGAAGAGCTACATGGATATTTTCAAGTAATGCGATCATTATTTTAACCCTTGCAAAACGTTATAATTTTGATTTATCAGCTAGCGCCAGTGTATGGCTCACGGTTTGATGCACATAATCTAGCATGGGTTTTGGGTACACTCCCATTGCTATTACCATCAACGCCAGTAAGACATAAGCACTTAACTCAAAACCTGAAATATCTTTAAGAGATGCTATTTTATCGTTAGCAACGGGACCAAAAATGACTCTTTTATACATCCATAATGTATAAGCAGCACCAATGATTAATGTTGTAGCAGCCCAAAAAGCTACCCAGAATCCCGCTTTCATGCTGCCTAAAATAACCATAAATTCACCGACAAACCCGGAGGTTCCCGGTAAACCTGCATTTGCCATAGCAAAGAGCATGAAAAATGAAGCAAACACTGGCATGGAGTTTACAATTCCACCAAAATCAGCAAGTTTTCTTGTATGCATCCGTTCGTAAATATATCCAACGCCAGCAAACATTGCACTGGATACAAAAGCATGTGAAATCATTACTACAATTGCACCTTCCAATACTAATCCCGCATTACTCAAACCGGATTTGTGGGCAATTGCAAAAATTGCGAAACAGCCAAGAGTCACGAAACCCATATGAGAAATCGAAGAATAAGCAATCAGTCTTTTCATATCCTTTTGAATAATTGCTATAAGCCCGATATAAACAACGGCGATTAATGACAATACCACCATTAACCCAGCGTATTTACTGCTGGCATCTGGCACAATAGGAAGGGTAAACCGGATAAAACCATAAGCACCCAATTTCAATAAAATCGCAGCCAGTATAACAGACCCACCGGCTGGTGCTTCCGTATGAGCATCGGGTAACCACGTATGCACCGGAAACATAGGGATCTTAATGGCAAATCCAAGGAAAAATGAAATGAATATTAATGTCTGTGCCGACATCGTGAGTTTAATTGCGTAAAATGTTTCAATCTTGAATGAACCGGCAATGAATCCCATGTAAAGGAAACTTGCAAGCATCAATACTGATCCTAAAAAAGTATAAAGAAAAAACTTAATTGCAGCATAAACCCGATTTTCAGAACCCCATATTCCGATAATTAGATACATGGGTATTAAAGTGGCTTCCCAGAAGATATAGAAGAGTATTGCGTCCATCGCAGCAAATACACCAACTAAAAGTCCCTGCATTATCAAAAAAGCTGATAGGTATTGAGCGACTCTTTTGTTGATACTATCCCATGTCGACAAAATTACGATGAGATTGGTAAAGATACTTAAAACTATCAGTAGTAAAGACAACCCATCGATACCAAGCGTGTAATTAATTCCCAACGCAGGCATCCAGGGAATGTCCTCTACAAACTGCATACCAAATGAATCGGTATCAAAACCGGTCATTAACGGAATGCACATTAATAGACATAACAGCACCGTAAATAAAGACAAATACCGAGAAACATTCGGATTGTTATCATCTCCCGTGAGTAGAATGAAAACACCACCGATAATCGGCAACCAAATTAGTAAATTGAGCAAATGATGCATACCCTCACCTTATCTTCAGCCCAGTATTAACCAGCACAGAAAACCTAATAATCCAAAGACCATTATTGTTGCATAATGATAGATGTAACCGCTTTGCATACCCCGTCCCTTACCTGAGAACCAACGCACCAACCGGCCACTACCATTTACAACAAAGCCATCGATCAAATCCTGATCCCCTACTTTATAAAAAACACGTCCCAGTGCTTTAGATCCTTTAATAATGAAGAAATTATTAAATTTGTNNAAGGAGAAACGCTGAATTAAATAACCTGGTATTGCAGGAAATGCAATATAACAAATCCAGGCAATTAAAACTCCCAAGATTGTGAGCCAAAGAGTCAAAGAGTATACCGAATGAATTGCACTTGCCATAGGAGACGTTACGTCATGTCCTAACTCAGCCAAAACATTATGCTCAGGGAGTACAAAAATTGAAGAGCTAAGTAAGCTTGGATTTTTAAATAAGATTGGCATATATAAGATATATCCCAAAATTATTGAGGGAATTGCCAAAAGAACTAAAGGCACCCAGACAACCCAGGGTGATTCGTGAACATGGCTTAACGTATGCTCATCCATTCTTGGCTTACCATGAAATGTCATAAACAATGAACGAAATGTATATAATGCTGTTACCATAGCTCCAGTAGCTACACAGAAATAGGCATAGCTACTACCAGGTATCGTAGATAATTGTGCTACTTCAATAATCGTATCTTTTGAATAGAATCCTGAAAGCGGTGGAAATGCACAGAGTGCAAGACTTCCAATTACAAAGGTAACATACGTTATTGGCATTTTATTCCATAGACCGCCCATTTTGCGCATATCTTGCTCATGATGCATACCAATAATAACCGACCCCGCGCCTAAAAATAATAGCGCTTTGAAACATGCATGAGTTAACAAATGAAACATTCCGGCACTGTAAGCTGAAACGCCCATTGCAACCATCATATAACCGAGTTGAGATAATGTTGAATAGGCTACTACCCGTTTAATATCGTTCATAACCAGAGCTAATATCCCGGTAAATAACGCGCCGGTCGCTCCAATAATTAAAATCACACTTAATGCTGTAGTAGATAGTTCCATTAATGGTGACACACGGGCTACCATAAAAACACCTGCCGTAACCATGGTTGCTGCGTGGATTAACGCAGATATTGGCGTAGGGCCTTCCATTGATTCAGGTAACCAGACATGGAGGGGTACTTGTGCAGACTTACCCATTGCTCCAACATACAATAATAAGCAAATTACGGTTATTAAGGACCATGAGTGACCATTAAATAATTCAATGTTTTGACTTGCGAGATAACTGGCACTTTTAAATACAGTATCGTACTCAAGGCTTCCGGTATAAGCGAAAACCATACCAATACCCAAGATGAAACCAAAATCCCCAACCCGATTGACTAAGAATGCTTTCAGACTACCTTCCAAAGCAGACTCTTTTTGATACCAAAAGCCGATAAGCAAATATGAGACTAATCCAACTCCTTCCCAACCAAAGAACAGTTGCAGGAAGTTATTCGAAGTAACCAGCATTAACATCATAAATGTAAACAGGGAAATGTAACTGAAGAAACGTTGGTAACCGTCATCATCAGCCATATAACCAATACTGTATACATGAACTAGAAGGGAGACAAAATTGACAACAACCAACATCACAACACTCAATGGGTCTATTAAAAATCCAATATTAAAATCATATGGAATTAACAGCCCGCCACTTGCCCAGTTATAAATTAAGGTATTAACTGTAGGAATAGTTCCGGAAAAAATACCATATGCTAAATAAAGTGATAGAACCAGGGAAATACTCACTCCCAAAATCGTCACAGTATGAGCTCCAACTCTTCCAATTTGATTACGAAAGAATCCAGCAATTGCTGAACCAAAGAGAGGAGCCAAAACAATTATCAAACACAGTTGTTGTATACTCACAATTTTAACCCTTTAAATGATTCATCTTATCAACATCTATATTGCCACGATTTCTGTAGAGCAATATCACAATAGCTAAACCAATAGCTGCTTCTGCAGCAGCGACGGTCAGAATAAAGAAAACAAAAATCTGGCCACTGACTTCTCCATAATAATGGGAAAACGCGACAAAATTTGTGTTAACTGCCAACAACATCAATTCAACGCATACAAGTATTAAGATTATGTTTTTGCGATTAAGCATTATGCCAACCAAACTTAAACCAAATAAAATGGCACCCAATATCAGGTAGTCGGTAACTGGTATCATAAAGAATTCCCCAATGTTTATTTCTCTGATTTCATATTGATTAATTCAACACGATCTGTACTACGTGTCATAATTTGTTGTCGTATGTCCTGTCGCCTTGAGCGAACTGCCCCTCTATGAGCCAGAGTAATTGCAGAAACAATAGCAACTAATAAGATTACTGCCGCAAGCTCAAATGCCAGAAAGTAGTCAGTATAAAGTACTAACCCCAGAGCTTCGGTATTAGAAACAGTTGTTTGTGGCAGCCCCGCATCATTTGGTGTTCCTGCTTCTATTAATTGCGAACCAGAGACAGAATTCATCTGCTGGGCCTGATTACTGTAACGAAAAGAATCTGTTGGAATTGCTACCATTAGGAGGCCTGTCAATAAAGCTACCAGTATCAATCCAAAGGGTAAATAACGCATAAAATGACCTTTAAGACTTTCCACGTCAATATTAAGCATCATCACCACGAATAGAAACAGGGTCATTACCGCACCCACATAGACCAGGACCAGGATTAAAGCAAGAAACTCTGCCTCAGCTAATATCCAAAGTCCGGCACTGGCAAAAAACGCCAAAACCAGAAACAACACACAGCGTACTGGGTTGTTTTGACTAATTACCATTAAAGCCGAACCTACTGCTAAAACAGCGAACACGTAAAAAATTATTTGAATTAATAATTCATGCATGGATTGCCCCTGTTATCGGTACTTTTCATCAGCAGTACGATCTGCTGCAAGTTGTGATTCCATTAAATCGCCCACTGCCAGCAATTTCTCTTTAGTCATAATATTCTGACCGCGCTCGCTGATGTGGTAATGATGAATGGGTGTTACGACAATCGAGTCCACAGGGCATGATTCCTCACATAAACCGCAATTTATACACTTAAACATATCTATGTCATAGCGGGTAGTGCGTCGTGATCCATCTTCACGTTCATCCGACTCAATGGTGATTGCCAATGCAGGACATACTGCCTCGCATAATTTACATGCGATACATCGCTCTTCACCGTTAGGGTAACGACGTAAAGCCAGCAAACCTCTGAACCGTGGTGATATAGGGGTTGCCTCTTCAGGAAACTGAATGGTAATTTTTCTTTTAAAAAAATACCTCCCGGTTAATTTTAAACCCGATAGTAATTCTATTAAAAGAAAACTACGTACGTAATGTCTTATGTATTGATATAATTTTTTCATCGACTTCTCTATTAACCAAACCAGGGTTTAAGATGAGTAATAACCATTAGTGCAGTAACAATAACCCAAATTATGGTGACCGGGATAAGTACTTTCCAACCTAATCGCATTAATTGGTCATAACGATAACGCGGAAATGTTGCTCTTACCCACAAATATACAAAAAGGAAGAAACTGATTTTAAGAAGCAACCAGACAAAACCGGGCACCACAAAGAAAATATTATCTAGAAATGATATCCCTTCAAAAGGAGATAACCATCCTCCCATAAAAATCACAGCCATCACAGTCGAAATAAGAATCATGCTGGCATATTCAGACAGGAAAAATAAGGCAAATCCAATACCTGAATACTCCACGTGAAATCCGGCAACAATTTCTGACTCACCTTCCGCCATATCAAAAGGTGCTCGATTGGTTTCTGCGATTCCTGCAATCCAGAATACAAGAAAAAGCGGAAGCAGCGGAACAAACCACCAATGTAAAATGCCTCCTCGCTGCGAAAGCACAATTTCAGAGAGATTCATGCTGCCAGCTGCTAATAAAACGCCAACAAAGGCAAATCCCATAGCGATTTCATAGGATATAGTTTGCGCGGTACTTCTTAATGCGCCAAACATCGCATACTTTGAATTTGATGCCCATCCCGCGATTAACACTCCATAGACCCCAAGAGAGCTCATCGCAAAGATATATAATACACCTGCATTAATATTGGATAATACCACCCCTTCCTGGAAGGGTATAACGGCCCATCCCGCTAAAGATGGTGCCAAAGCAAAAAGAGGGGCAATCACAAATAGGTATTTATTCGATTTAGTGGGTACAATAATTTCTTTGGTGATTAGCTTAAGCAGATCCGCAAACGGCTGCAGTAATCCCATGATACCTACGCGATTAGGTCCGATTCGAACCTGAATATATNNAATAACCTTTCGCTCTGCATAGGTTAAATAAGCAACACAAATCAATAAAGGCACTACAATTACGAGTATCTTAATGATGATCCAAATTAATATGCTAATATTCTGAAGCATTTTTGTACCCTATCTAGCGCTTAATAGTTATTGCAGCAAAGGAATGACCCAAATCAACTGTTTCCGGCATCGCATTTGCTACCCATACAACATCAGCCGCGATACGCTCGTCACGTTTAAGCGGCAATGTTATCTCAATATCTCCTTGAGATACAGTAGCAACGTCGTCTAATTTCAATCTATCTGCCGTTGCGGGGTGAATGCGTATACAAGCAGTTTCAGCTGCAGCACACAATTGCAGTTCCGGAGCATTTCTTACAATAGAATCGATTCGATATAGTGGCCACTCGCCAACCCGAACTAACTCCTGGTTAATTACTGGAAGTGATTCTGGGTAAAAAGGCGTGTACGTTGACTCCATAGTCATTGCAGCACTCTCTTTGATTTCAAGTAATACATCTTCAGTCGATGTATATTCAAAACCATTACATTGCAACAGGTTTCCAAGTACCCGCAGAATCTTCCAGGCGGGACGTGCTTCACCATAGGGTTGCATGGCACCCTTTACACTTTGCCAGGTATTATCCACATTAATGTAAGTACCTGAAGTCTCAGCATAGGGAGCAATAGGTAAAATTACATCGGCGTAATCACGCATGGACTCTTGATCAAACGCACTTAACATCACTACAAATTCTGCTGCAAGCATCGATTGTCTTGCACCATATGGATTGGCAAAATCAAATCCAGGCTCGACCGCCATTAAAAAATATCCTTTCAACTTGGCATTCAGGGCAGTTTGTACATCAAGACCTGGTTCTGCAACCGTTTTACCTGCCACAGTCCGGTGAGGGACCATACCTGCCATCCAAGCACCAGCAGTATTCGCACCTTGAGTTAATCGTAATAATTTGGCACCACTTAAATGGGTAATAACTGAAACCAAAGTACGTATTAACGCTGCTTCAGGATGGTTATCACATAGTGCACCAGTAATGATACAACTTTTTTCTGACTTAATAGCTCGGGCAGTGTTTTCACTGCTTTCATCAACTTCAAGCCCTACCAGTAATTTTTGTACTTCTTCAGGTAAATTGCGAACATCCGGTGCTAGAGCCAAAGCTAATTTGGCTAATTGCATCGGTATTTCCAAAGGAGAAATCACCAGTCGATCAGATAATTCAAAATGATAGTCGTAATCTACGGAGTTTATGGCGTAAATTTTTGCTCCATTCCGCTGTGCCTTTCGCACTCTTATTCCGGCTAAGGGAACCTCTCTATGAATATTGCATCCTAAAAGCAATATTGCATTTTGCTGTTCAATTTCTGCAAATTTAATGGAGTTTACAGGAGTTGTTGCTTGTTGGCTTTGATCCCTGAAATCGGTTTGTTGTAACCGATGATCAATATTCTGAACACCAATAGCACGCATCAGTTTTTGTAATAAAAACAACTCTTCCGTGGTGGAGGAGCTTGACGCAAAAGCAGCCATTTGCTCAGGGCCATTTTGCTTGATAACACGTCTCATTCCTTCGGCTGCAAACTTTAATGCTGTTTCCCAATCCACTTCTTCCCATAAACCATTTCGTTTGATTTGCGGTGCAGCTGCTCGTTGAGGACTTTTTAATCCCAAGTAGCTAAAGCGATCCCGATCAGAAAGCCACGTTTCATTAATTTCTTCTTTCTCTTTTGGAACTGCACGCATCAATTGATTATTTCGGGTATGCAAATGAATATTTGATCCCAGGCAATCATGAGGGGCAACACCATCGTGTTGCACTAATTCCCAGGCTCGGGCAGTGTAACGATATGGTTTGGAGGTGAGTGCACCAACAGGACATAAATCGATAATGTTACCGGATACCTCTGACGTCATGCNNACCGGCTACTTCTTCTCCAAATCTGACACAGCGAGTACAATGAATACAGCGAGTCATTTCAGTTGAAATCAGAACGCCCAGATCATCATCATCTACCGCTCTTTTACTTTCGTTATAGACTGATTCATCTGAACCAAATCCCATGGAGACGTCTTGTAATTCACATTCGCCCCCTTGGTCGCATATTGGGCAGTCTAGCGGATGGTTGATCAGAAGAAACTCCATTACAACTTTTTGAGAATGCAATGCTTCTTCTGATTTGGTAAACACTTTCATACCATTTGTAATGGGCGTAGCGCAAGCAGGAACAGGTTTTCTACCATTCTCTACTTCCACCAGACACATCCGGCAATTTGCCGCCACTGACAGTTTTTTATGGTAGCAAAATCGGGGAATATAAATACCCGCATCATCTGCTACTTCAATAATCATTTTACCGTTTTCTACTTCAAATGTTTTGCCATCGATTTCAATAGTAGCCATGGTCTAACCTTCTCAATTATGCTGCAACCATCGAGCGTTTGTGCTTGATGAAATAATCAAATTCATTATAAAAATGCTTTACGAAACTTTGTACGGGCCATGCAGCCGCCTCTCCCAAAGCACAAATAGTGCGGCCTTCAATATTATTCGCAACATTAACCAGTTTTTCAGCATCCCCAGGTTCACCATGTCCATGAGTAATGCGATGCAAAAGTCTAACTAACCAGCCAGTTCCCTCACGACAAGGAGTACATTGACCACAGGATTCTTCCATATAAAATTCAGAGATACGATAAAGAGCATCCACCATACAGGTAGTTTCATCCATAATGATTACAGCACCAGAACCCAATCCAGAGCCGGCTTTTTGTATACTGTCATAATCCATATCCAAGCCTAACATCACATCACCAGGTAACACATGCATGGATGTTCCGCCGGGAATGACAGCCTTTAACTTACGATTTTGNNCGCCAGCCAGTTCCAGTAATGTTTTAAATGGAGTACCCAGAGGGATTTCAAAATTCCCTGGTTTATTCACATGTCCACTCACACTAAAACATTTAGTACCGCCATTATTGGGCTTGCCTAATGTTAAGAACCACTCACCGCCTTTTTCCATAATGACCGGAACAGAAGCGAAGGTTTCAGTATTATTAATAGTCGTAGGTTTACCATACAATCCATAGTTTGCCGGAAATGGTGGTTTAAATCGGGGCTGACCCTTTTTACCTTCCAATGAGTTAAGTAGCGCTGTTTCTTCACCACAAATATAAGCTCCGGCACCCAGATGATTATAAAGATCAAAATCAACACCCGAACCTAAAATATTTTTACCTAGCAGGCCGGCTTTGTAAGCTTCATTTAAAGCGGCTTCTGTGCGCTCATAAGGCAACCAAAATTCACCACGTATATAGTTATAACCTACGGTAGCACCCATTACATAACCAGCAATAGCCATACCCTCAATTAACTGATGAGGATTATTCGTCAATATTTCTCTATCTTTACATGTACCAGGCTCACCTTCATCTGAGTTGCATACCACGTATTTTTGCACGGGTGAGTTTCTGTTCATGAAACTCCATTTTAAACCGGTTGGAAATCCAGCCCCACCACGGCCACGCAAAGCTGATGTTTTTAATTCATCAATGATTACCTGAGGAGGAGTTTGTTCCTGTAATATTTTTCGCAAAGCACTATATCCACCAATACTTTCATAAGCAGATAGAGACCAGGGCTCTGGTAAATGAAATGTTCGATAACAGACTTGATTTAGTTCAACCATCACAACCACCCTATCTTTATTGGTATTGTTTCAACACCGTATCTATAGATTCAGTGGTTAGATTTTCATGATAATCTTTATCCACCTGCATCATGGGTGCATTAACACAAGCACCGAGGCAATCCACTGTTCTTAATGTAAAACAGGCATCTTCAGTAGTCTCACCTAATTTGATACCTAATTTAGTTTCCAAATGAGAAATAACGCCTGCAGAATTACGTAACATACAGGATATGCTGGTGCAAACATTAATCAAATGCTTACCAACTGGTTCATGCTCGTACATACTGTAAAAACTTGCCACTTCATAAACTGCGATGGGTGCCATATCCAAATATTCAGCAACTGCATCCATTAATTCGGGCGTTAAATAACCATGTTCTCCCTGCACTATTGAAAGAGCACTCATTACAGCTGATTGTTTTTGATCCGCAGGATATTTCGCGATCCAGCGATCTATATCTTGTATGCTTTTTTCGGACATAAATTGATATAAAATTTTTTCTGAATTCTCAGACATGTTTAAAACCTTTATCTTTATTTGCACCAAGTAGATTGATTAACGATCTATCTCACCAAACACTATATCTTGACTCGCTAATATTGCGACACCATCTGCGAGCATATGGCCCTTAACCATCTCATCATAACTGGAGAGATGAGCAAACCCAGGGGCACGAATTTTCATGCGATAGGGCTTGTTAGCACCATCTGAAACCATATAAATACCAAACTCACCTTTGGGGGCTTCAACCGCGCTATAAACTTCGCCGCGAGGCAAGCAAAATCCTTCGGTAAATAATTTAAAATGGTGAATAAGTGCTTCCATATCGTGTTTCATTTCGACACGTCGTGGTGGCGTGATCTTATGGTCATCAATTTTAATAGGTCCAGGATTATTTCTTAACCACTCAATACACTGGCGAATAATTCTATTTGACTGTCTTAATTCTGCTACTCGAACCAAATATCGATCGTAACAATCACCAGTTTTACCGACAGGTATATCGAACTCGACTTTATCATAGGCAGCGTAACTTTGTTTTTTACGTAAATCCCAGGCAACACCCGAACCTCGAAGCATAGGGCCGGTAAATCCCCATTGCAATGCATTTTCAGGAGAAACAATACCAATATCGACAGTACGTTGTTTCCAAATTCGATTATCCGTTAATAAAGTCTCATATTCGTCGACACAGGTTGGGAAACGTTCAGTAAAAGCCCAAAGAAAATCGAGCAAACTACCCTCTCGATTAGTATTCATTTGTTCCACTTCGCGCGCATTATGCCAGCGGGATGTTTTATATTTAGGCATGGTATCTGGCAAATCTCTTGCAACACCACCAGGTCGATAATACGTAGCATGCATTCTCGCACCAGAAACTGCTTCGTAACAATCAAACAGATCTTCGCGTTCTCTAAAGCAATATAAAAATACGGTCATCGCTCCCAAATCTATAGCGATAGCTCCAAGCCAAAGAAGATGATTCAGAATGCGTGTTACTTCATCAAACATGGTGCGAATATATTGTGCACGAATGGGCGCTTCTATTCCAAGAAGTTTCTCAATGGAACGAACATAGGCATGTTCATTGCACATCATAGAAACATAATCAAGCCGGTCCATGTAGCCAATATTTTGTATATATGGTTTGGTTTCCGCAAGTTTCTCTGTTGCACGATGCAATAGGCCAATATGAGGATCGGCACGAACAATTGTCTCCCCTTCAAGCTCTAATACAAGACGTAAAACACCGTGCGCAGCAGGATGCTGAGGACCGAAATTCAGGGTATAATTTTTTAATTCAATCATTATGCGTCACCCTCGTTAACAAGATACCGGTTATCATTACGAATAACCTTTGGCACAAGTGTCCTGGGAATTATATCAACCGGAGCGTATATAACTTTCTGTAATTTAGCGTCATAGCGCATCTCTACCTGACCACTAAGTGGGAAATCCTTTCGAAATGGATGACCAATAAATCCATAGTCGGTCAATATACGTCTTAAATCAGGATGACCCTCAAATAAAATACCATATAGGTCATAGGCTTCGCGTTCGAACCAATTTGCACCTTTCCATAAATCGTGTACCGAAGGTATCATCAAGTTGGTTTCATCAATAAATAACTTAACTCTTAACCGGTGATTCAATTGAGTCGACAATAAGTGGTAAACTACTGCAAATCTTGGTTTCTCCAATGCGTAAGCTTTGGACTCAAGTCGTTCAACACCACGAGAAAAACCATTCTCTGTAGCTGACTCTGTCTCCCAGTCGTATTCACCATAATAGAGATAATCAACAGCACACAGATCAATGAGCTCATCAAACGCAAAAATCTCCCTATCACGGAGTTCCAATAAAAGGGGTTTAATGTTCTCAGCAGTACATTCTATCGTTACTTCATCATAAGCAAGATTGATTTGAGTTATGTTAGTTCCCAATTCAACATTGAGCTGTTCGATTAAATATTCGTTTTTAGTCATCTAATTCTGCACCTTTGATGATCCGGTTCAGGCTTCCAATACAGGTTTGCGCCTAATTTTATTTTGTAGTTGAATAATGCCATAAAGAAGTGCTTCTGCAGTAGGAGGACATCCCGGAACATAGACGTCAACAGGCACGATTCGATCGCATCCGCGAACTACTGAATAAGAATAATGATAATATCCTCCACCATTTGCACAAGAGCCCATGGAGATGACCCAACGTGGTTCAGGCATTTGATCATATACTTTACGCAATGCAGGAGCCATTTTATTACATAAGGTGCCCGCAACTATCATTACGTCAGATTGACGAGGGCTTGGACGAAATATAATACCGAATCTATCGAGATCATATCGTGCAGCACCCACATGCATCATTTCAACTGCGCAGCAGGCCAAACCGAAAGTCATCGGCCACATTGACCCACTTCGAGCCCAACCAACCAATTTGTCAACTGTAGTCGTTCCAAAGCCACTTTTTTGCAATTCTGCAACAGCCATAGCTCGCCTCTAAACAATTATTAAAATAAAAGAAATACCAAAAGGATTTCCAACCAGGGACAGGGAAGAATTATTCCCACTCTAAAGCGCCCTGTTTCCACTCATAAATAAATCCAATAACCAGTAGCCCTAAAAATAACATCATACCCGCAAAACCAAACCAGCCAATTTTACGCAGAGCCAGTGCCCATGGAAAAAAGAATGCTGTTTCCAAATCAAAAATTATGAATAATATAGCAACAAGATAAAATCTGACGTCAAAGGGTATGCGAGAGCTTTCAAATGCGCCAAACCCGCATTCGTAAGGTGCATTCTTCGCTTCATCCGGACTATGCCTGGAAAGTAACGAACTTGCACCTATCATCGCCAGACCTAATCCCAATCCAATAATTATGAAAATGAGAATGGGTAAATATTGAGATAACATTAGCTCACCTTACTCGGATTAAAATGGTGCCGAAGGCCGGACTCGAACCGGCACAGCTTTACGCCACCGCCCCCTCAAGACGGCGTGTCTACCAATTTCACCACTTCGGCATAATCTATACAAGGGAGTTTACCACCTCATTTTAAATGTAAGTGATAAATTATTTGTCCCTTTAATTTATATCTATCGTGTTTATTGACTATTTTACTCAACCGGAACAGGTACGGAAGTCACCGGTGCATTTTTTTGTTGAGGAATAGCCTGTTGTTCTGCTTTCTGATACTGCATTGAAACGGAGTAGGAAAGCATTAAGCTGGTGACAAAAAATGTCATCGCTAAACCACCAGTTAGTTTAAATAAAAAACCACCTGTTCCCTGACTGCCAAATAAAGTATTTGATGCGCCAGAACCAAAAGCTGCCCCAATATCAGCACCTTTACCGTGTTGAATAAGAACCAGGCCGATTAAAGCGACCGCAACTAGTACATGAACCATTAATATCAATTGATACATTTTACAATTTCCACAAACTGTTTCGCGTTCAATGATGCGCCGCCTACCAAACCACCATCTATATCCGGCATGGAAAATAGTGCTTTGGCATTACCTTCGTTTACACTACCCCCGTAGAGGAGTGTTAAACACTCAGCATCACTATAATTTAATTCTGCAACCAATCCTCTGATGAACTGGTGTATTTCCTGAGCTTGTTCTGGGGAAGCAGTTTTACCTGTGCCTATTGCCCAAACGGGTTCATAAGCTATAACACAACCTCGAAAACAATGTTCTTTACTTATTTCTGTAACAGCCCGCAACTGCTTGGCGATTACTTGCTCAGTTTGGCCTTTTTCGCGCTCTATGAGCGTTTCACCCACACAAAGAATGGGTATCATACCATGACTTTTCACATGGTGGAATTTTTGTGCGACAAATTTTTCATCTTCATTAAAATACTGTCTTCGCTCGGAATGCCCGACTAACACATAGCGACAATTAAATTCCTGAATCATCGGAGTTGACAACTCCCCAGTGTACGCCCCAGAGTCTTTAGGGAAAATATTTTGTACACCCAGTTTTATCTTACTTGTTCCTAAAATATTCTGTATGAGAGGAAGGTATATAGCCGGTGGAAAAATAATTATTTCGGCATCAATCGCTGAATCAATCGAATCTTTTAATTCATGGGTTAAGGCAGTCACTTGCTGAATTTGGCCATTCATTTTCCAATTACCAGCAACCATTTTCACTCTCATCACATCCTCCGATACGCACAGTCGGACTATACCCAAACTTAGGTCAGATGTGTAGCATCTCGCCATATATTTTTATTGACATTGGCATAATTTTTTACAAATTGTTATATACCTCTTGCTTAGTCCAGTTATTTATATAGAATTCTAAAGAGGACACAAGGAGGCGGCTTTGATGAAAGAAATCATTCAAAAACTCATTCATGGTATTTCCAAGTTAAAAAACCCTATGGACCCCAATGAATTATCCGACTTATTCGCATCTGTAGACCCAACCAATGAAATAACTATACCCGAAAATTTGGAATCAATATGGAAAAAATTGCTGGAATTAAAGTTAAAAACAAACAACTTAAAACGAATTTCCAAAATTCAAAAGTATCGCGATGAAATACAAACCCACACCATTAAGATTCAAGAGCTTAAAGGTCAAATTGCCTCATTCTCAAACGATGCACAAATTCTCTATAAAAGTATTTATGAGCCCTTGTGTACTTACCTATCACAATCTCAATCAGCTACTCCGAGTGACACTTTAGATTGTTTTGGACAAAGAGAAAGTGTGCAAAACTATTTGTCACAATTGACCAAGATTGATGAAGTGAATAATCGTTTACAAGCCTTAAACCGGATAAAAGAGCTGGACAAAGATACTGTCGGATATATTAACAAAGTGAAGCAATCAGGAGTTTCCTGTTCTGTTAACTCGGGTACGGACGATTTTTTTCGAATAATAACTGAGGTTACCAACGAAATTGATCAGTTAGAAAAATTAGAGGTGCTGATAGATAATCTGCAAAAGAAATTTGCCTCACAGTTATCACGGGATGATGTAAAACAAAAAATCAATGATTTCGTGCTTGAAATAGAGAGGATAAATGCTGAGCTCAGCACTATTAACAAAAAACAAACCAATTTTTTGTCTCTCCCTACTTCGTTTAAACAGCAATTAATAGATGAATTTGAAAAATGTAGTGATAGTAATAGCTTTATCTCTTCTTACGAGGATAAAATTGATGGTATTACATCCTATATAAATCCTTTGGCCTGGTACAGATGGGGTCAGGAAAGTAATTATAATGAAGAACAAAAGCGATATATAGACACAGTAACTTTTCTGAACTTACTAAAAAATCAGCGTCACTTGGTTACCCAATTGAGCCAAGTTAACAGACACAAGGAACAATTAGAAGTATTGAAGCCCCAAGATTCTGAATCGAGCAGTACTGAGTTAATCGCAGAAGCTGTTAATATAATCAAATTAATCCCTAATTTAAAACATTCGTTCAATTTTGAAAATGCATCTGCCATAGACTATTTTCTTACTCTGATTGAAAGTTTACCGCAGATCTCGCATCGAAAGGATCAAATCAAATTAGCATTGCCGCCTCTGAAAACTCTATTTGAAACTGGGAAAGAGGTTGATTCTTTAAGAACTCTATACCAGCTATGGCCAACAAATGACGCTGTGTTTTTATTAACAAAAAACCACAATTTTAAAGAAACGGAAGAGGGGAAAAATAATAGGCTCGCAGAAATAGACCGATGCACTGCATTTCTGAATCTGCAAAGGCAAGTCGATAGTCTTAACGATAAGTGCCTCAAACTAAAATCCGCAATTAAAATAAAATCGATCGCCCTGCAAAAGAATCCACAAAACTTAGAACAGATAACGACTCAGATACAAGAACTAATAGATTGTATATTAATGGAAGCCACTTCAAGGGATTTAACTATTATCTCAACATCCTTGTCTGAACCAGGCAATATTCACGATCAGGAAGTTATAACAGAACAAGCAACACCACAAAGTCCTATTTCAGAACCCAGTAACACTATTGAGATGGCCTCCGCTTCAAATTCCAATCAGACTAACGTGGTAACTCCCGCTGAAGCGCCTGAGAGTGAGATAGCAAATCTCCAATTCATGTGTTCTAACAGTCATAATTCAATTTGCAATATTATCAGTACTTATCCGGAGAAAATGCAGCAGTGGTATCAGGATGTTTATAAAGTTATTAAGGTTAATAAGGATAAAAATTCTTTGATCCAATCCTTACATTTTTTAAATGACATTTTATTCGAGTTACAAAAACGACACAGCGATTATGTAATGGAACATTACATCAAATTATGTCCAGAACCTCATCAAGGGATTAATCGGTTACTTGCTCTTAAACCTGAATTTTTAGTTTCCGAAGAACAAATCACGCCGCAGAACTGTCCACGGGAATTACTTAATTTGTACCAGCAATACAATAGATTGAAAATTGGCTCCACTTTAGAAGCGAATTTACTGATGCAGGTGATACAAATATTAAATTCCTTATATTTAATTCGTAAACAAAAAAATAATACGGGTCCAGATTCTAACGAATTTCTTAGATCCTTCCACAATGACCCCCGGTTTATTCCATTAAAACGCCATCGCGGATTTTTCAAAATATGTGAGGCTATCGAAGATTTTTTTAAATTAATTATCGGCAAGTTTACGCACATTTCGGAACATGAATATCGGAAAAGACCCGGCTTTTTTAGAACCAGGTCCGATAAAATGTTGGAGGAAGCCGGGCTATTCTTAAAGAGTGCTCCTGCTCAGGGACACAGTTAAACAGATGATTTGGTGTCATTTAATCTGGCGTTAATAAGAACGATTTCATCGCACAAATTTTGCGCCTGTTGCTTCACCAGAGATTCATTCATCCCTTCCACCATAACCCGCAGTAAAGGCTCAGTTCCTGAAGGTCTTAGCAATACCCGACCTTTACCCAGCATTTTATGTTCCATGTTCTTTACTGCCTCAATCACTTGAGAATCTTCTGCCAGGGCTATGGCATGATCTGTTTTCAGATTGATTAGTGACTGCGGCAACAAAGTTACGCCTTGAGTCAGCTGCTCTAAAGTTTTGTCCTGTTTTACCATGATGGATAAAACTTGTAATGCGGCTATTATCCCATCGCCCGTAGTCGTCTTATCCAAACAAACGATATGACCTGAAGACTCACCACCAATTTTCCAGTCCTTTTCTCGTAAGGCTTCCAAAACATAACGATCACCCACTTTGGTTCGAAGAAATGGAACTCCAAGATCTAAAATAGCCAGTTCAAGGCCGTAGTTACTCATCAAAGTACCAACTACCCCTCCATGTAAACATCCTCTTTGATGACGATCTCTCGCAATGATGTAAATAATTTGATCACCATTTACTAAATTCCCTTTTGCATCAACCAAGATAACTCGGTCTCCATCACCATCGAGTCCTATGCCTATATCTGCCCCAGAGGCTAGCACTTTTTTACTTAACAAGTCGGGTGAGGTGGAGCCGCAATCCTGGTTTATGTTAAACCCATTTGGCCGATCACCAATTGAAATAACCTCTGCGCCAAGTTCTGCAAAAACATTGGGGGCAATATGGTAAGTTGCCCCATTAGCACAATCAACCACTATCTTTAACCCTGATAAACGGCTCATAGATGGAATGGTTGATTTACAAAATTCAATATAACGTCCGGTTGCATCCGTAATACGGGTCGCTTTTCCTAATGCTGCGGAGGATACAGTCTGTAATTTTTTTTCTAACTCATCCTCTATGGCTAATTCAACGCTATCTGGTAATTTTCCACCCTCGGAGGAAAAAAATTTGATTCCATTATCTTCAAACAGGTTATGAGAAGCACTAATTACAATACCTGCATTAGCTCTTAGAGTTTGCGTAAGATAGGCAATTCCAGGGGTTGGCATGGGACCCAAAAGAGCGACATCTACGCCTGCAGCAGATAGGCCTGCCTCTAAAGCAGACTCCAGCATGTATCCTGATACCCGGGTGTCTTTACCGATCACAACCTTCTTTCTTTGCCCATTAGCTAAAACCCGGCCAACAGCCCATCCCAATTTTAAAACAAACTCAGGATTAATACTTGATAGCCCTACATGGCCACGTATCCCATCAGTACCAAAATATTTACGTTGACTCATCCTAACCTCTGTATATTCATATTCTTATTAATGTTGATTGGCAGCTTATGGTGCCTGTTCAATCGAACGGATTATTTTTAACCCTTGACTGGTTTCGTCCACATCATGGGTTCTGATTATTTTAACTCCATTAAGGTATGCATAAATTGCCAGCCCTATGCTCCCAATCAATCGATCTTCAACCTTCTTATCGAGTAATGCGCCTATGGTACTTTTACGAGAAACCCCTAACAAGATAGGTATATTAAACTGAGTAAAATTATTTATATGCTTTACTAAGCTTAAGTTATTTTTTATGGATTTGCCAAACCCAAAACCAGGATCCAGAATTAAACGTGACCTTAAAATTCCAACTTCCTGGCACGCATTAATACGTTGCCTAAAAAATTCAGTAATATCACTAATTAAGCCATGCGGGTAATTAGGTTTAACCTGCATAGTGGTTGGGTTTCCTTGCATGTGCATCAAACATACTGGAACCTTTAGATCGGCAGCTGCCTCTAGTGATCCTGGTTGACGCAATGCATATATATCATTAATAACATTCGCCCCCGCATTGACTGCTGCTTTCATCACCTCAGGTTTATAGGTGTCAATAGATAGTGTAATCGAAGAGTTTTGCCGAATCCTTTGAATTACCGGGATAATCCGGTCAAGTTCCAAAGACAGTGGAATTTTAGTAGCATCAGGTTTCGTGGACTCTCCACCCACGTCAATTATATCTGCTCCCTGTTCTATTAAATTCATAGCGTGATGAAACGCCCTGTCAGGATGAATGTAACTACCCCCGTCATAAAATGAATCAGGTGTTACATTGACTATTCCCATTATTAATGGTTTATCAGAAAGGGGATTAGAAGTGGACTGGTTATTAGATAACAGCCAGTCCATAAATTGATTTGGAGTCAACTGATTCTTACTTGCAATAACGGAATATAAATCAATGCTCTCGAGCAGGATTTTCTATTGTATCGTCATTAATCGATTTTGCAGGTGCATCATTTGCAACATCTCTCTTATCCAAAGGTTTTGATGAGTCCCAATCTTCTGGAGGTGTTGGTTCTTTGCCAGACATTATTTCTTGGATTTGCTTGGCATCAATGGTTTCATATTTAATAAGGCTTTCAGCCATTATATGAAGTTGTTGCATATTGGCGACTAAAATTTCTTTCGCACGCTGATAATTTCTATCGATAATTGCCCGAACTTCTTCATCAATTTGTTGCGCCGTTCTATCAGACATTTCCTTGTGCTTGTTCATTGAACGACCTAAAAATACTTCTTCCTCTTCTTCACCAAAAGTAAGAGGACCTAAAGAAGATAAGCCCCAGCTGGTTACCATTTTACGTGCTATTTCTGTGGAGCGCATAATGTCATTTGATGCGCCTGTAGTAACACTTTCTACTCCAAAAATAAGCTCTTCCGCAATTCGCCCACCAAAAAGACTGGATAACTGGCTTTCAAGACGACGTTTACTATGGCTATAACGATCTTGATCCGGTAAAAACATTGTTACCCCAAGAGCCCGCCCCCGAGGAATAATGGATACTTTATAAACCGGATCGTGCTCAGGAACGGACAAACCTACAATGGCATGACCGGCTTCATGGTAAGCGGTTAATTTTTTCTCATTATCATCCATAACCATTGAGCGTCTTTCTGCGCCCATCATGATTTTATCTTTTGCTTTATCGAGCTCAATCATTCCAACCTTGCGCTTATTAGCACGCGCGGCAAATAAAGCGGCTTCGTTAACCAGATTTGCCAGGTCGGCACCTGAAAATCCGGGGGTTCCACGAGCAATTGGCATTACCTCAACGCTACCATCCACTGGAACTTTTTGCAGATGAACTCTTAAAATTTGCTCACGACCTCTGATATCAGGCAAGGGGACAACGACCTGACGGTCAAAACGCCCGGGACGTAATAATGCAGGATCTAGAACATCAGGACGGTTTGTGGCTGCAACAACGATGACTCCTTCACTACCCTCAAAACCATCCATTTCAACAAGTAGCTGATTTAGCGTTTGCTCACGTTCATCATGACCACCACCAAGGCCCGCACCTCTATGGCGACCCACCGCATCAATCTCATCGATAAAAATGATACATGGGGCATGTTTCTTTGCTTGCTCAAACATATCACGTACTCGCGATGCGCCTACCCCAACAAACATTTCAACAAAATCGGAACCAGAAATGGTAAAAAAGGGAACTTTTGCCTCACCGGCTACAGCTCGCGCAAGGAGTGTTTTACCTGTACCTGGTGAACCAACTAATAAAACTCCTCGCGGAATCCGCCCACCCAGGCTCTGAAATTTAGTAGGATCTCGTAAAAAATCTACTAATTCCTTCACCTCATCTTTAGCTTCATCAACCCCTGCCACATCAGCAAAAGTCACTTTGACCTGATCTTCACCCAATAAACGCGCTCTGGATCTTCCAAAAGACATTGCTCCGCGGCCACCACCACCTTGCATCTGTCGCATGAAAAATATCCATACTCCAATTAATAACAGCATGGGGAACCAGTTAATGAATAGATGCAACAAGAAACTTTCCTGTTGTTTTTCCTGTCCACTTACATCAACCTTGCCCTTCAACAATTCACCTAATAAAGCATTATCCTGCATAGGCATGTAGGTAACAAAACGCTTGTTGTTTTTCGTCATACCTTTGATGATCTTGTTATCTTCTATGGTTACGGAGTTAATCATCCCCTGATCGACTTCTTTCAGAAACTGACTGTAAGATACTTTCTCAGCAACAGAATTACGCGGTCCAAAGTTACTGAATACAGAGACCAAAACAATCGCTATAATCAACCATAAAAATAAATTCTTAACCATGTCGTTCAAAGTATTAACCTCGTTAGTTACTTACAGCTGTGTTTGTGAGAACGTGAACTCTTGTAAATTAATCACCGCTCTAAACTGTTCTTTCATTAAAAATAAGATATATATAAAGCTACTATAAATTATAGCCCTTTGCCAGCAAATAGGTTTCTTTTGAGCGAGATCTTGAGGCTTGTGGTTTACGTATTGTGACTTTTTCAAAAGATCCTCGCGCCTGTTTCACTAAATCATCAAACCCGGAGCCATGGAACACTTTTACCAACATACTGCCACCAGGTTTTAACATTTTTGNNTTTTTTCTGCAAAATCAAATGCCAACTCGACCAGATACATCGCTCTGGGTATATCTATTGCGCTGCTGCCACTCATATTTGGGGCCATATCTGATAATAACAAGTCTAAGCTACGTGCCGGAATTAAATTAATTAACTGTTGCAATACCTCATCTTCACGGAAATCTCCGTGTATAAAATCTACATCAGGCAAAGCATCCATAGGAAGAATATCCAAAGCAACAACTCGCCCCCGTCCTTGCATTTGTTGAGATACGTATTGAGTCCAACCTCCAGGAGCTGCACCCAAATCAACTACGGTCATTCCTGGTTTAATGAGCAACTCTTTCTCATCAACTTCTTTCAACTTATATACAGCACGACTGCGATACCCTTCGGCCTGGGCTTTTTTCACATAAACGTCATTAAAATGTTCTTCCAACCAACGTTTACTGCTTTTAGTTCGCTTCATACCATTCATAGAGTAGTTCAATTTCTCCTATGATACTTAATTTCACTACCTTTTCCCAGCAAAACGTGCAATAATTTGCCATTTAATATTTTAGAGAACCTTTGTGGAAACTTCGATAAGAAAATCGCTTAAAGCTCAGGCACATCATTTAAAACCAATTATTCTCATTGGCGCTAAAGGATTAACCGAGGCAGTAGTCGCAGAAACTAATAATGCCCTGTTAACTCATGAACTAATAAAGGTAAAAATTAATGGGACAGAGAAAGAGGATCGCATTGCTATGACGCATGATCTTTGTCTTCAACTTCAGGCCGAACTCGTCCAAGTAATTGGAAACACAGCTATTTTGTATCGAAAAAATGAAGAAAAGCTCAAATAATTTTTTTTATAAATCATTCACGCGACGATTTGATGAAATGATTAATTAAATAGCCTTATCGCTTGCAAATGAGAATGATTATCATTTATATTGATAAAAATCATTCATTTTGGAAGCACAATGGCAATGGCAGCATATGGCAGTTTCAGTGAGTTAAGTCACCANNGTCACCAATTACGTTTTTTACTTTTTGAAATTGGTATTGGTTATTCACAACATCAGATCGACCATTTTATAACGCGCGCGCATCATGATGCATTAGAACGTCTTCAGCGCGCAGCATTACAGGATGATTTAATTTCATCTCCTATTATCAGTCATAATGTCCATGATTATATTGATCAATTAAAACTCTTCAAAAAAAATCCCTCTTCTGGAAGTATTCTCTGTCAATGGAGTAATATTCATCATGAAGTTAATGAATCCATTGCTAATGAAGCCCTTGCTTTAGCTTATAAAGAGCGATGGAATGCGCAAATTATAAAACAAGCCTCTTCTTATAGTGACTTATGGACTTGGTTAAACAAGAGTCTTGATGCGCAAGAGTGCCTTATTTTTCTGGAGCAATGGGGAAATAAGGGACATCCTTATAACCCGGCTTTTCGTGCAAAAATCGGTTTCACGAGAAGGGAAGTATTACAATATTGTCCTGAATTTCAGGGAAAAATGAGCCTGCATTGGGCTGCTCTTGCTAAAACGAAAGCCCTCATTGCATCCCAATCAAACGACATTGACGTTATAATGGCCAATGAATTTCCTGACGAGTATCGAACATGGCAGGAGAAATTGATATTAAACCGATTAAACCCGGACAAATACTACCCAATTCCAATTCACCCCTGGCAATGGCGACACCAATTACAGAACCTATGCAAGGATTTAATAGATGAACGATTTTTAATATTATTTCCTTACCATCAAACAGTTTTCCCCTCGATGTCATTCAAAACACATATTCCGGAATCCAATGAAAAAATTCATCTAAAATTGGCGAGTTGCGTGAACGTGGTAGACATTCCACCGAGAACCACTGATATCGAAAATTATGGCCCCATCATCTCTAATTGGCTCTGTTGGTTACTCAAACAAGAGATTCGAAATGATCTTTTTTTAGCTAAAGATTGGGCACGATTAGCCATGAATGACTCTTCTCTTAATACTTATCAACAAAACGAACTTTCAGTAACCTTACGTCAAAACCCCATAAAGTTTATTACCCCATCACAAAAATTAATCCCTTTAGCCAGCCTTTTTAATATATCCTCACTAACCCATACTTCGTTATTGAGGGAGATTATCAAAAACAGTTTTCTCTCTCCCATTGAATACTTTCATGAATATTGTCATAAATTATTGTATGGGCAACTAACCCTGCTTATTAAATTTGGTGTGGTTGTAACTTCTCCACTCACAGAACTACTCATTATTTTAGACGATGCCAAGCCACACGGATTTGTCATCCGCAGCGTCGATCATCTTGTTATTGGAAGAGTGCCTCACTTAAAATACCCCCCCCCTGATTTACCAGATGATGCATCATTTATTACTTCCGGTTTAGATGCATTACGTGCCCTTTTTGTCCAAAATACTATCCAGAATAATCTAGAATGCTGGATTGAATGTTTCCTAAAAGAATTCCAAATTCAACCGCATATTTTGTGGAATAAAGTAATCCATGTGATAGAACATATATTTAATGAACTTACTGATAATTGCGAACAACCCAACCTGAAAATGGAAGAAAGGGCGATTATTGGTCTTATTAGAGAGCATAAAAATCTAATGTCGCAGCAAACAAATCCCTTCATTAATCACCAAACAAGTGCGGATCAGGGGAAACTCAGGGTAATTTGACTCACCCTGTCCTGTATTGAACGAATACGATTGGTGCTGCAATAACGTGACACAGGGAGCGGGATTGTATAAACTAGAATATAATATTGCCATAGAACACGCTGTGCTTGAGTAGTGACAGTTGGCGCAATCATTCTCTTAAAGTAATTACACTCAGAGAAATTAAATTATCGTATAACACATGATATTAAAACATATACCTAATGCTCTAACCTTATTTCGTTTGGGACTTATTGTTCCCTTCCTGATGTTTTTATATCATCATCAGTATGTTAGTGCATTTTATACGTTTATTCTTGCTGGATTTACCGATGGGCTTGATGGCTGGCTGGCTCGACACTATCATTGGCAAAGCTTCTTTGGCTCGTTTGTTGACCCTCTTGCGGATAAATTACTGGTTGCATCAAGTTTTATCTCGTTAGCATTAATTGGCTCATTACCCTGGTGGCTGGTTATTTTAGTGTTTTTGCGTGACTTTACTATTTCATTAGGTGTCGTAGCCTGGTATTGGTTCATCCAACGCAAACTGGATTTCGAACCTTCTCGTCTAAGCAAATTTAATACGACTTTTCAGCTGGCATTAGTCACTTTATGTCTGTTCGAATTAGCCTACTTTCAAATTTCACCCTACCTTGTGGATATTTTAATTTATCTGACCGCGTTTACCACCGCCATTACCTATATTCATTATGGCTGGTTAGGATACCAAAAAGCCTGGCCACAAAAAGAAATGGTAAAATGAACAAGCAGTTAGCCTTAGCCATCAAATTAAATGACGAAGCGACCCTTGATGATTTTAATTGGCAAAACAATGCCTTACTTCAGCAGCAAATAAGGACCATGCTGAATCATCAAGAAGACAGATTACTATATCTGTGGGGAGCAAAAGGCAGCGGAAAGTCCCATGTCTTGCAGGCCTGTTGTCAGGCAGTCAACTCCACGCACTCTGCGATTTACTTACCTTTAGCGTTACTTAAGGAATGGGGACCCCAATCGATTGAAGGCCTGGAAGATCAAGCCTTGGTATGCATTGATGATATCCAGGAAATAGCTCATGATCCTGTATGGGAAGAAGCTTTATTTCATCTTTATAATCGAATAAAAGATCAGGAAAAAAACCTGTTAATTATTTCAGGCAATCTGCCACCCGCGTTGATGCCCATTGAACTCGCAGATTTACGCTCCCGATTAGGGTGGGGTCTGGTGATTCAGCTCAATGAGTTAAATGATGATGAAAAAGTCAAAACCCTTAAGCTGCATGCGTTAAAAAGAGGTTTCGATTTACCTGAGAGCGTCGGACATTTTCTCCTTAATCGTTGCTCCCGAAACATGCATGATTTACATGAATTACTAAATCGCCTGGATGATGCCTCTCTTGCTGCTCATCGCAAAATCACTATTCCTTTTGTTAAAAATATTTTAAGTATTTAAAATATTGTAACAGCCGCCTTGGGCTCCTAGACCGAAAATAAAGGTTAGCCTCCTGAGCGGAGGTATCCCCTCAAAATTTTTAATGCATAATAATGTTGTGAATTATTGAGTTGTCTTCCTCTCGCAAGCTGAGGTTATTCCCTCCTATTTTTAATGTACAAATGTTGTGAATTAATTAGTTGTCATCCCCACGAAGATGGGGATCTATCCAATAAAGTGGCATTTTGCCTAATATTTGGATGGTTCCCCACCTTCGTGGGGATGTCAAACAAACTTATGCATTATATAAGAACATACTTTGAGGGATACCCAAGCTCGCAAGCTAATAACACGTTGGAATTGTCTCAATTTTATCCAAATACTTACGTTCCGCGCTTTATGCGCGGAATCCAGCTCAGAGCTTTGACATAAGATCATCTGGATGCCTGCCTAAAGCACGGCATGTAGGGAAAAGGAGCTTTTAGTGTATCAAATTTAGAAGCGCTTCTCCTGGTCTTCTAGACTTAACTATAGTTGACAATTACTTAATACCTACTATTACTTTAAATAGGAGACAGTGCTAAATTATTAACCAATTTCATCTGCTCGCATTACTCTAACAGGGAATAATTTAATACATGGATAGTTTAAAGGAGAGAGCCATGAAAAAACTTGACGTTTTATCACAAAACTCCATACCAATAAGTGAACGGCAAGAGCTTCCCAAACCCATGTTAAACAAACTATATCGCTTTCTAAACACGTTCTATCACGTAGGAAGTGAGGAAGAATTACGCTTTATTTTTAAACTTCAACCCCAAGAACAAGCCGAGATTAGCGTTTTATATGGAATGAATGATGACTTAGCTGGATTTACGCATACACGAAAACAACATATTTCATGGGGCGGGAAAAAAATTAGTACCTATCTTTCCTTTATATATCACCATCCTGATTATAAAGTCCTAGCGAATATATCTCAAATGGGACTTAATAATATTCTTAGCGATACGCTGCAACATCCACAAGATGAGGTCTATTATATCGCAGCAGCCAATAATCCTTCTACTTACGAGTATTTATCGCAGATAAGCGATTCTATATATCCAAGTCCATTGGCTCCCGTACCTGAGAGAATTGCTGGAATAGTGCATGAGTTGAAAAAACAATATGGATGGGTGGATTATAATAACCATCCTATGGTTATTAACTCACCTCTTTTGCCGATCAGAAGCCGGACTCCTGTTTATGATGATGAAAACACATTAAATGACTTTTTTATAGCAACTAATCCTGATTATCTGCAGGGTCAATCGTTACTGGTTTATTTACCACTGGAATCACTTAACATGAATATGCATGACCAGAATACGCAACATTACCAGCATTGTTTTTATGGTCCTGATTTACGGGTTTAGAGTAAAGGAATCCTTGATTGTTTTTAGAAACACTTATTTCAATAGCCTGGGAAGGTACATTGCGACTGGATAAGTCCCCTGAGGATTGCTCTTTTGTTTGTTCAACTTCAGGCTTGTTTTTATCCATTTTCTTCGATATATAATTTTTGAGGACAACAATCTTTTTACATTGAACGTTAAGCAGTTCTTCATCCGGTAATTCTTTGATTTTCTCTTCATCCAGCCCAAACCATCCACTTATTAACGCTTTTAACCCCACTCGTTCAATGTACCAGTAGAGGCTAANNAGGCAGCCAAGCCAACAACCACACTTAACGCGACAACAGGAATCGATGTAACCGTCATTCCGGTCAGCACCAGACTCAACATGAATAATGCAACAGACTGTCCCGCAAAAAAACCACCACCAAAAAATAATAGTCCTGCTACTCCTGCAAAAATATTTTTGGCTAATATCATTTTAGGACTTTGTACTGCATTTTTAAAGAATTTACTATCCTCAACCAGTTTAGCCAAGCGAAATTCCAACATCTCTAAGGTTGCGAGTAGTTCTGATAAACCTTCATCCTCTTTAGGTAATTCAGAGTTTATAATCATCTGTCCTATTTTTTTTCTTATTGTTTTGATCTCCTCCATTTGTAGCAAATAAACATCCAGCAATTTAGGAGCATCTTTTAACGCGATTCCCAGGTTTTGCGACACCTGGACTAAATCAAAGCCATAGAAAACAACCACCGACAATGCCGAAAAAACAAATCCAACCATAAGTATCACTGATGCGGGTAACGAAAATACGCTAAGCATGGTTGTAATACTGTCAAAGCCCTCGCAAGCTGCTAACAATGTGCCTGCAACAGCGAGCATGATAAATTTTGCTTTATTAGCCCTAGATGTTTTTTTCACTATTGGTGATATGTTATTTTGTTCTGGGGATAGCTCAAGAACAATGTCTCGCATCAGTTCATTTTGTAAGTTAGCAAGGGTGAAATCAATCTTTTTTTTCTTTTTGGTATTAATCGAAGAGGGATATTCCATTTTTTTCTGCAACCAGGCAACGATAACCTTTAATGGAACACGTGCAGAAATGTCCCAAGATTGCGAATCAGAAGGGCAAAGTTGATTAAACTCGTTCAGTAATTCTTTTGAACGCGGACCTAATTTAACTGATACGCTCATTATCAAACCCCAATGTATAATTATCTTATCCTAAGAACATCTCCAATAAACTGGTTATAGTTTAAACATTTTTTATTAAATAAACATTAACTCCGTGTAAAAAACAGATAAGATTTTGTTAATTGGAATTTTTTATGACTGTTTTATGTGGTATTTAAGAATTCTTCCAGAAGGATTGATCGACTGTGCGTTTATTAGTTAACCTGGATTACGTTTCGCTAATACCAGGCTACGAATTAATAGTGTTCATTGTAGCCCGTAATAGACGAAGTCGTATCACGGGCTTTAAGATAACCCAATATCATTTAAACCTCTTGTATCGTAATATACGACAATCAATTGATTCAATGGCTAGGAATATATGTAGTCGAATATTCTGCTGACTCAATTTCATTTTCATTATCCCCATCGGTCGTCATATAACGGCTCAAAAGAGGGGATACCAGCCACATGGCTACAGCTATAACCAACGTCACAATTCCAATACAGGCAAACACATTAGTATATATCATCAACGACTCAACCCCGGGTTTTATATGTGCAGGTAACGCAGTGTATGACGCCACACTCGCACCAATAAATCCTGCTACGGCTGAAGTTAAAAACCACATCCCCATTACAAATCCTGCAATTTGAGCGGGTACTAATTCAGCAACCATCGCCACCCCTAACGCAGAGACCAGCAATTCGCCCAGGCTTTNNAGGAAGAAACTATTCCATTACCGGTATAGAAATATCGAGCAAAATAAAGCATCAAAAAACTGATCCCACACATAGTCATACCTAAAGCGAATTTATAAGGCATGGAAAACCCCACCCCCTTCACATTAAGGTGGCGATATAATGCGGCTAAAACGGGACTCAATAAAACTATCCAGATTGGATTTAATGCCTGGAAACTTTGAGCATCAATACTAATACCCAATATATCAGGCATTACATTATTTACGGCAAATAAATTCAGGGAGGTTGGCATCTGTTGATATAACGTGAAAAATAATACTGCTTCAAGCATTAAAGCAAAAGCAACTAGCATGCGCAGACAGGACGCTTTATTTTCCTTTTTCATCAGATAGACATACATACCCACAACAAGTAATGTAATACACCACAGTAAATTCTTGGCCAGCATGACATGCTGTAATAAAAAGGCAGAAAACTGAGTAAGAATAATTACGCCAGCTAGTACCATTATCCAATGGATAGAAGTAATTGTGCGATTGTCCGCGTCGGTATTAATGTGTTGCACATATTGGCGTTGAAACCAATAATTAGCAAGACCAATGACCAGTCCAATAGCACTTAAAAGATAGGCGTATGAATAGCCATAGCGACTGGATATGGCAGGGCCTAAAACTAATGCAAACATACTCCCCAGATTTATTGCCATATAATAAAGCGTAAAACCACCATGAAGACGTGGATCCTGGTCGTCATAACATTTAGACAACAAATTAGATGGATTTGCTTTGAACAGCCCGTTGCCGACACAAATCAGACCTAAAGCCAGATAAACATGGGCCTTATCTGTAAATGCCAAAGAGAAATACCCTAACGAGAGAACAATCAGACCAAGGACAATGGTGCGTTTGGTGCCTAATACTCTATCCCCTAAATATCCTCCAATTATCACCATACCGAAAACCAATGCAGAATAAGCACCAAAGGTATAGTAAGATTCAATATCGCTGTAGCCCAGGTGACGAATAAAATAGAGAGTCAGAATCCCCTGAACTGTATAAAAGCCAAAACGTTCCCATAATTCCAACATAAAAATCATGTGAAATGCGCGTGGTTGCTCACGAAAGAGGCTCAGCATGACTCTAATCCCTTAGAAGTTAATTTTTTAACTTAAAGGAAATCTGAACTTTTTGCAATGTATCTGAGAATATATTCTAGTGAAGTTCAGGTCGTTCAGAACCCTTCTCACCTTCAGTTTCTCCCTCCTGTTCATCATCTTCTGGTTCAGAAGAAGAAGTAGGCGTCAACGTAGGATATGATTGAGGAATACTTACATTCTCAGCATCCAATTCAGCAAGCACCGCGGTATATTTTGCGGGATCGTGTTTCAGCTGCTCTCGGCCAATTAGACCCACCAGGACATCCGTAGTTGATTCATGTAAATGAATATCGGTAGCAGCCAGAGCATCATTATCGCTATTCAAATCCGGAGTTGTATTTACGGTATTTGGAGTGGATTCATCAGAGGATAAAGATTTTCCCTTTATTTTTATCATTAACGCATTGGCTAAAGATTTAAGCAGTGGTAACACGACTCTCCCGACAAAATATATACATCCAGCCAACCCCACTCCCGATAACATGGCAAAACCTATGGGTGGAAAAAATAATGTCAGAACCAAACCCACTGTTGATAAAGATGCCAGAACCAGAGCGATACTTTTATCAACCACCTTTAGAGTCCCTGATGTTTTAATCTTCTGGTTCAAGCTTAATTCTTTTTCTTTTATAACAGTAATACTCTCTTTTTGTACCTCATACTGTTCATTTAATTGCGCCACCTCACTAACCATCTCATTAATGCATGCCTCATCAGTGGCTTTTCTTAAGACATCATGAATAACAGCTGCCTCTCCTTGAATCAGGCCCATCTTATCTTCTTCATAAATAATTTTTTGGTGAAGCTTGTTTTTTTCATGATTAAGCTGATATCGATGAAACAAAGTTTTTATTAGTAAAAAACCACTAGCACTAAAAACAAGCCCTGCCGCTACAAAGGCAATGACTGGAGCTGCCACCGGAAATAGTAAGGCGGATACTGTAAGCCCTAAAAGGCATGCAGAATAAAGCCAACGCGCGTTATTACTTAATGAAACCGGCGCCTTACGATTTAAAATATACGCAGTGAGATAAACAAGGGGAATTCGGAAGAATTCAAGAGAGGCTATAAATAGCTCTCCCATATGGAAGCCTTGAGCCATATGCTCACTAAACGAGGTATGTTGTAATCCGCTGATATGTTCCCCCGCGTTATTGATTGCGGAGCCTGTCTCTTCAATCTCTTCCAAAGTTTTATTTAGTTTTGGCACATTAAAAGCTTCCTGCGCCAATTTTTTCCGTTTTAATNNATTATAGTCTATAGGTTGTTCAATTGCACTGAGTATTTCTGATGCTTTATCGAAATTGGTTACAAACTCATTTTGGTTAGGTCGCATGGAGTACTCAACAGTAACAATATTAATTTTATAGTAGCAATAAAACCTTAAGATATTATGACGTAGCTGATTTCTCCTTGCTAAGTAACCCCTGATTCAACTATATTTTCAGTTATATTTAATAAAAATAAGAAATAATGGTTAAAAAAGCGCTTTATTTAGCAGGAGGCGGTGCCCGAGGTGCATACCAGGCAGGCGTACTCAAAGCTGTTGGTCATATTTTACAAACCAAAAGCTTACCTTTTGATATCATCAGCGGGGTAAGTGTAGGCAGTATCAATGCAGCTGTTCTCGCTGAACATGCAGACGACTTCCCCGCGGCACTGGATAAACTGGAATCCATATGGAGTGATATACGCTGTCAGCAAATATTCAAAGCGAGTAATTATGAGCTGAGTAAATCGGTCATGCGAAATTTAAGCACCCTGATTATGAAGCAACGCCAGACAGGTCATTTACTCGATACGACACCCCTAAGAGAGTTTGTCGATGATACAATCGATTTTTCACGCATCGCTCAAAATATTGCTGATGGTCACTTAAAAACTTGGGAAGTCATTACTGTTTGTTACGAAAGCCATCAAACTGTATCGTTCTATGCAGATAATAATACCGACTTTCAAGACTGGAATTACCCTCGGCATGGCAGTCAAAAAACAACCATTAATGCCAATCATGTTCTAGCCTCAAGTGCGTTACCCCTGTTTTTTCCAACTATCCCTTTGGATGGCTTTCATTATGGTGATGGAAGTATCGGATTGGTTGCTCCTTTGCGGGGTGCAATTCGTTTTGCAGCAGACCGGATTATGATTTTAGGAACTCGGGAACTGCCGGCTTTTTCCGATCATGAAACCTTACGCAATGGTGAAATTCCCTTTGCTCACATTCTGGGAAACATGTTGAATGGGTTGTTTCTCGATAATCTGGATACTGATATAGAAATGGTTAACCGGATGAATGAAATCGCCATGCTTTTATCCATTTGGAAAAAACGTCGTTCAACCTGGAGGCCAGTTAAAACCTTGCATTTACGACCAAGTAGAAATATGGCTTCTGTAGCCCAGACTCATTATCAAACCATGCCTGCTTTACTAAGATATTTACTTAATATTCTCGGAGCAAAAAATCAGTCCGGAGATTTGTTAAGCTTCTTGCTATTTGAAAAAGAATTTACCAGGGAATTATTAGATTTAGGATTTAACGACACGATGGCTTCTGCGGAAGAAGTGAATACTTTTTTTAAATAAATGTCACGTAATTGAGCGCCAATGTGCTAAGACACTGCCGGTTGCGGGCATAATCCCATGCCAAATATAAAAAGACTCCGCCGCTTGCTCAACCAACATGCCCAATCCATCAACAGCAGGACACCCTTTACTTTGAGCATAACGAACAAAGGGGGTAATACTTTTAATGGAGTAGGCTAAATCATAGCAAAAAGGCTGCAAAGCCATGAGTTCGTCGGACAAAAGGATAACCTCTTCATTTAGACTCATAGAGGTTGCGTTAATTACTACATTAAAATTGCCGCTAATATCGTTCAGGCTTGAACCAGTGATTTCCGGAAACTCATATTGCAACTGCTGTACCTTATCTTTGGTTCTATTTGCAACCGTTAGTATTTTAGGATTCAGGCTTAATAGAGGTGCGATAATCCCTCGGGTTGCCCCCCCTGCGCCGAGAATTAAAATACGTAAATTATCTGTAGTAATATGACGTCTCAAATCACGTACCAAGCCGACACCATCTGTATTGTCTGCGTGTAACTGATTATTTTCCATCCATAACGTATTAGCAGCTCCAGCCCGATGACACCGCTCACTGGTATATTGCGCCAGGGCATACGCTCTTTGTTTAAAAGGTAACGTGACATTTAACCCTACACCCTGTTGCGCAAAAAAATCAGCGACCTGTTGTTCAAAAAACACCTGATCGCCTTTGATTTTTACATAGGACAGGTCCACTCCGGTTTGCGCAGCAAACCGTTCATGAATTTCAGGAGATAAACTATGAGCAACTGGATTTCCTATTACTCCGAATTGGTTTAACACCGTAGCTCCTTTAAAACGCCATTATTAATGCCTATCCTTAGGAATTAACTCACCAGACTTTTCATGACCACTTCCTGTAAATCCCGTGACAACTCTTCCTCTGCCAAACGCTCTAATTGAATTTTCATTAAATTTTGTCTGGTTTTGTCGTATCGCTGCCATCTGGTGAAGGGCGTTGCCAGACGGGCCGCGATTTGAGGGTTTATCCCGTCAAGAATAAGAAGCATGTCGCCCAAAAAGGCATAACCACTTCCATCTATAGCATGAAAATTGCGTGGATTAGCCTGACAAAAAGCACCAATTAAAGCACGTACTTTATTTGGATTCTTCATACTAAATGAAGGATGCTGAATTAGTTTTTTCACCTCTGTCAGCGTGTTAGGTAATTCTGACGTTGCCTGTATGCTAAACCATTTATCCAAAACCAGATCATCAGTAGACCATTGACGATAAAAATCCTCAATCGCTTTAGCCCGACTTGATTTATTAAGGCTATTCACCAACAAAGCAAAACTTGTAATTTGATCCGTCATGGTTTGCGCCAATGCAAATTGATCCTGACATGTCGTTAATACTTTGTCCTCATTTGCCTTCATCATAAACCACAAACACACATTACGTAATTTCCTGCGACCATAAGCGGTCCCATTCATTTGATGATCTTCTGCCTGCCACAATTTTCTGTAAACTTCCCCTGTTTCAGCAAATAATTGAATACCAAGCTGTTGCCGAAAATAATCACGCACTGCTTCAACAGCGGTAACATCAACGCATTTAAGTGTTGCTGCCACCTCCTCAAAACCTGGTGGCGTCAGTAATTCTGCCCGTAAATCTGGCTCTAATGATTCATCCAACAAAACATGCTTCATGGCTTCAATCAATGATTCTGGAATGAACCATTCCTCTGACTTATGCTTTAAACACTCGTTTAAACAATTCAAAATTAGCCTTTGTGCTGCATCCCATTTGGCATAGCCATCTGTCTCATAACGCAACAAGAAGAGAAGTTCATCCTGAGTCAGGGCATCGTTTAATTTTACCGGAGCAGAGAAATCTCGTAACAAAGAAATGACCGGACGCTCTTTCAAATTATTATAAATAAAGTGCTGCTCTTCTTCCTTTAACTCCAAAATCTCGGGAATGTTTGCCATTTGTTCGCCCTTGGCATCAAAAAACGCCACTCGCACAGGAATATGAAATGGTTGCTTGGGTAAATTATCTGGTGTTACAGGGCAACTTTGTCGCAGAGTCAGAGTCAAAGTACCGGCGGAATAACTGCTACTCACATGGAGTTCTGGGGTACCTGCCTGGTTATACCATCGTTTAAATTGGGTCATATCCACATGATTAGTGTCTTCCATTGCTGCCACAAAATCGTCAATGGTTACGGCTTGGCCATCATGTCGGTCAAAATATAAATCCATACCTTTTCTAAAGCCATCCTCACCCAAAAGAGTATGCTGCATACGAATAACCTCAGCACCTTTATTATAAATTGTCGCAGTATAGAAGTTATTAATCTCTTGATACGCTTGTGGACGCACCGGGTGTGCCATACTTCCTGCATCTTCGGGAAATTGGGTACATCGTAACTGCTTGACATCCATAATTCGGTTTACCGGGCGAGAATTCATATCACGGGAAAATTCCTGATCGCGAAAAACAGTTAACCCCTCTTTTAAACTTAATTGAAACCAGTCTCGGCACGTTACTCTATTACCAGTCCAATTATGAAAATACTCATGAGCAACTACTCCTTCAACATCGGCAAAATCTTGATCGGTGGCAGTATCGGATCGCGCTAAAATATACTTGGAATTAAAAATGTTTAATCCTTTGTTTTCCATAGCTCCCATATTAAAATCACTGACGGCAACGATCATAAAGATATCCAGATCATACTCTCGTCCATAAACTTCCTCATCCCAGCGCATAGATTTTTTTAACGACTCCATTGCATGAGTGCATTTATCTTCATTGCCCGGTTCCACATAAATTTTTAATGCAACCGTACGTCCTGATGCGGTGATAAACGCATCACTAACACAAGCCAAATCACCAGCAACCAGGGCAAATAAATAGGACGGTTTTTTAAACGGATCCTGCCACACTACCCAATGTCTCCCATCGGGACTTGAGCCTGAATCGATGAGGTTACCGTTTGACAACAACACCGGATAATATTTTTTATCAGCAGAAACTCGCGTGGTGTAGGTCGCTAATACATCAGGTCGGTCAAGAAAATAAGTAATGCGACGAAAACCTTCCGCTTCACATTGGGTACAAAATAAATGGTTTGAGCGATAAAGACCTGATAATTCTGTATTTTCCTGCGGGTTAATACGCGTAACGATTGAAAGTATTAAATCATCAGGACAATTCTCAATAGTCAAACCCATGGAATCAATTTTATAAGCGGTAGTTTCTAGCTCGATATCATTGATGCTAATACGAACCAATTCAAGCGCTTCGCCATTAAGTTGCAGAGCACCTTGGTGCTGACGAATGAGATGCATGGTATTAGTAACTAAAGCATGGTTGTCATATAAATCAAAATTTAAATGCACCGTCTCAATTTTAAATACTGGTGGCTGGTAATTTTCCAGGTAAACAGTTGTAGCTGGCATAATGGTTGCATTCCTTTTAAAAAAAACAATAAGATTATTGATTTATGTATCAAATTTGTTTGTAAAGTTGGTAAATAAATTATAGTTTAACCTATACTAAAAGATATAAAGATGTAATTTATTGCTTTTACTACCGGACCGGCGATAAATACAAATAAAAAAGATCCAGTTATATCCTTAAAAACGGATTAAGTAAAAGGGGATGGCAATGAACACACAAGATTTCTTAGCAGGTTATACCAAACGCTTTGTTGAAAACAAAGAGGAAGATTTAAGTTTGGATGAATACCTAGAATTATGTAAAACAGACCCCTCGGCCTATGCAAATCCCGCAGAACGGTTATTAATGGCAATTGGCGAACCTGAAATGATTGATACACGCCATGATCCTGTTTTATCGCGAATTTTTTCTAACAAGGTAATTCATCATTACCCCGTATTTAAAGATTTTTATGGCATGGAAGAGCCTATTGAACAAATTGTCGGTTTCCTAAAACATGCGGCTCAAGGACTTGAAGAAACCAAACAAGTACTATATCTCTTAGGTCCCGTGGGTGGCGGTAAATCATCTATTGCCGAAAAATTAAAGGACCTGATGGAAAAAACTCCTTTTTATGCCATTAAAGGTTCGCCCGTTTTTGAGTCTCCTTTATCATTATTCAATCCCGAAGAAGATGGTGAGCTATTAAAAGAACGTTTCGGAATCCCAACTCGCTATTTGCGCTACCTCATGTCGCCTTGGGCAGTAAAGCGCTTGCAGGAATTTAATGGGGATATCAGTCAGTTTAGAGTTATTAAAGTGAAGCCCTCTCGTTTAAAACAAATCGCCGTGGCAAAAACAGAGCCTGGAGACGAAAATAATCAGGACATTTCTTCACTGGTAGGTAAAGTAGATATTCGAAAACTGGAAGAATTCTCCCAGGATGATCCCGATGCATATAGTTACTCGGGTGGTCTGTGCCGTGCTAACCGTGGTTTATTAGAATTCGTTGAAATGTTTAAAGCACCAATTAAAGTACTTCATCCCTTGCTAACTGCCACCCAGGAAGGAAATTATAATGCAACAGAAGGACTTTCAGCGATTCCGTTTGAAGGTATTATTTTGGCGCACTCTAACGAATCTGAATGGCAAACGTTCCGCAACAATAAAAATAATGAAGCGTTTATAGACCGCATAAATATAGTAAAAGTTCCTTATTGTTTAAGGGTTGCTGAAGAATTAAAAATTTATCAAAAATTAATTGATAACAGCTCTTTATCTTTGGCACATTGTGCCCCTGGAACACTGGACATGTTAGCTCAATTCTCAGTATTAACCCGCTTAAAAGAGCCACAAAATTCCAGTATCTATTCTAAAATGCGTGTTTATAATGGCGAAAGTTTAAAAGACACCGATCCTAAAGCCAAATCTTATCAGGAATACCGTGATTTCGCGGGGGTTGATGAAGGGATGAGTGGTATTTCTACACGTTTTGCATTTAAAATATTATCCAAAGTATTTAATTTTGATCACAGTGAAATTGCAGCGAATCCAGTACATTTAATGTATGTTCTTGAGCGCCAGATTGAACAGGAACAACTGCCTCAGGAATTACATGAAAATTACTTAGCCTTCATCAAAGAATATCTGGCTGCAAAATATGTCGAATTTATTGGTAAAGAAATTCAAACGGCATATCTTGAATCCTATTCCGAATACGGACAAAATATTTTTGATCGCTATATTACTTATGCAGATTTCTGGATTCAGGATCAAGATTATAGAGATCCCGACACCGGTGAGATTTTTGACCGTGGCCTCCTTAATCTAGAATTAGAGAAAATTGAAAAACCAGCAGGAATTTCGAATCCCAAAGACTTCCGTAATGAAGTAGTGAATTTCGTATTACGTGCTCGTGCAAACAATCGCGGTAAAAATCCGGTATGGAACAGTTATGAAAAATTGAAATCAGTTATTGAGAAAAAAATGTTTACCAATACTGAGGATTTATTACCAGTTATTTCGTTTAACGCTAAATCATCAGAAGATGATAAGAAAAAACACGAAGAATTTATTTCCCGTATGGTAGAAAAAGGCTACACCCGCAAACAGGTCAGGTTACTGTGTGAGTGGTACTTACGGGTTCGTAAATCGCAATAATGGTGTAACCCAGCGGTTAGGGTGGCATCCTGAATAAAGGATGCCAAAATTGAGCAATAATACTCAGCCCTGACCACAATAAACCTTACCTTGCAAGGTGTGGAGCACAATTATGTCGCAATTGATTGATAGACGACAAAATGCCGGTAAGAAAAGTACGGTTAATCGCCAACGTTTTCTGCGCCGTTATAAAAATCAAATAAAAAGAGCGGTTTCTGATGCCGTAGGCAAGCGCAGCATTACCGAAATTGATCAGGGAGAGCAAATAACCATCCCCGCACGAGATATTACCGAACCCATGTTTCATCGCGGTCATGGAGGTCATGTTGATCGCATATTGCCCGGCAATGATAATTTTGTCAGTGGCGATCGAATTAAACGGCCTAGTGGTGAGGGAGCGGGTGGGAGCGGAGGAAATGCGAGTGATAGCGGTGAAGGTGAAGATAATTTTGTATTCGAATTATCTCGAGAAGAATTTTTAGAATTGTATTTTGAGGATCTGGAACTGCCCGATCTGGTAAAAAAAGAACTGGCACGTATCAGTACTTTTAAAACCGTAAGAGCTGGGGTTTCAACAAGTGGTATTCCGAATAATATAAACATTCTGCGTTCAATGAAACAGGCTACGGGACGTAGAGTGGCATTGGCGTCACCTTATAAAAGACAGCTGAGAGAGGCTGAAAAAGAACTGCAATATCTCTTATTGGAACCAAATCCTGATACTGTATTAGTAATGAAATTACAACGTGATATAGAGTTTCTAAAGCGCCGAATTCAGACTGTGCCTTTCATTGATACTATTGATTTACGTTATAATCATCGCGTCAGGATACCCGCACCAACCACCCAGGCGGTAATGTTCTGCGTGATGGATGTCTCTGGATCCATGGATGAGGCGAAAAAGGACATTGCAAAGCGTTTTTTTATTCTGCTCTACATGTTTCTGACTAAGAATTATGAAAAAATTGAACTGGTATTTATTCGTCATCATACATCTGCTAAAGAAGTGAATGAAGAGGAGTTCTTTTATTCCCGAGAAACTGGAGGCACGGTAGTTTCCAGCGCACTGGAACTCTTAAATACCATCATCGAGGCGCGCTACCCACCTCAATCCTGGAATATTTATGTAGCTCAAGCATCAGATGGGGATAACTGGAATGCTGACTCCCCATATTGTCAGGAGTTGTTACAGGATAAAATAATGCCTCTGCTGCAATATTTTGCTTATATTGAAATTATGCCACGACATCATCAAAGCCTATGGGAAGTATATCAAATGGTACGAGAGCGATATCCTAATTTTGCTATGGAGAATATAGATAATGTATCCGATATTTATCCAGTATTTCGCGAATTGTTTAAAAGGAAAACCGCATGAAGAAACAGCCTTTGTCGACAGGTGCTGAGTGGACCTTCGAGTTAATCCAGGATTATGATCGTGAAATTGCAAGGATTGCCAAAAGTTTCAATCTAGATACCTATCCCAATCAAATTGAAGTGATTACCGCAGAACAAATGATGGATGCATACGCATCAGTAGGAATGCCTATCGGCTATCATCATTGGTCTTTTGGTAAACATTTTGTAGGGGTTGAGAAAAGTTATAAACGGGGACAAATGGGTCTGGCGTATGAACTGGTGATTAACTCTAATCCCTGTATTTCCTATCTCATGGAAGAAAATACCATGGCGATGCAAGCCCTGGTTATCGCCCATGCATGTTATGGACATAACTCGTTTTTTAAAAACAATTACTTATTTAAAATGTGGACCTCGGCTGATGCCATCATCGATTATCTGGTTTTTGCTAAAAAATATATTAGCGATTGTGAAGAACGCCATGGTATTGATGAGGTANNCGCCAGGGTATTGATGAGGTAGAATCCATTTTGGATTCGTGTCATGCCTTAATGAATTATGGAGTAGATCGCTACAAGCATCCAACAGCCCTATCCATTCAGGAAGAAAAAATCCGGCAACAAAATCGGGAAGTGTATATGCAATCCCAGGTCAATGAAATGTGGCGAACTATTCCACAGAGTAAACAAGCCGGGGTACACGGAGAAAAAGTTCGCTTTCCCGAGGAACCTCAGGAAAATATTTTATATTTTATTGAAAAAAATGCGCCTCTTTTGGAACCATGGCAAAGAGAAATTGTGCGCATCGTCAGAAAACTGGCGCAATATTTTTATCCGCAAGGCCAAACCAAAGTGATGAATGAAGGATGGGCCTGTTTTTGGCATTATACTATTCTCCATGCCTTATACGATGAGGGGCTGGTTACGGATGAATTCATGCTGGAGGTATTGCAAAGTCATACCAATGTTATCATGCAAGTGCCTTACAACAGTCCTTATTTTAATGGAATAAATCCCTATACGCTTGGATATCACATGATGCAGGATATAAAACGTATTTGCGAAAATCCAACCGAAGAAGACAAGCACTGGTTTCCTTATCTTGCCAATACTGACTGGTTAACCAGCCTTGATACAGCGATGCGTAATTATAAGGATGAGAGCTTTATTGCCCAATATCTATCTCCAAAATTAATCAGGGATTTGAAATTATTTCATATTGTTGATGATGATCGCAGTCCCGAACTTTACGTTAATGCCATTCATGATGAACCTGGCTATCAAAAGATTAGAGAAGCATTATCGAAACAGTATAATTTGAGTCATCTTGATCCAGACATACAAGTGTACTCTGTGGATTTGCAAGGGGATCGATCACTCACGTTAAGATATACCCAACAGAATAGGGTTCCTTTGGGAGAGACCACGACCGATGTGCTGAAACACCTGCACACCTTATGGAAATTTCCTGTAATTTTACAGACTGTAGATACGGAAGATAAAATTACTGCAGAATTTTTTTGCCCACCATTAGCAACCAAACCCCCTCATAAAGAATAACGAGGGGGAGTCAGCTAATTATTTTTTTTTCGGAGAATTAGTATTATTCTCTTGAGGTTTATCCTCTGTCTTTTGCGATGTATTTAATGGTTTAAATATACCCGCATTTTCCCTAAAATGGGTTTTTTTAGGCGATGCAGGTGAACTTGGCGATTGAGATGCCGTTAATTTGGGGGAAGGAGGCTTAACCATCTCGCGTTTTGGTGCTACGGATACCGTTCTTTTTCTTAATTGATCGGCTAAAATTTTCCCCTGGCTCTTTTGTGCAGTGGGTCCCGAACTTAGAACGGGATCACTTACTGACGCGTCAATTGGTGGTTTTTCTTTAACTATTTCATTTTTATGATCATCCAATGAGCCAAATGATTGGGAACGCTCTTTGGTAACCGATTTAGCTGGATGGAAGGTAAAGCCCGAATTATCCTTCTTCTGCAATTCAGCATCTTTGTGAAATGTAAACGCTGTAGTAACCTTTTTCTGCAATTCATCATCCATAGCAAGAGTATACAAAGGATTTTTTTCTAATTTACTTAATGGAACTAAGCCTAACAAAACCATAAACGCATTACTTAGCTCTGTTCTCATGTGATTTAATTGCGCTTTTTGATTTTCAGGCCAATAAGCTTCCATCTTAATAATTATATTTTTGATTATAGGGGAGACTACACCCATATAAAATGCAAATTTTATCATTTGTTTATGGGTTTTCTCATCCAAATCTCGATCTATCAACTCCTGATTGGCAGTAAGCAGAATGGGCTTGAATGTCTCAATTGTGGATAAAACATTGTCCATTAATTGGTAAAAAGGATTTATTTGTTCTGTACTATTAGAAACATGCTTTGAAGTTCCGGCATTAAGTTGTTCTAAGTAAGCTTTTATCGAGCGATCCCCTGTAGGATTTATTTTTAATCTATTAAATTCAGTTGTAAAAGCCCCTGCTATAATATTCCCTGCCTTATCATTTACATATAAGGACATAGCACGGATTAACATAGTCTCGCCACGGCAATAACTATCAGAATCCTCAACCAGAAATAATGTCCGAACAAGGTGCTTGCTGTGCTCATCCTCAAGTTGGAAATAATAAGAGAGCATTTGTGCTATTTCAGGATTATCCATCCCTTTTAATAAATACATTAAGTTATATAAATTATTCACCTTAATTTCTTTCATTAACTCGTTAAAAGAATTCTCAGTAGCGGTTACCATACTTTTTCGCTTTTCTTTCTTTTCTACACGAGGTGAAGTAACTTTCTTCCATGCAATCGGGATGGGTTGGCTGATTATAAAATCTACAAATTCTTTGAAAGTTTCTAAACTTATTCCTTGAACCGAAGTGTCATTATTGCGGTTTTTTTCTTTACCATCATTAATTTTTGGTTTAAGCAGGTTATTTAATTTAATCCGTAAGTTTTTAAGATCGATGCTGGGTATTAAAAAAGCATTACTGATAAAATCACCCAGTTTTGAGACAATGGATTCGCTTAACTTATTGAAATCAAAAACTTTTTTATCTCTAAATTCTTTGATTTTTTTTGCGTCAGGATCTAATAACTTTTTGAATGCGCTCTTTAACTCTGTTGTTGACTCTAGACCAAATTCATTAAATACAATACCAGTAAAGATTTCAAGTTGATTCTCAAAATATGCTTTATAAGCTTCTTTAGCTTTCTCATTCTTATCATCTTCAGTTTCAGGTTTAATATCAATCGATTCTTTTAATTTCTCCAATCGCTGTACACCTGAATCCAAATCGAAATTATCCGCCTGGGTTTTCGCTTCATCAATTAATCGGACCAGAAGCTGAAGTTTTTGTGTTGTAGAGAGACTCATATTAGGCGCCATTATTATACAAATAATCTTTAAATTATACAGTTAAATTATTAAGAGAAGATTAAGTGTTGCTAATTTAAACAATTAAATCTTTTAATTTCAAGATGAAATGGTTTATAAAGATACATTAAGATTACAGTTTGAGGCTAGTATTTACGTGGACTGGGGAATACCCTCATAATTTTTTATTGCATAATAATGTTGTGAAATTAAGGGATCTATTCAATAAAATGGCATTTTGCTAAATATTTGGATGGATCCCACCTGCGTGAGGATGACAAATGAAACATTATGTGTGATAAAAGAACGTAAGATGAGAGAAAATATCTCTCAACCTTGCAAAGTTTGCACTTATAGCAAAACCAGAGACTCTCACTTTTTTGTAGGTTGGGTCATTGACCCAACACTTCAAACTCATCACTCACTATCGAGGGAGTGTGTTGGGTCAAAATGACCCAACCTACGGCAAAGTTCGCATTTATAGCAAAACCAGAGACTCTCACTTTTTTGTAGCAACTGTCCTGAATTTTTAATTCAAGACAGTTGCTTTTTAAATATCACTCAGAATTGCTCTAAATTTCTATTCAGAAGCTAATTCAATAGCAAAAGCCACTGCTAGTTTGGTGAAGTTAGTCATGTGATCAAGACTCAACAAATCCATAGTATCAGAGGAACTATGAATATAGGGGTTGTGATCGTCAAAGTTAGATTCACAGGGAAATGCTGCGGGAACTCCCTCTTCAGTCCAGGATGCATGATCACTACAACCATAGCCACATCGTGAGTAATCAACCGGAACCTGTACATAAGTATCGATCAGTTTAGCTACATAATTACTCAATCCTTTATCTGTGTAGTCTGTAAATACCCACATGGTAGGATCTTCCGCATTCACTCGATATCCTGTCATATCAAATTGAATTGCCGCTTTAACCGGGATAGATTTAGACAGGAAGTGTTGCACCACATGCTGCGATCCAACCAAACCACGCTCCTCAGCTGCGAACCAGATAATATATATAGGACGTTTTAAAGTGGTTTTCGAGGCCAACAAAACCCTTGCCGCTTCCATAATTGTAGCTGAACCACTGCCATCATCACCAGCGCCAGGCATCCGGCCATCCAGAGTATCCATATGAGCACCGAGAACGATAGCTGGAGTCTTAAGGTCGGTACCAATTACCGTTACCAGCGATGGTTGTTTGTACCACCCTGTTTTAACAAAAAAGGTATTAGTATCTGTGCGACCGTATTGCGCGGCCATCTCGCCAAAACGCTGATTTAACCAATTCGCAGTGGCAACGCCTGTGTCTTGGGTCGCAGAGCGATTTTTATAGGAAGTAAGATGAGTTAATGTTTGCCATATATTATCCCCTACAACTTCTTTTAAAGCCGTGTTTACCTCATCCTGATGTTTTATTTCATAAACATCTTTATTTAACGGTTTATTTATTGATTCTTTATAATGACGCTTTAACAGATCTTGTGCTGCCTGATGTTTCGTTGCAGTAAGGTTAGTAGCTAATTTATGACTCACATTAACGAAATGACCGCATTTAACCTTATCAGCCAACAGAGTCAAATTATCGACATCAGTAGACGATACATCAATAATTTTAAACTCTATATTTTCTGCCAGGACTTCATGGGGAATAGTTACTTTGGCTGCCAGACATTGAGGCACCTGTAGCTGCTCATGAATTGGCGCATTGGCAGCAGAAATTGAATTACTTGCGAACACCAGACCTGCAGCGATATAGGTCATCCATTGATTCAAACGCATTTCTTCTCCTAAGTTTTGGTAAATCACTGTCGATACTACATGATGAACAAAATCATGCAAGTAGAGCATCCTAAATAAACCAAAAAAAGGCCATATATTTAATCTTAATGCTATTGATAATCATTTTCATTTGGTATAAAGTTTGGCCTCGTTCTCTAATGAACAGATATTAATCAATGAAAACAAATAAGACTCTTAAAAACTTGAAAAAACTCCCGGTAAATCTTGCTCTTGCAATCCTTACTCTCGGAGCAAGCTTAATTTTAGGTTTTTTAAGTTTTGGCGGAATGTATGCTCTTTTACCGATTTTACCTTTAGCAATAGGTGCTTTTGTTTTATCAGTCGCCTATGAAGGAGAAATCTATTTACAAAATATGAAAGGAGCCTTAAATAAACTGTTTAGATCCGAATACATAAAACATTATTTAGCGCGAGAGTATCTGCAAAACCTTCCGATACTCCAGCAAGACAGCCCGGAATTTTTTCATGATTATGAAAAACAATTACGCCTCGTGCATGCAATGGGACATGAACATTTAACTCCTATAAGTAGAAAAAAGAAGAAGCAAGCGGAAAAAACGCTTAAGAAAATGGAACAGTGGTTCACCCAACAACTCTTTCCTAGCGATGAGCCTGCCGACATCACCCACTCAACTTATACAACCAGCTTGCGCCAATGGCTTAGCCTCCATGATCAGGCTCAATGGCAACTAAAATTACAAAAGCGTCGTATTATTTTTAATATTGCCAAAGTTTTTAGTATGCTTTCGGCCCTATTTATGGGTCTTGGGACCACCTATTTAAGTGTCGAAGTATTTAGTGTTATACCCTTTTTAGCCACAATACCTTTTGCAACGTGGCCACTTTTTATAGTACCCATGGCATTTATTGCCGGAACTGCCTATGGCATGCTCACTTTTAACGCCATAACTGATTTGATTAATAACAACACGCTCGTGACCTGGTACAACAAATTAAAAAATGATTTAAAATCGGGCCTGACTGCGCGAAATGTTTTTATGACTTTTACCGCGGTTTTATTACTGGGATTGGCAGTAGTGCTCACTGTATGTACTGCAGGTACCTGGTGGACTATTGCGTCAAATGCCCGCCCGTTATTCTCTTGGATGAACCAAATGCCAAGAGTAATTATGAATGTCCTTAATCCTTTAATCACCGCGCTTTCAGCATTTATTTTTACTGTTCCAAATTCAGCAGAATCATTTGAAATTGTCGACGAGGCATNNGGCAATTAAAAAGAAGGATGCCACCCATTCTTTTTATAAATCAATTAGTGATGCATTTGGTCGTTTAAGGACTGCTGAAAACTGGTTGCAATTATTTAATCCGTTCCGCCTGATTCTTAAATTAACACTCATTCCCTTACGTATTCTATTATTTTTAGGCCATCTAATGAGTATCGCTGTAACTGCAGATCGCATGCCTGGGGTGCCGCAAATTGTTTCTGCTTTATTTGCGATGATTAGTGAAGGTTTTGAAGATGCACATTATTTTATTAGTCAGGATAGTCATGAGGTCTCGGAGGAAAACCCTGCATTTTCAGAATTAGTACGAATGCGAATGGAGCAGGCAGATGATGCCCATGGAAATGATATCCCCACCCGTATTCTAAAACTCCTATTTAGCCCCCTCTATTTTTTGGCAACCCTTTGGGATGTATCTACGAGTAAACTGAACAGAGCGGAACAAACCAATTCGCCACGTGCCGTATTATCATTTAATCAGGCATGGAATAAACAATACGGTAATGCTGCTGAGCACGAAATTCCCGTTAATAAAGACGAACAATTACCTTCGGTGCAATGGCAAATAGAGCGCACAATAACCCAAATCGACCGCTATCAAAAAAACCATCTGGATAAAGCAACGTTTAGCAGTCATTTGGCACAACAAAAAAAGCAAAGTCTGGAAGAGTTTAAAACTAAATTACGCACGCTAAATCCCGAGCAAGTTTCTTTATCCGAGTTAAAAAACGAAATTAAGCACGAGCAAAACCAGAACGCTTATAATCTTCATCGTTTATTCGGAAAGTCTGATCCAACGCGCACATCTAAATTTCTGGAACAATTATCCTCGGATATAACAGTACCAGGGATTTGACACTTAGTATTGATCTTTTATTCAGCTCAATAAACTCTTTAATCCTGCCAAATGGGATTTGGCAAGATTTTTAGATTTTTCCTCGCATCGTTCCGCCCCCTTTCCAAACCATTCCAGGCTGTCTTGCGGTAATTCATCCAGAAATCGGCTCGGTAAGCACTCATGCAGCTCCCCACCCTTTCGTCTTTGCTTCGCGAGAGTAAAACATAATCCTTTTTGAGCGCGGGTGATACCAACATAGGCCAACCGTCTTTCTTCTTCAATCTGATCATCATCAATACTTACCCGATGAGGCAGTAACTCCTCCTCCATTCCAACAAGATAAACATAGGGAAACTCCAAACCTTTTGATGCGTGAAGGGTCATGAGCTGCAGCGTTTCCTCATCCTGTTCCTCAGATTGCTCGAGAATATCGATTAAAACCAACTTATTTACTACATCTGCAAGAGTATGCTCTGGGGTCTTGGCTAATAACCGCCCCACCCATTCAATCAATTCCCATACGTTATCCATTCTTTTCTGCGCTTTAGCCGGCGTATCGCACTGCTCATAGATGTATGCTTCATAGCCGCTGTCCTCAACCATTTGTCGCAAATTCTCGACCACGGATCCACCGAGTAACCGTTTTTTTATTTCTTCAATCCAGTTTTTAAAAGCATACAAGGCAGCTCTTGGTTTTTCTCCAAGCGGCTCAGTAAGCGCCAAGTGATCTGACGCAGCATATAAACTAATGCCTCTAGTCTGTGCATATCGCCCTAAAGCGTCGAGACTGGTATCCCCAATACCTCGCTTAGGGGTATTAATCACTCGTAAAAATGCAGCATCATCGGCTTCATTACATAATAGTTTCAGGTGGGCAAAAATATCTTTGACCTCAGCCTTGGCAAACCAGGATTGCCCACCACTGATACGGTATGGAATGCCATAGTGCCGTAAAACCTTTTCAAATATTCTTGATTGGTGATTGCCCCGATAAAGAATAGCGTAATCGCCGTAGTGAGTTCTTGCTCGTACTTTATGACTGATTAAATCAGTGACTACTTGTTCTGCCTCATCATTTTCATCACGACAACTGATCACTCGCAGTAACTCTCCATGCCCTAACTCACTCCATAATTTTTTTTCAAATAAATGCTCATTATTTGAAATAAGCTGATTTGCCACATGCAGAATTCGGCTAGTGGAGCGATAATTTTGCTCCAATTTAATAATTTTTAATTGGGGGTAATCTTTTTGTAACTGGCCAAGATTTTCAGGTTTCGCACCACGCCAGGCATAAATGGACTGATCATCATCACCCACCACAGTAAAATGAGCACGCACGCCTACTAATTTTTTTACCAGCAAATATTGGCTCGTATTAGAGTCCTGGTACTCATCAACTAATAAATGGCGAATTTTGTTTTGCCAATATTCGAGAACTTGAGGATGCTCTGTCAATAAACTGACTGGCAAGCGTATTAAATCATCAAAATCAACGGCATTATAGGCTTTTAATGCCTGTTGGTAACGGGGATAAATTAAAGAAGCTTCTTCGTATAAGGGTGCATCCGGAGGACGCTTTAAAACTGCTTCAGGGGATAATAAATCATTTTTCCAACGGGAAATTTGTTGCTGAATTTGCATAATGAAATCCCGCTCAGTAGCTTTATTGGCAGGAAGAAAACCACGTAATACTTGCAAACAATCTTCACTGTCGAAAATGGAAAATCCTTTCTTCAAGTCGCATAAGGCTGCGTCCTTTTTTATCATACTGAGCCCAAGGGTGTGGAAGGTTGCAACCTTCAATCCCCGACGCGTTGCTGCGGGAAGAACAGCTGCTATTCGCGTACGCATCTCATTAGCAGCCTTATTAGTAAACGTTACGGCATAAACAGAGTTCGCGGTATAGCCACATTCATTGATTAGATAGCCGATTTTTTGAGTGATTACTCGAGTCTTACCGCTACCAGCTCCCGCGAGTACCAACAATGGACCACTAATATANNAATAACGAACTGCGGCCATTTGTTGGCTATTTAACATGGTAACCTCGGTCAAAAAAGAGTCATTATCGCTACCCTTTCAATCCTAAGCAACCATTAATTTATTGATCGTTGCGCATCAAATTCATCATCATTATCGCACTCAATATATTCTGGCTTTTTTTCAATCTCAATTATTTCCTCAAAACCAAAAATAACTTTGTCTATTTTTTTAAACAAAGGAGTCAGCAGGCTATTTTGTTTCATAGTATTCCTATCTTTTTATTGGGGGGTTTTTTAAGAATAGTTGAGGATTTTTTATTTGCCATTAAGGTCAGAAGTATTTTTTTGGTGGTAGCATTCTTGTATTACGCTCTACCTATCATCTCTATGTAGCCCGCATTAGCGAAAGCGTAATGCGGGAAGCAAGACCTGAATCCATGAATAACCCTGCTTTAACAGCTAACTTTAACAATAATGTTCCTAATCTATAATGAGAGGTAAAATAATCTATTAATAGGACAAACGAACGATATTTGCTAAAATCATCCTTTTAAATGAGTTTATATGAAAGAATCTGATACCTTACAACGATTTATCTTTGAGCATGCCAATATTCGTGGCGAAATCGCTCATGTGGAAAAATCCTATCAAGACATCCTGAACCAACGCAATTACCCACCAATGGTAAAGCATCTTCTTGGAGAGGCCATCGTTTCCTGTCTACTGCTGGCCAGTAGCATCAAATTTGACGGCAGCTTAAATCTTCAATTTCAGGGGGATGCACGTTTGCCATTACTTCTGGTTCAATGTGATCATGAGCTTAATGTCAGGGCTTTCGCCAAATTTACCGAAGGACTTGAAATCATCGATTACGCAACAGCGTTTTTGCAAGGGCAAATGGTGCTTACCATTAACCAAAATAATCAAACTCAAAGTTATCAAAGCACCGTACCCATTCAAGCGACTTCAATGAGTGAAAACCTCATGCATTATTTTGCGCAATCGGAACAACTTGCCACCCGAGTCTGGTTAGCGGTTAATGATGATATGGCCGCGGGAATGTTACTGCAACTCATGCCAGGACAAGACTCCACTCAAAGAGAACAGTTCTGGGAATATGCTGTTCAATTAGGACAAACTGTAACAGAACCTGAACTGCTGACCATAGATAATCAAACACTACTCTATCGCCTGTATAACGAGACAGAGATACGCCTTTTTGAAGCACGACCCACTCAATTTAAATGTCGTTGTAGTCCTGAAAAAATGAAACAAGTAATTAATATTCTGGGCGAGCAAGAAGCCCAGGATTTGTTAAAAGAGAAAGGGGTGGTCGAGGTAACCTGTGATTTTTGTAATCAGCAATACCGTTTCGATTCCATAGATGTTGCCATGATATTTCATCACTGATTAAACGGATGAATAATGTGGTGTCCTCTACCGCATTATTCATCAGCAAAATATGTATTATACAAATTCAGGTATTCATTATTGGTTTCCATGCCAACCATAACTTTATTAATGCGTTGAATTAAAGCCTCATTTTTCGGCAATGCCATAATGCCAATTCCATCGCCAACCGTAGTAATTCCTCCTAAGGCTTTAAACTGATCACCACTGTTTTCCACCCAGTAAACCACTGAGGAGCGATGCAGCAAAGCTGCCGACACTTCGTTACTGCTTAAGGCAGTTACTAAATCCTCAATATCATTATAACGTTTGATTTCAAATTTACCTTCATAATGATTCGTGAGAAAATTGTAAGTAACTCCACCGGTGTTATCCGCTTTAATTACCCCAACAGATGTCCCTGTCAAATCATCAATCGAATTGATCATTCCATGTTTCAACGTCATAAACTGCACTTTACTCAACATATACGGCAAACTAAAAATATAATTTTGTTGTCTGGCAGGAGATATCGCGATACTCCCTATAGCAATATCAATCTGTCCTGAGTTCAGGGCTGTATACATTTTATGGTAATCCATAGGAATACTGATGCATTCTTCATTCATTTTTTTGCACAATAACCGCATAAAATCATTATCGAAACCTTGACCAACAGAAAGTACAAATGGAGGGTCAAAAAATAAAGTTCCGACTTTTATTGCAGCAAAACTTAATGGGGAACAAATAAAATAAAGGCACAGGGTTAACACGACTGCTCTAGTCTTCATTATCAGAACTCCATTCTTTATATGAGATAAGTTTAGTAGGAATATCATAAAAAGCGCATCAACTCTGAATAAGTTCCATAAAGGACCTCAAATAACATACTCAAAATGACGTGAGTTTCAGGTGCCTTTATTGCAGCGTTAAATTCCCAGGAGCTAAAATGTCACCCCCTCTAAAGGCGGCATTGAGATATTCTCCTCTCATTGCCTGCAAGATTTGCTGGAGAGTGATAAATTGAGCGCTCAGCTCTAAATATAAATCCGCATTTTTCTTTTCATGTAATTCACTAATCGTCAAATAGGCGGCCTGTCCTAAATCTGAAAAATAACTAAGACTGACATGGCGCCGTGCGGCAATCCCTGGGAATAACCCACAAAACAATAAGCTCTTATCGCCAAGCTCTTTTAACTTCTCTAATTGTAACGAGCGAGGTTTGTGCACGGAGTCAAGAAAGTCCATCGCGAGTATTGAATCAATAAGCTTTGCCCCATGAGCAAATCGCATGAGTAAAAATACCAGATAACTTTCTGTATTTTCATTCAATACAAGGCGCGAGGAAGCCTGGGCTTCATTTACCAAGGCGTGCCATTGACTGATGTCTGTGGGATGTAAAATTAATTGTTTCATCAATACTCCCCAATTTTTTCTTCCGTCTACTAATAGTCTAGCAAACCTAAACCAATAAAAGGTACTCTGCTGAATAATTCATTATTAATAAAAGTAAAACCTGAGCCAAAAATTTCGCGTTTTCCTTATTCACAACGTACTTCATAATCAGGACAAAAAAGAAATGCTATAATATAGCCTTGCAGCAGATAGGATTTAGTTACCTATTCGTGTATAATGTCGAATCTATGAACAAGTACTCGGCTTTTTCCAAATACTAAATCTCGCTATTCCAACTAAAGGTTATTTATGATTGAAAAGATTCGCAATATTGCCATCATCGCTCACGTTGACCATGGTAAAACCACTCTAGTAGACAAATTACTGCAACAAACAGGTACTCTTAATGAAAGGGCGCCTACTGTTGAACGGATGATGGACTCTAACGCGCTTGAAAAAGAGCGAGGAATCACCATCCTTGCTAAAAATACCTGTGTGTATTGGAAAGATCATCAGATTAATATCGTAGATACCCCGGGACATGCTGACTTTGGCGGAGAAGTTGAGCGGATTTTATCGATGGTCGATAGTGTATTGTTGTTAGTCGATGCGGTTGATGGTCCAATGCCTCAAACTCGCTTCGTGACCCAAAAAGCTTTTGCGCGTGGTCTGAATCCTATTGTAGTAATCAATAAAATTGATCGTCCGGGTGCCAGACCTGACTGGGTTATGGACCAGGTTTTTGATTTATTTGATAACCTGGGCGCTAATGACACCCAACTTGATTTCCCTGTTGTTTATGCCTCTGCGCTGAACGGATATGCCAAGCTGAATCTCGAAGATGAAGCAACGGATATGACTGCACTGTTGCAAACCATACTTGATAAAGTAGAAGCACCAAAAGTTGATGACAACGGACCGTTCCAGATGCAAATCAGTTCATTATCTTATTCTTCATACGTGGGAACTATCGGAATTGGTAGAATTTCTCGTGGCCAAATTAAAGCTAAATCACCCATTAAAGTAATTGATAAAGATGGAAACATCCGCACTGGACGTTTATTACAACTCTTGGGCTTTAAAGGTTTGGACAGGGTTGAGATCGAAGAAGCCGGAGCTGGGAATATTATCGCGATAACCGGAATCGAAAATCTGAATATTTCTGATACCGTTTGTGATCCGGCAATGGTTGAAGGTCTCCCTGCACTGTCAGTTGATGAGCCTACGATCAGTATGACTTTCCAGGTCAACGACTCGCCTTTCGCCGGTCAGGAAGGTAAATTTGTAACCTCCCGCAAAATTCGTGAGCGTCTGGATACCGAATTATTACATAATGTGGCGTTACGCGTTGAAGACTGTGACGATCCGGATAAATTCCGAGTATCAGGACGGGGAGAGCTTCATTTATCCATTCTGATTGAAACCATGCGCCGTGAAGGTTATGAGCTTGCAATCTGTAAACCTGAAGTAATTATCAAAGAAGTCGATGGGGTGAAACAAGAACCTTACGAGCGCTTAACGGTTGATGTGGAAGAAAACCATCAAGGCACCATTATGGAAAAACTGGGTGAACGTCGTGGTGAAATGCAGGACATGGTTCCCGATGGAAAGGGGCGAGTACGTCTTGATTACATCATACCGACACGAGGGTTGATTGGTTTTCATAATGAATTTTTATCCAGCACTTCGGGTACCGGCTTAATGTACCATGTGTTTGAGCACTATGGTCCAGCAATTAAAGGTCGAATTGGTAAGCGCGTTAATGGAGTAATGATTGCTAACTGTCAAGGCATCGCACGGGGCTTCGCTCTATTCAATCTGCAGGATAGAGGTCGTTTATTTGTTGAGCCTCAATCGGTGTGCTATGAAGGAATGATTGTAGGTATTCATGCCCGCGATAATGATTTGGTTGTGAATGTGACCAAAGAGAAACAACTAACTAACATGCGCGCTTCTGGTACTGATGAAAACATCATTCTTACGCCAGCAATTAAATTAACCTTGGAACAGGCCTTGGAATTCATCGATGATGATGAATTAGTGGAGGTAACACCACAATCCATCCGTCTGCGTAAAAAATCGCTTAAAGAACATGACCGTAAAAAGGCATCACGAATTGCTAATAGTGACGAATAGAACATCATGAAGTCAAAATTCAAGCGAGTTATTTTATATGCGCGGCAACATCGCGCCAACCAGGGTGTCAGCGAGAGCTTGCACCGCCTGGTTGATTTCTTGAGAAAAGAACAACTTGAAATTTATCAGGATATCGATACCTCAGCGAGTTTTGACACCAGTATTCCGGTATTAGCACAACAGGATATGGGTGACAGTCATGATTTAATCATCGTGGTGGGTGGAGATGGAAGCTTGCTCTCTGCCGCGCGAATGGCTATTAACGTAAATACACCGGTGATTGGTATTAACCGGGGACGCCTTGGGTTTCTGACTGATATTTTGCCTCAGGATATTGAGACTCAATTAAGTGAAGTTCTGGCGGGGCATTATGTAGAAGAAAAAAGATTTTTATTGCATACCCGAATATATGATGAAGCACATACCTATTTTGAAGGTGATGCTTTAAATGACGTGGTATTAAGCCGAGGAAACGAAACACATTTGATTGAATTTGACGTTTATGTGAACCAGCAACTAGTCAGTCATTTTCGATCCGATGGAATGATTTTATCTACACCGACCGGTTCAACCGCCTATGCTTTATCTGCTGGCGGACCTATCATGCATCCGCAACTTAATGCCATTGTTCTTGTGCCCATGTTTTCTCACAGCTTAAGCTCACGCCCCCTGGTTATAGGTGGTGAGTCCTCCATTGAATTACGCATCAGCGAATTTAACGAAAATGAATTACGTATCAGTTGTGATGGACATGAGTCCCGGATGGTTAAACCGGGCCAAAAAGTCTCCATTAAAAAAAATGGCAATCAGCTTCGTTTGTTACATCCCCTGGATTATCATTATTATGATACATTACGAAGTAAGCTCGGTTGGGAATCAAAACATCAGGGATAAATCATGCTCACTACTTTGTGCATCGAACATTTCGCTATTGTAAAACATCTCGAACTGGATTTTAGCAAAGGAATGACCGCATTTACGGGAGAAACAGGCGCGGGTAAATCCATAATGATTGACGCTCTGATGTTAGCCCTAGGTGGTAGGGGCGATGCTTCCGTCATTCGCCCGGGCCAAGATAAATGTGATATCACCGCAGGGTTTACCTTCGATAAAGAGTCCGATCCAGCCCAGTGGCTAGCGGCTCATGACATCCAGATTGATGATGGCGAGATTTATTTAAGGCGTGTAATTTACGCTGAAGGACGCTCCAAATCATACATCAATGGTCAACCCTTCCCTCTGCAAAAAGTCAAGGAGCTTAGTGAAAAACTGGTTCATATTCATGGACAACACCAGCATCAGACACTGATGCAACATCCCACACATCGCCAACAACTGGATCAGTACGCAGATCATCATCAGATGGTAGAGGAAGTAGCTAAATTCTTTAAGCAATATCAAAATATAAAACAGGAAATTGACAAACTACAAAATTTGGATCAACAGGCGGATCGCGTCAGATTATTGCAATTTCAAATTGATGAACTCGCATCTCTTAATCTTAAAGAAGGTGAAATACAGGCATTAAATCAAGAACATCAAATGCTTCATCATGCCAGAGAATATTTAGAATACAGTCAGGAAATAAACTCCTTACTAGCAGCGGAAGATCAGACGAATATCTGTAGTGGGTTAAATCAAATTATGCAACTGCTTAACGAGTTGCCCCAAGAGCAAATTCAAATTAAAAACACCAGCGAACTGATTAATGGTGCTTTAATCCAATGTGAAGAAGCCTTAAATGAAATGAATCAATTTGCTGATCGTATTCAACTCGATCCGCAACGATTAAACGAAGTTGAGACTCGTATGAGCGCTATACATCATCTGGCGCGTAAATATCATATGGACAGTAATTTATTACTGGCTCATGAGGAACAGTTACAAAACGAATTAAACATGCTGCAGGATTCGGAAACCAAGCTCGCTCAACTGCAAATCCAATTGGATCAAGTACAACGGCATTACCAGGAAGCGGCATTACGATTAAGAGNNAAGAAATTAGCAAACGAAATAACCACAAGTATAAATCAACTTGGTATGCCCAAAGGTTGGGTGGAACTGGAGATTACTCCCCTGGACAAGATGCAAATGCATGGGCTTGATAAAGTTGAGTACAAAGTATGTACCAATCCAGGAATGGAACCCGACTCCCTCAATAAAGTGGCATCAGGTGGCGAATTATCTCGAATTGGGCTTGCCATCCAAATGATCACTGCCCAAAGGGGCGCGACACCTACTTTATTATTTGATGAAGTGGACGTGGGTATCGGGGGCGCTACTGCTGCCCTTGTGGGCCAAATGTTGCGTAAATTAGGAGAGCGCTTGCAAGTATTTTGTGTTACCCATCAGCCACAAGTGGCCGCATCCGCACATCATCATTTCATGGTCGAAAAACAAAGCGACGCCAAGCAAACCATAACTCATATCACAAAGCTTCAAAAAGAGGATAAAGTAGATGAGATTGCACGTATGTTAGGAGGTCTTACCATTACTGAACAGACTCGATCTCATGCTAAAGAATTACTGTTACAGAGCATAGATTAACAAAAAGCGATATTTTAATAGTCATTTTGCTTAAATATAGGCAATAATTCATTTAAATTAAAAAAAAACTAAATTTTTTAATAAAAATACGACACAAATAATAAAATAATGGTACAATGCTCTGGTAACAATTTAGGAACTTAAAATGTCAGAAAAAATACGCGGTACAGTTAAATGGTTTAATGAGTCCAAAGGTTTCGGTTTTCTAGAAAGTGGCGGTAAAGATTATTTTGTTCATTTCAGTGCAATCCAAAGCAGTGGTTTCAAAACTCTTGCTGAAGGTGCTACAGTTATGTTCAAAGCAAGCAATGGACAAAAAGGTCCTCAAGCTGAAGAAGTTGAAGTAGTCTAAATCATTATTTTCGCCCTATTCTTTATTGATAGAAATATTCAAGATTAAATAGGGCGTTTTTTTACCTACAACATTCTAGCCATAAGTTAATTCTAAATTCAATTTTACACATTCCAAGTTATCTAAAACTAAATCAATTATTTTATTAGAAATCACACCATTAAAATATAAAGCAAACCATAAATTTTAATTACTATTGCTGAATATCTGTGAGTACTTGTATTTTATGAGCTTTTTACAGTGTTTGAATGAAACATATTTTATTGGTTAGAGCCGCTTGCGCGGACTGATATATCCCCTCAAACTTTTTGATGCATATATTTTTAATGCATATAATGCTGTGAATTAATGATGACAAAAGAAACATTGTGAATGATAAAGGAATATAAAATTTTAAGGGAAACCCAAGTTCGCGGGGAAGACAATTAATTAATTAATTAATTTATAACATAATAATACATTTAAAATTATGAAAGGATAACTTAACCCGCCGGGATTCATGGCTTGAGAATTTTTCATAAAGTGGAATCTAAAATATTTAGATTAAATTAAATATTTAATGTTACTATAATTCCATCACTTATAGGGAGAGTATGTTAATGAGCAAACGAATTGCAGTTATTGTTGGGAGTTTAAGAAAAGAGTCATACAATCGAAAAATGGCCAATATCCTGATCTCTTTGGCTCCAGAATCTATTAGCCCAGAGATTGTAGAAATTGGTGATTTACCCATTTACAATCAGGATTTTGATGACGAGGGTAACGTCCCCCCATCGTGGAACAGATTTCGTAAACAAATGAGTGAGTGTCAGGGAGTGCTTTTCGTTACACCAGAATACAATCGCTCTGTTCCTGGAGTATTGAAGAATGCGATAGATGTAGGGTCTCGCCCCTATGGTCAAAGTATCTGGAGTGGAAAACCCGGCGCGGTGATGAGCGTTTCGCCAGGAGCTATAGGGGGGTTTGGTGCCAATCATCATTTAAGACAATCATTAGTTTTTCTAGATGTTCCTACACTGCAACAACCCGAAGCTTATATCGGACAAGCAGGTACTCTTTTTGATGAAAACAATGAGCTTTCAAGTGAAGAAACACGCAAATTTCTACGTAAATTCATGGAAATGTTTGCACAATGGGTATTAACTAACTCTAAATAGGTTAATTACAATATTCTTCTATAAAATTATTAATCCGTTAATTAATAGGAGCAAACTCATTATATAACAGTTCTGATACCAAGTATAAAACGAGTTTGCAATGGCTAGACTTATGCTCATGATGAGCGTTGGTCGAAGCTCAGAGCGATACCAGGATTTACTGCTCAGTATAATGGTCATCTGTTGGTCAATTAAGAAATGCATTCGATTTATAAAGAAGCTGCTTGAAGTGCTTAACCCATAATGACGTGATCTGTATGAGGAAATTTGTTCTTAATCTAGATCTCCTGGATGCCTCGGACAAGCCCTGTCTCTTGATCACAT
>DEHS01000076.1 GCA_002352055.1 Legionellaceae bacterium UBA2794
CGGATAGAAAACAGGTTTCCCATACCATAATCTACTACTACAACATTATTAGTCATTGATCCAATTTAAAATAACAACCCAGAGAAATATGTTGAATAGGTTTGACTAATACAAGTAAGCCTTGTTTCAAGAGTTAGGTTTCCCAAAATAAGGCTTAAACATCATTTTACTAAAAATTAGTTACCATACATTGATTTCTGTAATAATCTGAACAGTCTGTTGGCATTATATTTTGCATCATACAATGGGTCAATTCCGTCAATCACAAAAAAAGATGGTTCTCTTTCAAATTTTTCCAGCAAGAATAAGAAATGATTTTTAATTGCCTCTGTTTCATTTTCCGCAAAACATTTTCCCAATTTCCCGTCAATTATTTGCCTGCAGGCGCTACCCTCTCCACTGGTAGCTACTATATATCTTCGGGCAATCATATAGTCTAATAGCTTTGATAAAAAAAACATTCTCAATTTTCTTTTCTTTATTGGAAAATCAATGAGTAATAGCACATCCGCAGTTTGCTGTAATTGTATAGCCTCTTTATAAGTTCCCTTGCTTCCAATGAAGCTAATACACGGATCTTTATATTTATCAAATAATGAAGCATTATTTCGATCTGCAAAACCAGAAAAAATTACTTCCAAATTACTTTTAGCTTTTGAAGGCAATTGTGTAATAGCCTTTAAAAAAGGCTCTGGTGAACGAACCCCAGCCATTCCTCCAGAATAGACAACCCTTAATTTGGAATTATTAGGTCTTGTAACTTTCTCCGGAATATCAATACTGTCATATACGTTGGGAAAAAACTCGAATTTGCTTTTATAATTGGGGTATTTTTCTGTGTAAAAATCAATTGTAGGATAGGAAGTAAAGCATATTTTGTCAGCTCTCTCAAAACATTCATTTTCTAACTTCTGGTTTACCGTTAAAGCCTTTCCGGTTAGTTTAATAGTAGGGTCATCTACCCACGGATCACTCAAATGCATTATCCATGGCACATTGTAATACTCCTTTAATTTCATAGCCATAACAGCTGAGCTGGCTGGGAATGACCTTGAATATATAATTGAAGGTTTTACATGTAACTGTTTTACAACTTTATTCCATTGATAAAAGAAATCATGTTTTGAATCTGGTCTGTCTATTAACTGAGGGGCTATTTTTCGTAGTAAAAAATTTCGATACTTATTTTCCCTTATTACAATTTCAATTTTTTGACGATACCCTTTGTCAGCTGCTTTTAAAGAAGCATCTTCAGGCATAAAAAGCGTTGGGCTAGCAGAGGTAACAACATCAATTGGAATACCTTTCTCATTACACTCTTCACTAAGATATTTGAAATACTTGGCGACTTGTAATCCTACCGAATCAAATTTTGGTGGAAAAGCAATACTAACAAACAAAATCCCATTCATTATATAATTTTTTCTTGTACCAATTAAGTCAAAAAATAAGCAGGAAAATCATATGAATAATGGAGCTCAAACTTCTTTGCAAAGTTCCCTGTGCTAAAAAGCATTATGAATGCTATTTTCAGAAAGCGCAAATACTTCAAAATACCTTAGGCTAGTTTTTTTGACAAACTCCATTGCTTCGCTGTATTTATATGTGCAATTTCCAATAAAATTCTCATTGCCATTATAAAAACCATATAAATAAGCGGAATTCAATACATTTAAACGATCGATGCACATCAAAGTCTCTTCTAAGAACTCCGGTAGATTACATTCGAATGAGATCACATTTACAGGTTGATTTAAACCCAACAAACAGCTAAGTTCATGTCCTTCCACATCAATTTTTATATAATCGGGTTTACCATACTTTTTTATACTTTCCTCAAGAGTTGTTGTGGTAATTTCTACAACAGACTTAAATTCATGCCGGGTGTGCCATCTGTTTGCTCTCTCATTTTCTAATAATTCTTTCCATTTGGGGTTCAGCGAGTTTAATGCATCACCCGGACTAAGCACATAGAATTCACTTTTACCAATTTTATCAGATACTGCATTCGTATCTAGTACAAAGCTACTTCGTCTGCTAAATCGTAGGTTTAATATTTTTTGATTACTCTTATCCGGCTCAAAAGCAATCACTTTTTGAGGAGAAAATCTTAAATATTGTTGTATTTTATCTCCCTGATTAGCACCTACATCGAAAATTATCAAATTTACATCTGATGCTAATATTTTTTTTAGAAATTGGTATTCTCTTTTAGCTTGTTTAACAGTTTGTGGACTTCTAAATCTAATATAGATTTTATATAAAGAAGACCACCGCAAATAATCATAAAACCCTGCAAATTTCAATAGTTTCTTAATGATAGATTTCATGTATAATGAAGATTTGGGTACCTTATTATTAAAGTATCAGCGTCAGCCTGATCTTTAAAAATAAAAAAACTCTCATCACATAATAAATAATTCGTACTAGTTGGTTAGCTGATGTCAAAATATCTACCTTCAGTTCATTATATTCATAAAAGGTGTGAAATAAATGGCACTCTGCAATGGTTCAAAGTCTGCTTTTGAAGGGACTCAGAAATTAAGGAATAATGTTCCACCTAAAACAGTTTACAAAAACTAATTCCTACTAGCAATGTGAATAAAATAAACCTTGTGAATTATTACAGTAATCATCTTTCTAATTTAGACTTTACTTATAATAATATTTCGCTAAGAAAATTGCTTTTTCAATGCAAGAAAAGGCTTCTCAATTAAATTGTAAGAAATAAACACAGCTATGCATAATAAAAACATATTTTGTGGAAATATAGTCCACCAATAAGTTGAATATGTATTATATGACGGGACTAAAAAGAACTGCTGCCACACATAAAGACTATATGAAAGTATTCCAATCTTGTCCACTATCTTCAAATTCAATACCCTTACTATTATGTTTTTATTATGGTGACCACTTGTAGTCCAGCCAATTAATAACATAAAATAAACTGACATGTAAGTGCCGGAAATCGGTAGCAAATAGCGGTCTAAGTTGGAATCCCCTTCATAATATCCCAAAACAAATACCAAAAACAAGCCTACTAGAATTATTGTGCCATTGATTCTCTTAAATAGCCCATCTAATCTTTTATTGTTGTTGAAACGCATGAAAGCCAGTACACATCCTGAAAACAAAAAATCAGCATGTTGCAGAAAAGGCAATAAAAGAAAGTTAGAATATGATGGGTATTTATATGCTACCACTCTTGCAAAAGCACCAATCACAAAAACTAGCACAACAATAGAAGAAGGTAATATTTTATTTGTTTTCCTTGAAATCCAGGGCCAAATAAGATAAAACTGCTCTTCAACAGCTAATGACCAACTATGAGCTATTAGCCAATGACTTCCTGCAAATGAAAAATTCTGAAGATAAACTGTAGATACGAATAAAATTCCAGGTTCAACTTCATTTCCAAGAATTTTTCCAGAAAGCCAAACCACGAATAGATAAAAGTAAAAAACCGGAAATATTCGTAATAACCGTCTCAAATAAAACTTCCTTAAATTTATTTTTCCAGTTCTTTCTCTTTCCTTTAATAAAAGCCATGTTATCAAAAATCCACTTATAACAAAAAAAATCCTTACGCCGNNAATATCTCCAGGGAAACTTTCTACAATTAATAAATGACTGAGTATTACAAGTATTATGGAGAATGCCCTCAATCCATTAAGGCTTGGAATCATGCTACTATTTTCACTTTATAAAACGAAATAAACATATTAGTCATTAGCGATACACCTGATTGCCTCGACAAATCAAAATGTTTCAGCTTATACAATGAATCGAAGTTCCCACTATACTATGCAGATATTAAATTTTTTAAGTGTTTTTATCGCCTTAAGCAATTTTCCAACTCTTAAGTACGAACGAAACATTATTCTTATGATTCTTTTCTTAAGATAATGCAACTCATCCTTTGTAACACCTTGCA
>DEHS01000101.1 GCA_002352055.1 Legionellaceae bacterium UBA2794
CGTTTTTTGTCCAGCACAAAGAAAAGACAATTTATTGTTATTATTGCGCATTTTTTTTGGAGTTAATATGTCTTCTAAATATAAATACAACTACATTGTAAACTTTAACAAATCTATTATTCGAATTGAGGATGCAATTAGGGATTTAAAACAATATAACAAGGATTTGGAAAAAAAAGAAATTGATAAAAGTGCGGTTATAGAAGAGTTTATACGTAAGTTTAAATTTCAAATTGATTTATATCTAAAAAGTGATCGTACGTTGGAAGATTATAAATATTTTAGAAAAGAGGTATTAGACATTAAAAATGACAGGATATCTCTTCTTGAAACCCACCGAGGCGCAAAACAAATTATTGGAAACCTGGTTTTGGCAGTTTTAGGTATGGGTGTTATTTATGGTTTAGCCGTCGGTATTAATTATTTATGTAATAAAAAAACATTCTTTTTCCAAACCGAATCAGCAAAAAAGGTGAACAGTATTATGAGCGACGTAGAGGAATTAATAAATAACCCTTTAGCCGCAAAATAAATTAATATCATGATAATTTCTTTATGTGCTGCCCACGCAAGTGGGCCTATTTGACAAGCCATCTATTGCTTTGAATGTGCTATCCAATAAGACTACTTGAGAGAAGGTATGAAACTTTTCCATACCCTTCAAAGGCGCTAAAAATAAATGGAAAGAACTCAGTTTTAAAAAGCACTGACACAACGTACTCGAAACAATAAATTCTTCGAACTTTGATTCGTGACACTGTTCAGGAACAGCATAGACGAGGCACTTGTCACCGAAGCTCCCCCTCCACTTTCAGTTGAGCTCCAGTAATCATCATTCGTAAAACCGCCAATGTCAGCTTTATTCTGATAGAGACAAAAAAGCTGGTTAACAGCCGGTAGGAACCAATTGTTATAACATAAGTTGCCTGCCTGACAAGGTGAATTACCCTGGGAGTCCACCTCATAGTTATTGCATAAACCGGCTGCATAATTCGAACCATTTCCTAAAACGCTGACAATAGTTGTCGTATTGGCTTGGCCAAAAATTGAGCTGATAGCACCAGTGGATTGGCCAAATCCACCCCACTCAATACCGGTACTATTATCGGCAGTCGCTGCAATCAGGTTGTTTACTCCGCCCCCGAGACAACCTATAGTGCCGCCATAAGCAGATTGTCCGGTTGCTGCGGTAACGTAGGTATAAGCATTGGTTTGCGTAGCGCTGCCTGCAGGTGTTGTAATCACTACATCCACAGCGCCAATAGCGTGCGCAGGAGTCACAGTGGTTACCGTCGTTGAGTTAACTACATTGATATTGGTTGCTGGTGTACCCCCAAACGTTATCCCTGTAGCGCCAGTAAACCCAATTCCTGTCAATGTGACCGATGCTCCACCTATATCAGGTCCTGAAGAAGGATTGACCGTATTTATCACAACACTGGCATCTATCTGAATGGCCGCAGTCACTGTATTGGTATTGCTTCCTTGAATTGGGAAGCTGGTTTGCGCAACAACCGTATTGCCCGGTGTATAAGTTAGGGTGCAACTTCCTTGCGGGGGAACATTGGCGCACGTATTTCCTGTTTCGGTCACATTTCCATCCAATGCTGTCCCTGTAACATTTGAAGTAATATTGGTTGCTGCGACCAAGAGCGAGTTGTTGTTAATCGTCAATGAGCCTGTTGGCCCATTTGTAGTTAAGGTTAAGGGCGAACCGGTCACTGAAATTATTGCATCGGAAGTGGGTGCAGTTTGGGTGATATGCAGAATATTGACGGCCGCAGGACGGTAACATTGCAATGTTGAGTTGTGTTCACAAACAACCGGTCCATCATTAATTGGAGTTATTAACTGACTGCCATTTACTTGCAATGACAGGGTGCAAGATGCTTTAGCTGGCAGTGTAAAGGGATTGCCACAAACCCCTAATCCGGTGCNNATGGTCGTTTGTGTCACCCCTTGTAATGGTTGCATTCTCAATGTATGTACTTTGTTCGATTGGTTCGTTACAGTATATTGTATTGTTGCTGTAACACTGGATGACACTGAAATAGTTGTTTCAGTTAACGGGGTAAATGTCCATAATGGTGCCCCAGCATGAGCTGCGGTTGTTATAATAAAGAGTAATCCTGATATCACATTATTTTTGATATTCTTAATCCTTTTCATATGGATATTCCCTTATTCAAGATTGGGTTAAATAAAAAGTTAGTCGGTAAGTTGCTTTGCCAGGCAGATCCAATACCGAGTGTGCCAATCAGCCATTTTGTTTGGGGCTGGACGCTACGCAAATCGGCTGCAAATACGTTTTGGTTTACTATAGCCACTGAAAGTGGCTATAGATAAAGCATTTCTTTCACCAATGTTTCCTTGTAATTTAATTAATCGCTATTGACTTGGATGAGCGTGCACAGCGAAACAGATAATCTGATAATTTTAATAAATATCAACGAGATAAATCATTATCTTTTTAAAACTATCATATTTTATCGGCAATTAAAATTCGGTTTGCTATTTAAGATGGCTGGAAGCTTTCCTGACTTTACTCTCGATCGAGGCAAAGTCAGAGCGTTGGATAAAAGGATTATTTAACACCAATATAGATTTCTACTTCATTACTCTTATTATATTTTTCAAAATCAGTTACAAAACAACGTTGATAGGGACTCGTCTCTGTAAAATAATCCCAGATGCGTTGCCATGTCTCTATGATTGCCTGAGGCATCTGACCTTTACCCTGGAATACAAGATAATTGCCTGAATTGATTGTCACAGAGCTTAACTCAATACTTGGATTTATATTGATTGTACCTACAGTAACGTCATAATAACCATTTGCATCAGATTCATACCCTGAATATACACCAAAAATAAGTGGATTAAGGCTGGGATTGCTGGAATAAAATTGTTGCCACAGGTTAGGTAATTTTGCGGTTTCAGGGTTGAATTCATCCCTATTTTTCGTTCTTACGGCGAGTCCTCGTACGATAAAGCCATCAACATGTTTTAGTATGGGTTGTATCACTGACATTTAGAATGCTTCCTTTTATTAAACGTTCCATGTAGTTTACTGGTCTAGAGTGACAGTTTCTGTCAGCAGTGGATAGGCTTATTGCTCAGGAATATTGTTCATTTTGCGCCATTTTTTAAGCATGGTTTGGCGGCGTTGAGNNGGTGATGTTGATTACTCTATCTGTGCGAAAATGACGAAAATTTTCCCGCAGCTCACACCAGGCGACAATAACGTGAATCTCTTCAAAAAAACCTAATGCCAATGGCCAAATAATGCGTTGAGACTCATCTCCCTTAACATCAATATAATTTATGTGCAGCTTATACTCTTTACGAATAGCAAGACGTATTAAGCTCTCTTTCTCATCATCATGTTCTATAGTTGTTTTTACAGGGCCAATGAGCAACCCTGAAAATTCAAGTTGTTGCCGAAGATCTTCGGGAAGAACAGCGGATATTTTTGCTAAGACATTTGCTGCTGCAAGTCTTAATTTCTTATCGGTTCTAAGTGCAACCCAGCGTGAACCGAGCACCAATGCTTCAATCTCTTCCTCAGAAAACATTAAAGGAGGCAGCATAAAGCCTGGACGTAATACATAGCCAACACCGGGTTCTCCTTCTATTGATGCCCCTTGCCCTTGTAAGGTAACGATGTCTCGGTACACGGTACGAATACTTACATTTAGCTCTTCGGCTAATTGTTTCCCACTAATCGGGTAGCGGTGTTTGCGTAATATCTGGATAAGATCAAAAAGACGTTGGGTTCTGGACAAAATACTAAACCAATAGGAAATAATGCTGACATATTTTGGCAGCATTAATTTCAAATTGCTATATTGCTATATAAGGGATGGTTATTAAACCAGTTAGTCCTATTTAAAACCCCAAACTAAATGTTCTAAATCCTTTAAGCTATACACTTTATCTTTCCAGTTAGGAATTCTTACTTGAATATTCAAATTGCTGTGTTGATGGAGCAGCAATAATGCCATTAATTGATGACTCAAAATGTTCGTCATCTCATGTGGCAAGTAACCATAAGCTGTTAAAAATTCACGCAGTAATTGTTTGTCACCTTGAATAAGGAAAGCCCCCGGTCCCAGCAAATCATACTCTGGCAAACCCAGCATCGCATCTCCAAAATCAATCAATCCACTAATATGCCAAAAGTCATCAATTTGCTGCACTAAAAAATTCATCGGGGTATATTCCCCAGTTAAAATAACCGGTTTTTTGATCTTCGGTAATGTTTCTTTGATTGAATCAATATAAGCAGGCAACTGTTGCAGTAACGTGGCAGAAAGTCCTTTGGTTTGGTGTTGCTCCACGCAATTGGCTATTTGTTTTTCAAGAAATTGTGGCCAATGGCAATCAATGTCTTCTAAACCATTCGTTGGTAAAGCATGAACTTCTCGAATGAGCTGTCCTAATTCTCGAAGAATGATTACTTTGCTTTTGTTGGGCATCATTTCCCAAAGAGTTTCTAAATTTGTTCCTTCAAGTTTGCTCATGATGAGATAAGGCCAGCCAAATATGTCGCCTTCGGTTTCAAGTGTTGGTGTTTTTACCGAAAGTTTTCCCTCCAAATGAATCAACAATAATCGCTCACTTGCAAATTGACTTTGATGAAACGGCGGAAAAATTTTAATGACTTTGTTTTCTCCATATGAAAAGACGATATTGGTCCCGTCAGAAAAAAGTCTTAAAGATGCTTCTGGTAATTGGTTTTTATGAATAATCGCTTTAGCCAGATCATATTCAATATGAGCTTTGAGCTGTTCATAGTCTTCAAAAGTATGAATAGTAGAAAGTGTTTGTTTTAAAGTCGCTTTATCCATCCATTTATTCCTAACATTATTCGTTATTTTGGCTAATTCTAATACTCGATTTAACAAGTTCTCTGATACAGTTTATTACATTAATAATTTGAACATGTGACCATGGTGTGTTGGGTCAAAATGACCCANNTTTTGACCCAACACTCATGAGTGCCTTATGAAAACTTCCTATAAGGGAATTATAAATATTCTCCTATAAAATGGAATATAGGCCAACTTAACTGGTTTAATAAAGAGGGATTTATGCCAAATTATGGGGTTGTGATGGGTTATTGAGTTGCTGGAGGGTGGCGAATATTGAGTGTTGGGTCAAAATGACCTAATCTACGTCTTAAAATGAGCGTTTTTGTTTTTGATAGCAGTGCGAACTTTGCTCTTCTTTGTAGCAACTGTCCTGAATTTTTAATTCAAGACAGTTGCTACTGGCTGGCTTTTGGCCAACCTATTCATTATTAGTGACATGCAGGAATACAATAAGATTGGCCCTGATAATAAAGATAATCACCATATTGATTAGATACATTCCAACAGCATTGGCTATATTTCATATTAGATTGAATAGTTTTCGTATCCGATGATTTAGCTTTTAACTTCTCCAGGCAGGAGTCAATATTGGGGGTAGTTTTATCGCAAAATGCTAATAATTTGGTGTATAGCTCTGGCTTAATTTCACTGCTAGACATATTTTTAAATCTATTTGCATCTGTATCTGAAATTAAGGTAAAAGCATGACCATTCATGGCCAATGCTAACATTGATACTGCGATTACTTTTTTCATTTATTCATTTACCTCTAGGTCAATTGTAAAACTCCTATCCAGTTTACTAGTGAATAATCCTTTACCACCCAAATACCTCCAAACTCAGTATTCTCACAGCCAACAAAAGTAAGTTCATCACTTGGGACGTTATTTAATTCAATTTCAACTGGTGATATATGGCCTTATCATCTTCCTCACGAACATCATATGGAAGGTCGTAAAAAAAAAGCTGAAACTGTTTTTAAGCATAAATATCATTAATATATTTCGGTTATTCATATCGTTTTTTTATTGTTAATTTCATATATTGTGATGGCACTAAATCCCAAACCTAGGGTTGGCAGCATACTGTCAGAACCAAGGATCCCTATTTTTTTAAAGTTATAACTTTGAGATTTAAATAAGTAAGATAAGATGCTGGATACGTAGCTTATAGACATAAGAGTCATAGGCATATTGCCAACAATAAAATATTTGATTTCATCTAAACCTCATTGGATAATGAGTTACAGCCGAATTTTTATTATTATTGTTGTCAAGAGCGTTAAGTTTCTCGTCGATTGATAACTGATTAACGTTTGTGAGCATATATTAAACACAGCGGGTGATACTATAAAACTCTTAATATCCTGTCAAGAAAAACATTAAAATTCCCTTATCTTAGCTATTAAATATTTGAGCAGCGTAGACATTTATTTTTCGTTTCCCATAAGGCTAAAAGAAGCAATACGTGCATCATAGCAGTTGGGATTGACGATTTTTAGCAAACCATAAAGTCAATAAATATGGAGATGAGCTCATAAGAAAAGCAGTGCCTGAGCACTGCGGTTCATTTCCTCATCAATTTGGTTTTAAGGTTGATGTTTCCGTTTCCTCTGGTAAATCATCAAGTGGTGTGTTAACACAATTATTAAGCCAGTTCATGAAATATGGTGATGAAGCAATTTGCACATTATTATTTGAACGAGGCTGTTGTTGCTGTGGGGTTATTTTATTGGATGACTCAGTAGCGTAATCGTTATCATTTAAAATCAATCGTCCGTTGGTATTGTAGGGCGTCAATGCTTTTAATAACTGGTTTCGCTCCTCCACAGTCTTACCCACGAATAACTGATTGCCCTCTAAATGAATGCATTCAATATGGCTAGGAATTTGGCTAATAAAAGTTACAAAGTGCTCTTGAGACCATTTATGAAAATTATTTTTGTTTAAAATTAGAGTGGTTACATGTTTTGGGATCTGAGCAAGCGCAGTATTGACTTTGACAACCGGGCTTCCCCCCAATTCCCAAGCACTCAAATCAAGAGTTTTAACACTGGAAGGTGTCGATTCAAGTTGAGTAGGTAAAGGCAATTTCCAATGTTTTATCCATTTCAAGGTGGAGACTGAATCCTTCATCCAAATTAAATCGGATATGGAGTCTTGAAAATCGTATAAATTAAGGCCTAGAGTATGGACGTGTGCAGGCAGATTGCTAAAAAAATTCTTCCGCATCGCAAGTCGTACTTTTTCCTCACTCCCAGGATCAAGATCAATATAAATACCAGTTGTATCTGAAGACAGATTATTTAAAAAAGTGAACGTACCTTCAGGCCACCTGCAATGCCATTGATTGCCACTAATGTCTAAAATACGGACAGAATCCAAGTTAATAAACACTTCATCGGGAGCATCATATAAATCATTTTTTGCTAAACTTAAGTAATCTGTTTTAGGAAGTGCGGTGATAAATCCTTTAATTAGCTCCCCCTCAGGTCTCTGGGGTAGAACAATCTCAGCATGAAGTCGTTTTAGTTTCAGGTTGGCTAACAGAGCACAAATTTCCTGAATTACTTTGAGCGACTTTGCTGTACCAATTAAAGAGCCTAAATCCAAGCCTTCACATTCGGGAGGAAGTTTGGATAGGAGCTGTTTGATAAAGGGTAGAGGCAGCTGGCCTGCGGGAGAAAAAGTAATAAAAAATGGCCTTCCTTGAGGCGCAGCTTTAAGTTGCGCCAGCATCGATTCCAAGGTGAGTTGTTTCCCTTGATTCATCGTATTAAGCTTAAACTCGTACATGAGCAATCCCTCTAAAATATATACTATTTTAACAAAAAATAATCAAAAAAGAATCCTTTTATTAACTAAAATCACTATTTGGTTGAAAAATTCAATGGTATTGAATGCCCAGTTTTTATCTACTAATCAAATCATTATATTTAAGCTTCGCATTAATAAAATTATTTGATAAATTAAAATCAAATTTCGTACTTGCAAGAACCCATTAATCAAAGAAGCAATTTGCTGTTTTCCTCATCAATCACGTCACGTCACGTTTTCTCGAAAAGTCACTAATAAGCATTATAACATGGTGCATTCTCGGATAAAAATTGTGCAAGTATATTTTTAAAGAATTTTAATCAATCTTCCTGCTCTTACTAGCGATGCTCTCTACGTTAGAACCACAATCATAAATCAGCCTGATTCATTAATTTGGGTAACCGATATAGCACCCTCATGCAAGGTAAAATGCTGGCCACCCAAATCGCGCACTGTATCTCGTCATAATTTTCGATTATTTAAGAAATAACAAAGAGTCGTCCTCTTTATGTTAACTTTAATTGATATTCGCTCTTTAAATAATTTAATAGGGCAATTTCATCAGGCAAAAGAATGGTTTGATGAGCAGCTATCCTATCCATATACTCCTGAGTTTTTGCATGCTCTCCTCCCATAAATGCAACCACATTCATATCCGCAGCCCGTGCTGCACGAATTCCTGAAGGACTGTCTTCAATGACGAGGCATTTATTTTTATCAATTTGCCAGGAATTAGCAGCCAATAAAAATAAATCAGGTTCAGGCTTACCACTCTTGACCTGTTCAATGGTAAAAATGGCATCATCAGTAAAATAGTGTGACATATTTACCGCCTTAAGACAGAGGTTGACCTGCTCTCTAATACTATTCGATGCAATACAGTACTTGTATCCCTGGTTTTGTAGCATACCAAAAGTATTCGCTAGCAATGGCTTTATTTTTTGGTTTAAGGCCTCAAACAGCCCTTTATTATACTCATGAATCATCATATCGGTAATTTGGGTTCCGGATATTTCTTCAATTTTTTTGATCAAAACCGCCCCGCCAATACCAATAAAATCATTGGCGCTGTTTCCTTTAACGCCCAACTTCTCAATATATTCGTTTAGAACATTCCTGATTATGAGTTCACTATCTACAATGACCCCATCAAAATCAAAAATAAGCAGATAATCCATCTCTTTCCTTAATTTAATTTAATACTAAATCCTGACTGATTATTTCCTTACATTTATCAAGAATCATTTTTGCCTGTTCAAGGCTGTATATATCTGGTCGGTACTTTAATGAAAAGTCCACTTTATTGTGTGCATATACATAAACTTTAAAAGATAAATGCCTTGGATCATTTCCCCATAAATCTATAGTCACATCAGGCATTGATACGAGTTCAAATCGTTCCTCTAAATCAGATAAATCATAATACTGGTAATCCAGTGAAACAGGAGCACTTTTAATTTGAAACTCTTTTAATTTAAAATGAGGCATGTATTGATATTCAGAGGTTTCTATCAATTCCTCTCTGATATATTGCGCCATCTCAGCAAGGGGCCGGGCGTGAATTTGTTTACAGCGAATTAATGGATGTTGCACCAGTGGCCCAATAATATTTTTTTGAAAATCGAGATTCCTTCCTGAGCAAAAAACCATTACAACGGTATCCGCTTTATTTGAAACTTCTGCTAAAGCTCGATGAATCACTGCTTGTAAAAGACATCCCAAGGTCACAGAGTGTCTTGCAGCATATGCCTCTAGTTTTGCCAGGGAAGCTTGTGACAAGGAAAATCCTGTTTTCTCTCCATGCAGAGGAAGAGCCTCAGGTTCCACTATTGCATTAATAGGCTTACCTTCAATTACATGCAGGTAATCATACCCCTGTAATTTATCCTGCCAAAATTGTTTCAACTCATTATCAATCTTTGGATAAATATCCTGCATTAACCAGCCTACATAACTGCGAAATTGCACTGGCACTGGGGTATTCGCTTTATCAGGATTATCATAGAGATTGATGAACTCTTTAAAAAAAGAAATTGTGGACATTCCATCACAAATGACATGACAAAAAACAAGTCCGACTACAGTGTAGCTATTATCCACATGATAAATGTAGCATCGAAACAAAGGAGGAGATTCTAAACTAAATGGTTCATTATAAGCTGAAACCATTGCCTCGCCTAATTGAGAACTGGTAATTTCAAAGGTTTTACTATGGAAAATGATTTCATTATGCACTCGATGATAGTGTTGACCATACAGGGAAAAAATGGATGCTCTTAAAATTTCATTATTTTTAACAAGCGTATTAAGTGCTTTATCAGCCTTATCAACAGGCATCAACCCGCTCATCTTGAAAAAAAAGGGAATATGGTATGCCCGGTTGTAGGGGAAGGATTTGATATAATCTACCATTTCAATCTGATGCGGTACTAATGGAAAACAGGAGGTATCCAGATTATGTGTATTTAAGTGACCTACATCAACTTTAGATTTTATATCAATGCGGGAAATGAGCAGGTCACTAAGTGCTGAAATATTGAAATTATGGTGCAAATCAGCCAAGGTAATTTTTAAATCCTGGCCAAAATAATTTTTAATTTCAAGTAAAAACTGAGTTTGCATTAAAGAGTCAGTACCGAAATTATATAAACTTTCATCAACCGCAATAAATTCTTTATCTTTTTTAAGGATGCGGCTAATCATTTGCAATAATATTTTTTGAATAGAAACCAATTGCTCCATATGAGACAGCGATGCAAACTGATTTTTTTGAAATTCACCTTTTTCACCATGCGCATCATTCTCAAGTATTAATTGAGATATGAAACTCTGGTTATTTATCGAATTAAAGGCTGTTTTAAAGGCACTTGACTCAAGATCAGCCACCATTATATTGCCCTGATAAGAAAGCAATGCGTTCATCATGTTAAGACATTTTTTGAGTGACATGGGCCTAATTTGAATATAAAACGGCNNTAAAACGGATTATCTTTATTATCCTGCATTCTGCGACTTGCCATCCCTACTTCATCCCAAGGCCCCCATTGAATACTTGTTGCCGGTAAATTTAATGAACGACGATAATACGCAAGATGATCCAAATACGTATTTGCAGCAACATAGTTACCTTGCCCTATAGAGCCCGTAATAGAAACCATGGAAGAAAACAAAACAAAAAAATCAAGAGTCATCATTTTACTTAACTCATGCAGATACCAGGCTCCTTTCTGCTTGCCCTGTAACACTTTTTCAAAATGAGACCAGTTATTATTGAGCAGTAATCCGTCTTCCAACGCTCCTGCTGCATGAATAATTCCTTTTAACGGAGGTAATTTTGTTCCATACGCACGAATTACTTCAGTGAGTTGCGAGTAATCACCAACGTCTACGCCACACACAGTTATAGAGACATTGTTACTCTTCCAGAGCATTACTTTTTCCATCGCTTCCTCTGAAATTCCCCGCCTGCTCATCAACGTTACATGTTTCGCACCTTTTTCAACCAGCCATCCTGCTATTTCAAATCCAACCCCGCTTCCACCCCCGGAAATCAAATAACTTGCCTGAGGATCTATGACTTGTGACACCATTGGAGGTGGCATGGCATGGGTTAATCGAGGCACATATCTCTGAGTATCGCGATAGGCTACTTGTTCTTCATTCCTGTTTAATGCTATTTCAGAAACTATAGTTTGTTCTGACAAGGTATTTATATCTAAATCAATAGTGCGAATAGAGAATTCAGGGTGTTCAAAAGCAATCACTTTTCTCAAACCTAGTAACGGTGACGCGGCAAGCGATGACATAGACCCGATTGTTTGCGCTCTTTGAGTTATTATCCAAATTTCTGGCTTTTGTTTTTTTGTGATTAACGCTTGAATCAGAAATAGCATGCCTAAAATGTAGTGTTTAATTTTTTGCTCTTGTTCCGCCAGTTCCGTTGTTCCTATAGCAAAAATAATCTTATTTAAGGTGCCTTGAGCCAAAACTTCCTCTATTAAATGATTTATCTGCTCTTTATTGCCATAATCAAGTGCCCATTGCTTCCCTTTCTGATTAAAATGTTGGGCATGAGTCGCCAGAGTACAATCCACTCCTGTGTTTTTCAATGAATGATACAATTTCTTCGATATCAGGCTTTTATCCAAATCGAGCAATAACCAACGCCCTTGCAGTGGTGCCACATTCTCCTTATTTAATTTATTAGCTTGCCATTTAACCTGATAAAACCACTCCTGATCTAAAGACTCCTCAGATTGCGGTATATCCACTGCGGCTAGCCAATGACTTTGTTTATCAAAGATGTAACCGGGTAAATCCATTTTGCTGTGATAAGAATCCTTATAAAAACAAGTCCAGGCAAAATCAAAACCATTATTATAAAGTTCAGCTATGCCCTCAGCGATTGCCTCTGAATCATGGACCTGTTTTTTTAAAGATCCTGTCCAAATAAGACCCGGAGTATCCCGAGCGCATTGGCGTGCAGGTTCAAGAAGTACCGGATGTGGCCCTACCTCTATAAAAACAGAACATCCTTCTCTTATTAATGTGTGGATTCCTGACTCAAACTGTACGGTATGTAACAGATGATCTACCCAATACTTTGCAGTTGGAGCTGCAGTCCTCATTTCACCGGTAAGACTTGAAACAAAATTTATTTGTGGGGAACGGAAAGATATTTCATGAGCCCATTGAGTAAACTCTTCAAATAATGCCATTTCACCATCAGCTTTAAGGCCTTGAATTAATTGTGCTTGTTTGGTAATTAAAAATAATCCGTCTTCAAAACTCATTATTCCTGCGGCAATTGCTGCAACATATTCTCCAAGACCACATCCCATTACATAGGAGGGTGTCACTCCCCAACTTTCCCAGAGTTTAAATAAGGCGTATTCCAGAGCAAGTAAAGAGGGTTGCATATAAAGTGTTACGTGAATTAAATCCTGCTTTTGCCATAAAATATCAAATAAAGGCACTTCCAGATACTTCTTTAAAATTAGGGCAGCCTCATCAAGATAGTGTCTAAAAACAGGATGGTTTTGATATAACTCCTTTCCCATACCAAAATATTGGGCTCCTTGTCCACTAAAGAGAAACGCTATATTGTGATGCGTGCTATTTACTTTGCCATAGGTCTTTATAAGCTGTAATTTATTAGCTATTTCACTTGCTGAACGTCCAGATACTGCCAGACGATGAGATAAATGCGCACGCCCTACCGATGCCGTGTAGCATAGCTCGGCAATATTAACTTCTGGATGACTCATGCAATAATCAGAATAGGATTTCTGCAACCGTTGTAACGATTCTTTGCTCTGTGCCGAAACAGGCAATACATAACAAGTAGATAATTGTGGTTCAGCATGCTCAATTACTGGCGGTTCTTCTACAATAATATGTGCATTAGTTCCACTAAAACCAAATGAACTTACTCCTGCGATGAATTTTTTATTAAGATCAATTGTTCTGGCCTGAGTATTAATTTGCATGGTACGCGATAGTTTTATTTTAGGATTTAGTGAATCAAAGTGGATTTGCGGTGGAATAATTCGGTGTTTCAGGCATAAAACGACTTTAATGAAACCAGCGATACCCGCTGCAGCTTCAAGATGACCTATATTTGCCTTCACAGACCCTAGAAACAAAGGATCCTCCCGCTCGTCAGAAAAACTTTCTTTAATGGCATTCACTTCTATTGGATCGCCAAGAGTGGTGCCAGTTCCATGACACTCTATATAATGAATATCACTGCTTTTAAGACCCGATTTCTCAAGGGTTTGCCGAATCAAACGCTGTTGTGCCTGACCATTAGGCACAGTTAGGCCACTGGATCTGCCATCATGGTCTATAGATGACGCTTTAATTACCGCAACAATGGAATCCCCATCTTGAAGGGCATCACTTAACCTTTTCAGGATGATTACGCCACAACCTTCTCCCCGCACATATCCATCAGCATTTGCATCAAATGTTTTACATGCGCCATCCGGGGAGAGCATTCCTGCCTGCGAAAAACTAATATATAATTCAGGGCATAAAATTGCATTTACTCCACCGGCTACCGCCAGACTGCACGCACCATTTTGCAAACGCATACAGGCTTCGTCGATTGCAGCTAATGAAGAAGAACAGGCCGTATCAATACCAAAGCATGGTCCCTGCAATCCAAAAAAATAAGATAGTCGGCCACTGGCAGTGCTCGCGGAGTTACCTGTACTAAAATATGGATTAACTACTTCAGGATCCTGATTTTTATATATATAGTGCTCATAATCATGAGTAGAGAGACCAATAAATACCCCAGTATCAGAATTCACCAGATTAGTAACATTAATATTAGCGTTTTCAAAGGCAAGCCATGTCTGTTTGAGTAGTAACCGTTGTTGCGGATCAAGAAATTCAGCTTCTTTTGGACTGATGTTAAAAAAATCAGCATCAAAGTGATCAATATGATCTATAAATCCCCCTTTTCGCGTACAAATTTTTCCCTTTTGGCCTTTTATAGGACTGTAATAAGCGTTTACATCAAACCTTGAAAATCGGAATTTCAGTAATTGAATCATGCCCCTTAAGCAGATTTTCCCAAAACTCATTAATATTACTCGCCCCGGGAAACACACAACTCATCCCAATTACCGCAATATCCTCATTTCGAAAACCATTATTGGGGGATGCCTTTTTATCGATATTCGATAAAGAGCTGGATGAAGGGTCGGGAAACAGTTGCTTGAGCAGAGCCGAAACTGCGTCCTTAATCGATGGGTAATTAAAAAGAAAATCAGCATCAATTGCTACAGACTCTCCAAGTTCCTGTTCGATTCTTCCTTTAAACTGTATGGCTTTAATTGAATCAAATCCCAGCTCAAAAAATCCTTTATCTAGCGGAACAGATCCTATGTCCCGCAATTCCAAAATTTTAGCGGCCTCCTCCTGAAATTGGCAGCATAGAAAAGAGTGTCGAAATTCAGGCTTTAGTCTATTCAATTGCTGTAACCAATCTTTTGCATCTTCGCAGGTTTCATTTGACCCTTGAGGCATAATAGAATGATTGGTTTGATGGTGACATAAAATAGTAAGGGTGTGTTGCGCTATTTTTTCGCTGCACAGACGACGTTGCAATTTTCCACTCGTTGTTTTGGGAATTGTTTTTGGTGGAATAAAATAGATATTATGGGCCTGCAAATTAAAATGATAGCTCAGACTTTGTTGGATTTTTTCCGCAAGCACCTGATAATTTTCTTTTTTTTCAGTAGATTTCAATTCGCATACAATACTGACCAGCTCCTTGCCTTCTTTTATTTCTGAATAAGCAATAACACAACCCTGACGAATTGACTCAGAACTCATAACAACTTGTTGCTCCAGATCATGAGGGTAGAAATTCTGGCCATTAATAATAATTAAGTCTTTTATTCGGCCACAAACAAATAGTTCATTATCATAAATGAAACCCAAATCACCTGTAGATAAAAATGGAGGGGCTTGTTCATCTATTTTATTATCGAATGAACGCTTTGTTTCTTTGTCTTTGTGATAGTACCCTTGAGCTATAGACTTGCCCTGAACCCATATTTCACCAACCTCCCCGTCTTTACACTCAGATTTAGTGGATTCATTAATGATCTTAACCATCATTTGCGGTACACCGGAACTCACTATTTTTATGCTGTTGGGTTGATCCGATAGTACAGCCTTATTTTTTACCAGTGCTGCCGTATCAAGAGAAAGAATTTTTTCTGGTTGCAGTATTGGCTTAGCTGTAACCATAACTGTAGCTTCCGCCAAACCATAGCAGGGAAAAATAGCTCCCCGCTTAAGCCCAGCTTCAATAAACGTTCTATAAAATCGACTTATGGTTTCTGGATTAATCGGCTCTGCACCATTAGCAATTACCTCAACCCTGCTGAGATCGAGTGTTGATATATCTAAACCACTCGCGTGTTTGATGCACAATTCAAAAGCAAAATTAGGAGCCCCTGTTGAGGTACAACGATACTCTGAAACATAGTGCAACCATTTCATCGGATTAGAAATAAAATCAATAGTCGACATGAGTGTTGATGGAAAACCGACATATAAAGGCTCAAGGACACCGGCAATCAGTCCCATATCATGATAAGGGGGCAGCCAGGAAAATTTATGGCTTTCACTATGATGTCGCAATGCCTTACGAATCACTTCAAAATTATCTAACAAATTACTATGTGACAGCATCACTCCTTTTGGAGTTCCTGTTGAGCCAGAAGTATATTGTAAAAAAGCAATCGGGGTGGTTTTGCGGCGCAACTCATCACTCTGCACCAATTTTGGGGATTTCACTCGTTCTTCGCTGGCAATTAATTGAATTTTCTTTACTTTAAGATAATGTAGCAAATCATCTATCTCTTCACTAATCCCTACTATTGACTTCATACTTTTAGGGATAAAGTTGTTCACAACCATTCCCTTTTTTAATTTTTTAATAGTTTCTGAATCACAGACTACCAGTTGAGGTTCTGTATCTTTCAGAATATGAATAAATCGCTCTGCCATGGCTCTGCTGACTGGAGGAAATACCGGAACCGCTATTACTCCGACTCTAAGACACGCGTAAAAGCTAATGATGTATTCTAATCCGGGTCGTGCACCTAAAATGACTCTGTCACCAGGATGGGTGATTTTTTCTATCAGATACGCTAATTTTGCAACTTCATTTGCCAGTTGACCATTAGTTAAAATTCGGAGTGAACCATCAGAATTGATAAATCGGTAAGCTATTTTATTTGGATTAGCAGCTGCGTTTAGAAACACTAAATCGGAAATATTAAAAACCCTTTTTAGATAAACACTTTCCATATATGCTCCCGAAAAAGGCTACAGAATGCATCAAATGATGGATACATAACAACGCCATATTTAAGTCCAAATACTCACTTAGAAATATCCAAAAATACAACATGAAGATGTTAAATATTTAGAAAGATGTATAAAAAATGAGCATTGCTATCATTATAGTAGATTTTTAAATAGTAGATTTTTAAAAGTAAAAATATTTAATATTAGTTTAGTGTTTTTTAATGTGATGCTTATGGGTTGTCAATGCACCAGGGTACTAGGTGACTGAGCGCAACCCGCACCTCTATTCTCTTTATGTGCTAATTGAGGTTGTTTTAGTTTCAGTTTTGATAAAAGAGCACAAGTTTCCTGAATTACTTGAGCGTATTTGCGGTACCAATTACAGATGCTAAATCCAAGCCTTCACATTCGGGAGGAANNAATGGTATTGGAGGATAATTATGAGATTAGCGATTAGAACGATGCACTATTTTGTTATTACAAGTTTGTTATTTACTTTAACCGCCTGTATGAAAACAACGCCTCCAAGACATCAAATAACTTCTTATAAAATCAAGGGCAAAGTATATACACCTCTTAGATCTGCAAAAGGATATAAAGCACGAGGAATCGCTTCGTTTTATAATAATCGCCTCCATAATCATAAGACCTCGAATGGAGAGCGATACAATATGCATTCAATGACGGCTGCACATCCCACGCTGCCTTTTAATACACGACTACGAGTAAAAAATTTAAAAAATGGCCGAACGGTTATAGTTCGCATTAATGATCGTGGCCCCTTTTACAGAACACGAATTATAGATCTTTCTTATGCGGCNNAGAGATACAGGCTTTAAACAGATAACCAAAATCTGCACGGCTTTGTTGATTGACCCAATTAATTATTTGCAGTACTACTTAAAACATAATGGACCGGGACCTTTGCCTATTGTTTTATTCACTCCACCTTTAATACCAATCTCAATAAATTGAATGGCTTGGTGTATGGCTTTTTCTACGCCAAACCCCATTGCGAGAAATGCACTAATAGCAGTTGACAAGGAACAGCCTGAGCCATGGGTGTTTTGTGTAGCTATTTTTGCATGCTCAAAAATTATAGGTGAATTACTTCCCTTAAAATGTAACTCATCGCACACCATTTGCGACTGCGCATCGCCTCCTGTAATGAGGCAAGCCTTACAATTCAATTGATCAGCCAGATTAATTTTTGGATTAATGACACTTTGAGATAATAATAATTCCACCTCAAATTGATTGGGTGTAATAACTGTTGCCATGGGAATAAGCTCTTTGACTAAAGCATTGAGTGCCGTAGGATGAAGCAATTGAGCACCGGTGGTAGCGACACATACGGGATCTAATACAATTGGGATGCCTGAATATTTTTTACAAATTGCTGCAATAGTCTCAATGGTTTCTTGGTTGAATAACATACCAATTTTAATTGCATCTGCGCCAATATCCTCCATAACAACGTCAATTTGCTGTTGAATAATATGGGTTGGCAGGGGAAATATTTCTTTTACTCCGAGTGTATTTTGCGCAGTGATGGCAGTAATCGCCGTGGAGCCATGGCAACCCAGGAAATTCAATACCCGTAAATCTGCTTGAATACCCGCGCAACCACCTGAATCAGAACCTGCTATTGATAATACTCTGGGTATATTATTTTTTTTCATTATTTGAGTAACTCACGAATAAATTTTTGGGTTTCAATCGATACTGCAGTTAAATTTTTTTGACCGCATAAAGCAGAGCTGACTGCTATGCCATCCAAACCGTTTGCAAGCAGTTGCCTTGTATTAGAAGGTGTTATGCCACCAATCCCAATCAATAAATGGTTACTTTGGGTTTTTAATTGCTTTATTTCCCGTGCCGTCCAAAAGTGTTCGATATCTTGTTTCACCGAACTTTTAAATACAGCGCTAACACCCAAGTAAGCCAGTTGATAGTGATTGAAATGATTGATCTGTTCGGGACGGTTAATGGTGAGGCCAATCTGTTTTGTGTCACCTAAAAGCTGTCTTGCTTCTTCATAACTGATGTCATTATTCCCTAGATGCACACCATCAGCATTCACTGCCAAGGCCACATCAACGCGGTCATTAATAAATAATGGAACTTTATAGTGGATAAGTAATTGTTTTAAGGCTTTGCCCAATTCGATGAAATCAGCCAATGAACAATTCTTTTCCCTGAGCTGCACGCAGGTCACTCCAGCTTTGACAGCCGCTTCAACAACCTCAATTAAACTGTGATGTTTTAAAGAGCTTCTGTCGGTAACTAAATATAATCGATAAGGATTCGTCATTGATATAACTCATCTAAAAACATAGTCTTAAATGTACCCGGGCCCTTTGCTTTAGCTGCGGCTCTTGTACCAGCCAGTCCATAGAATGAAACCACGTCTAATAATTGGGCGCTACTTAGCTCCAAAGCAAGTGCCGCAGCCAGGCAGCCATTGAGTGCACATCCCATGCCACTAACACGCGTCATCATGACATGACCCAGTGGATTGGATAGAACATGTTCACTTATTAGATAGTCGGTTTTACCCGTTATAATAATATGATGGATATTCGGTTGCTCTTTAAGAATTTGCGCCGCTTCCAATGCCTCGCTTGATTGATGACAACTATCAACTCCTTTGGTATTAGCCTGCAAGCCTGCTAAAGCCATTAATTCCGAAGCGTTGGACTTGATATTAATTTTATGGGCTCGCAAAATCAATTTTTGACTTATTTCGGTACGATACGTGCTTGCACCAGCACCAACCGGGTCTAAAATAACTGGAAGATTAAGTTGATTGGCAATATCAATCGCATTCATGCACCGTTTAATAAAAGCATCGTTTAGAGTACCTATGTTAATGACCAGAGCATCAACAAGGGCGAGCAAGTCCTTTAGCTCTTGGTCCGCGTGACTCATGATAGGAGAACCACCAAAAGCAAGCAGCGCATCAGCGCAAAAATTTTCAGTTACCGAATTAGTCAGAAAAAGTACTAATGGCGTTTTATTACGGATGATATTAATGGTATCAGTGTGCATAGACATCATTCCAAAATTTGATTAAGAACTTATCTTGTGTAAGAAATTTGTTTAAACTTGCTTGAAAAAACTGCTGATTAAAGGATTGTTTTAATATTTTGCTCAAAATCATGTGATTTTGATTTAAGGCTTTGCCATAAGTTTCTTCTTGCGCAAAAGAAATTAGAGGTAGTAGCAGGATAGAGATAACGAATCGATTCATCATACATTATGTCCTTAAACAGGAGGACAGAACGCATTTATAATGGATAGACGGCATGAACTATCATAATTGAGCTCCGCACACTCCCTACGTAGGTATTAACCTAATCAGGTTCAAAGGGACTGACTTATGTCATCTCAGCAATCGTATCACCTATCTAAAATGATACTACCATGCGCCCCCGGTACAGGCAGCAAGATAATCGGTTTTGCTAAGTTGGTCAAGGGGCCCAAATTAAATAGATTGTAATTAGCCCATGTAACATTATCAGCCACGTATGGTTTAGGCTCCCCACCCATAAATGCTACCACATTCATATCCGCAGCCCCAAAACCACTAAATCCGTGTTGATTGTTTAAAAACACCAAATCAAATTTCTGAACTATAAATAAATTAAATAGAAGCAAATTTCTAATTAAGGTTCAATCCTATATTGGTTGTTAAATTTATTTATTCAAAAATGTATTAAGAATCAATCCGTTTTAACTCTCAAATTAGATTTACTTAGAATGGCTACTAATAAGTTTATCTGCTCTAGACTATAAGAGAAAATACCTGTGCAATATTTGTATTGTTGGACTTATTGTGGCTTACATAATACAACATCAATTAATGAATTTCATTTATGAAATATTTGGGGAGAAGAATTCTATAACTTACTTAAGGAGAACTATTCTCTTTTGGACAAAAAGCATAATTTTAATTCTAATCTAGATACTGGTTGATTTGAACTCAAAAAGAGCCAAAAATAGAGCAGATTTTCTGTTTGCATTACAAGATGCTGTTTATTCTTATCATGATCATGAGATTAAAACAGCAACAACCAAAGCGCTCAAGGAAACACTATTATTCTGCCTTTTGATTGTAACCATCCCTTTTGCCAAATTGTTTTATAATGGTCGCGTTACAGAACAATCAAAAGATAATTTTTTTAAAAAAACGTTCGTTGAATCAAAAGCTTTAGATTTGCAAAATAAGCCTAAAAACTCTTATGGTGTAATAAATAAATCAACTCTTAACCCTAATCAGCCTTTTGAGAAGTTAGTTTTTAGCCAAAAGGGCAATATAAGAAAATTTAGAACCCCTACAGAAATGGGCTCTTTTAGACGTTATGGTTCGACATTTCTTGGAACTAAGGATCAAATCAATCGTTCAGAAGCCAAACTTGAAGAAGCTAGTTATCAGGAATATCTAGAAAACCAACGCAAAAAATATGATATTTAATACTTCAATTAACGTATCTATCAGTCCAATGACCAGCAATTTATCGAGATCAGATATAGCTGTGGTGCAGAACTTCAACTTTCAGCTAACCTGACGAAACGTATAATAATTTTTTATTTTTTTGTTAAAAAATTGCCCTGCTGATGGGGCATGGATGAGGTCTTCGTAAATATTTTTGGAAACGTTATAATACTCATACTCATGATTACTCGTAAAACGGATAAATAATGAGCTTCCTTTATAAGCTATAGCGGAGATAACCGATGACTGAAGTTCAACCCAAGAAATCATTACATCGCCCTCCTTCCAAATCATTAAAAAGTAATCTGGATGACTATAAGCTTGGTATAAATAATGTTGTATATCAAGTATCCATAGCAAAAGATGGCGGAGCGTGGTGTGCTCTTTTAGGACCTAACCTACAAAAAGGAATCTGCGGATTTGGTAAGACGGTAGCCGAAGCATTACATGATCTCGCCAATGAGATTGACGCACATAGTGTCTTTGCCTAGCTTTTATTCAGCAATAACACCTTATTAAATTAACTCATTGTAATAATACGATTGGCTTGCACGATTAGAATGAACAAATTACAATAAGAAAACTTTAAAATGAAACTATTATGTTGAATTATTTCATATTTATTTCCGCTGAAAGTATTATCTTATGAGAGTATGTCAAAATTGTGAGACGGCTTATCTTTCTTTGGAGCCTTCATGCTCTTCTTGTAATTTTTTTCCTGAACTCATAGAGGGCTTTCCCGCTTTCGCACCTGAATGTGCTTTTGACAGCTCGGGTTTTAAAGCTCATTATTTTGAAAATCTTGCTCGCCTTGAGGCTCAAAATTTTTGGTTTCGTGCGCGGAACCGTCTAATTATTTGGGCATTAGGGAAATATCACCCCAATTTTCACTCCTTTTTGGAAATTGGATGTGGCACAGGTTTTGTCCTTTCTGGTATTGCACAGGCTTTTCCTAAAGCATCATTACAAGGAAGTGAAATCTTCATTAATGGATTATCTTTTGCAGCACAAAGACTGCCGTCTGCTCATCTCATGCAGATGGATGCCCGCCAAATTCCTTTTGTAAACGAATTCGATAGTATCGGGGCATTTGATGTCTTAGAACACATTCAGGAAGATGAACAAGTGCTGTCACAAATACATAAAGCATTAAGACCGAAAGGAGTCATGTTGCTGACAGTGCCGCAACATCGCTGGTTATGGAGCTCTATAGATGATTACGCGTGCCATGTGCGTCGATATACAGCTAATGAACTGCATGAGAAAGTAAAACAGAGCGGTTTTGAAATCTTACGCAGTACCTCATTTGTAACCACTCTTCTTCCCGCAATGTTTTTGTCTCGCTTTTTACAAAAATCTCCATCAGCTCAGGAAACTCCAGAAGCAGGGCTTGAACTTTCTCCTGGATTGAATTTCATATTTGAAAAAATAATGAACGCGGAAATCATGGGTATCCGCAAGGGAATTAATTTTCCTGTGGGAGGTTCAAGACTCATTGTGGCCCAAAAGCGCGGTTGATTTATAAGTAGTTAATTTGAGGAACTGTGCCTGTTATAAATCAAATAACCATTAAATTAATTGGTTTCTCAGGCGTTTTATTTTATCCTTATGAGCTATTTAGCTTTTTGAATGTTTATGACACATAGAAACAAAGAATCCAAATTCAACCTTATTTGGCTTTTAACGTACATATCCATTGCCTCCGTATCAGCAGCTATCATTACCCCTGCCCTACCTAGAATCCAGGCAGAATATCAACTTAGTCTCGGTGCGGTAGAATGGATAGTTTCGGCGTTTTTAATAGGCTATGTGATTGGTCAGTTAGTGTATGGTCCTTTGGCGAATCAGTTTGGTCGTCTAAAGGCGCTACGAATAGGTTTAGTGATTAATATTATTGGCATCGTATTTTGCCTTATCGCTCAATCGCAAGATTCTTACAGTTTATTAATCATCGGTCGACTTATCACCGCGCTCGGCGCTGCGAGTGGCCTTGCCTGCACGTTTATGTTAATTAATGAATGGTTGCCCGAATCGCAACGAAAAGCCGCAATGTCTTATGCTGTGTTGTCATTTGCTCTTGGCGCTGGAATTTCAGTGATGATTGGAGGTCTGATTACTGAATTTTGGCGATGGCAAGGATGTTTTTGGTTTTTATTAGTCCATGGATTAATTATGCTATTTGGAACACGCGTGTTTAGCGAAACGCTAACCTCTCCTAAATTGATCCATCCAAAGACCATTATTTACGACTATTATTCGGCTTTATCTTCATCAAAATTGGTTATTTTCTCTATAGTAGTAGGATATTGTTCTTCGGTGTCGTATTGCTTTTCAGCGGGTGGACCCCAAATTGCTGAATCGTTACTCCACCTTTCCGCTGCGCAATATGGTTATTGGAATGGTTTAAATATCATCGGGATGCTGGCTGGTGGATTACTCGCAAAACCATTATTAGCTCGCTACACTGTTAATTTTGTAATTAAAATCGGATTAATAGGAATTGCAGCGGGAATTATAAATTTAATTTTAATTTGGGATTTTGCGAGTCATTCTGCTTTATGGTTTTTTATGACCAGCGCCAGTTTGTATTTATTTAGCAGTTTATTATTTTCAGGTGGATCACTGGTCGCTTCCAATGCTTTGTCCGATAAAGCCAGTGGTGCTGCCATGATGAGTTTTATCAATATGTGCTTTGCTACGGTATCCGTTATTTTTATGGGTTATGTGTTAAGTAATCCATTGCTTAGTTTTATTATCACATTAAGTCTTATCTGGATAATGATTACTCTTCTTTTAACCATATATTACTTTACGCATCATACTAATGCGCACGAGTAAAACTACCTGACTGAGCGGGGTCTATGCACCAAATAGTCAAGATTTCTGTTATTAATTGACCATAACAGGGATTATACCAAGGTGACACTCGCTCAAAAACTAAAAATTCGGTATTTTCATTCTCAAGGGTGCAATTACCATTTAATGGATTTTTTTCTCCACTGTCCAGAGAATACTCCCCCTTAAATTGTTCATTAAGTATAGAGCTAAACTGAATCCACGCAGGATGAATTTTGTTCAAATCGTCCCAATGGCCATTCCATTGCCCTAGAAATTTTTGACAGGAATGAGCATATACGTTTTGAATCGATAAAATAAATACTAATAATAGTGCTGCTTTGAGCAGAGATTTTTTATTAATTTTAATTCCGAATTAGAAATAATTGCTTTAGATAATAACAATTTTGAGTTGCCTTTTGAACTAAGGGCAACTCAATATAATATATTTTAATTAAAGGGTTACAGCCAGAAACCAACTATAATGCCTGGCTTATACATCCATCAATTAATAACTTGAACCTGAATCTGTATTAGTACCTGTNNTGTACCTGTTCCTGTACCACCAGTTGAATCTGTACTATCAGTGGGGGTTGTGCCAGTTCCGCTGGTATCGTTCTGCGTATCAGAATTGGTACCATTGGTTGTTCCCGGAGTTGTCGTAGTTGTCGTACTTGATGTTGCAAAAACAGGGGAAATCAAAAGTATACTTATCAGTCCAATTAATAGTTTTTTCATTTTTGTCTCCATACGAGGATTATTCCTAACTCTAATTTTAGCTTAATAATTCTGAAAATGTTTATATTTTAATTTTATAAATGTTTTTTCGTTAGTTTTATAAACAAAGAGCAAAAATTTATTTTAATTATGGCATTTTGGGATTCATATGACTCCAACGCCCCACCTCTTGAGCCTGAGAGTTACTCAAGAATATTTGGCATATTATTCATGGGTACTGTAGTTTCTGATAAGTGAAAGTTATTAANNCTCCTCGCAATGACAAAAAATAATCAACTGTCCCAAGCGATCATAAGCAAGATGCAAAATGTATTCACTCTAAAGGAGCAATTTAGTCTGTCGTTGCGAAAAACATCGCGACGAAGCAAACTAGAGATAGATTGTATCTCGCTCCTCCCCAAAGGATATTGCAGTACAAATATACCAGATCTGAATTATAAGAATGCAATAAATAATTTAGGCCCAACTGGATTGATCCCGCGAACAAGTCGTTCAAATGAGTCCCTACGTCCCGCGACTTGGTCGCGGGATCCAGGGATTTNNGGGATTTAAATTGGCACAATACAGATAATTGAACATAGGGATGAATAAACGTTACAGATAATTAAATACAGACAGATTTTGAATCCGCACAAAGCTTTGTTGCGCTGCCTGTAGATTAATTAATTGTAAATTATATTGCGTTGCCACTTCGGTTGGATCGATTTCTCTTAATAATTTTCGCGTGATCTCACTAATTTCTAACAGATTAGTATTGGAAGTATTCGCACTTTCCAATTGATTCAATCGTGCTCCCAAATCAGCCTGAACACTTAAAATATGATTTAGGCTGGTATCAAGTTGGGCGAGTAGTTGATTATTCTCTGTCTGAGTTGCTGCCTTTTCTACATCAGTTCCAAAGGGCTTATTCAAGTTATTAATCATCCGCTGCACGGTGGAAAAAACAGATTCATTCTCAGATGGAGTGATAGAAAAAGAATCTCCGGCCACCGGCTTTCCTGTGGTGGTAATCTCCATTCCATTAAAATTAACCACTCCACCATCCTGATAAAGAGGGGCATCATCAACCAACCCACTGGGGGGTAATACATTACCACTATTAACTCCACTGACCATGACTACTAATTGACCATTGGTATTCAACGCATAATTCATTGTATAGTCATCCTGAATATACGCCGCAGTGTTAACTACTGCCCCAGTACTTAAAACACCCGTGCCTGAATTTGGTGTGACGGTATGAATTGCAAAAGAACCATTTCCATTCGGGATTCGCATAAATACTTCATCACCTGTATCATTTACTGCTACCTGTAAACTACCGGCAACTGCCTGAAAGCGTAGGGAACTATCACCGTTATATATATATTCACCAGAGGAATTAAGCGATATCGCGGGAACACCTGATTTACCACCACTAAACATAAAACCGCCGCTATTATCTTTGCTATTCGCATAATCTTGTAATTGATTCAGAATTGTCTTTGCCTCAACCGCTAATGCTTTACGGTCTGCCTCAGAAAGTGCGCTATTTCCAGCCTGTATTTGAATGTCATGCAGCCTTTGCAATGAACTGACCGTACCATTGAGTATTCCTTCCTGTAAATTCAGAGCACTCTCTACAGTCTGACGATTTTTTTGCAACAGGACTGTTGAACTTATCCGTTGGTTCATTAATTCAATCTGCGCAGACGCTATAGGATCGTCAGATGGGGTACTCACTTTTAAACCACTGGAAAGCTGCTCTTGCAATCTCATCGCTTTTTCCTGCTGAGATAGCAAGTTATTCAATCCCCTCTGATAAATCTGATTGGTTGAGATCCGCATTCATCACCTCATCATGTCGAACAAGACATTCATCATTTGGCTGGATATTTCCATTAACTTACCAGCAGCCTCATAAGCTTGTTTGTATTTCAATAAATTACCGGCTTCTTCATCAAGATTTACTCCACTTTTACTATCCTGAAAATCAACCGCCTGCTTATACAGAACATCGGCTGATTCCGCGCGAAGTTTAGCCTGATTTGTTTGACCACCTACTTCGGCGAGTAAATTGGCATAACGTTCGAATAAATTCTCAGTACCTCCAGAAAATACTCTGCTTTGCTGCAATCCTGCCAACAATAAGCCATTACTATTATTACCAAAACCTCCCGCATTAAAATCCAGATTGAATTGATCCCCAGCATTTGGAATACCCGAAAGAACCACAGAGTATGAAGGGTTTAAAGCATCGGGTATCTGAATAATATTATCGGAATTGGGTACCAGAGCAAAAGGCCCTGTTGATGTTCCACCGGTGACATCAACTAAAAAATATTGCGAGGCATTTGCAGGATCAACATCAATATGATACTGATTAGTAACCGCATTGGTATTAAATACGGTTCCCAAACCAATTTGTCCCGTTCCTGAATTACCTAAAGAAGAGGAAACACGTACTGGTGCAGCCATCGCAATTTCGCGGATGTCATTTATTTGTAATTTAAAGTCCCGCGCAGCCCCTCGTGTTGGAGTCAGGGTAAACTGGTCATTATTAACCAGTTGAGAGGTGTCATTAACCGTAATGGTCATGCCATCAATGACTAACTGACCTGCTGGTGGTGCAGGAGGCGTATTCGTCCAATTCAAAGTGGTTGATGTACCATCAGATTTTCTTATTAATCGAATTTCATTACTTGCGGTATCACTGACAATCAGATCATAGTCGCTCAATTTGGTTTGGGAAATATCTGAAATACTGACGGATAAATCAGCGGTACCCGCATTATTTGGCGAGCGCATTGCGCGATTTTGTTGTTGCGTCACACTATTGTAATCAGTAAAAAAATCTTTACCGATTTGATTATTCATATCCAGACCCAATTGATGCTGGGCATTAAATCGTTGCGCAAGACCAATTGCCATTTGACCTATCATTTGACTCGCCTGACCGACTACATTACGCTCATAAGCCATTAATCCTCCCAACATCCCGGAGGTTAATTTATCTGATATATCAATAGTTCCTGAACCATTACTTAATAATACTTTGGTCCCTAAATTGTTTGACAGATCCGAGCTTATGGTTAAATTACGGTGATCAGTGCCGGTAACCAGCATTTCTCCACTCGCAATTCCTACACTAATCGTCCCATCGCCTTGATCAAAAACTGTTAAATCAACAAAGGATGCCAGTTGTCTCAATAACTCATCTCGCTGATCGAGCAGTTCAGGAGCATTGGGTGTTGCCATGAGGTATTCATTTACCTTGGCAATATCCTGAGTAATCTGATTGATTTGTTTTGCAGCCTCTGTTATCTGGGTGGATGAATTGTTTTGATACTCATCCAGTTTGTTTTGCAGGAAATTAAATTGCTGCACTAAAAGCTGACTTTGCCTTAAAGCTACTCCGCGTGAAGCAACATTATCAGGTGCATTATTAAGTTGTCCCAAGGCATCAAAAAAAGACTGTAATGAACCTGAAATACTGGTACCATCCTGGGATAATAATTTATCAATTTGANNTGCGTCAAATTGAGATTTGGAGCTGGTCGCATTTCGAACTTGAAAATTAGCAAATTGATCCACATTTCTGGTAATAGAATCTACTCGAACGCCACTGCCAATAAACGAACCCGCATAACGGTGTGAAGGATTTGGCGTAAAATGAATACTCTGCCGGGAATATCCGCGTGTCGTAGCATTGGTAATATTATTACCGGTCACGTCCAATGCACGCTGAAAAGCGTTTAATCCTGAATAAGCAATACTCAAAATGGACATATGCGTTCACTCCCTAAACTCATTTTGTTCAATTCCAATATCAGAGCTGGTCTGATAACCCACAACGTTGCATTGCCTGATTTAATTCTTCGCCATTATAAATAGCCAAAATCTTGGAGCTGTATTTAGGATCTGTTGCATACCCTGCCTTTCTTAATTCATTAATGTAAATCTCTGGATTGTTAGCATTCGCCAAAGCGGTTTGATAGCGCTCGCTACCCTTTATTAATGACACATAATCATTAAAGCTATGTTCGACTGAGGGATATTTTCTAAATGAAGCATTCATCTTTATAGGAGTATCGGCAATGTACTCCGTTGTTTTAATTGTCACCGAATCATGACTGCTTCCAGCTTTAACATTAAACAGATTATTACTACTCGTTCCATTCGCATCTTTAGCCACAAATTTCCCCCAACCGGTCTCTAATGCCGCCTGAGCAAGTAGTACTTTAGGATCAAGTCCCATCATGGACGCTGCCTGTTTCGCTTTGGGCCACAATGATTTCACAAAATCATCGATGCCATTAGGTGATGATTCTTCTTTAGTCTGAGGGTGATTCATAAGCGGTGATGAAGGTACTTGATTCCTTGAAGGCACTGTAGCCATGGGGATACCTTCTTTTTCAGGCGTATTCATAGTTCCCTTCAATTGGCTGGCAAGCATCGTTGCAAGGCCGATGCCTTGAGTTCCGGCGATGTTGTTTGCGTATTGTCCATCAAGCATTTCCTGAAAAGTAGCCTGGTTTTTGCCGCTAAATGGACTTGATTCATCCAGAAAATGCTGCCCCATCCGCATACTTTTTAGCATGGACTGCAAAAATATCCCTTCAAACTGTTTTGCAACNNCAACGGCTGGCAATGCCTGATTGGCATCATTTTTTGCCTGTAATTTTAACTCGTTTAATCCTTTAAAATCGCTGATTGCTATACTTTGGACTGTCATTCCTTTCTTCCTTTAAATTACTATTAACGTGGCATTTAATGCTCCTGCCTCTTTTAACGCATCGAGGATGGCCATCACATCTGCAGGAGTTGCACCTACTGCATTAATTCCTCTGACTATATCTTTTAATGTGGTGCCTTTGGGTAACACAAAAGCACGGTTATTTTTCTGCTGAATATTAACCTGTGATTGTTGGGTGGATACAGTTCTTCCATTGGCAAACGCATTGGGCTGGCTGATTACTGGGGTTTCAGTAATACTCACTATCAGATTTCCATGCGATACTGCGGCCGACTTAACAATCACATTATTGGAAATAACCACCGTGCCTGTTCTTGAGTTCAGGATTATTTTAGCATTAGGTTCGCCTGGTTTAAATTCAATATTCTCTAAAACAGAAACATAATCTACGCGCTGCGACATCGCTTTTGGGGCGGTGACTGTAACCGATGTTGCATCTACGGCATGAGCAGTTCTTGGCCCCATTAATTCGTTGATGGCATCTGACATGCGTTTCGCGGTAGTGAAATCAGGAGTATTTAAATTAAAAGTAAGTGTTTTGGAAAAATAAAACGGATTGGGAATATCTGCTTCTATGGTTGCCCCATTGGGAATGCGTCCGCCACTAGGAACGTTTACCGTAACACTGGAACCATCACTTCCTGCAGCACTTATCCCGGAAACTACCACGTTTCCTTGCGACATCGCATAAACCCGCCCATCCGCTCCTTTTAAAGGAGTTAACAGCAAAGTACCACCGAGCAAACTTTTCGCATCACCAATTGAGGAAATATTTACATCCATGGCCTGACCTTTTTTCATAAAGGTAGACAGGCTTGCTGTAACCATTACGGCGGCGATATTTTTTGAATTAAGCCGAGTTCCCGGTGGGATGTTAACCCCTAACTGGGTCAACATGTTCGCAAAACTATCTTCTGTGTAACGGGTACCGGATTTATCCCCGGTACCATTTAAACCGACGACAAGGCCATATCCCACTAACTGGTTAGTACGGACGCCTGCTAATGTAGCGATGTCTTTAATCCGCTCAGAAAAAACCTGAGGGGTAAGCAAAGTTATTGCCAAAACCCATGATATAACCCACACTCGCCGCATCACAATTCCTTGTCTGATTAAGTTGGAAATAACGGACTCCATATAAATCGTGCCAGCCAACCCTGAGCATTCGCATTATTAATTTGTCCCGTTCCACCATAAGAAATTCGTGCATTGGCTACTCGGTCTGAAGTAACTGAATTATCAGGTCTAATGTCACGCGGGCGCACAATACCTGACAATTGAACATACTCATTGCCCTGATTAATTTTGACCCACTTTTCCCCTTGGACTACCATGTTACCATTGGCTAGAACCTGGGCAACCGTCACTGAGATGCTCCCTGCCGNNCGTAAACTTTCTTTGGTTACTGAGGTCGAAATCAAGGCTGTAACCACTGCCTAATGATATAGGTCGGCCTAAAAAGGCGTTATTGACCACCTGCACCTGCTCATTTTTCTTTTGGGTGGTCGTTGCATTTTTCTGAGCATTTGTATTTTCAACTAAGAATATGGTAAGGATATCACCAGGATGTCTTGCTCTAGGGGTTTCAAAAAGGGGTAAAGCTGTTTCATTACTGTAAATTGCACCACTTACTTTACGTAATTCTTTAGGATCAGGAGTCGTGGGATAAGTAGGGGCATAGTCGGGATTTAATCCAGGTGCTGGTGGATACAGGGCTTCGCATCCANNCAAGAAGTATCGATAATAAAACAGTAATAGTCAGTTTAATTAATGTCATTGACGTTCAATCCACTATAAAGTCTGGTTTAAATATTGCAACATGCTATCAACGGTCTGAATGCTTTTAGCAGTTATTTCATAACTTCGCTGTGCCTGAATCATATTGACCAATTCTTCAACCACATTTACGTTAGAAGCCTCTAACGATCCCTGTAATATAGAGCCCAAACCTGACTTACCGGGATCATCCGTTAAAGGCGTTCCACTGGCAGCGGTTTCAATAAACAGGTTTTGTCCCATAGGTTGTAACCCTGCGGGGTTAATAAAGTCGGTTAACTGAATATTCCCTAAAACGGACGGCGTATTACTTCCAGCAACAGTAACGCTTACTGTGCCATCATTACCAATAGTAATACTGGTGGTTTGCTCTGGAATAGTCATGGTAGGTTGCAGAGGATAGCCATTACTGGTTACCAATTGCCCCGTATTATCCGTTTTAAAACTGCCATCGCGGGTGTAGGCTTGTGTACCATCTGGCAGAAGAATAGTTAAAAATCCACGCCCCTGAATGGCCATGNNGTCTAAAGTATTTTGGGTATTTTGAATGCCGCCTTGAGCAAACATTTTTTCAGTGGCAACCATTCGCACCCCTGTTCCCATATTGATCCCTGTAGGGATTTGCGAATTTTGAGTGGATTGAGCCCCTGCTTGACGTAAGTTTTGATAAATTAAATCTTCAAATAATGCACGACCTTTTTTGAAACCAGTTGTGTTTACGTTAGCCAGGTTATTGGCTATTGTTGCAATGTGTTTATCCTGAGCTTCTAAACCTGACTTACTGACCCACAGTGCTGGTTCCATTCAAGCCTCCTGCCATTATTCTTATTATTATTCAGGCTATTCGTGCAATACCTGTGCCAGTTTTTGGCCATTTTCATCAGCGGTGGACAAGATTTTCATTTGCGCTTCAAACTCGCGACCCGCACTTATCATTCCCACCATTTGGTCAATGGCTTTGACGTTACTTCCCTCCAGAGCGCCACCCACAACCACTACATTAGGGTCAGCTACTACTCCACCACCCGATTTAAGTCGTAATAAGCCCTCTTCTGTTTTTACCACATTCGTTTTATCGAGCGTTACTAACTTTATCCGGTCTAAAACGGCGAGAGTTTTACCATCCCCATCAAGAGGCACGATACTTATCGTTCCATCACTACCAATTTCAATTGATTTAGCTGGAGGAATGGATATGGGGCCGCCATCGCCTAAAACGGCTTTACCCGATGAGGTGGTTAGTTGACCATTGACATCAATTTTTAATCTTCCACCGCGCGTATAAGATTCGCCTCCCGCCCCTTTCACCGCCATCCACCCCATGCCATCAATCGCCACATCCAATTCACGCCCGGTAGTCATTATTTCGCCGGGTGATAAATCAATACCGTTGGTCCCTTGAACAACAAAAGACTGACCGGATGGATGATTCATTCCTTTACTATTATTCATGTACAGAGTTTGCGCCTGATACAAATCTGCTTTGAACCCTGGCGTATTCAGATTCGCCAAATTATTGGCGATTAATTCCTGACGCCTGAAATCTGAACGCCCACCACCAATAGCAGTATACAAAATAGGATCCATAACCTACTCCTAGCGTATATTGATAATGGTTTGTGTTATTGCATCACCAGTACGAATCGTTTGAGCATTGGCCTGAAAATTACGTTGTGCGCCAATTAGCTTCACCAGCTCTCCGGTTAGATCAACATTTGACTCTTCAACTGCGCCTGAATTAATTAAACCTAATCCTCCCGAGCCCGCAGCACTCACTAACGGCTGGCCAGAGGCAATAGTTTCTGACCAACTGGTATTACCCAGGTTTTTTAAACTTTCGGGANNAGGGAAATTAGCTAATTGAATTTGCCCCATAGCTAGTGATTGACCATTGGTATAGCGCCCCAGAATGATCCCAGAATCATCTATATCTAAACCCGCGAGGCTGCCCGTAGTATACCCGTCATTTTGAGCCGACGTTACCGCAAATGGACTGCCAAATTGGGTGCTATTAGAAAAATCAATATTCATACTTAAAGGCGATGAACCATTATTTAAGTTTAAAGATAAGGGCACAAGATTATTTGCCAAAGCGTTGTTACTGGTATCAAATACACCGCCAAATGAACCATCATCATTAAAATTCATGCGAAATAAATTATCGGTATTATGAGCGCCAACATTCGGTGGAACATTTTGATTATCAATCTGAAACGCGACATACCACTGATTTTGAGTATTTACCGGTGATGAACCATTCGGATCGCCTACCGCTGCTGAACCATCAGCATGAACGAAATACATACTCAACACGTGGGAATTCCCTAAACTGTCGTAAATAGTAGATGAAGTGACGTTATTATAAGTATCAGTAGCAGGGGTTGCACCACCACTCCAATCGGCGGTTGGTGGTGTTGCTTTAGCATATAAATTAACTCCAACCTTAACACTTTTAGTGGCATTTGGAGTAATGTTGGCTGTATTGATTTTTAAATCACCGGAAGCCCCGGTTATTTTTCCACTTTGATCAGCCAATAAGCCAGTCAAACGTTGATTACTTCCATTCACAATATAATTTTGATTATCCAGCTTGAATTGTCCCGCACGCGTATAGGTGGTTGCTCCCTGATCACTTAATATAAAAAACCCTGATCCATTAACTGCCAGATCCAGGGTGTTAGTTGTGGGTGTCAAATTTCCGGTAGCAAAGGACTGATGCACACGTGAGAGACGCACCCCGCCCCCTATGGAATTATTTCCGGTACCGTATGCATTTTGCGTGTAAATGTCAGCAAATTCGGCGCGTGATCCTTTAAATCCAATCGTAGCGGCGTTGGCAATATTATTACCGATTACATCCAAATCCCTACTGGATGCCTGAATACCACTTAGAGCCGTATTGAAAACCATGTGAGCCTCCTGCTTAATAATTTTACCCATTTCATCCTGGAAATGAGCATCCTATACAGTAATTTGTCTTACCTGATCTAACGACACTGATCCAACTCCAGCCACATTTAATTTTAATCCCTCACCATTTTGCCCAAGACTTACACTGTCTACATTAGCAGAGGTCATTGTTTTTAAAGAGACTTCCTGACCAGAGTATGTTCCACGCACCTCAACTTTATACTTGCCTGCAGCCAGACGTTTATTGTCTTGCCCCGTACCATCCCATCCAAATTGAAAAAAACCAGGTTCAGGTTGTCCCAATGGAATTGTTTTTATTAGTTCACCTGATTCTGAATAGATTGAAGCAGTCAGATTACTAAGTCCTGCGGGCATATCAATCGCTGTTTTAGCCTCTCCCTCAGCACCAAGGGACAGGCTGTTGCTGTTCACTAAGACTTTGCGTCCCACCAGAGCGGAAGCTTGCAATGCCTGATTTGATTGAAGGGAAGATGCTAATTGTTGCAGTGATTCCTGCATTTTGGTAATTCCATCATTCGCACTAAACTGTGCTAATTGAGAGAGAAATTCACCATTAGCCTGCGGTTGCATAGGATCCTGATTCTGCGCCTGCGCAACCATAAGCCTTAAAAAATCCTGTTGTCCCAAGCTTCCTCTTGAGGCAGTTTCGGTTTGGTTTAAACCAAGGCTTGCTGCTGCGTTTGAACCATTCACTGAATTTGTCATCATTCCTTTCCCCTTATTCTCCCAACTGCAGTGTCCGTTGCATGAGTTGTTTGGTTGTATTAAGTAATTCAATATTCATCTGGTATGAACGAGATGCCGAAATCATATTCGCCATTTCTTCCACGTAATTAACATTCGATGTGTAAACAAATCCACTTTCATCAGCGATAGGATTGTTTGGATCGTAACGTTTAGAAGGTTCGACGTCACTTTGATAAATCCCTTTTAACTGAACTCCCGCTTTAATTGTATCACCCATCCATTGGTTGGCGTGTTCCTGAACTGCCTGAAAAATCGGGTATTTAGGTTGATATACCTCTTCAGCGGTTCCTGATTCCACGTTAGCATTGCTCATGTTACCTGCGCTTGTCGTCAGGCGCGACGTCTCAGCAGTCATAGCAGAGCCGGCAATATCAAATATTGAATTAAGCGACATGATCATTCCCCTCTTAACGCAGTCATCATGGATTTTATTTTACTGTTGAGAAAATTGAGACTGGCCTGATAATGAAGCGCGTTTTTACTAAACTCCACCGTCTCCATATCTTTATCCACCGTATTTCCATCTAAAGAAACATGAGCTGCATTTCGATACTTTAAATGGGGACTAAATTCGCCATTCAAACTCATATGCTGTGGCGATGTCGTTTTAATTTGCTGGGAGTTACCTGTCATCGTTGCAGTTAATAACTCATTAAAATCAATATCCTGTGCTTTAAAATTGGGTGTATCCGCATTCGCCAGATTATTGGCTAATTGAGATGCTCGCTGATCCCGCGCAGATAGTGCCTTTGCATGAATTCCAAAATAAGTATCAATATTTAGAGCCATTTTCACTCCTTTTATAGTCCTTTGGTTAAAGCAAACATTGTGCCAAGGAAAAAAGAATGAGAAAATCAAGGCACCATTTGTTCCCAATCCGGTTATTCCTATGTCTGACTTAAGATCTCTTCCTGTAAATGCGATTGACCAAATAAAATCATACCTTCAGGGATTACAAAATACGATTTGTGCTGAATTGGAAAAGCTGGATGGTAAAGCAAAATTTATCGAAGATTCCTGGGAGCGTCCTTCTGGTGGGGGCGGTAAAACTCGCGTTCTTACGAATGGGCATATCTTTGCTAAAGCAGGAGTTAATTTTTCCCATGTAGCAGGCGAACAACTCCCTGCATCAGCAAGTGCTCATCGACCGGAATTAGCGGGAAGAAATTTCAGCGCATTAGGGGTGTCTTTAGTCATTCATCCGGATAATCCATACATTCCTACCAGTCATGCTAATGTACGATTTTTTATCGCTGAGCGCGAAGGGGCCGAGCCAGTATGGTGGTTTGGTGGCGGATTTGATTTAACTCCTTATTATGGATTTGTTGAGGACTGTGTGCATTGGCATCAAACTGCATTTGATGCATGTAAACCGTTCGGAGATTCCGTTTATTCTGAATTCAAACAATGGTGCGATGACTATTTTTATTTAAAACATCGTCACGAAGCACGTGGAATTGGTGGATTGTTTTTTGATGATTACAATCAAATCAGTTTCGATCATAGTTTTTCGTTAATGCGAAGTATTGGCGATCATTTTATCAAAGGGTATGCACCCATCGTTGCAAAACGCAGCAATCATCCTTTTGGGGAGCGAGAGAAAGCATTTCAATTGTACCGCCGCGGACGCTACGTGGAATTTAACCTGATTTATGATCGGGGGACGTTATTTGGCTTACAATCAGGGGGTAGAACGGAATCCATCCTGATGTCGCTTCCACCGGTTGTGAATTGGGAATATAACTGGCAACCGAAAGAAAATAGTCCGGAAGAAAAGCTTTACACCGATTTTCTTCCAGCGAAAGATTGGCTTGGAATACTTTGAAATGATTCGAAAGGCAACACTAATTTTGCTCTTGTTGCCTTCTTAAACCCAGCCATAAAAGAACTGCAGCTACTCCGTTTAAGATACTTAAAATGAGGAACACCTGTGGTATTAGGACATGAAAATGCAGCAAAATCATTACCAAAAGAGTGCCCAATACCATAAATAATGCATTATAAATATTATTAGCAGCGATAGTCCTGGCTCTGGATTCTGGAGGACTCACCACTTGTAAATAAGTATAGAGAGGCACCACAAATAAACCAGCACAAAAAGATAACATGAATAAATCAAACGCAATGCGCCAATTCCTAAGGTAAGTAAAAAAGCTTAATAAATGGAGTAATGTCGTTGAATCCTCTTGATTTGATGGGGAGACCCAATATAAATCGAAGGTAAAACAAGTAAATGCTACCATCGCTACAGGTACAATTGTTAGAGAGATTCGCCCTTGCAATATCCGGTTAATTGTCAATGACCCCAAGGCAATTCCTATCGAAAACAATCCTAAAAACACAGCAAACACAGTGGTATTCGCACCTAAAACGTAATGGGTGTAATCCGGTAGCTTGGTCAGTAGCACAGCTCCAATTAACCAAAACCACGAAATCGTTAAAATAGCCAATAAAACCCCTGGCTCCTCCTTAGCCTGCTGGAGCATAGATACTGTGGCACGCCATACATTTAAATCAACTTTTAGATAAAGAATTCTAGAGGGTGCTGGTGGGATATACATACTTGAAATCAATCCTGCAAACGCAGCCGATATCGTCATTACCATAGCCATATAGGGAATAGCACTAATGGAACCGATTGAGAGTGTTCCCAGGGTGGTGCCTAAAAGTATCGCAACGAAGGTGCTGGCTTCGATGAGTCCCGTTGCTCCTAGCAAATCCTGCCTGGGCAAATGGTCCGGCAAAATAGCATATTTAATGGGGCCAAAAAAAGCAGAGTGAATGCCCATTCCGGTGAGGGTTATCATCATCAATAAAATGCTGCCGCGGTATAAAGCAAAACTGCCGATGATCATTAATATGAGCTCGAATACTTTGACTAAACGGGTCATCAACGCTTTATCATATTTGTCAGCGAGTTGACCTGAGGTAGCGGAGAAAAGGAAAAAGGGCAAAATGAACAAGGCACCGGCTATTGCCTGATAGTATTCAGATTGCGCTTGATTATGACTTAGATGATAACTTATCAGGGTAAGCATCGCTAGTTTGAAGGCATTATCATTAAAAGCGCCAAAAAATTGAGTAAGAAAAAGCGGTAAAAAACGTCTTTCCTGTAAAAGAGAAACATACCCTGCACTCATTGGAAACTCCGGGTCTTATCAGTTTGAAATAGGGGTTTAGAATAGGTGGGCTTGAGGGTAAAGTAAATGGTGGATTTCATTGGATAGAGTTTCATACATGTTTTCATGGTTTTTAAGTCTTACCATTGAATCATAGAACCCCAATAAATTTGGTCTGTCCTTGCGAAACAATGAAAGCAATGTCTAAATCTAATTCCTTCAGTCTTTTACTTTTTTTAATTTGAAGAGTATCTTCCAGTCACTTTTTCCCCGTAAAAAAATCCTCATCATTTAAGAAATTTTTAAACATGAACCATTATTTTATTGCTCTGTTTGTGTTAATATAGGACAAAAATAGCTTCTAGAGGTGGTTATGCCTAAAACTGAAAAATTTTTAAGAACTATTAAATCAGAGAATTTTCACGGACCACTCCCCGACAAAAATACTGATTTTAAACCAACTGATTACCAAGAACTAATTACTAAACTAAAAGAAGCCATTACAAATAATAATCAGGAAGAAGTAAAAAATCTTTTAAAACAAAAATTCATTGGTGAAGCCAATAAAAATGATNNAAGTGATAAACGATAATTTGATGAAATTTGTTTATTCTGGAATCAACTCTAAATATATAATACGAGTAAAAGAGACTCATGTATATACAGAGCATAACGTGAGTACTACCTTTTTAGAAAAATTATTACGTGAGCATAGGGATGAATTTAATTCATTGTATGAAAATGCCAGTAAAGAATGCCAGCAAGTATTAACTGATTTTTCAAATCTTGATCTTAGAGATTTAGATTTTAAAAAAATTCAGCTTCAAGAAGCGAATTTAACAAATGCAAATCTATTAGGCGCTACTAATCTCACACAAAAGAAACTTAATAGATGCATCTCGTCTGAAAATGCCCAATTGCCTAAGGGACTTATTGCTTCCTGGAGCAATCATAAAAAAGAGCAAATTATTGCATACATTAAAGAACTCAATGATTATGGTGACGCTTTAACCAAATCCAGTGATAAAAAAGGTCAAGAAAAAGGGGCAGAAGCTGTTGCCCTAGCCAAGGAATTAGATTTCACAATTAAAAATGCGTACAGATTCGATAGTGCATTTCAAGCTAATTTTTTGGAAAAGCTAGAACCTTACAAAGAATCATTTAAAGAACGTCGTTTCCATAGTTTAAAAATGATTGTAGCCAATATTGCTCTATGTGTTCTTGGTTGCGGTTTAGGATATGTTGCTGCTGGTGCGGTTCATTACATGAAAACGGGTAGCTTTGCATTTTTTAACCGACCGACAAGTTATGATAAATACTTGCAAATTGCTGAAGCTGCTGAAATTAAAGGTTTGAGTAAGTAGATACAAAATAAATAAGCCAGACTGAATTATCTGGCTTATTTGCTAATTATTCAGTTGCTATAATAACTTCTTGTGCTTTCAAACCTTTAGGTCCTTTATCGAGCACAAATGTTACAGGATCATTCTCATGAAGTGTTTTAAAGCCAACACCCTGGATGTCTTTGTAATGTACAAAAATATCATCGCCTTGCTGATTAATAATAAATCCAAATCCCTTTTTTTCATTAAACCATTTCACATGGCCTGTTTCTCTTTGCGACATTAGCTATCCCCTTTGTCTAAGCTTTTACATCTCTATCGTTATTTACTCTTTTATGCTCACATCCGTGTACTTTTTGTGACTCGAAAATTACTGACCACTAAGCAATCTACGTTATAATGAACACTTCGCTATGCACGAATAATCACGTACACTTCGATTAGCATATCAGTTTTTTGTTGATTGTTAAGGATTTTTTACAAAATTTACGATTGTTTGCATATATTTTTTGGTTTTAGGAAACATAATGAATCATACGAAATCATCTTTTATAAAATTAGCTCTGGATTGTCAGGCACTACGTTTTGGGGAGTTCACTTTAAAGTCAGGCAGGATAAGTCCCTACTTCTTTAACGCAGGGTTATTTTATCAAGGGAATGCTCTAAAGATGTTGGGTACTTTTTATGCCGATATTCTTTTGGAACAAAAAGTAGATTTTGAGCATTTGTTTGGCCCGGCTTATAAAGGTTTACCCCTGGCAACAGCTACTGCCATTGCTTTGACGGAAGCTGGAAAGGAATGCACCGTCACGTTCAATCGTAAAGAGATTAAAGAGCACGGCGAAGGGGGTCAATTAATTGGCGCCCCCCTCACCGGAAAAACAATTATTATTGACGATGTAATTACCGCTGGCACCGCATTTCGTGAATCGCAAAAATTAATAAAAGAACATAATGGAAAATTAACCGGAGTAATTATAGCTCTGGACCGCTGTGAGCGTGGGACTGGTACACAGTCCACTCTTGCCGAAATTCAGGGTGAAGGAATTGAGGTATTTTCCATTATTAATTTATATGACTTGATTGACTATTTAAAAAATAATGGTCAATTTGAGCAAGTTAAGAAAATGGAAGGGTATCAAGAATTATATGGCTGCGATGCGTAAATGACTCGAACAAGATTACTGGACCCCTCGGACAAGCCGAGGGGCGTAGGGGTGGGGAGAAATCAAAAGTGACAATCCCACAGGGCCATACGTCCCTCGACTCCTCAGAGGGATCCAGTAACATTACACCAAAGACACAGCATAACTGACTATCCCCCACTCCACAGGCCCCTACGTCCCTCGGCTCCTCCGTGGGATCCAGTAGCATTACACCATTACACATCGTAACTGAATATCCCTAACACCCCACGCCCCTTCGTCCCTCGGCTCGTCCGAGGGATCCAGTAGCGTTATACCAATACAAATCGGAGCTAGAAGTATTTAAGATCTCATAAATCAGGAAATAAAAACCACACCTCAAAAACCCAAATCACATACTCAATATTGGCATTGACAAAAAGAACTCAAGATCTTATGATGCTCCAATGTTACACTACGTTAATACATTAATATGAAAACACATGGAACGATAAAGCATCAAGCCCTGCCCGAGTTAATGCAGGCCATTAGTTTATTAAAGGACGAAAAGGAAGCGACCTTATTTTTTACCGATCTGTGCACTCCGGCAGAACTCGAGTCAATGGCCGATCGGTGGCAAGTGGTGCCCCTGCTGTGCCAGGGAATTCCCTATCGCACCATCCATGAGCAAACAGGTGTGAGCGTTACTACGATAACCCGTGTGGCGCGCTGTTTAAGTTTTGGTACCGGTGGATACAGTTTAATTGCAGATAGAACGGAGAGCACATGACGTACCGATTACGCATAGCATTACAAAAGAAAGGCCGACTTTCTGAAGAATCACTTACTCTTCTTAATCGATGTGGCCTGAAATTTCGTCTCAAGCCCAATGCTTTATTAACCCATGTCGATAACTTTCCAATTGATTTATTATTTGTACGTGATGATGATATTCCAACATTAGTGTTTGATGGTTTATGTGAGGGGGGAATAGTTGGTGAAAATGTCCTCCTCGAGGCATCACTGGCACAACCTCAAAAAAATTATAAAAAAATTATGTCATTAGGTACTTGTACCTGTCGCCTCTCCATAGCCGTACCTGAATCATTTGATTATCAAGGCCCCGGAAGTCTTGATGGCAAACGCATAGCAACCAGCTATCCCTATTTATTAAAAAATTATTTAGACGAACGTAAAATATGTGCTGATCGCCTTATTTTAACAGGCTCGGTAGAAGTAGCTCCCCGGATGGGAATGGCAGACGCCATCTGCGATTTGGTCTCAAGCGGTCAAACCCTTGAGGACAATAAACTGATTGAAGTCGATACTGTATTGCAAAGTCAGGCAGTTTTTATTCAAACACAACAACCTGTCTCATTCGAAATGCAAAATCTTTTTGATATGCTCACGAGACGTATCCAGGCGGTGCAACAAGCCCAAGAACGCAAATATATTGTTTTTCACGCGCCCAAATCAGCGCTGGAGTGCATTGCCCAGAACCTTCCAGGCGCAGAATCACCAACCATTCTTCCCCTACCCGGTTATGCCGATAAAGTTGCAGTCCATGTGGTATCGAGTGAAGGGGTATTTTGGAATACGTTAGAAACGATCCAAAGCCTGGGTGCGAGTTCCATATTAGTGTTACCGATTGAAAAAATGCTGGAGTAAACATTATGTTGTCTGTTCTAAACTGGGAGTATTTAACTCCTGCTGAAAAAAATCAGATTTTGATTCGCCCTAAATTAAACACCTCAGTATCCAATCAGGTTATGAGTATTATTAATCAGGTAAGAATGGGTGGTGATGACGCACTGTATACATTAACCCAACAATTCGATGGAGCCCAACTGGCCACACTACAAATTCCTGAATACAAAATCCAGCAAGCAACGATTAAACCAAATGCGATGGATGCCATAAATCAGGCAATAAAAACGATAACTACCTATCATCAGGAATTGTTGCCTGAAAATAAAACCATTCAGACGGCTACCGGAATTACTATAACGAATACCTATAAACCTATTCAAAAGGTAGGTTTGTATGTACCTGGGGGAAATAATACCCCGCTCATCTCATCATTATTGATGCAGGCCATACCCGCTAAAGTAGCAGGATGTCCCGTAAAAGTTCTCTGTACTCCTCCTGATGAACAAGGTGAGATAAACCCACATTTATTGGTTGCTGCGCGATTATGTGGCATTAAAACAATTTATTCCCTTGGCGGTGCTCAGGCAATTGCAGCAATGGCCTATGGAACATCAAGCATCATCAAAGTAGATAAACTATTTGGCCCCGGTAATTCTTACGTCACTGAAGCAAAGAATCAGGTTGCACGCGACCCACACGGGGCTGCTATAGACATGCCGGCAGGACCTTCTGAAGTGATGATAACCGCGGATCAAAATGCAAATCCTGCCTTTATTGCAGCCGATTTACTGGCACAGGCCGAGCATGGAATTGATTCACAGGTCATTCTTTTATGTGACACCTTGGAAGTGGCCGAAGCGGTGAATGCACAATTACAAATTCAAATGCGTAACCTGTTAAGAAAAAATCTAATCGAGCAATCGCTGACTCATGGCGCCATATTGGTATGCCCCGAGTTATCCGAGCAAATAAGGATTATTAATACTTATGCTCCCGAACATTTAATTATCAATCGCAACAATGGCGCGTCATGGGTAGACAAAATCCAGGCTGTTGGCACGATATTTCTGGGTGCCTGGGCAGCTGAAACTATGGGTGATTACGTTACTGGCAGCAACCATGTCTTACCTACTCATGGATATGCACGAAATCACAGCGGATTGGGAGCGGTGGATTTTTTAACCCGATTTAGTGTGCAGTCAATTGATTCAGATGGGATAAAAAATCTGGGGCCAGCGGCAATTACTTTAGCCCAGATTGAAGGGCTAGACGCTCACGCTAATGNNGCCTAAATGCTTTGGAGATATAAATGTCTGTATTTAATTTGATAAGACCGGAGCTATTGAACGCACCGTTATACATTACTGAAACCACAGATACGATTTTCCGAATGCATGCTAATGAATTGCCCTGGAATCCACTCGATTCAGTGCCTTTGAATCTTAATTTTTATCCAGATGATCAATTGCAAAAACAATTGCTCCGAAAATTGGCAAATCGATATCAGGTTGAAATAAATCAGATCACTCTAACTCGCGGCAGCGATGAGGGCATTGATTTAATTACCCGCCTCTTTTTAAAGGCTGGAGAAAACTCATTAATGCAATTTCCCCCTACTTTTTCCATGTATGAATTTTATACGCGATTACAGGGGGGAAAGTTAATTCAATGTCCTCTTAATGCTCAAGATAATTTTTCCTTAAATTTGACAGCAATAAGTGCTCATTGGCGCTCTGATTGTTCCATCATTATGTTTTGCAGTCCTAATAATCCTACGGGTAATTTAATGGATTTAAATCTGATTGCGGCAGTTTGCAAGCGATACGCTAGCCAATCCATTATTGTAGTGGATGAAGCCTATATTGAATTTTCTGCGGGACAGAGCGCAACCACTTTAATTAAAGAGTTTGAAAATTTAATCGTACTTCGCACTTTGTCAAAAGCAGCGGGGCTTGCAGGACTTCGTCTGGGCTGTATTATCGCGAACAGTTCGCTAATCAACGCTATTAATAAAATTATCCCACCTTATGCCCTTTCCAGCTCAGTAATAGATTTAGGTATACAGGCGTTAACCAATAACGAATGGTTTCCTGCAGTTATTCAAACCATTCAAAACTCTCGAAGTCGACTAATTACCGAGTTAAAAAAACTACCCTTTTTTGAAAAAATCTATGACTCCGAAGGTAACTTTATTCTGGTTAAAACGGCATATACCACTCAAATAAGTGCCTGGTTTAAAAAGCATGGTATAGCGATTAAAGAGTTTTCATCCTCATCGCTCATACCCGATCACTTACGCATAACCATCAGCGACGATCATCGCAACCAGTTAGTGATTGCTACTCTTGTTTCATTTATGAATAACTTTTTTTAGGAAAAGAATAATGCAAAAAATATTATTTATTGATCGCGATGGTACTTTAATTGAAGAGCCATTTGATTTTCAGGTTAACTCTCTGGATAAAATTAAACTGACTCCTGATGTTATTCCAGCCTTGTTGCAATTAAAAAAAGCCGGATACACTTTAATTATGGTAACCAATCAGGACGGTTTGGGAACCCCAGCTTTTCCCGAAGAAGAATTTGCCATATGTCATGAATTTATCCTTGATCTTTTTTCATCTCAAGGCATCCTGTTTGANNCTGTTTGATGAAATTTTCATCTGTCCTCACCTGCCAGAAGATCGATGCGATTGTCGCAAACCCAAAACAGGTCTCATAAACGATTTTATCCAAAAAACACCTTTTTCCAAATCACTATCCTGGGTTATTGGTGATAGAGAAAGCGACCGACAATTAGCAGAAAATTTAGGCGTTAACTTTCTTGCTATCTCCGGACAGCAAAATTGGCAGCACAATGCCGAAGTTATTCTAAACTCTAAAAGAACAAGTAGCATCAAACGAACGACTAAAGAAACTACAATTGAATTAACCATTAATTTAGACAGTGACACAACCAGTATTATTAATACGCCCCTCCCCTTCTTTACCCACATGTTAGAACAAGTGGCAAAGCATGGCGGGNNCATATGCAATTAGATGTAACGGGTGACATGGAGGTAGATGATCATCATTTAATTGAAGACACGGCCATTGCTTTAGGGACTGCTTTAAAATCTGCTCTTGGAGATAAATGGGGAATCAATCGGTACGGTTTTACCTTACCGATGGATGAATCCTTAGCCTCTATAGCTATTGATTTAAGTGGCCGTGGTTATTGTGAATTTAATGGCTCGTTCACCCGAGAATTTGTCGGGGGAATGGCTACGGAAATGGTGCCTCATTTTTTTAAATCACTTGCCAGTGCAATGGAAGCAACCCTTCACCTCAGTGTAACCGGTACCAATCACCACCACATGATTGAGGCCTGTTTCAAATCGTTAGGTCGCGCCTTAAAACAGGCAGTGACTCAAACCAGTAATAGCCTCCCCTCAACCAAGGGATTATTATGATTGCCATAATCGATGTAAGCGGTACCAATCTCACTTCATTAGTGAATGCCATAAATCGCCTTGGATTTAATTGCATACTTACTCATGATGTAAATCAACTCCAAACTGCCAGCCATGTTATTTTACCGGGAGTGGGTACCGCTCGCTATGGAATGGACTCTCTGCGTAGTCATAATCTGATTGATGCTATTAAAACATTAAAACAACCTCTTTTGGGGATTTGCCTGGGGATGCAGTTATTACTGGATTACAGTGAAGAAGATGATGTGGCGTGTCTGGGATTAATTCCCGGAGCAGCGACGCACCTGCCAGCCGATAAAGAACACCCCGTGCCCCATATGGGATGGAATAAATTGCAATGGAATGAACACAATGTACTCCAAAATGGTTTAAGTTCTGAGGATTATGTCTATTTCGTGCATAGCTATGCATTAACTCAATCGGATCATATTTTAGCCCGTTGCGACTACAGCCAATCCTTTGCGGCCATTATTAATAAAGATAATTTTTACGGAATGCAATTTCATCCTGAAAAATCCGCACAATCAGGCATGACATTACTTAAAAATTTTTTAACCCTGGAGTCATTATGTTAATTATCCCTGCAATTGATTTACAAGACGGACGCTGTGTGCGCCTGGAACAAGGGCAATTTAACAAGGTAACAGTATTTGGTGACGCACCAATAGAGAGAGCCTCTTATTTTGCCCAAGCAGGTGCCAAACGAATACACATCGTCGATTTAGATGGAGCGAAAACAGGCTCCATGCAGCAATTACCCTTGATTACTGCCATGCAAAATGGAGTGGAGGTCCAAGCTGGCGGGGGAATACGAACTTTTGAAGAGGCTCAAAAATGTATTGATGCAGGAATTTCCCGTATTGTTTTGGGCAGTATCGCCATAATAGATAAACCCTTAACCAAAAAAATTATCACGACTCTTGGTGCAGAGCGGATAGTGCTAGCCATTGATGTTCAGTTAATAAATCAAGTGCCCATACCTTTGGTTCATGGCTGGCAAACACCCAGTGATACCTTTTTATGGGATGTGGTTTCTTATTATCAGGGGTTGGGTATCAGTGAGATTTTATGCACCGATATTGCTTGTGATGGGATGATGGGAGGACCTAACCTGGAATTATATGCTGAAGCTGTACGACGTTTCCCCCAATTATTCTGGCAAGCATCCGGTGGGATTCGCAATCAAATGGATATTGAGCGGTTAAAAACGGTAGGAATTAAAGGGGCTATTTTGGGATTAACTCTTTACCAGGGTGATTTTAATTTACCAAAATATCTGGAAGAAGAGCAAGAAACGGAGTTGTTATGTTAACCAAACGAATAATTCCATGTCTTGATGTACGTGATAATCAAGTGGTTAAAGGAGTACAATTTCGCAATCACAGAATTATAGGTGATGTTCTACCTTTAGCCAGATATTACTCAGAGTCAGGAGCAGACGAGCTGGTTTTCTATGATATCACTGCCAGCAGTGAAGAGCGCTCGGTTTGTCCTGATTGGGTAAATCAAATTGCAGCAACTATTAATATTCCCTTTACAGTTGCAGGTGGAATCAGCTCTGTCGCTCAGGCTAAATTAATATTGCAGTCAGGAGCCGACAAAGTGTCAATCAACAGTCCGGCTTTGTTAAATCCTGATTTAATTAGCGAATTAAGCTCAGTTTTTGGCAAACAATGCGTGGTTATTGGTATTGACAGCCAATGGATTGATGATGATTATTATGTGTATCAATATACGGGTTGTGAATCCACCTGCATTAATTCGAAGCGTAAAACACGCGAGTGGATTAAAGAGGTGCAAGAACGTGGTGCTGGTGAGATTGTACTTAATTGCATGCAGGCAGATGGGGTTCGTTCAGGATTTGATTTAATCCAGCTTCGTGAAATGCGCGCACTATGTCACGTGCCTTTAATCGCTTCTGGAGGTGCCGGAAATTGTAATGACTTTACTGAGGTATTTCTTAAAACACAGGTTAGTGGCGCTCTGGCAGCGAGTATCTTTCATGATAAAGTAGCGTTCATTCTTGAGGTAAAAACTGCTTTAAAAGCAAAACAAATAGAGGTAAGAATATGAGCGATATTGCGGTTGACTCTTTAGATTGGGAAAAAATGAATGGTTTACTGCCCGTAATTGTGCAACATGCTCAATCAGGGCAGGTTCTGATGTTAGGTTATATGAATCAGGAAGCATTAATTGCCACCCTAACTTCCGGTCAACTTAATTTATACAGCCGCAGTCGTCAGCGTTTATGGCGGAAAGGAGAAACGTCTGGGAATACGATGGCAATTGTGCACCTGAGTGCGGACTGTGATAACGATAGCCTGTTAGCTCAGGTTTTACCCAAAGGGCCTGCATGTCATTTAGGATTTACCAGTTGCTATCAACCCTCTTTAATAAGTGCTCTGGGTTTTTTAGATGAGTTAATGGAGTTGATTAATGAACGTGCTCAGGGAAATCCTGAAACAAGTTACACCGCACAACTTCTGGCCTCAGGGGTAAATCGTTGTGCACAAAAGGTAGGTGAGGAAGCAACTGAAACGGTGATAGCTGCAGTGAGTGATAATCTGGATGAAATGATTAATGAGAGTGCTGATTTGCTGTTTCATTTGATGGTTTTATTGAAATCTTGTGAATTGAGTTTTTATGAGGTGATTGAATGTTTACGAAATCGTGATAGGCGTGTGCATACTTAAGTTTGATAGAGTTACCCTCATCCGCCCTTCGGGCACCTTCTCCCATAATGGGAGAAGGGATCCTGGAGTGTCATGCCAAAGAAGGTGAGCTACCCCACCTGTGTCCAAGGGTCCTGCCAATTAGAATGCGTAACCAATCTCGTTCAAAGATCCTGGACGTGATAATGAAAACCAAACCCTTTTTACCTGTCATGCCCACGAAGGTGGGCAATCATTCCTCTCTTGGCACAATCTAAGACTAATAACTTCAAAATCAATCAGCTTCAGATGACCTGGGTAGATGAATCAATAATTCCAATTTCTTGTATAACCTCTAAACCACAGCTACCAAAACCGCCGTCAAATAATTCCCCTCAGGAAAAGAAGACAAGGTCGGATGGCAACTGGCCGGCCCATAAATTCCTATTATCCGCGCCTGCTTCCCAACCACAGCAGCCTGAGCACTAACCAGAGAACAAAATTCTGCTGATGAAAGCGCTGATGAGCAATTACAGGTCATTAATAACGAACCTTTTTTCATATGTTTAAACACTTCACGATGCAAAAACCGATAATAATTTTTGGCTTTTTGCAAATGCTGTTGCGACGGTACTAATTTAGGGGGATCCAAAATCACCAGATCATAATCGCCAGCGCGGGTTAAATACTCTCTAGCATCGGCCTCAATAAATTCAATATTGGTCAATCCATTTAAAGTAGCATTTTGAGTTGCCTGGGAAATTGCCTGTGCTGAACTATCTACCGCGGTAACATGCAAGGCACCCGCTTTTGCAGCATGTAAGGCAAAACCACCGGTATAAGTGTATAAATCAAGAACTTTTTTCCCTGCGGCTAATTGAGCAATACGATGATGATTTTCGCGTTGATCCAGAAACAGCCCCGTTTTTTGAGCATGGGCAAATTCTACTTGATAAATGATGCCCTCCTCCAAAACCTGAGTGCTTTGATGAGTCGGTTGAGTCTCTACTTGTTTCCAACCGTCTTGACCTAATGATTTGGTTTGCGAAAGCCAAATCATTTCATCCGCAGGCAATAATTCTCGTAACACTTCAAGAATGATGGATTTATTCAATTCAACCCAATATGCAGAACTTGAAATCACACACGTTTGATTAAATCGATCAATGGTTAAGCCAGATAATCCATCTGCTTCACTATTAAAGAGGCGATAGGCTGTGGTTCGCTCATTAGGAAGGTTAAGACACCTGCGAATTTCAATAGCCTGATTCAAGCGATGCCTGATAATAGCCTGATAATTAGTTAAATTCCCCTCTTCACTGCTTAATGCAAGGACTCGTACTCGATATAGTGAATGCTCATTATAAGCACCAATTCCGATAATCGCCCCTTCTTCATTACATATATCCACTAACTGGCCTGTAATCAATTGACCATGATGACGAGCTATTGCTTTGGGAAAAATCCAGGGATGGCCTTTTAATACTGTATTTAGTTTTGCAGCCACTAAAATAACTTTCGTGTTCATTTTTCTATTTCCCAAAGACTAAAAGTCGGCTAATCTACACCATAGGACGATATACCTGCAATGGTAGTAAGGGCAATTATGCGACAATTAATAAAAATCATAGTCATTTTTGTTTCGATCACAAACTTTTGTAATCTGGCCTATGCGGAGCCATGGTTTACAGGACCTCTTTTAGCACCAGCGGGACATACTATCCCCAAGGGACATACGAATGTTGAATTTTACGCTTTAGATGTTCATACTGATGGTCAATATAATGAAGCTGGAGAATTAATTCGTACTCCTCTTTTCAGAACGTTTGTTGCCAATCCGGTGTTGACTCATGGATACACAGACTGGTTAGATGTCCAACTGACTCTTCCNNCGTTACAATAGATTGGGTGATGTATCTGTCGCATTGGGTTTTCAATTGTATGAGCAAAATGGATCACCAAAACGTATTGATACTCGTGTCTTTGTCCAGGAAACGTTTCCAACCGGAAAGTATCAGCTCTTAAACCCCCGACTTTTAGGTACAGACTCCACAGGATTAGGAAGTTATCAAACACTGATTGGTCTGGATTTCCAGTATTTGAAAGAAATTTATAACTCTCATTATTTGCGAACTCGCCTTATCTTTTCCAAACTGTACGCCTCAGCGGTTAATGTCAGAGGTTTCAGCAGCTATGGAGGGGCGGAGGATACCGATGGAAGAATACGTCCAGGTACTGAAAATGGAGTTGATTTGGCTTTTGAGTACACACTCACCCAACATTGGGTTGCGGTTATGGAAGGCACCTACTCCAACGGTAAAGCTACTCGATTTAACGGCAGACTGGGGATTGGTAACATTGGCGGACCACCCATTAGCATTGGTAGTGGAGACTATAATGAAACAGCTTTGGCCCCAGCAATTGAATATAATTTTAACAGCAATGTGGGTGTTATAGGTGGTATATGGTTCCCCGTAACTGGAAAAAATACCTCTCATTATAACACCTATATATTAGCGTTAAACGCATATTGGTAATTTATAAGGCGTGGCTTTAAATGGATAGTAAAAATAAATTCAGATTAACTCTGGCAGCCTTGGGAATTGTTTTTGGTGATATAGGAACCAGCCCGTTATATGCCTTAAAAGTCACTTTAGCCAATTTACCTATTGATCAGTTAAATGTCATGGGGGTTTTATCTCTAATATTTTGGTCTTTGATAATTATCATTTCATTTAAATATCTGATTATTATATTCAAAGCAGATAACGAGGGAGAAGGCGGAATTTTGGCCTTGCTTGCATTAATGAAGTATAAAGGCACTAAATATGAACCTCTATTTTACATATTTGCCATCTTTGGTGCAGGTCTTTTGTTAGGAGATGGCATGTTAACTCCGGCAATCTCAGTGATAAGTGCGGTAGAAGGATTGAGTACTCTCTCTGAATCTTTTAATCCGTATATTTTACCTGCATCAATCGTCATCTTTTGTATTTTATTTGCTATTCAATCAGGTGGTACTTCACGTATTGGCGCCTATTTTGGTCCTATCATTTTAATTTGGTTCAGCACGATAGCTACCTTGGGATTATTACAAATTCTTGAATACCCGGTAGTTTTGGAAGCGGTAAACCCCTATTACGCAATTCGATTTTTATATCATGAGGGTTGGCATGGATACCTTTTATTAGGGGGTATTTTTCTGGTGGTCACGGGAGGTGAAGCTCTATTTGCTGATATAGGTCATTTTGGTAAAAATCCAATCCGCGCCAGTTGGTTTGCGCTGGTTCTCCCTTGTCTCTTACTGAGCTACTTTGGACAGGGAGCCAACTTACTTCTTCATCCCGAGTCCATTGAAAATCCATTCTTTATGATTGCGCCCAGCTGGTTTTATTTGCCTTTAATCATTCTGGCAACATTTGCAACAATAATTGCGTCACAGGCGGTAATTTCGGCCACCTTTTCCTTAACCAAACAGGCAGTATTGTTAAGTCTATGCCCCAAATTTCCTATAATTCAAAAGTCAAAGGATTATTCGGGACAAATTTACGTACCCCACATCAATGTCATTTTGTTCATAGGTACCATATTTTTTGCTTTGACTTTTAAAACCTCAGACAATCTGGCTCATGCTTATGGTATTGCAGTAAATGCTGACATGCTGCTGGTTGATTCAATGGTTGCTTATACAGCTCTTGCGATTTGGGAATGGTCCAAATTTAGAGTGGCACTTATTTTTGGAATATTTTTAGCAATTGACCTGGCTTTTTTAGGAGCTAATTCCCATAAGTTTTTAACAGGGGGCTGGGTGCCCGTAACCTTTGCCCTTTTTGTCGCGTTCATCATGTACACCTGGCGATTTGGTCTTGAGTATCTACGTAACAATTTTTATATGAAAAAGGACGACATAACGAAACTTCTGAAACAACTCGAATATAAAAGTTTTAATCAGTTGCCTGGAGTTACGGCGATTTTTATAACAGATGTCTACGATAAAAGTGGAGGCAGCTTTCTTCATTTTTTAAAGCTTAGCCATTCTATGCCAGAGCATGTTCTAATTGTCGATTACGTTGTTGAAAATATACCCTATGTTCATTATCGGGACCGTTATGAGACGGAGTCCTTAGGACCGAAAATATGTAAACTAACGTTACATTACGGATTTATGGAAACCATTTCCATTCCACGCGCTCTTGAAAAGGCTTGCTACAAACATGTTCTGCCTTTCCAGCTAAATATAGACCGTGCAACGTATATGGTTGAAATTCCCAATGTTATGGCCTCAAAATCAAAAAAATCATTGAACTTTTACTGGCAGGAAAAAATATTTGCCTTCCTCATGCGTAATTATTCAGCCAATCTTAATATTGAATTTTATAAATTACCCTATAATCGAACAATTGCAATTGGTACTTATTTTATAATGTAATTGGGTTCTACTAGATCCAAATTAAATAGAAATTAAGATCATGGTATAAATTAAAGTGAATGAGAATCACTCTTTCTCATAATTTATCCATTTATAATCCATTTCATAATCTCTATATTTTCTCCCTTCTCCCTTAAGGAAGAAGGGCTGGGTAATTGAACATTCTAACCCTCTTCTCCTTTAAGAAAGCGCTGGATATTTGAACGTTCTAACTCCTTCTCCCTTGAGGGAGAAAGGCTGGATATTTGAACGTTCTTACTCCCTTCTCCCTTGAGGGAGAAAGGCTGGGGATGAGAGTGAAAGGATTTACACCGATACTAAATTTAAATATTTTCTAGCCACATCATTCTATTTTAATTTTAATTTCATATCTCACCTTTAAGGAGATAATATAAGTTACTGTCGATTTTAAGATACATCTCCCGCTTATCCTCATAATCTTATTTCGAAGCAATTTACATATTCTACATCGCGGGGCCCTTTATTTCATGTTAGAATTTTTCATTTATCCAGAGGAAAGAGCTATGTGGTTTAACAATGTGCTTATATACAAATACGAACTGGATGAGGCAGCAGATTTAAATGCTTCATTAGCAGATGAAATTCTAAAACCATGCCCTCCGCACGCTCGTTTCATTTATGGATGGCTGCCAGCATTTGGTGATGAAATGGTACACGAAGTAGCCGGTGCGTCTCTCATTTGTATGGGTAAAGAAGAGCGTATCTTGCCACGTGGTGTCATTAACAAGATGCTCGAAGAACGAATTTTAATGATTGAAAACCAACACGGTCGAAGCGTAAAGCGTGCTGAGAAAGCTCAAATTGCAGAGGATCTGGAGTTTGAATTATTGCCTAAATCTTTTTGCGTCCAGAAGCGTTTGCCAGCTATTTTAGATACGGTTAGTAAACGTCTCATAGTTAATGCTTCCAGTAATACACAGGCTGCGCAGCTTACTTCATTATTACGTAAATCTGTTGCAGGAATTACTATTGAACCACTTACCCATGCAGAAAACCTTGCCATTCGTTTTGCTGAATGGATTCATTCGCCAGAAACATTACCGGCTGATTTTCAACTAGCCTCTGATTGTTTGTTATTTGCTTTAGATGATGATAAAAAGCGCATTCATTGTAAAGGATATGAACTCCCTGCTGAAGAGATATTAACCTTGCTATCCCAAGGAATGGCAACCGCCGAAATTTCCATAATCTGGAAAGAACGTATTCAATTTACCTTAACCCACGACTTTACATTTAAAAAGCTAAAAAGTCTGGATTACTTACTCGATGACTTTAGCGAGCTAAAACAACTGGATGAAGAATACCAACGACAAGATGCTGCCCTTACATTATTAACGGGTGAACTTAGGGAATTGACCAATGATTTACTAGCAGTACTTACGGTGAAGTCGGAAGAAACCGAAATGATTAATGAAAAGCAAGCAGAAGCACTTGCTGTTTAAAGGTCAACTTGGTTCCACGTTATTTTTAATGAATTATAATTTCAAAACGTGTATTTCATTGAAAATAAAACGTCGCCGCGTACTGAGTTTATCCCCTCATAATTTTGAATATACAATAATGTTGTAAATTAATTAATTGTCTTCCCCGCGCAGGCGGGGAACTATCCAATAAAGTGGCATTTTTACAAATATTTAACCAGATCGCTCTTTTGAGAATAACAATCTAGATAGGATGATGAAGTGATGAGGAATACCTCAATTAGGTAAAAATAATTCTAAGTATCTTTTTGCTTTTTACCTGTGTCAATATCTCTTTCTTCATCCAATTTTTTTAAGAACTTAAGTTTCTCTGCTATTTTTGATTCTAATCCGCGATCAACCGGTTGATACCATTGTGGTCGTTCCATATCTTCAGGCAAATAATGCTCACCAGCTGCATATCCGTGCGGCTCATCATGGGCATAACGATACTCATGACCATGACCTAATTTTTTCAACAAACCAGTAGGAGCATTGCGTAAATGAAGGGGGACTTCTCTGGATTTATCTTTTTTAACAAATGCCATGGCTTTGTTAAAAGCAACATATCCTGCATTACTTTTAGCCGCTACGGCAAGGTATATCACCGTTTGAGCCAAAGCCAGTTCACCTTCAGGAGAGCCTAACCGCTCATAAGTTAAGGCAGCTTCATTGGCAATTTGCATTCCACGAGGATCAGCAAGGCCTATATCTTCCCATGACATTCTAATAATTCGACGGGATAAATAGTTAAGATCAACGCCACCATCAATCATTCTACAAAACCAATACAGTGCTGCGTCAGGATCTGATCCCCTCACTGATTTATGCAAAGCAGATATTTGGTCATAAAAATTATCTCCTCCTTTATCAAATCGTCGAGCTCCTGGAGCTAATGCATTATTTACTAAGTCTTCAGTGACATGAGTTTCTCCAAGAGCAACACAAGCATTATTTATTTGCTCAAGTAAATTAAGTAATCTTCTTGCATCCCCGTCTGCATAGCCAATAATTATTTCCAATGATTTCGGGTCAAATTGCAACGCGGCCAGTGTTTCTTTTTGAGCACGATGCACTAATACCATCAATTCGTCGTCTGTTAACGATTTTAAAACGTAAACTTGCGCTCGGGAAAGTAACGCGGAATTGACTTCAAAAGAAGGATTTTCAGTGGTAGCACCAATAAAGGTAACCAGACCTGACTCAGTATATGGGAGCAAAGCATCTTGTTGTGCTTTGTTGAACCGGTGAATCTCATCAATAAATAATATAGTTTTTCTGCCTAACATCAGGTTATTTTGCGCTGTTTCCATTGCGGCGCGAATTTCTTTAACCCCAGAAAAAACAGCTGATAAAGCAATCCACTCGCAATCAAAAGCTTGTGCGGTTAAACGAGCAATTGTTGTTTTACCCACTCCAGGAGGACCCCAGAGAATCATCGATTGCAATTTTCCTGCGATAAAACTAAGGCGTAACGGTTTCCCCTCCCCTAGTAAATGTGATTGACCAATTACGTCATCCAGGTGTTTTGGTCGTAATAATTCGGCTAAAGGGGGTTCAGGATCAGTTTTAAATAAGCTCATAGTTCTGTCCGGGAATAATCAAAGATCATCAGTGCATAAAGTATACTTTATCTGGTATCTTTTTGGCATTTTAGTGAAAAAAGGATCTGTGACTCATATAAGATTCCTGGA
>DEHS01000033.1 GCA_002352055.1 Legionellaceae bacterium UBA2794
AGTCCCGATTTTTTAAAGCCAGTCGAATTTGCCAATCGAGTAAAACGTTATTGTAAAATTGTGGTTTTACCTTGGCAAACCATGCTACTGCATCGTTACTATTACGCATTGCCTTATATAATGCGACGTGAGACAGAAACGCCTGCTCGTTTGCTTCGGAAAGTATTCGTTTTAATTTGGCAGAATGCCATAATTTAAGCGCCTCATCCATATTTACGGATACCAGTCTTTTCAACCCGTAAAGGTATAAGTTATCACTTAATTCTGATTTTTTAAGATTAATTATGTTGCCAGGCTTTTGGTAAACAGAATTTAACACCTCAATTTCCTCAGTCCGGGGTACTTTATATTGCTTCAACAAATAACGTGCCAGCTGAATGTTACGTTTATCAAGGGCAAGTGCAATGCGTTGGGTTATTAAATTCTGGTCAAAATGCTCGTGTTTGAGCAAAACGTCAAATAAACTGTTACAAGAAGGGGGGCGAGATTCGCCAGTAAGCCATATTGGAATTGATTCTTTAAGCACATCATCCATGCGACCCAAGTTTAGTTTAGCGATTTGATCGTAACACGTCAGATTTATATCATTGGTAGGTTGGTAATACTGATTATAACTGGCCCAGTTTTTTATGCGTGCTAATTCATAAAGCCATTTTTCACGTAATTTATTAGCCAATGGACTGGTTTCCCGGACAAACTCCAGAAATTCAGGTGATGGTGTTACTGGTATGTTTGTGTACCATGCCGTGTATTTGTAAAACCGGTCCATATATGCCTGTCCGGACAGCGCAAAGGAAGTTAATGACCAGCATAGTCCACACAACACCACCAATAATTTATTCATGGTACCTCTAACGAAAAAAATGATTCAATAGTTCAGATACTTTTTAATTGCTCACGCATCCGGGTTATAGTTTTCTTATAATCAGAGCTATTGAATATAGCAGAACCCGCGACGAATTCAGTTGCCCCAGCTTTAGCAAGGGCCGCAATATTATCGACAGTAACTCCCCCATCGACACAAAGAGCCAGATTGGGGTACTTTTCTCTGATTTGAGTTATTTTACCGATTAGTTGAGGANNGAATGATTTTTTGCCCGCCAAAACCTGGATTGACAGTCATGACCAGAACAAAATCAAGTCTATGGGCGACCCAGGTTAAAACCTCTATAGAGGTTGCTGGATTAAAGACTAATCCAGCATCACATCCCATATTTTTTATAAGCTGCAAGCTTCTATCAAGATGAATACCTGCATCGGGGTGAATGCTGATCCGTTTCGCACCGGCCTTGGCAAAATCCTCTATTAACGAATCGACAGGAGTTGCCATTAGGTGGACATCAACCTTTAAATCAGGAAATCTCTTCGTTAAGGCATCACAAAACATAGGTCCGAAAGTCAAATTTGGAACATAATGGTTATCCATTACATCAAAATGAATCGCGTCAGCGCCTGCATGCGTAACTGCTTCAATTTCAGCACCAAGGCAGGTTACATCAGCAGAAAGTAATGAGGGATAAATAGAATAAGTCATGATGCCATTTTTTATATAAATATGAATGATATCATATGCGCTATGTTGTAATTTATCCAGCTGAGTTGGGATCTCGTCGAGAGTATTTCGTTGTAATTAGTCTAAAATTTGTCCTCTATATTGAGTATTTGAGCAAATTATGGCATAATAACAGCCCTGATTTTCTTATTTTAGTGTTACAACAGAAACAAATATATTGAGAATTAATAAGACCTAATCATGCTTTTTAGGAGGATTTATGAGTCAGAGTTGGCCTACCAGAGATAGAGATTTAGATACCGCTCGTGTCATTATGGAAGAATATGCTAATGAACGTGATAGTAACGCCCTGGGTCTTTTCGAAATTGAAGTGGATCAAATTGAAAAAAAAATGAATTTTAAATTATCTGGATGGGTAGTCACTCTTGCCAAGCATTTTGCAAAAGCTTATGGCATCAGTCAGGGGGATTTTGTAACCCGTCAGATTATAACCCGCTGTATTACTCAAGGAGAAACCCTTCATTAATTAGGAACGAAGGGTTTAAGAACTAAGGCTATCCAATGATAGCCTTAGTGTTAACGGCAGTATAAGTTAACTAAACTGTCGCTGTTATTTGTTAAGCCTAATTTTCCACGGGCATCCAGCTCGAACGTTACATTATCTCCTGCACGTAATACCAAAGAGGCATTAACACCTTCTGAAAGTATGGTTCCATTTACGATAACTCTTTTCTTCAGAGCTAGTACGGTAACATCATTGGCCTGGCCTCCTGCAGTACGGACTTTACAATTCAAATGAGTCGTATGAAATACACTGGCGTTGAATGTTTGCAGTTCATTAGTGGGCAGATCATAACCTGCTGACAAGTTAGTACTCAAATCATGGTTTGCCGCCAAAGAGTTGCCTGCATACAATGCGGCAGTACATGCTAGAACAGTGCTTAATTTTTTTAAATTTATCATGATAAGTCCTCTTTATTATTATTATTATTCCAGATACTAAAACTTATTTTTTAAACAAAACGGATAATAAAAATCCGATACCGCCTGCGATAAGTAACGAACTCAAAGGTTTATTTTTCACTTGTTTTGCCGCAACTCGGGAGTAGTCTCTAAAGGTGTCTTGTGCATCACCCATTTTTTTTCTACCTTCTTCATAAAGTTCGTTGACGCACTCTTTAGTTTGAGCATAAATGTTTTCAGCATGTTCTTTGCCTTGCTCAAATGCATTTTTCGCCTTTTGTTTCCCTTCTTCGACAAGATTATTTACTTTCTCTTTTTCGGCATCAAAGGATGCTTTTGTTTCTTTATTTAAATTATTCATAGGAACCTCTCTTGTTTTACTATTTTAAGGTGATTGATGAATTTACAGATTTAACACCGTTTACCTGTTTTGCCAGTTGCACTAAATTATTGCGTTGCTTTTCGGTCTCTACTTTCCCAGTCAGAAAAACTACAGAATCTTTGGTTTCAACGGTTACAGGCCAGTATTCAATTGCTTTTTTTCCAAAAAGTTTTTCTTTTAAAAATACTCCTTTCACTTTGGCTGTGGTGTATGCATCAGTCAGAGGAGCATCGCTTGACTTGACTGTTAAATTTTCTGCATTAATTTCCTGAACCCCCGGGACCGAACCGGCAAGGGTAATGGCTCGTTCATATTGAGTATTTGTGTCAAGTTCACCACTTAATACCACTTGATGATTTATTGTAGTTACATGAACCTTAGTCGCTTTAACTAGAGGTGATTTTGCATAAAGTGTTTTTATTTTAGCTGTAATTACGGTGTCTTTAATGGCTCGTTCAGCAGATGTGTTCGAGGCGGCATAAGTCACGCCACTTATGACAGGAGAGAAACTGAAAGCTAAGGCGCATGCCAGTAAGGTTTTTTTGCACATAAGTAACTCCTAATTAATTAATAAATTTAAGTGACAATTTGATATTATTGCATAGTGACAACATTGTCAAATATTTTATGTAATTTTTATTTTAATATAATATAATTTTTGTCAAAATAAATGAGCGGGAATATTGTCTGGTGCGTCGACTAAGCGGATAAAATATGCTCATTTTTTATTCATATTTCGGTGGATAACTTGTATTAAATCCCATATCGTGTTCTAATTTACAACACATTAGGAATAATCATTCATGATGCCAATAATTAAGATTTGGGCGGTTGCTCACTTGGATAGTGCTCACACTATTAGTCTTAAATCCGAGGGGTAACCAGAGGGAGAATAAGTGATGCCGATTATTAAAAGTAAGAAAAGTATCGATATAAGTCCAATCAAGGCGAAAGTGAATCCCGCAGTCTTGGAACAAATCGAAAACTATTGTCATTGGGCAGGTATTTATGACCTGGGCTATTTTATTGAAAAAGCTGCGATCGATATGTTTGCTAAAGACGCAGAATGGAATTTGTATCAAAAGCAAATGGATCATAATGTGGAAACTGTTGATTAACTTATGGATTATAACTAAGGTTTCTGGTTGCTAAAGAGTAACGTGATTTATTATTCATTATAAAAATTATCAATCTGAGCTCTAGAGTACATGGGCATGAATAATTCAGTCACCCTCAAGTATATAATATGGATTGATATCGTAATTTAAATCATGTCCGCGCACTTGGCTATCCCTCATAAATGCACAATATTGTTGTGAATTAATTAGTGGTCTTCCTCACGAAGGTGGGGATCTATCCTATAAAGTGGCATTATGCCAAATATTTGAATGGTTCCCTTAATTTCACAAAC
>DEHS01000058.1 GCA_002352055.1 Legionellaceae bacterium UBA2794
TCAATATCAATATCAATATCAATTATAACCTTATATACCTTTAATATACCTTAGAAATTGGACCGCAAGTAAAGTAAACACAAATAAAAGCGCCTAACAAAAGTACTCTCTCTTCACTTCATCCTACTCACTACATCCTACGTCCCTCGGCTTGACCGAGGGATCCAGTAATCTTAAGTCATACCAAAACGTTTGCTTCCAAATAAGTAACACTTAAATACCTTATTTATAATCAAATCCCGCTCAGCCATGGAACTATCCAAATATTTAGCAAAATGCGACTTTTATTAGATAGATCCCCGCCTACGCGGGAAGACAACTCATTAATTTGGACTATTATGGTAAGTTGAATATGATTGTACCGATATCCACGGCCCTTCGGAGTCCTACGACCCTCGGCTTGTCCGAGGGATCCAGTAAAACTAAACTATAAACTCGGAAATTTGACCGTAAGTATTTAAACACGTAAAAGTGCATCGACTACAACCAATCTTCTTAAACTCTTAAGATTAAGATAAATTAAAACGAATCCCTTGAGCTAACGGTAAATCATCACCCCAATTAATCGTATTAGTTTGTCGTCTCATATATGCTTTCCAGGAATCCGAACCTGACTCACGTCCCCCGCCAGTTTCTTTCTCCCCTCCAAAGGCGCCACCAATTTCAGCTCCCGAGGTGCCAATATTGATATTAGCGATACCACAATCACTACCCCATGCGCTTAAAAAACGTTCTGCATTTTTGAGATCTTTAGTAAATAAAGCGGATGATAAGCCTTGTGGCACTCCATTTTGCAAAGTAATTGCCTCATCAAGAGTTCGGTAAGACATGACGTAAAGAATAGGAGCAAAAGTTTCTTCCTGCACGATATCCCAATCATTTTCTACATGAGACACCAGCGTGGGTTGCACAAATGAACCACTTTGCTTAAGTACATCACCCCCAAAAACAATTTGCCCACCGGCTTCTTTAATTCGCTCGATGGCTTTCTTAAATTGATCAACTGCTTGTTTATCTATTAATGGGCCCATAAGATTACGACTATCTAAAGGATCGCCGATGGTAATCTGCTCATAAGCATGTTGCAGCCTTTTCACCACATCGTTATATTGCGATTCATGAACAAACAATCGGCGAGTTGATGTGCAACGTTGCCCTGCTGTCCCTACGGCTCCAAATACAATTCCTGGAATTGCCAAATTTAAATCAACAGACTCATCTAATATAATCGCGTTATTGCCTCCCAACTCAAGAATGGTTTTCCCCAATCGAGCAGCAACTTTTGCTGAAACCTGCTTTCCAACAGCCGTAGATCCAGTAAAAGAAATCAAAGGTATACGTGAATCATTAACCATCGCTTCGACCACATCATGAGATTCAGGAATAATCAAACTAAATATTTCAGGACAATTATTTTTCTTTAATACTTCATTGCAGATATGTTGAACAGCAACTGCACAAAGTGGTGTTTTAGCCGATGGTTTCCAGAGGGTTATATTGCCACATATAGCCGCTAAAAACGCATTCCAGGCCCAAACTGCCACCGGAAAGTTAAATGCTGAAATAACGCCAATAATTCCATAAGGATGCCACTGCTCGTACATACGATGATTAGGCCGCTCCGAATGCATAGAGTTACCATACAACATTCGAGATTGACCTACTGCAAAATCAGCAATGTCAATCATCTCCTGAACTTCGCCATCCCCTTCCTGTTTGGATTTACCCATTTCTAACGAAACAAGACTTCCCAAACTGTCTTTATGGTCACGTAAAGCCTGACCAATTTGTCTGATAATTTCACCACGTTTGGGTGCTGGCACTCTTTTCCAATCCTGAGCTGACTCAACTGCTCGGCTCATAACCACTTCATAATCATCCATGGTACATGTAGCTATTTCAGCGAGTTTCTCTCCATTCGCAGGACTGTAAGATATTAAATGATGCTGATGATGCTGGCTCATCCAACCCTGGCCACTAAAAGCGCCAGGATTTACCGCGTCAATTTTTAACTGGTTTAACAATTCCATAAACAACTCCTAGGCATAATATTTTCCAAAACGATTTTCTAACACACTGGACAATTGGAATTTCTCTTGCAATATAAGCCCTCTGTATTCATTAGCCTGCCCTAATACCAAATCCACAACGGCACATACACCCGAGGCAGTACTGACTTGAATGGCAGACCACTCTAAACCACGAATTGTTTCTGGATATATCTTTTTGACATAACTCTTTTCAGTTAACTCACCGCGTTTCATACCTTCAACAGTTACATAAACAATAACAATATCCTGATAAGTTTTCGGAATTGCATTTTCTAAAATACGTTTCAAAGTAATGCGATCATCGTTTAGACGCAAGTCGTTCATTAATAAACGCATTTTTTCACAGTGCCCCGGATATCGCATGGTCTTGTAATTCATGGAATAAACTTTGCCTTCATATAATTCGGCAAGACTTCCAAGACCACCTGAAGTATTGAACGCTTCATATTCACATCCATCAATCTGAATAGCCTCTAAACCTTCCAATGGAGCCATGGTTACGGGTTTTCCGGCTTCAATACCATAACATGGGTTACCATACTCATTAATAACCCCATCCGTTGACCAGGTTAACGAATAATGGAGCGCATTATTAGCTCTTTGCGGCAATGCACCAACACGTAATTTGGCATGATGACAATGATCAAATTCCTGCATTAAACTGTTGGCAGCAATACTTATAAAACCAGGGGCCAATCCGCATTGAGGAACAAATGCAGTTTCTGCATTTAAGGCAATGGCTTTTACTGCATCAGTAACAGCAGTATCTTCGGTTAAATCAAAGTAGTGGGCTTTTGCCGCTTTTGCTGCCTGTGCTACATGAGTATTTAAAAAATAAGGCAAACTTGAGATAACTGCGATAATATTATTTTTTTCAAGGTAGGTTTGCGTGGATTGTTCGTCTTTAACATCCAATGCCACCGTTTTTATTTCAGGCAGTGCATCCAGTAATCTTTTTACATCTGAGCCATTAAATTCAACATCGACCAGATGAACCTGATAAGCCCCGCTATCAGCTAATAAACAAGCAATTAAACTTCCTATTTTTCCTGCACCAGTAATCATTACGTTATACATTCAATCCATCTCCTTTGTAAAACGTGTCCATCCTACACAAATTCTCGATAATTGGATAGACAGGATTTTTAAAAAACGCAATTTATAGCTAAAAACCAATGAAATTAATCACTTACCCCTGAAAAAATAAATTGAACTTCCTGACAAATATTTAATATCTTGACGTGGATGCGTCACTCATTTATCTTCGCTACTTTAGAGTATCAGATCATATTATGAAGCACGCTGCTTTCAATAATGCCCTATCCATCGAATCGACCAGTAGAGTTAAATATTCTTCTTACCTTTTTCTGTTTATAACAGGTACTTTAAGTCCTTTGGGATTTGCGCCTTTTCATATGCCGGGTTTGACCATTATAAGTCTGGCAATTCTATACTGGACTCTTTCGATTTCATCTTTTAAACAATGCCTGGGTCTGGGATTTGCTTTTGGCTTTGGATATTTTAGTGTAGGCATTTCATGGGTTATAGTGAGTATTCATGACTATGGTCAAATGAATTATATTTTATCTGGATTGGTCACAATACTTTTTATATCCTACCTCGCTCTGTTCCCTGCAATAGTGGCCTGTTTTTTTAAACTATTACTTTCCACCCAGTCCAAATTAGTTAACCTTCTTCTGTTTAGTACACTTTGGTGCTTCTGTGAATTCGCAAGGGCCAATTTATTCAGTGGATTTCCCTGGCTTTTGATTGGAACAACCCAAATTGATACCCCGGTCAAATATCTGGCGCCCATTTTAGGTGTTTATGGGCTAAGTTTCTGGACTTGTTTTACCGCTGCTCTGCTCACTCATTGTGTTCAGGAAGGTGCGAAAAAACGCTATCGATACATGATGTTTTTTGCTTTAATGATCACAGGCCCCGTTGTGATGAAAAACATTGATTGGACCACTGTAAAAAACGAGCCCATAACCCTAGGCGTCATTCAGGCCAACCTTTCAATGCGTGACAAATGGGATGAGACTTTGTTTTGGAGTATGTTAAAATACTATAAAGAAGCTACTGAAAGTCTGTTAGGCAAACAACTAATTATATTACCTGAATCCGCTATTCCATTACCCGCAAGTTATCTCGATGATTATTTAACCAGCCTGCATAATAAAGCCCTAATGACAAATAGTGCGATTATTCTTGGGATATTACAACCGACAGATAATAACGAAACTCATTATCACAACTCGGTAATAAGCCTTGGAAAGGGCAACGGTCAGCATGTAAAACAACATCTCGATCCTTTTGGAGAGTACATTCCTAAACCGTTTGTAGGTATTAACCATTGGTTGAACCTGCCCGAGCCGAATATAGTGCCCGGAAAAAAATCACAGGATCTAATTCAAGTTGGTGAACATCCAATTGCTAGTTTAATTTGTTATGAAATTGCTTACCCCCACTTACTACGCATGCAAATGCCACTTGCGCAATGGATAGTTTCAATCAGTGACAATGGATGGTTTGGCCGCTCTCTCGCAAGCTATCAGCAACTCCAAATGGCACAATTCCTTTCTCTCATGACAGGAAGATTTCAAATTGTAGTAAATAATGATGGCTTATCCTCCGTTATAAACAACAAAGGGGATATCCTTGATGGTCTCCCTCCGTTTAGTTCTGGAATATTACAAAGTGAAATATTTCCTGCCTCTGGCTCCACTCCCTGGATCCAGACAAGTGACTATCCTTCGTTGATTTTTTGCTCAATTTTTCTAGTAATTATTCTTTTTTTACGCCTTCCTAGGTTTAGCAAGCAATAATCTATTGCTGGCAAGCACAAGAGGGGTTATCCTTAGCGCTTAACAGTCATTTTTATAATTGGACTATGGATAATACTTATAAACCCCAAGAAGTTGAGGAACAGGCGCAACAATATTGGCATAAGAAACAATCGTTTAACGTTACTGAAGATTTAAACAAAGAAAAATTTTATTGTTTATCAATGTTCCCCTACCCCAGTGGCACCTTACATATGGGCCATGTGCGTAATTACACTTTGGGCGACGTTATCGCTCGTTATCAACGTGCATTAGGCAAGAATGTATTGCAACCTATTGGCTGGGATGCATTTGGATTACCTGCAGAAAACGCAGCGATTAAAAATGGCATTCCGCCTGCAGAATGGACCAGAAAAAACATTGCGGCAATGAAAGAGCAATTTTTACGTTTGGGCAATGCGTATGATTGGAAACGGGAAATCACCACCTGTGATCCTGAATATTATCGTTGGGAACAATGGTTTTTTATCCGCTTGTTTGAAAAAGGTCTGGTTTATAAAAAGAATGCAGTAGTTAACTGGGATCCAGTCGACCAAACAGTTTTGGCAAATGAACAAGTTGTTGACGGCCGAGGATGGCGTTCTGGAGCGTTGGTCGAAAGAAAAGAAATTTCGCAATGGTTTATTAAAATCACTTCTTACGCAGATGAGTTGCTTACATCTCTTGATACCCTCGATGAGTGGCCATCACAAGTGAAGCAAATGCAACGAAACTGGATAGGACGTTCTATTGGTACAGAAATCTATTTTAATGTTCCAAACTATCATAAAAGGCTAAAAATCTATACCACTCGACCCGATACTTTGATGGGTGCAACTTATCTTGCTGTGGCAACTGATCATCCACTCGCAAAAGAGGCAGCACTTAACAATAGTGAAGTAAAAGCTTTTCTCGATAGCTGTCAGGGAACCAAAATGGCAGAAGCGGAACTGGCTACCATGGAGAAGCGCGGAATTGATACCGGAATGACCGCAATACACCCAATTTCAGGTAAAGTATTGCCCATCTGGACTGCTAATTTTGTACTTATGCAATATGGCTCTGGAGCAGTGATGTCAGTCCCAGCGCATGACCAGAGAGATTGGGAGTTTGCGCAAAAATATCAACTGCCTATTGTTGAAGTGATTAAACCCGAAAAAAGTCATGATTTTAGTAAATCCGCTTATACCGGCGATGGCATACTTATTAATTCCGCGCCATTTGATAATATTACCTCATCTCAAGCGATTGAGCAGATAACCCATTATCTGGAAGAAAATGAAGCCGGAAAAGCAACGATCAATTATCGCTTGCGTGACTGGGGAGTTTCCCGCCAAAGATATTGGGGCACGCCTATTCCAATGATATTCTGTGAACAATGTGGTGTTGTACCCGTTCCAGACGATGAATTACCGGTTACTTTACCAGAAAACGTTGCGTTTACAGGCGCAGGTTCACCACTCGCACAGTGCAGCGATTTCGTGAATGTGTCCTGCCCCAAATGCGGTCAAGATGCTACAAGAGAGACGGATACCTTTGATACCTTTGTCGAATCCTCATGGTATTACGCACGATTTGCCTGTAAAGGTCAGGAAAATGCAATGCTCGATGATCGAGCAAAATATTGGACACCTGTTGATCAATATATAGGCGGCATCGAACATGCGGTCATGCACTTGCTTTATGCTCGCTTCTTTCACAAGTTGATGAGAGATGAAGGGTTACTTAATTCAGATGAGCCTTTTAAAGCACTGTTAACTCAGGGTATGGTTTTAAAAGATGGACATAAAATGTCCAAGTCTGTTGGAAATGTGGTTGACCCAAATCATTTGATTAATACTTATGGTGCGGATACTGCCCGATTATTTGTTATGTTTGCAGCTCCTCCTGAGCAATCTTTGGAATGGTCTGACACAGCAGTTGAAGGAGCGCATCGCTTTTTAAAACGGGTATGGAATTTTGCCCATGAACATTTAAATATGTTTATCGATATAAACGATACCATCCTAAGTGGCAACGGCCATGTTAACTGGCAGCTTGTTGAGAGCCGTTTAAAAAAATCACGACATGTGGTTCATCAGATCCTGGCTCAAGCAAATACTGACTATGATAGAAATCAGTTTAATACAGTTGTATCCGGATGCATGAAATTATTTAATGAAATTTCTGGTTACTCTATTGAAACGGATGAAGACAAATATTTTATACATTCTAGTATGAGTATTTTGCTGAGACTACTCGCTCCTATCACACCTCACATTACTCATTATTTATGGCATCAGTTAGGATTTGAAAAAGCAATTATTGATGCCCCATGGCCAAAAGTAGATAAAAGTGCCTTGAAAACCGAGGAAGTGGATTTTGTAGTCCAGGTTAATGGCAAGCTTAGAGCTCAGTTTACAGCCAATGTAGATGCACCTGAAGAGCAATTAATTGAAACGGCAAAAGAGCAGGCCAAAGATTTCCTCGTTAATCTTACAATAAAGAAAGCAATTATAGTCAACCATCGCCAATTGATTAATTTGGTTGCCAACTGATGAAACGTGGCAGGTTAGCTCTACTATTTTTGACGTTTATGCTAACTGCCTGTGGCTTTCATTTAAGAGGTATCGTGGATATCCCTAAATGGCTTAACAATGTGGCCATTATCTCAAAGGATGGAGACAGGCAGTTTGGTACAGTCATAGGTTCTCATTTAACAAGTCATCAAATAAGCGTCAATCCTGAGCCTTCACTAGCAGATTATTGGTTGATTATTAATAGAATTAATGTGCAGCAACAAATTATTAGCATTGGTGCGAGTACTAATCCCAGACAGTATCAAATCATTATGACTGTCGAATTTCTGTTGCAGAGTAGAAAAGGACAAATTATCAAAGCGCCGAGTCAAGTGGTAGTTATTAGACAATTAACAGTTAATAATGATCGAATTTTAGGATCAAATCAGGAAGAAGCCATTTTGATGGCGGAAATGCGCAGAGATGCCGTGATACAAATTATAAACAGATTAAGTCGACCATAACTGCATCTGTAGTACAATATTTAATATTTCATTTCCATTTTGCTCAAATTATAATCTATAATTAAAAAGTATATTTAAATAAGGAAAAACAATGCTTTATAGACTTATGATAAATTATTTCCGCATTAAATTATTACGCATTGTGATTGCTAAAATCATGGGTAGTCGCGTAGTAAAAAGCAAAAACGTAAAAACAATTAATATGCTTAATTATGGGCTTGAATTTCTAGCCGCTTACTTTTTAAATCCAAAGAAAAAAGTAAAATAAGGTAATTGAGATATATAATATTTATCCTGATATTGAGTGGGGTCCTTTGCGCTTTTAATAAATTATATACTTCTCAAATTAGTACCCTCAACAAATTTACTACTTATCATCTTAAAAGTCTCCTCTTAACGATAGTCAAACATTAATCTTATGAAGTTGATTTTGTGTTTAAAAGGTTCAAACTTCAAATGCGAATCATAATCAAGGCTTCAATATAAAAGCATAAATCATGCAGCCAAGATTCATAATAAAAAACTGACAATATGATAAATATCACCTATCATTAAATGAAATGATCAATTTTTATACATTATATTTCACTTTAAGCAATTGCCGAATAATGGAAACATAATCAATTAACCAGCAAATACATGAGTTCCAAAATCGGGACTCCGAGAATTTCATTTCAATAATGCTGACCTTGGATTAAAGATTTAGAAAAACAGATACTTTAAAATCGATACAAGGATGGAGATATGGCCGTACTAATATTCTTTGTAGCCATACTGTTAAACACAACAGAAGTAAGAGCCGCCACTTACTTTGGTAATGCTTTATGTGCTTACCCTCAGTATCAATGCATTAAAGTAAAACGCTGGCAAAGCTGGGAAAAACTCTTCCCCGATCCGATACAAAGAGATTTAGTACAACGATTAAATCGTAGTGATAACAGATTATGGAGTGGAAAAAAAATTATTGTTCCTAAAAACCTGGAAAACGTATCCTTATTTGACCTATCCCCCCTTCCCTTGCAAATAGTCTCAGATGGAAAAAAGCAAATTATTATCGACCAGGACAAACTGGCCTGGGCTGCGTATGATGCATATGGATATCTGGTTCGTTGGGGACCTATTTCTTCAGGACGTGATGTATGTGTGGATAGCGAAGATTCATGTAGAACAATAACCGGTATATTCCATATTTACTGGAAAAAAGATAAAGAATGCGATTCAGAACTATATGATGGCGCGCCAATGCCCTACTGTATGTTTTTTCATAAAGGCTTTGCCCTACATGGCTCAAATGACATACCCGGTAATCGAGCGAGTCATGGCTGCGTAAGAATGTTTACAAAAGACGCCAAATGGTTAAATACCGAATTTATTGAGCTCGCTAATGAAGAAAAAAATATTGCTGGAACCAAAGTTATTATCCTTCCCTTAAGCTCTGATTCAATCTTTACCACACAAAAGAAAAAGCACTAATATTTAACCTAAAACCCATTCAATTTGTTTTTTTAAATCTATGTTTACTGCTGAAAGCTCCTCAATTTCGTAATCAATATAGGGATTTTCTGAGTAGTTCAAATAGTCCTGCATTACATTATCTCTCTCATAATGCAGCCATGTGATCTGAGGCATAAATAAATGCAGCATACCCTCAACCCAACTATCAAGTACTTGCCAATAGGGATCATCGTTAAGGGTCATGTTATAACGGTTAATCAAATTTGGCGCATGCTTTGCCGCATACCAAATTTCCGAAGTGACCCAACGATTAACGGTAAATAATCGAATGGGTAAACCAAATTGATTCATCCCAATCGCAATAAGATGCGTCATTGGATTATCAATATATCGATTCCAATCACTCAATGGAGCAGGTTTTATATGTTTTGGAATGTGTTTATAACGTAGAAAACAGTGAAAATGTCCGTGCTCGGTACTTTCAAAGTCCTCTCTATGGCAATGATAAAAGTATTGAGCACCGGTTGCATGATCAATTCGGTCCCCTTTAGGATAGTGACTCATACGCTCATGTCTGAGATTTTTTTGGAGAGTATAAAGAAGAATATTACCACCATTCTCATCAACCATTTTCTGCTGTGCTTCCAAAACCTGAGTTGCATAACCCAAAAATTTCTTCTGATGCCATTTAGTAAGAGGAGGTAATATAAATTCTGATTTTGTTTGCATAATAAATACTAACTAAAAAAAGAGGTAGTTTAACTACCTCTTATCTGAAACCAAACTATTGACTAGTCACCACTGCAACCGTTGCAACCTTTACATCCTTTACATCCTTTGCAACCAGTACATCCTTTACAACCTTTACAACCTGTGCAACCCTTACATCCTTTGCAACCGTGACAGCCATTGACTGTAGTAGAAGATGAATCATCAGCGTAAGCTACAGAAACCATAGGAGCTGAAGATAAAGCAGTTAGCAGTGCAGCAACAGCCATTGTTGATTTTTTCATGATTATTACTTCCTTGATAGTTATGGTTTTTTTTTAACTCAATAAGATATTAGCAAATAAATTGAAAGATTTCTTCCACTTTCAAATATATATTTTTGACTTTTACCAGGTTATATGTAAATGGCCAAAAGTACTCGTTTTTATCGTCCAGGAAGTTCCTTTTTGGAAATAAATAAAAATAATTTATCCATCATTCGCGTACTTAAAAAGCGTTTTAATAAAATAAGCAAATGAGCCGGCATAGTTACTGGATATTTAGGTCTTGGTTTTGGGGACTCTATTGCATGAATCAACTTCTTGATGACCGCATCCGGATTTCTGGTGAACATGGAATTTTTTTTAGTTTGTTTGTAAGTAGATAACATATTGTCGTATTGTTTGGCAAAAAAACTATTTTTAACATCTACATTTTTTAAAGTACCATCAACCACATTATCTCTAAATTGGCTTTGTATTGGGCCTGGCTCAATCGTAATTACATCTATACCAGAAGAGCATAATTCTAATCTTAGTGTATCGCTTAATCCTTCAACTGCATATTTGGATGAATTATACGCACCTCTAAAGGGCATACTCACCACACCAAGAATAGAACTTATATTGATGATCCGGCCTTTCTTTTGTTGCCGCATTATTGGAATAACCAGATTAGTCAATTCAAGCAGACCAAATACATTGGTTTCAAATTGTCTGCGTAATGTGTCCCGAGTAATGTCTTCAAGTGCTCCGGCCTGGCCATAACCTGCATTATTTATTAAGACATCTAACTGACCATTGGTTAACTCCATCAATTGAGTAAAGGCGCTTTGTATCGAGTTTGAATCACTTATATCTAACAGAAGGGTCTCAATTCCTTGTGCTTTTAAACTATCTACATCGCTTTGTTTCCGACATGAAGCAAGGACGCGATGTCCTCTTTTTGTTAAAGAAAAAACGGCATCATACCCAATACCACTGGAACAACCTGTTATCAAAATTGTTTTCGAGATCATACTGCACCTAAAAAGACTAATTGCCTTAATGCTACTCTTGGCACGAGCGAAAATCCATTTCATTTATCCAAAAGGCAGCTAAGTAACTATTTATGAACGAAAATTAATTAAAATAAACAATATGGTCTATAATAGGGCTAATAGAATGAATTAAAGGATTTAATCATGGAGAGAACAAGGATTAAACGTTACCCGCTAACAATGGTGCTTTTTACCGCGATGGTCATACTAGCAGGATTATATAGTGGACATGCTAAAGCAAATTCCTCGAACCAACTCCCAGGTACCCAACTGGCGTTTTTTATTGGTTACCATAGTTATGGAGGTCATATACGTCCAGCCTACGTCTATTATGGTCCTAGAAAAAGAGCAAGAGGAGTTTACTGGACCGGGTGGCGATTTTCAGGCAATGGCTGCAGAAATACCTGCCTCGTTGATCGTTGGACTGGTCGTGCCATTCGATGTAAAAAAAGATGTATGTAACTTTTTAAATAGACTAAAGCATAACAAAAGCGGACCTGGTCTGCTTAACCAGTTATGATCTTCGATGATCCAGGACTATAGGGCATTACTCCGTCAATTTCTCGACGGATCAAACTTATACATTATGCAAAATAATCAATTATGCCCCTTAACAGTTTGTTTTTTAATGGGGTGGACGCGACAAACTCTTCTGTCGGATTAAGGGATTCAGCATCATGCTCAGAATTGCTTTGAGAAAAGTGTCGCGAGTTGGAATCAGCACCTATATTTACTTCAGCGAGATTCAAACCCTGAGCTTCCATCATCTCTCTTAGTTTTGGCAATGCCTGCTCAACAACATCACGAACCTGAGCATTATGACTTCCTATATTGATTGAAGCATCGTCTTTCGTCACTTTAATATTTATTTCCAAAGGGCCTAAATTTTCTGGGTGCAGTTTAATTTGTGCACTGTTTATCTCTTGTTTCCCAAGCCAGACTATTCGTTCTGAAAATTGATCGGGCCAGTCAGAATGATTCATTTCAGCGGAGATAGTTAAAAAATTATTTTCGATGCGATCTGACGGTTTTTGCATACCAATCGAATTGCTCTCTGATATCAGATTAACCAAATTCGGTTGTTTATCGACATCAGCATTTTGTAACATTTCATGAGTCAAAATTTCAGCATCATGAGCAGAAGATTGAGGATTTAGCTTTACATCCTGATTATTTATTAGTTCTAATTCACTTTTGTCCAAAAAATAAGTCTCACCAAGGGTTTTTCTATCACTCATTTCGTCATCATTTGATTCATGGCTATTATTCATGACATGCTGCTGAATGGTACTTTTATTATCTTTATCACTATTTAGAACTATTAATTTCTTTTCAACCTGTACTAATTCAATTTCTTCATTGGCGACATTTGCAACCATAGTTTCGTCTTGATTTGATTCCATAAGTTGAGGGGGCAGGTAGCATTGGGAATTAATCCAGGTAATGGCCACATTATCGTCAAAATTAATCGAATCATCCGTTACAGGATCTTCATCAGCGTCAGATATATTCAATTGTTCAGCAGACTCCTGAGGTTTTAGAGCCAGAGACTCCTGCTCAATCTGATCTTTAAGTGAAATAACTGCTTTAGTTTCGGGAATTGTGACCTGTATTTGAGATAATAAAAGCACAAACGGATTCGACTCAGATTCAAGCATATCGACATATTCATTATCTGTAAGCTCGATGTCGGTATTTAGAGCTGCATCATGTTTATCAAGAGAAATGGATTCAGGTGTAGCTATTGATAAATTCAAATTAAACGGTGTCGGATCAATCATTTAACACTCCTTATATTAAGTTTTATCCTAGCAATAATTATACCAACTCAAAATATTAGTCCCGTTAAATTAAAAGAGTGTTAATTAATATTGCCTCTTTGTAAAATTCAGTAAAGGAACTATAGCTGTTTTACAAGTAATGATAGTCTTGATTAATAAATTAATTTAAAGAGTCCAATATGCCCTTAGATACTTTTTTTACAGCAAAAACTCCTCCTACCAGAAAAGCTATTTTGACTAAAATTCATAAAGCACTATTTTTAAATGAGGATGTTAATTCTCACTTGAAATCAAAAAATGAGATAGAACAAGAATCCTATTTATGGGGAGGCATTGATGAGCTTTTAAGGAATTCCAAAGTTGATGAACCTTTTAAAGACTTTTATAACGCACTTTATTCTCGTTTAAATGATTTTGAAAAAGCTCTGGGTAACAATCAATATAAGCATGCTGTATTAATGCAATACGAACGATTCGCGAGCACATTAAATGATTGTAGTAATCACCCTAAAAAACTTAAAAGCGCAACTGAAGCGTATTTTAAATCATATTATTGTGTAGGGATCATGGATTTGGAACCGAAAAACCCCATATTAGTTCGGCTTGCTGAAGGTACTGCGGGATTAGGGCTTGCTCTGTTATGTACTGCAATTATTGGTTTGCTTTTTCATACCATAATCAGTGCTATGATTTTAGCTTTATCTCTAACCTTGTTAATCCCTGCAAGTTTTTCATTGCTTACCCCCGCATCACCAGATACAACTAAAATGCAAGATTTTGAAAAAAATATATTTCAAAGTGCGGCCGAATTGAGCTTACATTATCCTGCAGCAAATCAATCAGATAAATTGGAGCCTATCAAGCAAAAACAGAGTTAATAAAAAGCCTAAAGAGGCCGTTAACCTTAATGGCCTCTTACATGTGACTAATTACAACTTCTATTTCATCAGAACTCATGAAAAATTATTAAATTTAAGCTATGATTGTGGTTTTGAATTTGGGAGTTCTTTTATATGAAAGTAGGCCATGACAGTCTATCAACCAAAAGCGAGTTAAACGTTGATGGAAAAACCTATCATTATTACAGCTTAAAAATTGCAGAAAAAAATCATTTTACGGGAATAAACCGTCTCCCCTATTCACTTAAAGTGCTTTTTGAAAATTTATTACGTTTTGAAGACAATAGTACCGTAACTACCAAAGATATTCAGGCTATTGCGCAATGGCTAGAAACTAAAACATCGCAACATGAAATTGCCTTTCGTCCCGCACGTGTTCTGATGCAGGACTTTACCGGAGTCCCTGCTGTAGTTGATTTGGCTGCCATGCGTGATGCCATAGTGAAACTGGGCGGTAATGCGGATAAAATATCTCCTTTATCCCCAGTCGATTTAGTAATTGATCACTCCGTTATGGTTGATAAATTTGGCACACCCGATTCCCTAGAAATTAATACTGAAATTGAAATGGAACGTAATAATGAGCGTTATGAATTTTTGCGCTGGGGTCAAAAAGCCTTTTCAAACTTTCAGGTTGTTCCTCCTGGTACCGGAATCTGCCATCAGGTAAACCTTGAGTACCTGGGTAAAACAGTTTGGAGCAGTGAAGATGAGGGTAATTTATATGCTTATCCTGACACCTTGGTAGGTACCGATTCTCATACCACCATGATTAATGGTCTCGGAGTTCTGGGCTGGGGAGTTGGTGGTATTGAGGCTGAAGCGGCAATGCTCGGACAGCCTGTTTCCATGCTCATCCCTGAAGTCATCGGCTTTAAATTAACAGGAAAACTTAAAGAAGGCATTACTGCTACCGATTTGGTTTTAACAGTGACCCAAATGTTGCGGCATAAAGGGGTAGTGGGTAAATTTGTTGAGTTTTACGGTCCAGGNNTAAACGATTTACCTTTGGCAGACCGGGCTACGATTTCCAATATGGCACCTGAATATGGTGCAACCTGTGGATTTTTCCCGGTGGATAAAGAAACGGTTAAATATTTGGAACTTACTGGTCGTGATGCTCATACTGTCGCTTTGGTTGAAGCCTATGCTAGAGCTCAAGGCATGTGGTATGACAAGGATAGTGAAGATCCCATCTTTACTGATACGTTGCATCTGGATTTGGATACCGTTGAGCCTTCTTTGGCAGGACCGAAAAGACCTCAGGATAAAGTTAATTTAAGTACCCTGCCCATTGAGTTTGATCAGTTTTTGGAAGAAACCGGTAAACTCACAGAAAAAAATGAATTATTTGCTGTCAAAAATAAAGATTTTAAGATGCAACATGGTCATGTTGTTATTGCTGCGATAACCAGCTGTACTAATACATCCAATCCAAGCGTGTTAATGGCAGCGGGGCTGGTTGCTAAAAAAGCGGTCGAAAAAGGACTGCAACGTAAGCCATGGGTTAAATCATCATTGGCACCTGGCTCTAAAGTCGTAACTGATTATTTAAATAAAGCAGGGTTGCAAGAATATCTTAATCAACTGGGATTTAACCTGGTAGGATATGGTTGCACGACGTGTATTGGGAACTCAGGTCCCCTGCCCGATGCTATCTCGCATACTATTACAGAGAATGATCTGGTTGTTTCTGCGGTTCTTTCCGGTAATCGAAATTTTGAGGGACGGGTTCATCCTCAAGTAAGAGCAAACTGGCTCGCCTCACCTCCTCTCGTAGTTGCCTATGCATTAAGTGGAACTACGTGCAGTGATCTAAGTAAAGATCCTTTAGGTCAGGACAGTGAAGGAAATGATGTCTACCTGAAAGACATTTGGCCTACGAATGCAGAAGTTGCTGCAGAAGTGGCAAAAGTTACAGGGGGTATGTTCCGGAAAGAGTATGCTGAAGTGTTTGAAGGGGATGCTCATTGGCAGGCCATTAAAACCAGCACAGGACAAACCTATGGATGGAACCCTGATTCAACATATATTCAGCATCCACCATTTTTTGAAAATTTAAAGCCAAAACCAGAACCTATCAAGTCCATAAATAAAGCCTATATTTTGGCTTTATTCGGTGACTCAATAACTACGGATCATATTTCTCCAGCTGGTTCTATTAAAGCAAGTTCTCCCGCTGGCCTGTATTTAGAGTCAAAGGGTGTTCGTGAGAAAGATTTCAACTCTTACGGTTCACGCAGGGGTAATCATGAAATCATGATGCGCGGTACTTTTGCCAACATTCGCATTCGAAATGAAATGACTCCCAGCCAAGAGGGTGGAATTACCCGTTATATTCCAACCGGTGAGATCATGCCAATTTACGATGCATCGATGCTTTATCAGGAGCAAAATCAGGAATTAGTAGTTATAGCTGGTAAAGAATATGGTACTGGTTCATCCAGAGATTGGGCGGCAAAAGGAACTAATTTGCTTGGGGTAAAAGCGGTCATAACCGAAAGCTTTGAACGAATACATCGTTCCAATCTGATTGGGATGGGGGTTTTACCTTTGCAATTTTGTGGTGACATGACCCGCAAGACTTTAGAATTGGATGGAAGCGAGCGAATTAGCATTGCTTTATCCGAGGCTCTAACACCTGGTGCATTTTTAAAAGTTATTATTGAACGCCCGAATGGTGAAGTGAATGAAATCCAAACACTGTGTCGTATTGATACGGCCGATGAATTGGACTACTACAAAAATGGTGGAATCCTGCAATACGTTTTAAGAAATCTTGCCACAAAATAACATAAGTTAGATTTTCGCCCTCCTTAATAGAGGGCGAATTTTTTATTTCACATTCTTAATACTCTTATTCGTTGATTTATTAAATTCAAGATGGTACATTTCGCGGTTGATTATTTATGATGAATCCAGGTGCATGGACATATTATTCTTTGCTAATTTGAACATTAATTATAATAGTTACACAAATCAATCCACTAATTCCCCTTATTACTGCACCCACTAAGGATCACAGATAATGAATCATTCAAAAAAGGTTTTGAACGTCTTTTCATTGGTAATGATTAACATAATTGCTGTGGATAGTTTACGCACATTGCCTATCAGTGCGAAACTTGGTTTATCGCTAATTTCATACTACATTGTTGCCGCTTTTGCCTTTTTCATACCCGTAGCCCTCGTTGCTGCAGAACTCGCCACAGCGTATCCAAATACTGGAGGTATTTACGTCTGGGTTCGAGAAGCTTTTGGCAAGCGCGCAGGTTTTATAACCATTTGGTTGCAATGGATATATAACGTAGTCTGGTACCCCACCATGCTAGCCTTCATAGCCGCAACACTCTCTTATTTGATTGCACCGGATTTAGCCAATAATAAATTCTATTTATTAGGAACTGCATTAAGTCTTTTTTGGTTATTCACTTTGTTAAATTGTTTTGGTATGAAATTATCAAGCATTGTAAGTGTCATTGGCGCATCTGTTGGAACCATCCTACCCATGCTGGTTATTATATTATTAGCAATTTTATGGATGATTCAGGGACGACCAACAGCCGTTAATTATCCTTCTTCATGGCTTCCTGACTTTAGTTCTTTTGGTAATTTATCCTTATTTTCTGCGGTTTTATTTGGCTTAATTGGTATGGAAATGTCTGCGGTGCATGCCGAAGAAGTTAAAAATCCACAACGGGATTATCCCCGCGCGCTGCTTTATTCCACCCTTTTAATTATATCTACTTTATCCCTGGGATCGCTGGCAATTGTTATTGTGGTGCCAAACGACAGTCTCAGTGTCGTGTCTGGACTCATTGATGCCTATGCCGTATTTTTCAGCTCCTATCACATGCCCTGGATGACTTCAGTTATTGCTGTGTTAATTATTTTAGGGGGTTTAAGTGGCGTATCCGCATGGATTATTGGCCCCACAAAAGGACTATTGGTTTCCGCCCGTGACGGTTCCTTACCCGCTCGATTTGCCGAAGTTAATAAATATGGAGCCCCAGTAACGATTCTTATCACGCAAGGTATTATTTTTTCAATTTTGAGCACAATATTTATATTTTTGGATTCAATTAATGCAGCTTATTGGATATTGAGTGATTTAAGTGCGCAGATGGCATTGATTGTTTACATCATTATGTTCGCTGCTGCAATTAAATTAAGGTACAGCAAACCGGATCATCCTCGTGGATATACCATCCCCGGTGGAATTGTGGTCATGTGGCTAGTAGCTGGCATCGGTATTGCGTGCTGTATTGCGGCTATGATTGTGGGCTTCGTTCCACCCTCTCAAATCCCAATAGGCAATGTGTTTTTCTTTGAAGCTTTTTTAATCGGTGGTTTGATTCTTTTTGTTTTAATTCCCTGGTTATTTGCTAAAAAACATGAAGAAGAATTATATTCTGAAGAATAAAAGCCATATTCAACTCGATTAACTTCGTCTGCAATTTTAATGCAAACACGTCCACATCTTACCTATTTGTGACTCAAACCCTAAATATGAGTACATCCACTGATGTACTCATATTTAAATAAAATTAAAATTTTAATAAAAAACACATCATTCTACTTGACATCATCCCCTGAAAAAGACAAAATCACGCCTCTTGTGGCTATGTAGCTCAGCCGGTTAGAGCGCGGCACTCATAATGCTGAGGTCGGTGGTTCGAGTCCACCCATAGCCACCANNGAAATTTAGTTATTATGTTATTCTTCATGACTTTACGGTTTTTAAATGCGCGCCACAGTTATAATACTTATAACCATAATCTGGTCTTCAATAATTCACGCCAATGACGTGAATATTTCGACCGTAACCAAAAATGGTGCTACAGTATTTTTTCTTCAGGCAGGTGCATTTACTATTCCCAAAGAGGCTCAATCAAGACAAAAAGAACTTCAGGCACAGGTAAGTCAGCCTGTTGAAATAAAAAATCTTGCAGATAAAAGCTTATACCTGGTACAAATAGGTCCAATTGACGATTATCAAACAGCACGTGAATTAAAAGATAAATTATCAAAAAACGATAGCAAGCTTATTGTTACAAAAAACCCAAAATCAGCACTTGAATTGCCTGCAACCGTAAAATCTACTGAACCTTCCACTAATTTACCCCCCGAAAGTAAATTATGGAATCTGAGAAATGCAGACATTAGGGCGGTGATTGCAGAAGTATCGCGAGTAACAGGAAAGAATTTCGTTATAGACCCTCGAGTACAAGGTAAAATATCAATAGTCTCATCAACGCCAATGTCTAATGAAGAACTCTATCAAGTCTTTTTATCTGTATTACAGGTATCAGGGTATGCAGCCATACCAAATGGCGAAATTATCAAGATTATTCCCAATATCGACGCCAAAACCTTATCACCGGATCTTTTAAATGAAATGAGAAATCCGCCACGTGGCGATGACATGATGGTAGCTGTAGTTCCTGTCCACTATGTTCCTTCGGAACAACTGGTTCCCGTTTTAAGGCCATTAATGCCTCAATGGAGTAGCGTTTCGGCTTATGCGCCCTCTAATATGCTCATTTTATCGGGTCGCGCGAACAACATTAAAAGCCTGGCGAGAATAATAAAGCAAGTCGACAGCTCTTCCTCTAATGGGATTGACCTGGTTCCTTTAAGCCATGCCCTGGCAATGGATGTAGCAAACACTTTAAAGGATTTGGTTAAAACTCAATCTAACATTGGCATGAGAGCGCAGATTACTATTGCTGCTGATGATCGAAGTAATGCCATTCTGGTCAGTGGCAGTAAAACAGATAGAATCAGATTGCGTATGCTGATTATGAAATTAGACAAAAAAAGCTCACAGGGAATTAACTCAAACACGCAGGTTGTTTATTTAAATTATTTACGAGCGGAAGATCTGGTTCCAATCCTTGCAGGGATAGCCCAAGCCAATTTTAGCGGTAATGTGGGTACAACAATTGGTACCATTACTCGTCCCGTTCTTGACAGCACCAATCCTGCTTCTAATCTTGCTACGGGCAGCAGTTCTGGTAACGGCCAAAATTCAGCAGCAATTGTGCCCACTCAGGGTAATTCACAAGCTACCGCCAATACCTCCTCCGCAAGCACCCAAAATGAGGGCACAACCAAACCGATGGTACAAATAATAGCGGAGCCAAATACTAATTCAATTATTATTAATGCGCCCTCCTCAATCATTCGCATTTTAAAGACAGTGATCAATCAGCTAGATATCAAACCCGCTCAACTCCTGATAGAAGCTTTAGTGGCTGAAGTTGATCAAAATGATGTGAATAATTTAGGAATTGAATGGGGCTCTGACCAACAAACCGGAAATCCCAGAGATTTCAGACCAGGATTTGCGATAATTAATTCCAAAACCAAAATTGCAGATTTTCAGGCTCAAATTTATGCTTTGGCACGGGAGCAAAAAGCAAATATTTTATCCACACCGTCTGTAGTAGTCCTTGATAATCGCCAGGCTAAAATTCTCGTAGGAAAGCAAGATTCTGTGGCCTCAACCAGCTACCCAAATAATGCGGGAGGTACAACGACAGCCAGTCCGTTTACAACTTTTGATCGGGTTAATGTCGCGCTTCATCTCTACGTAAGACCACAGATAACTCGTGGACAAGGCATTCAAATGCAAATAGATCAAGGAAACGATACTCTAGATCCAGCAAGCTCAGTAGACAGCTCAACGACACCTACATTTAAAATCAGCAGCATCGTGACCTCAGTTCATGTTGAAAGTGGAGATATCGTGGTTTTAGGAGGTCTGACTCAGGACAGTATTGGTAATGAAAATAACCGCCTCCCTATTTTAGGGGATATTCCCGGACTGGGGCGTTTATTTCAACGAAATATCCGCAATCGCGATAAACGTGTTTTAATGGTTTTTATTAAGCCTATTATTTTACGTAACGAGCGAGAAAATCTCCAGGTTACCGGTGAAAAGTATAATGACGTACGCCAATATCAAATGGATTGGTTACGTTCGCAAGAGGAATATGAGCAATCTGATAACCAAACTCTATTACCTCCATTAACTCAGGCAGATCTGCCGCTTCCCTTTGCGAGCCCTCCAGCAGGCATTATGACTCCCGCCGTGCCATCACATTTAATGACCAAATGATTATGGAAAAAGAAGAGCGCTCAATAAAATTGCCCTACAGTTTTGCTAAAAACCATGGGGCGGTGATTGGTGAACTAACAGATCAAATTGCTATTATTTACCATCTACCTAATACAACCTTACAGGCATTTACTGAAATCAAACGTTTAGTACAACGAGAGCTTGAATTAAAACCGGTAGACGAATCAGCATTCCAACAACATCTTGCCCATATTTATCAATCCAAATCATCAATTCTAGACGCTGCAGAAGGAATGGAAGATGACATGGACCTTAGTTTGCTGGCGAGTCAATTACCGGTTAGTGAGGATTTATTAGAAAATCAGGACGATGCGCCAATTATTCGCTTGTTAAATGCGTTATTTACTCAAGCCATCAAACAAAAGGCCTCAGATATTCATATCGAAACCTATGAAAACAGGGTTTTAGTTCGAAACCGAATCGATGGTGTATTGCAAGAGGTATTAGAAATTCAACGCGCTATAGCTCCTCTGGTTATATCGCGCGTAAAAGTTATGGCGAAGCTGGATATCGCCGAAAAGCGTATTCCTCAAGATGGTCGTATTTCATTACGAATTGGTGGCCATAATATCGATGTTCGAGTATCAACCCTTCCGTCCAATCATGGTGAGCGAGTTGTACTGCGTATTTTAGATAAACAGGCAGCCCAGCTCGATTTAAACCTTTTAGGCATGCCTAAATCCACTACGAAAGCAATGAGACGGATGATTGCAGAGCCTCATGGAATTATTCTGGTAACTGGTCCAACAGGTTCAGGAAAAACAACCTCTTTGTACGCGATGCTCACTGAATTAAATCAGGTTACGCGAAATATTTTAACCATTGAAGATCCCATTGAATATGATTTGGCAGGAATAGGTCAAACTCAAGTTAATACAAAGGTTCAGATGACTTTTGCCAAAGGTTTAAGAGCCATTTTGCGACAGGATCCCGATGTTGTAATGATTGGAGAGATAAGAGATCTGGAGACCGCAGAAATTGCGGTACAGGCCAGTTTAACGGGTCATTTGGTACTCTCAACGCTACATACTAACAGTGCTTTGGGTGCATTAACCCGCTTAAGAGATATGGGCGTTGAATCGTTTCTTATGTCTTCAAGTATCGTTGGACTTATCGCCCAACGATTAGTGAGAAAACTTTGCCCCCACTGCAAAACACCCCATCAATTAAGAGACGATGAAAAGGAACTTATGGGATTAACAGCGGATACCGATGTGTCTCAGGTATTTGAACCCAAAGGATGTGAATTTTGTAATAATCTAGGATATCGAGGTAGAACTGGAATCTATGAACTCATCACCATCGATGAAACTCTTCGCGGAATGATTCATCGTCATGAGAACATCCAGACTCTGGAAAATTATTTAAGACCTGGAACCGCGAGCATCAGAGAAGACGGCTTTAAGCGAGTGCTTTTAGGGGATACATCTTTAGCTGAAATACTAAGAGTAACAACCCAGAACTAAAATCAACTTTATCTATCAATTTCTATACATCTCTGTTTGATATACATTTCATGAATTAAACAATGACTCAGGTAGGTTGGGTCATTTGACCCA
>DEHS01000098.1:0-7422 GCA_002352055.1 Legionellaceae bacterium UBA2794
TTTTGAATTTTTACAATTTTTAAAAAACAATTCTGATTTTTTTGAATCGCTTGATTTGATCAATATGCTGCATGAATTGGCCAGTTACCCGGTTTTAATAAAGAATCGCTTAAAAGAGTTATTAAAAGTTTTTGATGTAAATGCTTGGAAGGGAAAATTAACCCTGGAACACTATGTCGAAACCTTAATATCCATCTCTTCTTGCATTGAATTGAGAATGCCTCATTTAATGGTGGACGTGATGGGGCCGATTTTACAGGTTTTTAGACAATCCATTTTAGTGATTAACCGCTATTCCATGCGGAATTTTTTCCAAACAATTACCAGTCTTTACGATCAACCCTTATTTTTAAGTCTGCTCCAATCGGGTTTGGATGACTTTCAAAATCTTTTAGAAAAGGCTGTCCCTTCCATTTTGCAAAGCTACTTTAAAGCGCAAGATTATGCAGGGCTATGCAAATGGATTGAATTTCTCAATAGACAGCATATTCTGATAGAATTTGATGAAGGCTTGAAAAATTCTTTTAGCTCTTACTTTACGACTGCTTTTAAGCAAGATTGTGCGCTTGGAAAATATTTGAACAGGATGACACAAATCTTCACCATTCTTAGAAAGTCTAACCATGCCAAAGATTTAAGCGGTAAAATTGCTTTTAATCAAGAGATGATGCACCTTTTTAAAGATAATGGCGAGGTATCCCTGGCTTTCAAAAGAGCGCAGGATTGTTTATACTTTCTTAACTTTTATTCTGAAGCTGAAATACATCTTGAGTCTTTAAATGAAGTGATCTATTTCGCACGATCTTTTTTTGAAAGGCAACCGGTCCAGCTTCGGATGGACTTTTTGAAAGATGGGCATCGTATCCTCAGCAGGTCCTCTACTANNTCTACCCATTGATCATTTCCACTTTAGACGAGCTAATAAAAAAATCCGAGCCCCATCTGCTCTTTCATATTGTGCAGTTAGTGAAGTCTTATCAAGTGATTGAAGAAAGGCAATTTCTAGCGATCCTTCCTGATTTAAAGAAATGGGGAAATGACAGTTCCGATGCGTATCACCTTTATCTTCTTATGGTAGATAAAAAAAAATTTACACCAGAAGGCCATTTTAAAGTTTTAAGCCAGCTTATCCTAGGAGGCGATATTGTCGCGATTAATTGGATGATCGAAACAGTCCATGAGCGGCTCAATTCACTAGAAAAACAAGAGATTCAAGCAAGATTTTTAAGATCGCTCCTTGGTATTATTGNNAGCTGGCCGCACCTTAAAAATTTAAAATATTTAAGAGATAAGATCGATCAGAATTTATTCGGCAAAGTTTGGCAAATTGTGCAAGACCAGTACGAATATAGCTACTATGAGTGTAGCCTAGAAGATGAGCAATGTCCTGAAAATTATCTGAAAGCCTTGCAAAAATTATGTGAATCTGAGCATATTTTCCATCCCATGGATGGTGATTTATTATTTCGTTATCTTTTAAAGGGCATTAAACTTTATCCGTATCGGGCAGGAGAAATCACAGAGGGGCATCTTATTCAATTAAGCTCTTTCTTGATTCATCAAGGGGATGTGAATTATCATAAAACTTTTAAACTCCTAGAAACTTTAACGCATTACACTTTTTCAACGGGTTGTTTTTTAGGTTTGCGCTGGTTTAATCTTTTAGAGTTAGTGCCAGCCGATCTTTCAATCGACAACTACCAAACTCTTAAAAATTTCTTGCTAAAAGCAAACTTTCCCCCCTCTTCTTTTCATGAACTTCAGCTTTTTTATAAAAAAATCCAAGGTTTAGCCAAAGAGGTAGATTTCTGTTGGCTAAGACATATTTTTCTCTACCATTACATTAAGCTATGGATTTTAGGATTAGACCAGGAGGCTGAAGTTTTAGATCTTTTAAAAGAAGAACTCTATTCCACTCTTGGAGTTGATATTGAAAAGGGAATGGGATTTTTTTTAAGTTTTTTTCAGTTAACATCCCCGTCTAATAGTTGGATCGACATAAAAGTCATGAGCTGGATCTTTGAAACCCTGCAGCTTGTCTTGAGCGAAAATCGTGTGATCTATGAAAACTTTAAATGGCAGCTCTTTAAGTGGGTCTCGTCTTTAGAAAATAAAAAGACCTTGCTAGATAGCCTTAATAAATTTGCAGGCTTAAGCGATTCAGATAAAGAAGAGATTGAGTTAGCAATTTTTTACCAAGACTTCTTCTATTCAGCCGCCCGCAGTGATTGTTTAAAAAGTGCTTTTGCGAAAGCTACGAAAAATGAGGAGATTTTTGCGATCAAAGCTTGGGATGCGCAGCGCTTTTCTCGATTTTTCAAAATGCTGCTAAAAACTGATAGCCATCTTGTTTTAGAATTTCATCTTAAACCTTTGTTTCTTTTACTGAGCTGTATGGATGAGAGATGGGTGGATTTTGGGGATTGCTTGATGGCGAGTTTGCGAAATCTTGAAGCAAGTCACTCCGATTTACTAGCCATCCATGCCTATAAGTTGAAACTGACAAGTGATAAAGATATTCAAAAAAAGGCGACTTTGCCTAAAGAAAACAAAATTGTTTTTCAATCTTTTGCACTTCCTCAGATCAATCTGGAAAAAGATTTTGGTTTTCTTTTCGATCCAAGACAAGTGTTTTTCAGGAATTTGATTTTAGAATGGTTAGAATCCTTGATAAAAAATATCAAAGATTTTGCATCTTTTGAGTATGAAAAAATTTTGATCCTCTTGCGTTATTTTTTTAAAGTTCTGATTCCTTCTAGTCATTTAGAGGAGTTAAGTCGGTTGATCTCTATGTTTCAAAGTATTTTTAAAATGGCAATTGAAAAAGGTGTTGCCAAAGATTGGGTCGAATATGCGCTTTCATTTTGGGCAATTGAAATATTTCCATTTAAGACNNAACTGTAAGAGCTTCTTTTGATTCAACTTTTATTCAACTACATAAACAGTTTCTAACCTTCAATCCGTCCTATGAACAAGAAGAAGAAAAAAAAATAGAAGTGCAGAATAAATTTTGTGTTTTACAACTTTTATTTCAGCGTCCATTAGATAAATTTTACCAACACCCCTCTTTTAATTTTAAGCAAATTGCAATAGAGGCTTTAGATCTTGCTTTATTGACGAAAGAGAACGCTTCTTTGGCTATTTTAGTATTTAATCAAATCTTAACAGAGCTTCCTAAACTAAATCTTCAGGCAAAAGATTTGTTTGAATATGAATTAGCTATGAAATTTTTTGTAAAATTTAAAAAAGATTTCAATTTTGCGATGGAGTTTGTTTTTTATANNTCATTAGTGGCGATGATCAAAGTCTTGGGTGATCAAATCTCAAATATTAAAAGTTTGAGTGCCAAGCAAAAGATCGCAAAAAAGTATTTAGGGTGGATTCAAAAAATCTACCATTCCCATCCTTTGGCGGAAAACTTAAATTTTTATTTAGATGTCATCGGAAGCTTTATTAAGCAAGANNGAGATTTCTTGTTTGAAGTTGCCTCAGAGAAAAAAACCATCCTCCATTTCGCCAAATATTACGACAGGATAGAAACTTTACTAAAGCATTTGAAGCGAAAATTATAGTGGCAAGTCAAAGGAAAAAAATAAGGGGATTGCGCTTAATTAGGCGAATAATCAGGATTTAAGCATAGCCTTACAGCAGAAAAAAAGATTCAAAAATGAATGTTGATTGCTATAAAAAAACAATCGATTTATGATAATCAGCATGGATAATTTTTTTTCTTTTTTTTCATTTTCTTTTTTCTGCTGGCCCAACGGCCATAAATAATACGTTTTCCCTTCTCCCTATATTATTAACCTTATAAAACAGAAAATATAATGAAAAATTCTATTCCTTTTTCGNNCATCTTATCGGCGCTATTTTGCTAGTGGCCGGGTGTTGCATAGGCGCTGGGATGCTCGGTTTGCCTGTCCTTACATCCTTGGCCGGCTTCAGACCTTCCTTATTCATGTTTATCCTTTGTTGGATTTTCATGTTCACAACAGGGCTGCTTTTGCTTGAAGTTAATTTATACTTTACCGATGAAATTAGCATTGTCTCGATGGCAGAAAGGACCTTAGGCTTTTTCGGAAAGATGATTAGCTGGATTGTGTTCGTCTTTTTATTTTACTGTTTGCTTATAGCCTATATCTCAGGAAGCGGAGCGCTTTTCTCTTCATTTATTGAAATATGGATGGGAAAAGTCATTCCGGATTGGATAGGCAGTGTCTTAATGACTTTGGCGCTTGGCTTAATTACCTATATCGGAACTTTAGCTGTCGATTCTTTTAATCGCTTATTAATGTTTGGTCTCATTATCACCTATGTCGCTCTTGTCGTGATGGGAAGTCCTTATGTAAATTCTAAATTTTTAGAATATGAGAACTGGTCCGCCTCTTTTTTCGCAATTCCTGCCATGATTGTTTCTTTTGGATACCACAATTTAATANNAGATCGGCGATGTTTAACTCTTGTGGTTTTTGTGGGAAGTCTTATTCCTTTGATTCTTTATATCACTTGGAATTGGCTCATTTTAGGCTTAATTCCCTCTGAGGGAATCAACAGCTTTTCAGAGTCGCTTTCAGCAGGAGAAATGGCCACTCAAACCTTAAAAAAAGCTTGTGAACAGCCTTGCATCATTCATTTATCCCATGGATTTGCTTTTTTTGCACTAGTGACTTCCTTTTTAGGAGTTGCTTTGAGTTTTGTCGATTTTCTAGCAGATGGCCTCCATATTGAACGGACAACCAAGGGAAAAGCTTTGCTTTGCGGATTAGTCTTAGTCCCTCCTTTACTTTTGACGTTTATTTATCCTAGCATTTTTTTAAAAGCGCTAGGCTATGCTGGAGGGTACGGCGCTATCATTTTATTCAGTTTGCTTCCCATCGCGATGGCTTGGTCTGGCCGCTATGTCCAAAAAAGATCAGGAACACCTCTTCTTCCGGGGGGGAAGTTTTTTTTAGTATTTTTATCTATCATTTCGCTTTTAATTATATGCCTACAGTTTATTAAGGGGTAATATGCGGCAGAAAGTCTTAGGGGGAACATTACTCGTCGCCGGAACGACCATAGGAGCCGGAATGCTGGCTTTGCCTGTCGTCACCGGCCTTGCCGGTTTTTTTCCTTCCCTGATTGTTTTTATTCTTTATTGGATCTACATGACTTATACAGCTCTTCTCATGCTGGAAGTCAACATGAGCATGGAAGAACACACCAACTTGTTAACAATGGTCAAAAACACATTGGGAAAGTTAGGGCAGGCCTTTAGCTCCTTAGTGTATTTATTTTTNNCTTGAGAGCCTAGCAGGGCGGCAAGTGCCAGACTGGTACAGTGTTTTACCCCTGTTTATCTTTTTTGGTTCTTTCATTTATCTTGGAACGCGCTCTGTTGATTTGCTCAATCGCATTCTCATGCTGGCCTTAGGACTTCTTTTCTTCTCTTTGATTATTATGGTAGGACCGCATGTTGAGTTAAAAAGATTAACCTATCAACAGCCGAAGTACATTTTGCTTGCTTTATCGGTCATTGCTACGTCGTTTGGGTTCCACATCATTATTCCCACTTTGCGCTCTTACTTTCATCAAGATGCTGCTTCTTTAAAAAAAAGCATCCTGATAGGAAGCTTATGTCCTCTCATTATCTATATTGTTTGGAATCTCTTAGCTTTAGGGGTGATCCCGGTCGCGGGAGCTGTAAGCATCCATCAAGGGCTAGAGCTTGGATGCAATGGCGCATTGCTGCTGAGCCGCTCCCTTGATAAGCCAAGCATTGGCTGGGTCGCTGAAGTTTTTGCCTTTATTGCGATAATCACTTCTTTTTTGGGGGTTTCTTTGAGCCTCTTTGATTTTTTGTCCGAAGGATTCAAGATAAAAAAAACGAGCTTTGGCAAACTGTTACTCTATCTTTTAACTTTTCTGCCTCCGACATTGCTTGTTCTGACAGACCCATGCATTTTTATCGACGCTTTAGATTATGCCGGTGCTTTTGGCGTCATGATTTTACTGGGATTAATGCCGCCTTTGATGGTATGGAGTTTGCGTTATTATAAACAGATTAAGTCGCCTTATCAAGCGCCGGGCGGCAAGCTGATTTTAGCTTTAGCCATCCTATTTTCAAGTTTGATTATTGGAATTGAAATTCTTGATCAAACAGGCTATCTTAAGATGTTTTTAGAAGGATAAAAATATGGAAACAGCTGAAAAGAAGAGAATTTTAACAGGGGATCGTCCTACCGGCCTGCTACACTTAGGACACTATGTCGGTTCTTTAAAAAAACGGGTGGAACTGCAGCACGATTATGAATGTTATTTCATTATTGCCGATCTGCACATGCTGACAACCAAACCGGCTAAACAAGATATTTTAGAGGTTAGAGAACATGCTAAAATGATGGTTTTAGACTATCTTGCTTGCGGAATAGACCCGAGTAAATCGGTGATTTATCTTCAGTCAGCAATCCCTGCTGTTTATGAGATGAATCTTCTTTTTGAAATGATGATCTCCCTCAACCGCTTGACAGGGTTGCCTAGCTTAAAAGAAATGGCTCGCAATGCCCATATCGAACCGCAAAGCGTTCCTTTTGGCTTGATTGGTTATCCCGTCTTGCAAACAGCAGATATTATGTGTGCAAAAGCGCAGTATGTGCCTGTCGGCAAGGATAATGAAGCCCACATTGAACTCTCGCGCGATATTATCCGCCGCTTTAATTTACTCTACGGCGATGTTCTTCCCATGCCGGAGGCTTTAATGAGCGAAGTTCCCTCTTTAATAGGGATTGATGGGAAAGGCAAAATGAGTAAATCCGCCAATAATGCGATCTATCTTTCAGATGATGCGCATTCTGTTGCTAAAAAAGTTAAGGGAATGTACACCGATCCTAATCGTGTGCGTGCAGATGTCCCAGGAACACCGGAGGGCAATCCCGTCTTTATCTATCATGAAATTTTTAACAGCCAAAAAGACGAAGTGGAAGACCTTAAACGGCGTTATCGCGAGGGATTGGTGGGTGATGTAGAAGTTAAAGAAAAACTCATTATCGCTTTAAATCGTTTTATGGACCCTATCCGCGAAAGACGACGTTATTTNNGATCATCTATGAAGGAACGATCAAAATGGTAGAAGTCTCTAATCAAGTGATTAAAGAAATGAAGAGTGCCATGGGATTGTCCGGGACTTGGAATAAAATTTCTCGCGTAGCCAGAAATTAAAGAATTGACAAAAAATAAGGAATTTTGCGCTTGCTCTTGTAAATCACTTAAATTTAATTGCTTAAGCATTAAAATTATTATATACTAAATATAAGCCGACGCTGTTTCAAGATCCCAATTGAAATACTTTCGGTACATTATAGTGATAAAAAGAAGGGGGAATATGGTTCAGCCATCTGATAGACTAGGCAGTAAAGACCCTTTAGAAAGACAGGCGCTAAATGA
>DEHS01000098.1:7449-20631 GCA_002352055.1 Legionellaceae bacterium UBA2794
TTCGTCTTTGAAAAACCCTCAGCAAAAACAAACGCTGCTTGAGCTGGAAAAGGACCGGATTTTAACAAATGTCCCTGAAAGATCAGAAGAAGAGGCTCGCAATATTCTCGCAGGCATTGAGGAGAATGTTTATGTAGAATATAAGTTTAAGGAAGCTGCCTCTGACGAGATTTACTATGGGATAGCATTTNNGCTTTGTCCTCATTTCTTAACGAAACATCAGCTGGACCAAGCTTTGGAAAAAATGCCTAAAAACAGCTATCTGCTGGTCAAATCAAGTGTATCTCCTGGAGTTTGGTTTATAAATATTAAATTAGACAACGAGACTGAAAATCCTTTGAAAGATGTCAAAATCACGTCTAAAAATATTGACGAACAGATTAAATTAATCAANNATGAACCTCGAAGTGGGGATGAGAAAACAAGCAAAGTCGCCTACAATAATTTTAGCAAAGATGACAATGTTTAAATTAAAGACAGACTATTTACCCAAAGGGGATCAACCGGCAGCCATCGATAAACTTGTCCATGGCATTCAAAAAGGTCGCAAAGCGCAAGTTCTGCTTGGAATCACAGGTTCTGGCAAAACTTTTACTATGGCCAACGTGATTGCAGAAGTTCAACGTCCGACGCTAATCATTGCTCATAACAAGACACTAGCAGCACAGCTTTATCAAGNNTACGACTATTACCAGCCGGAAGCTTATGTTCCCCGCACTGACACTTATATCGAAAAAGATATGTCCATTAACGATCGCATCGACAAAATGCGCTTGAGCGCCACCCGTTCTTTACTCGAAAGGCGTGATGTGATCATTGTCGCCTCTGTTTCTTGCATTTATGGCTTGGGATCTCCTGAATATTATCGCGGAATGAACTTAACTTTAAGTTCTGGCGAATCGAGGAGAAGAGACGATATTTTGCTACATCTTGTCGAGATGCAATATAAGCGCAATGACTTCGATTTTTCTCGTGCAACCTTTCGCGTAAGAGGAGATATTTNNCCCGGCTTATGAAGAAGATATTGCCATTCGAGTCGAGTTTTTTGGAGATGAAATAGAACAAATTAGCGAGATTGACCCGCTTACCGGGAAATCCAAGAAAAAAATATCTCAGATCACCATTTATCCGAGCTCCCACCACGTCACACCTGAAGATGTCCGCTATAATGCCATGCAAACCATTCGAAAAGAGCTGGAAGAAAGAATGAAGTTTTTTGAAAACGAAAAAAAATACATTGAACTGCAACGCATCGAGCAAAGAACAAATTATGATTTAGAGATGTTAAAAGAAGTTGGCACTTGCAAGGGAATTGAGAATTATTCAAGACATTTCAGCTATCGCAAAGCAGGGGAGCCTCCTCCTTGCTTAATCGATTACTTTCCTTCTGACTATCTCTTGATTATTGATGAATCTCACCAAACAATTCCCCAGCTGCATGCGATGTGTAATGGGGATCGCGCAAGAAAGCTTTCCTTAGTCGATTTTGGCTTTCGGCTCCCTTCAGCTTACGACAATCGTCCTTTGCAGTTTCCTGAAACTTATGCACGCATTCATCAAGTGGTCTATGTCTCTGCAACACCTGGCGAGTGGGAAATTAAGGAAGCCGAAGGGGAAGTTGTCGAACAGGTAATTAGGCCGACAGGCTTGTTAGATCCGGAAATTGAAATTAGGCCAGCGGATGGGCAAGTCGAAGATTGTTTGGGGGAAATCCATGCCCACATTCAGAAGAAAGGAAGAGTTTTGCTTACCACTTTGACTAAGCGTTTAGCAGAAGAGTTAACAAAATACCTCACTGAGCTTGGAGTAAAAGCTAAGTATCTTCACTCCGATATCGATACGATTGAACGGGTTCAAATCATTAGGGATTTACGCCACGGAATTTTCGATGTTTTGGTCGGGATCAATTTGCTGAGGGAAGGCTTAGACATTCCAGAAGTTTCTTTAGTCGTTATTCTAGATGCTGACAAAGAAGGTTTTTTGCGAAGCAACCGTTCATTGACACAGACAGCAGGACGTGCTGCCCGTAATATTAACGGACGTGTGATTATGTATGCCGATAAGATTACAGAAAGCATGAGAAAGACCATTGATGAAACCAACCGCAGGCGCGAAAAACAGACTAAGTACAATATTGAAAATAATATCGTTCCTACACCATTGAATAAATCGCGCGAAATGATTTTGCAACAGACAGTTGTTTCCGCAACAAAAAATGTTAATGCTTATATTGAAAGTGAAAATGTAACTATAGCAGCCGACCCTGTTGTACAGTTTATGACAGAAGAGCAGTTGGCGAATGTCATCACCAAAACAAAGAAACAAATGGAAGTTGCGGCAAAAGAGATGGATTTTATGGAAGCTGCACGTCTGCGTGATGAAATGTTTGAATTACAAAAGTTGATGAAGGATCGTTTTGGCAAGTCGGTGTAATTGTTTTTTGGTTTCTAAACTCATTGATGCATCTACAGAGAAAAAATTAAAGCACTTCTTCATGACAGAATCATAGATAAAAGTGTTTTAAAAATGCCTTTTAACCGTTATCTTTGTGCATCTTTAAGTATATAAAATCATGACAATAATTTCAGATAAATTAGATATCAGTAAAATTAAAACGCCTACAGGAAACACTATTAGTTGTAAAGGCTGGGTTCAGGAAGCAGCATTGCGCATGTTGCACAACAATCTTGATCCCGATGTGGCTGAACGTCCTGAAGATTTAATTGTTTATGGCGGTACCGGCAAGGCTGCACGAAATGTAGAGTCATTTCATCTCATTGTAAAAGCATTGCAAGACTTGAATGAAGACGAAACTTTATTGGTGCAATCAGGCAAACCGGTGGGAATTTTACCAACACATAAAGATGCACCACGGGTTATTATTGCCAACTCTAACCTTGTTGGTCATTGGGCTAACTGGGATTATTTTCGTGAGTTGGAAGCAAAAGGTCTAATTATGTACGGGCAGATGACAGCAGGTAGTTGGATTTACATCGGCTCTCAGGGAATTGTTCAGGGTACTTATGAAACGTTTGGCGAAGTGGCACGTCAGCATTTTGGTGGTTCACTTAAAAATACATTAAATGTTACTGCCGGACTTGGTGGAATGGGAGGTGCACAGCCATTGGCAATTACAATGAATGAAGGTACATGTCTTGCAGCAGAAATGGAAGAATGGCGTGCTGACAAAAGAATACAAACACGCTATCTTGATGAAAAATATTCTGATTTGGATAAAGCTATTGACCGTGCTGTTGAAGCAAAACAAAAAGGTGAAGCAATTTCTATTGCCTACATAGGTAATGCCATTGATATGCTTGCGCGATTGTTGGAAAGGAATATCATCCCGGATACCTTAACAGATCAGACATCGGCACATGATGCTTTGGTTGGATATTTCCCTGAAGGATTAAATGTTGCTGATGCAAAAGTTTTGCGTGAATCTAATCCTGAAGAATATATTAAACAGTCTAAACAAAGCATGCGAAAGCATGTAGAACTGATGATTGCCTTACAGAAAAAAGGTGCAGTAACGTTTGATTATGGAAACAACATTCGTCAGCAGGCTTTGGAGATGGGTTTAAAAAATGCATTTGATTTTCCTGGATTTGTCCCTGCATACATACGACCGTTATTTTGCGAAGGCAAGGGTCCGTTCCGTTGGGCTGCACTCAGTGGTGACCCCAATGATATTTATGAAACCGATAAAAAAATTCTGGAATTGTTTCCTGAAAATAAGGGTCTGCACCGCTGGATAACCATGGCACAAAAGCGTATTGCTTTTCAGGGATTGCCTGCACGTATCTGTTGGCTTGGACAAGGTGAGCGCGAAAAAGCAGGTCTTGCATTTAACGAATTGGTTAAATCTGGAAAAGTAAAAGCGCCCATAGTTATCGGTCGCGACCATTTGGACTGTGGAAGTGTTGCTTCTCCAAACCGGGAAACAGAAGCAATGAAAGATGGTAGTGATGCCATTGCCGATTGGCCGATACTAAATGCATTGATAAATACTGCAGGAGGTGCAAGCTGGGTTAGTCTGCATCATGGTGGTGGAGTAGGTATAGGTTATAGTATTCATGCAGGAATGGTAATTGTTGCTGATGGTACTGCTGATGCAGCAACAAGATTAAAACGTGTTTTACACAACGACCCTGCTATGGGAGTTCTGCGTCATCTTGATGCAGGTTATGATATTGCAGCAGATACTGCAAGAAAGCATCGTTTGAACTTGCGTGATAGATTGGGATGAGAAAAAATAAGCAAGTATTATTTTTAATAACGTTGGTGATGTTAGCATTCACAGCCTGCACACCCGATGATGATAGCACAGGTGATGACAGAGATAAATTTACCGGAAGTTGGNNTTCTAATATAACAACCGGTGTAACGGATCCTCTTTATTCAGTCAACATTTCAAAAGTTGGTATTGATGATACGATAATGATTTCAAACTTCTACAATCTTGGCGGATCTACTTTTGTAAAAGCAGTTGTCAGCGGAACAAGTGTTGTAATTCCTAATCAGTATGATGACAGTTATTTAATAAATGGTTCAGGAATTTACAGCAACAGTGAAGTGAAGCTCAATTACTCAGCTTCTTTAGGCAGTAGTATGAATAATATTTCTGCAAAGTATTCGAGATAATTTATTAAAGGTTTTCAGGTAAATATTTTCTTTTCATTCGTGAATAATCTGCAGGGAAATACATCCTTAAAATGGTTGCATAATAATTATATGGTTTGTGTTGCCATCCCCATCCGGCTTTTTTGTAAAGATTTTCGTCAGTAAAATTACCATTTACATCACGCTTGTAAACTTTCATGAGCGAATCGTTTTGCAGTATTGAAGAGTCACGAAGCATAAGCGGATAAGGTGCTGCTTCTAATTCTACTCTGTTTCCAAGAGGTTTGTAGTTAAACTCCTTTTTGTAATCAGGCAATTCGGCATAGCCAACATTTTTTACAATTCTTTTGTGTGCAGACTCAGAAACACTTCTTAATATCTGACCTAATTTATCTTCAAGCATAATAATTCCTTGCTCAGTTGCAGCTTTTTTGGCATTGAAAGATTGATTGTCAAACAGCATGCCCCATAGACTGTTTTTTAAAGAGGCACTATCATTATAAGAAATAGGAAATGAAGATATTTGGTCAGCAATGTTAATAATATTGAAGCTTTTCTTTGTGTCACAAAACTTTCTGTTGTATTCATTGACAAATGCCTGATTGCCTATCATTGGTGCGGCAAATGCATAAGTCCTGAAATTATTTTTTGTTGAAATTTCCTTGCCTTTTATATTATTGAGCCATGCAGTGGCAAGGTTGGCCAGCGAACCACCCTGACTATGTCCTGTTATAATTATGTCGTAAATACCATCATCGTTAAGTATTTTAATCCTGTCAATCAATTCAGCATGCATAAATGCCAATCCTAAAGAGTAGCCACTATGAACGGCAGCGCTGGTATCATCAGCAAAATGATAAGGAAAATCTTCTCCTTCTAAATTTATAACTCCCTGTGCGGGGATCATTGCTGCATAAATATTTTCGAGCCAGCTTACCTGTTTGTCTGTAGAACCTCTGAAATGAATTACAGCAGTGTGATTTTTCTTATAAATCTGAAATTTATTATCCATGCCAAAAACTCCTGAAGTGTAAACTTTATGATAGTCTTTTGGAATGATGTTTTTATCACTTTTATACAAATCAATAAAGGTGAAACTATTGCAGATGGCAATCATATCACGCATTTCGGATTTGTCAAGACCTGTTTGTGCATTTAGTTGTGCAAAAATCAGAAGTATTAGCAAAGTGAGCCGGAATTTCATTGGATACAAATTAAATTTTCGATTTGCATTGCAATGATAACATTAAGGATATAGATAAATTGTGTTAATGATGAAAAGTTTTTCAGAATTATCTGTAGAAAAAGCGCCTTTTGGATAAGTGTGTTCATTTTCATTTCACAAAATGACTGATAGTTTTACAAACACTATTTTGTCTTTAGCGTAAAAGCTATACTTTTACAAACCTTTAAATTTATATGAGTAAAATCAAATTCATTCCGGTTTTGTTAACCGCATTCATTCTTAGTGCATTTCAAAGTAATGCATCTTCCGATGGCTATCAGGTAAAAGTAAAGATCACACCTGTTTTTAAAGATTCACTTTATTACCTTGCTAATTACTTTGGTGACAAACAATATATTCAGGATTCTGCCAAGGCAGATGCAGCAGGGATAGTCATATTTAAAGGCAAAGAAAAATTGCCGGGTGGAATTTATTTATTTGTGGTTCCAGGTAAAAAATATTTTGAACTGATAATAGATAAAGAGCAAAATTTTACCATGGAAACTGACACTGCAGATATGGTAAAAAACATGGTCGTAAAAGGCTCTGATGACAATCAGAAATTTTACAACTATCTGAGATTCGTTATGGATAAGCAAAAGGAGGCAGAAACACTTCAGGCTTCCATGCATAATGCTAAAACTCCAAAGGACAGTACTGATGCCCTTGATAAATTAAAGGATCTTGGTAAAGTAGTAACAGATTTCAAATTGAAATATATTACTGATTACCCGGACTTTTTGTTAAGTAAGGTATTTAAAACCTCTCAAGAGCCCGAAGTGCCTGAAGCACCTTTGTTACCTAATGGGATGAAAGATTCAACTTTTGCTTACCGTTATTACAAAGCCCATTATTTAGACAATGTTGATTTTACAGATGCACGTATATTGAGAACGCCTTTGTTTCACACTAAGCTGGATACTTATATCAAGAAATTAGTAATGCAGGTACCCGACAGCATAAACAAAGAGGCAGATATGTTGGTAACAAAAGCCCGACCCAACCCCGAAGTATTTAAATATGTTGTTTGGTATCTTACCAATACCTATGAAACATCAAATATTATGGGTATGGATGCAGTTTTTGTGCACATGGCCAAAACCTACTATACCAAAGATCAGGCAACCTGGGTTGACTCGACTACACTGTATAAAATACAAGAGCGGGTAAAAGTTTTAGAACCTATTTTGATTGGTCAGAAAGTAAAGAATTTGATTATGGAGGATACAACTGGTACCTATAAAGCATTGTATAATATTAAAACGCCATATACAATTTTATTGTTTTGGGACCCGGATTGCGGACATTGCCAGAAAGTAGTTCCTGAGGTTAAAAAACTTTACGACATAGTAAAAGGAAAAGGAGCAGAGGTTTATGCGATATGTACAGAGACAGAAATGGATAAATGGCGAAAGTTTATTCGCGAAAAACATTTAGATTGGATAAATGTAGCTGACCCAAAATATCAGAATAATTTCAGGTATGAATTTGATATTACAAGTACACCACAGATTTATTTGCTCGATAGCAATAAAGAAATTGTTGCAAAAAAAATTGATGTGGAAATCCTGGCAGATATTTTATCAAAGAAACTTAATATGAAAATAGAGGGTATAAAAAACCCGGAAAAGCCGGCTCATTAAAAAATGTTTCTCCAATATTTATATGCACGAGGAGATAGGTATCAGTTTACGGGAATGGATATTTTTTATTCCCTCTTTTTGCTCGTTTTTATATTTTATTTTGCTAAATCTATAAGAGATAAACACATTGAAGAAAACCCTTCCTATCGCTATTTTTTAGGCGGATTGATGGCGAAAATTGTCGGAGGTATCATGGTGGTATTGGTATATACGCTTTACTATTCAGGTGGCGATACCATTTATTATTTCTTTGATTCAATGACCATGACAAACCTGTTGTTTAAAAATTTCATCCATTTTGGTGATGTGGTGATAAATGGTTGGGAGAATTACAAATTCAGTTATTTGGATAGTACCACCGGAACATTTGTTTATTATAGGAGCCCTGAATCGTTTTTTATAGCAAGAATACTTTGGCCATTTACGCTTGTTGGATTACAACAGATGGTGCCAACGGTAATGCTACTGGCGTTGGTTTCATTTGGAGGAGTTTGGCGAATGTATCAGATTTTTATTATGGAATTTCCTAAATTGGAACGTCCGCTTGCCTATACATTTTTCTTTTTACCCTCAGTTTTTTTCTGGGGATCAGGTATTTTAAAAGATTCAATTACTTTGAGTGCATTAGGTTATTTTTTTTATTCTTTCTACTACGTTTTTATTGTACCTAAGAAGGTTTTTAAAAATCTTGTAATAGTAATTATTTCTGCCTGGATAATCATTTCGATTAAAGCCTATATTTTTATTGGAGTACTTCCCGGTGCACTCATTTGGATTGTAAGTAAATTAACGTCCAAGATCAGAGGAGGATTTATCCGAAAAGTAACTTTTCCTTTAATTATGATAATTGTTGGGCTTTCTGGATTTTTACTTCTTAATACTTTGAGTGAGGAGCTAGGGAAATTTAAAATTGACAGACTTCTGGACGAAGCAGTTGTTTCGAATACAGATTTACAGTCGGATTATTATGGAGGCAATTCTTTTAGCATTGGTGAAATTGAGCCAACAGTTCAAAGTATGTTAATTCACATGCCGTTGGCAATTAATGCTGCATTATTCAGACCCTATATTACAGAAGCAAGGAATGTTATGATGATGGTATCGGGTTTAGAAAATCTCTTTATTTTATTATTTACATTGTATGTTCTTTATAAGGTGAAAATTATTGGCATATTCAAATATTTCAATAAGAATAGTTTGCTTACTTTTTCATTAATATTTAGTTTGTTTTTTGCATTTGCAGTTGGTATCTCAACAAGTAATTTTGGAAGTCTTGTTCGCTATAGGATTCCATTGCTTCCATTTTATGTATCTTCATTAATCATAATCAGATATTTGTATGAAAAAGAGAAGACGGAAAAACGTGAGTTAAGTTATAGCTACTATAAAGCCATTACAGAGTAAGTATCTGTAATTTACATTAATAAAAATTTCTATTAGTATCTTTTTCTATCTGAGGTTTCAGGACTAAGTAAGGATTTATTTTCTGAAAAGAAGGAAGCCTGTCTAAAAGAAAATGACTAACCAAAACCGAATTCTAAATCAGACAGGCGCTCCTTGTGTGTGNNGTTTTTCATAGCTGCTATCATGGCAAAAATTCCATCATGGCTTCGGAACTATGCAGTAAGAGCATTAAATAGCCTGAAAGTTGCAGAGGTCTTCAAATTTATCTTTTCAAAACCCTAATTCATTGAATTGCAGCAGATAATTTATTGGTTAATAGATCGCATGAATAAAGGAGATGCTACTTTACTCATAAATGTGGAAAATTAATTCTGTTGGGCTGATTAAAATTATTTGTTTTTATGAAAATTACATTAAATTTACCCCGACTAAGTAAGCCACCACTAAAGCACCAAAGACTACAGATATCAGCCCATAGCGAATAACTTTTTGAATTGCTTCGAATGGTTTTAAAAAATAAGCTGNNTAAGCTGAGTAGTATTTTCAATATTGTTCAATCCGGTTTATTGCCGGAGCAGAAGTTAAGTGCCCTCTTTATAAACCACCAATCTAAGTTTCAATTAATCAGTCTGGCCCATGATTAGACATTTACTCACCACCGGAATTTTTTTCGTAATTTCTTTTTCTTCAATTGCGCAGAATTATTTAATGAGCAATACCAATGTTTCAACCTGTGCAGGGAACTTTTATGATAGTGGAGGTGGAGGCGCAAATTATGGCCTCAACCAAAACACTACAATGACGTTGTGTAGCAACACTGCCGGACAATGCATCAGGGTTTCTTTTACTGCTTTTAATCTTGAAAATAGTTTTGATTTTTTAAGAATTTATAACGGCCCAAATACAGCATCGCCATTAATCGGATCATATACCGGAACGACAAGTCCTGGTGTGGTTACAGGTACTTCCGGCTGTTTGACTTTTGTTTTTACATCAGATGGTTCAATAAATCATGCAGGATGGACAGCATCAATTAGCTGTGTTACTTGTGCTGCCGGTGGTAGTTGTCTTCAAACATGTAATGGTGGTCCGGCACCTGCAAATGATGCCTGCAGTGGAGCACAAAACCTTGGTATGCTTCCTGCACCTGCAGCGTGTCCTAATGGAATAGGCTCGTGGGTAAATGTCAGTACTACCAACTTATGTGCAACAGCTGAAATGCCTTATACAACTTTGACAGGATGTAATCCTTCAGGCAATATGGCAAGCCCAGCTGCTGATGTATGGTATCGTATAAATCTGACCGGCCCCACTCTCAATGTTCAAATATCCGGAGGAATCCAAACGCCTAATCTGGCATTATATGCCGGTACTACCTGTAATAATTTGGTTGGGCGAGGATGTGCAATAGGGGCAGGGGGTATTTTAAATACTTCATTTGGTGGACTGGCTGCAGGTACATATTATCTTCAGGTAAGTGGAGGTAATTTAAATGACCAATGTGATTTTAATTTGGCATTGCAAAATAATTTTGATTGCCAGGGTTGTGTTATTGTAAATAATCTGGTCGTGAATCCTCCACCGGTTAATGGAACCTATCAGGCGGGGCAGTTGGTTAATTTTTGTTATACCATTTCTGATTATAATCAAACATCAGTTAACTGGCTTCATGCTGTAGTTCCAACGTTTGGTGCCGGTTGGGATATGAGTACCTTAACCACGGTTATGCCTGCTAACTGTTCGGGTGCCGGTGCTTGGGGTTGGTATAACACTAACATTACAAGTTCTGCAACCGGTGTAATTCATGGGCCGGGGTTCTATTATGAATCTGGATTAGGAAGTCCTTTAGGTTTTATGGATGGTAATCCCGGTAATAATTTCGGTGATAATAACGCTACTAATAGTTGTAACTGGACATTTTGCTTTAGTGTCAGAACAATGCCGGCCTCACAGTGTACTCAAGGTGCAAGTTTAAATGTCAGCATTGACACATACGGTGATGGTGAATCCGGATCATGGACATCATTAGCTTGTACCGGTGATCCTGTGACTGATTTTTTTGCAACACTAGCTTGTTGTCAACCTCCGATTGTAAACCCAAACAATCCGCTTTGTGATGGCTATGTTGGAAGTGCAAATGGCATAGCTCAAGGAGTATCACCATGGACTTATATCTGGCAAAACAGTTCCGGAGGAACAATGATGCAGGTAAATAATATAAATAGTGCTCATGCTATTCCCAATCTTGCAGCAGGAAATTATTCACTCACCACTATTGATAATAACGGATGTTCTTCAACTACCTATTTTTCTATTACAACACCACCTGCAATAGTTATTGCAGCCAATGCAATCGGAACAAAGTGTAATAGTAATGATGGAGCAATAAATATTTTTGCAAATGGAGGTGTCGCTCCTTTACAGTACAGTATAGATAATGGTACAACATTTAGTGCTGCATCTGTATTTAATAATCTTGCCGCAGGCAGTTATACGGTTGTTGTAAAAGATGCTAATGGCTGCACATCATCGCAGGTTGTTAGTGTAGCTCCATCATCAACTCCAGTTATAAATAGTAGTCCGGTAACGCAAGTAAGTTGCTTTGGCGGTAATAATGGAAATATAGTTGTTAATGCAGCAGGGGGGAATCCTCCTTTACAATATAGTATTGATAATGGTACAACTTATCAGGCTTTAAATAGTTTTACAACACTGACTGCAGGAACTTATTCGGTTGTTGTAAGTGATGTTGATGGCTGTACGTCCAGTGTAACGCTCAATTTGACACAACCTGCACAGATAAATATATCCAATGTTTTAACAACAGATGCAACTTGTGGCAACAGTAATGGCTCATTGGTTGTTACTGCAAATGGAGGAACAGGAACATTACAATATAGCATAACTGGTGGGGCACCTTATCAGGCATCAAACACCTTTAATAACCTTGCTGCAGCAAACTATAATGTTGTAGTTGTTGATGCAAATGGTTGTACACAAACAATCAATGCACAAGTAAATAATTCATCTGCACCTGTTATAAATGCAGCTAATGCAACATCACTATTGTGTAACGGTGATAATAATGCTTCAATTACAATCAATGCAAGTGGTGGAACCGGTACACTTCAATTCAGTATTAATAATGGTACAACATTTCAATCAGGTAATGTTTTTAATGGATTAGTTGCAGGTACTTACAATGTTGTTGTCAGTGATGCAGTAGGTTGTTTTGTTTCAACTGCTATTGTTATAGCTGATCCTCCGGTATTGAGCATATCGGCAAACAATATTGGTACAACGTGTACACAAAGTAATGGTTCAATAACTGCAAGTGGTGACGGTGGGACAGGCGTTTTGCAATATGCAATTAATGGTGGCTCCTATCAGTCTTCAGCAAACTTTAATAACCTTGCAGCAGGCAACTATACTGTCACTGTTCAGGATGCCAATGGTTGTACTGCAAGTACAACAACAAATATTACAGATGCCCCTTCAGCAGTTATTGTTAATATTACAACAACACCGGTTGGTTGTAATGGTCAGTCTGATGGCACAGTAGATATTGTTGCAAATTCAGGAACAGCACCTTTGAATTATTCAATTGATAATGGGTTAACGTTTCAGGCAGGAAGTTTTTTCTCCGGACTTGCTGCCGGCAGCTATAGTATTGTAGTTAGTGATGCAAATGGATGTACAACAACAAGCAGTATTAATGTTGTTGAACCAACAACATTAATACTGAATCTAAATTCAGTCAACACAACATGCAGCCAAACTAATGGAAGTGTAAGTGCAATTGCCAATGGTGGTACACCTGCTTATCAGTTTAGTATTGATGCAGGTGTTACTTTTCAGGCAAGTGCAAGTTTTGGTGGATTGGCAACAGGTGTTTATTCAATAGTTGTTCAGGATGCGAATGGCTGTACAGCGTCTGGTAGTATTAATATATCAGATGCACCGGGTCCACACATTGACAATGTGGCTTCTGTTGACATTAATTGCAATGGTGCAAATAGCGGATCAGTTACTATTACAGCTTCAAATGGTACTACACCTTTGCAATTTTCTATTGATAATGGAACAACTTATCAGTCTGGAAATGTATTTAATAGTCTGTCGCCAGGAAGTTACAATATAGTTGTGCAAGATGCGAATGGCTGTACAACTACAGCCGCAGCAAATATTACAGAGCCAACAGCAGTTGTGATAAGTGGAACACCTGTTACAGATGTAAATTGTAATGGCGCAAATAATGGAAGTATTACCATCAATGCCAATGGCGGA
>DEHS01000098.1:20702-20842 GCA_002352055.1 Legionellaceae bacterium UBA2794
ATTGCAGTATTCAATTGATAACGGATCAACTTATCAAGCCTCAAATACATTCAGCAGTTTATCACCCGGAAGTTACAATATAGTTGTACAAGATGCTAATGGCTGCACAGCAACTGGCACAGCAAATATTACAGAACCAA
>DEHS01000017.1 GCA_002352055.1 Legionellaceae bacterium UBA2794
GTAGAAGATTCAGGGACAAGCCGAGGCACGTAGGAGGGTGGAGCCGAGGTACATAGACGGGAGCGCGAATTGTCAACCTGCCCTAACTTATTAAGCATTTAAGCAAACCACATATTGAACAATGAAGGTGTTAAAAAATCTAGTTAATTAAACCCATAATGAAAGAAAATATAAAAGCCTACGGATAGGATAAAGGAGCCTTTCGGCTCAGACTGTGTCCACGGGGATGAGAAACATAGTAAATGAGATTTACTCAGGATTAAGATGAGTTCTTCTTTCTTGCATGGTATCGACACTATTTAAAACTGTTTTATTACAGATGGCTTGCATTAACGGAATGTCTTTAAGTGATTGTCCTTCATGAATACTGTAAGCAATTAAAAAGCTGTCAGTCCAGGATTTTTCATTCTTTCTTTCTTTCGCTTTAAGCCATAAAGCAATCCAGAGAAAATGAAATGTCCATTGCTCTCTGTTTAATTCCATCTCTTTCTCAAATACATCATTCATAGCATCGGCCAGACGACATACTTTAATCCCATCAACAAAATTGCTGTTATGATTGACTATTTTGTCTATTGTGGGATTTTCTAAAAACCAGGACTCAGTGTATGATTTATTTTTTAACCAGTTTTTAGAGCGTTGTAACGAGTCAGAAATTACCTCCTGCGTAAAAGGTGTAATCTGAACGCTTAATTGACCCAACATATACTCAATATCCATTTTTTCTGGACGGATACGCAACCCCAATAGTTCCAAAATTTCTAGAAAATGTAAGTGTGGTATTTCGCCCCGTTCAATAGTCACGGCAAGAAAATGCGCCACTATCATTTTAAAATAATCAAGATCCACTTCTCGTAAAGTAACACTCTCTTCAAATGCCTGACGATAATAATCAGCCACCTCTGCTGCTGGAATGACTGGCGTAGCCCAGGCATCCTTAATTCCCAGCTCATATTTTAACAATAAACCGCATAATCTGTTTTTACGGTTTTTACCCACATGGATAAATATTCCCTGAGAACCACTACCATCTACCTCAGTGGCTCTGATTTTCATCTGCGCAAGCTCAGGTTCTGGTGCAAAAACTACTCCCTGTTTGCGTTGCATTCTAATCCAGCGCTCAAAGGTTGAGTGATAGCTTTCAGCATACCAATGTTTAATAATTTGTAATCGAGTCAAAGAAATGGATGATAAGGTAACCTTGTCCATTAATTGGTCTAGAGTGGATATGGCTACACTTCGCACTTCTGTTTTGGGGTGTAATAAAGTTAACAAGGCAATATCCTGACCTTCAGCAATACTGTATAAATCGACAATTAAATCGGTAAAAAATTCAGGGGGCATCGCGTAACTTTGAGCGAAAAAATTTTCGGTTATATTAAAAATGGATAAATCCGATAATTCATGAATCAAATCTCTAATTGATTCCAGATGAGTCATTTGATCGTCTTCATCTATATCATCATCTTCCTGACTCGCCAAGTCAAAATAAGCGTCCTTTAACTCTTGCGTCAGTTCAACATGAACCTCATAAAACGAATTTAACACAGGCAGCCAATAACTTAATGTATGTTTATTGGTCCTAATCAATTCTGCAATACGGCTCATCAGTTGTACTAATGATTTGGCAATGCTCTTATTATTTGCTTCAGTTGCTGCTTGCAACTGAGCGACACAAATATCTAATGCGAAAATACAGGCTGAAAATACAGGCGGACCTTCCTGAAGTACTGCTTCATCAAAATTATGGATCAACTCCACTATGGGGAATGCAAACTCTGGGTGCTGGAAAAAAAGAGCATATAATTGCGGATCTGGATCATCATTATTTTCAATTAAAACGGCCATCTCCGCGATTAATCGTTGTAACTCTTCAGAATTATGACTCATGCTATTTTGGGTACCTGTCTTGGTTTACCATTATCGTCTATGGCCACAAAAACAAAAATTCCTTCAGTGACTTGATATCGGTCGTGCAGTGTTGAGGGAAGAGCCCAAACCTCAACCCTTATGGTCATTGACGTGTTACCCTGTTTAATCAGCTCAACATGACAACTAATAACATCTCCTACGTGAACAGGTTTTAAAAAAGTCATCGAATTGATTGCAACGGTCACTACTCGACCCTGAGCAACTCTTTTTGCCAAAACTCCAGCTGCCAAATCCATCTGAGAGACTATCCAGCCCCCAAATATGTCACCATTAGCGTTGGTGTTTACCGGCATAGCCAGAGTTTGAATAGTCAACTCACCCTTAGGCATTTTAGTCATTTATTCCCCACCGCGTTTCAACTTGGATAGAGCGTCTGCCATGGCGGTATTGAAAACGGTCTTTTTAACCGGTTCTGCTTTTTTGGCAGGTTCTGGTTTTTTTCGCTGCTCGGTTTTTTTAACCTCAAGATTTGTTTTTTTAGATTGTGGCCTGGTTTCTTTTTTTACTGGTGCGGCACTAGGTTTATCGTTAATTTTCATGCTCAAGCCAATACGTCTTCGTTCTTTATCTACTTCAACCACTTTTACCGTAACGATATCACCCGCTTTAACCACAGCTCTCGGATCGGTAATAAAGCGATTCGTCATTGCTGAAATATGTACTAACCCATCCTGATGCACGCCAATATCTACAAAAGCTCCAAAATTGGTTACATTACTGACTACACCCTCAAGGATCATCCCTTCATGTAAGTCCTGAATATCCTCAACCCCTTCTTTAAATTGAGCTGTTTTAAACTCAGGTCTTGGATCTCGTCCTGGTTTTTCCAATTCTCTGAGAATATCTCTAATTGTAGGTAAACCATAATGTTCATCAACGTATTGATCAGGTGTTACACTTTGCAACAGTTCTTTATTACCCATGATTTGGGGTATATCAACTTGTTTATCAGCAATAATTTTCTCAACTAATGNNCAACTAATGGATAGGCTTCTGGATGGACACAGGAAGCGTCCAGGGGGTTATCCCCGTTCATAATTCGTAAAAACCCTGCAGCTTGCTGAAAGGCTTTTTCACCCATGCGATTAATATTTTTTAATTGAGTACGATTATTGAAGGCGCCATTTTCATCGCGATATTGCACAATATTTTTAGCCAATGTTTCATTAAGGCCAGAAACATGCGCCAGTAGCGCGGCAGATGCNNTTACATCAACTCCAACCGCATTCACGCAATCTTCAACAACTCCATCCAGACAACGTGCCAAACGGTTTTGATTCACATCATGCTGGTATTGACCTACTCCGATTGACTTGGCTTCTATTTTTACTAACTCAGCTAATGGATCCTGAACTCTGCGAGCAATTGAGACAGCACCCCTTAGTGTTACATCCAAATCCGGAAATTCATTAGCTGCTATTTCCGAAGCGGAATACACAGAAGCACCTGCTTCACTTACAATAATTTTAGTCAAATTAAAATCAGGATACATTTTAATTAAATCGGCAACCAGTCTTTCTGTTTCACGTGAGCCGGTACCATTTCCAATACTTATTAGATTTACATTGTATTTCACTGCAAGTTTTGCCAAATCTGCAATCGATTGATGCCATTCATTCTGCGGTGCAAAGGGGAATATCACACTATAATCCAGTAATTTACCCGTGGCATCCACAACAACCACTTTAACACCTGTGCGAATTCCAGGATCTAAACCAATAGTAATTTGGGGTCCAGCCGGGGCTGCCAGCAATAGATCACGAAGATTTCTGGAAAATACTTTTATGGCTTCTTCATCCGCCATCTCTCGTAAGCGAGTTAAAAGTTCCAGTTCCAATTTAGTAAATAATTTTATTTTCCAGGTGAGACGCACCGTTTCGAGCAAAAACCCATCGGCTTTACGTTGCTTGTCGCTGATTTGAAAATACGCAGCAACTTTGTTTTCACCATAATTTACATCTGACTCTGGTAAAATCAGGCTTACTTGTAATACGCTTTCCCGACGGCCACGGAATAGAGCCAAGGCGCGATGAGAAGGTATTTTTTTGATAGGCTCAACATAATCAAAATAATCAGAAAACTTATTGATGGTTTCTTTTTTCTTGGAACTGCCCCCAGATTTAACCAAAGCATGCTGCCATAAGTATTCGCGCAATTCATTTATCAGCTCTGCATCCTCGGCAAATTGCTCCATCAGTATGTGTCGCGCACCTTCCAACGCAGCTTTTACATCCTCGACCCCAGCCTCTGCATTAATAAATGGAAGCGCATGCGCCTCTGGATCTAAATCAGGATTGTCTAATAATGCCTTGGCCAGAGGCTCAAGACCTGCTTCTACAGCGATTTGTGCTTTAGTCCGACGTTTGGGCCGGAAGGGTAAATATAAATCTTCAAGGCGAGTTTTGGTATCTGCTGCAAGAATACTTTGCTCTAGAGCAGGGGTTAATTTTTCTTGCTCGCGAATGGATTGCAAGACTACTGTCCGCCGTTCATCAAGCTCACGTAAGTAAAGCAAGCGCTCTGCAAGAAAACGTAATTGTACGTCGTCTAGCCCCTCGGTTGCTTCTTTTCGATAACGAGCAATAAAAGGAACAGTTGCCCCCTCATCCAGTAAACGAATTGCAGTCTCTACTTGTGAGACTTTGACTTTAAGTTCCTGCGCAATAATCGCTGCTGATGCCAACATCTCTTGAGCCATTCAAATCCCCGTAATACATGGTAAAAATCACTACATTATATACCCATCGCCTATTATATTGCGATATAAAATATGTCCAGAACTCCGTACCCTACAAAAAAACCTGTCAGAACCGCGTGGGCTCGTAACCATTTTATGTTTGACACTAAAATGAGGTAAGATAACTCGATGATATATAATGGAAATCATATAATGTCGATCACCTATTGAGATTATATGGCATATATCAGCGATATCGGAGGATAGTTTAAACGGGTATTTTAGTTGGAACAAGGCAGGAACGGCCTTTTTGTTAATAAGTTTTGGGGGGCGATGCCTACCTATTTAAATAAAGTAGTATGTGTTCTAGTGCAATCATTATGGTATCGCAAGATTTAACGATTTTTTCCAAAATGTTATTTTGAATAGACTAAATAACTGCATTTAATTCGACTCTGTAAACAGAACCATTTTAAAATGACTTATTTGTATATGAAAATGTTAACTGAATAAACAAAAAACCGCTACACAAGGAAGCTATCCATGAGCAATAAAACCATTCATAGGGCACTGCGCCGAGATCTTGGTATGTTCGGCGCAACCATGATTGGGTTGGGCTCGATCCTGGGCACAGGTGTTTTTGTCAGTATTGGGTTTGCGGCCGGTGTTACCGGTCCATCAGTTATTTTTGCTATTCTACTTGCCGCCTTGGTTGCAACGTGTAATGCCCTATCGAGTGCCCAGCTTGCAGCCAGCTATCCTGTCAGTGGAGGCACTTATGAATATGGTTACCGCTATCTTCATCCCGCATTGGGTTTTATTGCAGGATGGATGTTTTTATGCGCCAAAACCGCTTCGGCCGCCACAGCGGCTTTAGGTTTTGCAGGCTATTTTTTACACCTGTTTGGCTTTCAAGCTGTTTCAATTATTCCTGTTGCCATAACGTCTGTTATTGTTTTGACCTTAATTGTATTAAGCGGCCTCAAACGATCCAACAGAATCAATCTGATTATCGTATCGATTACCCTGTTTTCTCTAGTAATTTTTGTCATTGCAGGATTTCCGGGCGTACTGAAAAATGGCAGTCAGAATCTAACCCCATTTTTTCCCAAAACGACTAATGGAGATTTCCGGCAATTTTTGTATGCAACTGCTTTGATGTTTGTCGCCTATACTGGCTATGGACGAATTGCTACCATGGGTGAAGAAGTTAAAACACCTGCAACCACTATTCCCAGAGCGATTATCCTCGTCCTGGTGGTGAGCGCCGTCATTTATATTCTGGTCGCTGTAGTAGCCCTTGGATCGGTTGGCTCAAACCAACTGGCAATCGTGACGCAAAATCAAGCAACCCCTCTTGAAGTAGCAGCCAGCAGCATGAGCCAGCCTGGCCTGGTTACTCTTATCGCTATCGGTGCTTGTACCGCTATGTTAAGCGTATTACTCAATCTCATTTTAGGGCTTTCAAGAATGACATTAGCCATGGGTCGTCGACAGGATTTACCCGAAATATTTACAGTTGTTTCCCAAAAACATCGTACACCGGTCGCAGCGGTTGTCGGTATTGGGCTTATCATTTGCGGCCTTACCTTGTTTGGCAGCGTTGAAACTACATGGGCATTTAGCGCTTTCACCGTTTTAATCTATTACTCGATTACCAATCTCGCAGCTTTGAACTTAGCAAAAGAAGAGCGCTTATANNATCCAAATTTCATCGCAATAATCGGCCTTATTTCCTGTTTGTTTTTGGCCTTCTGGGTTCCACTGACCATATGGCTATCCGGTTTACTATTGATTACGCTGGGGCTTATATACAGGACGATTATCATTAGACAATGTACTGATAAATCTGTTAGGTTTAATAAACTCATCCCAACCCCGAACTTCATCATGGACACCCATCAACTAACAATCACTTTCCTAAAGAAATACAAACAGATCGAGCTTAATAACGAGAATAACCTGCAGTTTTTTCGTGATAAACACAGTACTAAAGAGGGCACGTGGGGAAATTTGACCGTGCACGATGGGACCATTGAGTTTGTCTTTCTGGATGGTCATGCCAAGGAATTGTCGCGACTTACATTAACTCCCAAATCCGAAGCCCTTTTGATACCGCCCGCATCATGGCATAAAATTGCCTCGACAAGTCCCGAATTCGAAGCTACCCTGCAGTTTTACTGCCTCCCACATCGCTATTTTGAGAAAAAATATCACCTGACATCCATCCATCATGACTTATGGTATATCTATCAAACGTATCTGCAAGAATGGGAGAAAATGACTGTATTAGATATCGGCTGTGGTTCAGGGCGAAATCCATTATATTTTGCTCTATCTGGGCATGACATTATAGCCCTGGATAAAAATGAGGATGCAATTACAAATATTCAACATATCGCTGCACAAGAGCAATTATTAAATATTGAAGCCCTTGTTCATGATTTGAATAAACCGCTTCCTTTTAACAATAAATTATTTGACTTCATCTACTCGACCGTAGCCCTTCAGTTCTTAAATCCTTCCAGTATTAAGCCATTGCTGAACACGCTGCAAACACTAACCTCGCCAGGCGGATTTCATTTTCTGGTTTTTCCCATCAAAGCTGAGTCGTATACCTATCCTGAACGTTTTACCTACCTGGCAGAAGTAAATGAACTGTATCATTTTTATCAAGACTCAGGCTGGTCAATTCTGGAATACAAGGAAAAACCAGGCCAGCTTCATAAGCTCGATGAACAAGGCAAGCCTAAACCTGGTATCTTTGGCCATCTGCTTGCTCAGAAGCACGGATAAAATGGAATTGAGACAACACGGATCCACTTTTTTAAAGACATAAAGTGAGCGTATGAGCAAAAGAGTTCAATACAAGAGTTAACCTGGATTATCCTCATAATGAAATCTGAATCGATTCATTTGGTTATCCAGGTTAAACGGAGTATTACTCTACAGTAACCGATTTCGCCAGGTTTCGAGGCTGATCCACGTCTGTTCCCTTGGCAACCGCAACATGGTAGGCCAAAAGCTGTAAAGGCAAGGTATAAACGATGGGGGCAATCCATGAACCACAGGTGGGTACTTTGATTATAGTGGCACCATTAGCTTTCCAATTTTGCGAGTCATCAGCAAAAACAAATAGCTGACCGCCTCGTGCACTGACTTCATGTAAATTGGATTTTAGTTTGTCCAGCAATTCGTCATTAGGCGCTATGGCAACAACCGGCATTTCATTATCAACTAATGCCAGTGGTCCATGCTTTAATTCACCAGCAGGGTAAGCTTCTGCATGAATGTAGGATATTTCTTTAAGTTTTAAAGCACCCTCCAAGGCTACAGGATATTGAACTCCTCGACCCAGAAATAATGCATGCGCTTTGTTAACAAATGAATAAGCCAGAGATTCAATCTCCTCATTCATTAATAAAGTTCGCTCACAAGATCCAGGCAGCTCTTGTAATTGTTTCAAAACCTCATTGGCACGATCATCAGGACATAATGCAGCAGCCAGCATTAAAAAAGCGGCTAACTGAGTAGTAAAGGCTTTTGTGGAAGCCACACCAATTTCAAGACCTGCGCGAGTTAGAAAAATGCAATCCGCTTCGCGAACCATAGTGCTGGTCGCAACATTACAGATACCTAAAGTACCCAGATAATTAGTAGCTTTTGCTTTGTGTAAGGCAGCCAGAGTATCTGCCGTTTCTCCAGACTGCGACACTGTGATAAACAATGTTCCCTCGGGCACGACCACATCCCGATAGCGATATTCACTGGCTATTTCAACCTGCGTGGGCAGGGCTGCTAATGATTCAAGCCAATATTTAGCGATCATTCCAGCATGATAACTGGTACCACAAGCCACAATATGGATTTGCTTTACATTGGGAAATATGTGAGTGGCGCGCTCACCAAAACTTGCTCTGAGTACATCGATACTGTTTATTCGACCTTCTACGGTGTCCGATAATACTTTGGTCTGCTCAAATATTTCTTTCAACATAAAATGGCGATAACGGCCCTTACTGGCAATTTCAGAATCACGATTTAGCAAATGAGTTGATCGTTCCACTGGCTGGTGTGCGCCGTTAAAAACAGATACTTTGTGCGCATTGATAATCGCGCTATCGCCTTCCTCAAGATAGATAACCGATTGTGCAAAAGCTCTTAAAGCCAGGGCGTCGGATGCTATAAAGTTTTCACCAATACCTAATCCGACGACTAATGGACTGCCTTTACGAATGGCAACCAGCTCAAAAGGTCTTTGTTGGTGAATGACTCCTAAAGCAAAAGCGCCGTGCATTTCTTCCGCCGCGGTTTGTACGGCTCGTAATAAATCCTCTGTTTGTGAAAAATAATAATGAATTAAATGAGCAGCAACTTCAGAATCCGTTTCAGAGGTAAACGAATAGCCACTGGAAATAAGGCGTTGACGCAGTAAATCATGATTTTCTATAATGCCATTGTGCACTAAAGCAATTTGGCCATGAGAAAGGTGAGGGTGAGCATTTTGTTCTGAAGGTTTACCGTGCGTCGCCCATCGAGTATGAGCTATACCCGTATTACCGGAAATTGCGGTTTCCTGCATGGCATCAGCAAGGTTTTGCACTTTACCCTGAATTCTTACTCGTTTAAGTCTGGAATCGCTATCAATAACAGCGATACCAGCAGAGTCATAACCACGATACTCTAAACGCCGTAATCCTTCCAACAATACTTTGCTAATATCTCTTTCTGAGACAGCACCCATAATTCCGCACATAATATATGCTCCTCGCGTCAAACGCTTGCTTAAGATATCCGCCTTTATTTAATGATGTCCCATTGGGCTCAATAACAGCTTTGTAAGCAACATTTAGATTGCACAAAAGACTTACATTCATCATATAGAGTATATCAACAAAAAAGGGCAATTATGCCATAAACATAAATAAATCACTAAAGCAATTTATTTTAAAGTGAACTTGCCTGAACAATCATGAGGGATTGTTCAGGCAAAGGGATGTTTTATGCCACTTTACCTGGCACCAGACAATTAACATCATATCCGTGTGTTTTCATAGAGGTACAAATTTCATAGGCAAGCAAATTATGAGCACGAGTGCCTGGATGAATCTCATCCCAGAACAAATAACCATCCGGTGCATCGCACATGTGATAATTTTTATCTATTCCAGAGAAATTTTTATCACGATATTGCAATACCTGAGCATAATGCAGGACATAGTTTCGCGCAAAGGGAGAATCCGCTAATGCACTAAACATGGGGAATTTAACATCAATACAAGGCTCAGTAATATTATTAAACCCATACGTTTGAGGGTCTTTAAACGCACGAGCCAGGTATTCCTGAATGTCAATAAAGAGAAAATCGGCTTCAGGATACTGTTTTTGCCACATTAAGATTAATTTCTGCAATCGAGCGTTATGCTGGTCTGCTGCTGCATTTAGCACTTGGCGATCGAGAGGGAGAGTGGAGTACCTAGGTGTATCACCTATATGTGGAATACCCATGATTACAAAGCGTTTGGCCCCTGAATTGGCAAGCTTCACTATTGATGCGCTTAGATTATCCAATACATTATCTACGTATGTGCTCATTATCGTCGAATTATAATTATCTTCAAATAACAGAACATTGAGATAATCGTTACTGCCTGAAAAGATAAAATAGACCGACTCTTTATTTAACAACTCATGCTCTAATAAATACGCCTGAACGGTCAAACCAAGACTTGGAGGAATTAATTTACCTACAATCAGGGTCTTAATGGTGCCTAAAGGATGTCGGATTAAATTCCAAACCGTTAGTTGATAGTCATAAGAGGAGGCCCAACTTCCACCAAAGGATTTATTTAAATAGACATCTTCATCGTTTTGGGGGAGATGGAACATCTCTGCAAGATACTCATTCCAGACGCGACCGTTCGAAAATCGGGATTCCCAATAAGGAGGTCCTGGTAATAGAGGCACCAGCTTCACTTTTGCGACCAAATTGACTATGTAGGGAGCAAGTTCTTTATCAAAAAAGTTACTAACGATATTAATTCCTGCATCGAGAACCATCTGTGGCACATAGTAATCATTCGCAAAATCGACCATCTTATTAATTACGAAAATTTTAAAAGGAGCGACGATAAATGCCGGATTTTCTTCCTGCCGTAAACTTTTAAGTAACCGGGTGGTGTTACCTATATCAGACAGGCTATCACCAAAAACAACCATCGATTTTACCGGGATGGATGCATAACTAAAGAATGGAATACAAAATAAGATAAGTGATAACCACTTGCACATCCTGTTGTGATGGAACATATACTCTCCTTGAATTTCAGCGTGCAGAAGACAAAATAACCACAGCTTGACCTTAAGATTACAATTGGTCTTAAATTTTTGTCAACGCATTCCTCATGAGCATGCATTATTGGGTTTATTTTTAGCAAATAGTGCATTTAATTCATTCCTATTGATTAAATTGTGAGTAAATGATAAGTTTTGCTAATTATTCTATTAGTTTTTAGGTCGTCACGTGAAAGAAATAGTAATTGCCTCTTTTTATAAATTTGTCTCTTTAGAGGATTATGAAACCCTGAGAGAACCTTTATTAGATAAAATGCGAGAAATTGGCATAAAAGGAACGCTCATTGTGGCATTTGAAGGGATAAATGGGGGCTTTGCCGGCACTCGCTCGCAAATGGATGTTTTTTATCATTTTTTACGCACAGATGTTCGTTTTGAAGATTTGAAATTTAAAGAAACGTTTGATGATAAAAATCCTTTTGATAAAGCAAAAGTTAAAATTCGCAAAGAAATTGTAACTATGGGTGTGGGTGGTGTTGATCCGCTTAAAATTACTGGGGTTCATCTCGATCCGTTGGAATGGCATGAACTGATCCAAGATCCTGAAGTAATTATTATTGATACACGCAATGATTACGAATTTGAATTAGGCACTTTCAAAAATGCCATAAATCCCAATACCGAAAACTTTAGAGAGTTTCCGGAGTATGTAGAACAACATTTGAGCGATAAAAAAGATAAAAAGATTGCCATGTTCTGCACGGGAGGAATTCGTTGTGAAAAATCAACAGCCTATCTTTTAGAGCAAGGATTTTCGAATGTTTACCAATTACAGGATGGAATATTGAATTACATTGAAAAAATGCCTCAGGATAACTCTCTCTGGGAAGGAAGCTGTTTTGTCTTTGACGACCGGGTAGCGGTTAACCAGCAATTAGAGCGGGTTTATCCCCAATTACCGCAAGATTATAAAGACGAACGCTTTCCCAAATAAGGGCTTAACGCCCTTATTCAAGGTGAATTTAAGTCCAGAAACAAATCCTCAATTGCATATACATCAGTTATAATAGATTTTTTAATTGATCCAGGCGTCATATGACTACTAAAAAACCATCGGATTCAAGCATTGCATTGAATAAAAAAGCCGGTTTTGACTACTTCATTGAAACCCAATTCGAAGCAGGCCTTGTCTTGGAAGGCTGGGAAGTTAAAAGTCTGCGCGCAGGAAAAATAAACCTGTCTGATGCGCATGTCATCATTAAATACGGTGAGGCATTNNAAATTCAACCGCTGCAAACCGCTTCAACTCATTCTATTCCTGATCCAATAAGGACACGGAAATTGCTGTTAAATCGAAAAGAATTAAGTCAGTTAATCGGTAGTGTGGAGCGTCAGGGCTATACCATTGTTCCTCTTTCATTGTACTGGAAAAAAAATAAAATTAAGGTAAAAATAGCTTTGGCACGTGGTAAAAAGGAACATGATAAAAGAGACACCATCAAAAATCGTGAATGGCAGAGAGATCGATCACGCATTATGAAAAATAAATAACTTCGGAGATTTCATGGACATAGGACAAAAAGTACCTGATTTTGCATTCAAAGCTACTGGCGGTTTGGAAGGGCATTTAAGTGATTATAAAGGTAAAACTGTGATCCTGTATTTTTACCCCAAAGATGCCACCCCCGGGTGTACGACAGAGGGTCAGGATTTTAGAGATTCTTACTCCCAATTTGAGGCCTTAAATTCGGTTATATTTGGTGTTTCACGCGACAGTTTGAAATCTCATGAAAACTTTAAAGCAAAACAAAATTTTCCTTTTGACTTAATTAGTGATAGCGACGAAGAGTTATGTCAGTTATTTGACGTGATTAAAATGAAGTCCATGTACGGCAAAGAAGTCCGTGGCATTGAACGTAGCACTTTTATTATTGATCCTAATGGGATCCTGACAAGAGAATGGCGAAAACTCAGCGTTAAAGGCCATGTGAGTGAAGTACTACAGGCAGTATAGGAAAACTCCGCAACCTAACTACTATTCGCTCTGAATCTGGGAACAATTTTATCTATTGCATAAGACGCGTCCTTGAAAGCATTAGCGAAGGAGCCCAAGATAGAGTCTTTGTTAAACCCTGTATGGATTGCTTCACTTCTTTCGCAACGAAGATTTATTTGCAAACTAATTAAGAGTAGATCCAGAACATGTAGTTGCAGAGAGTTGTTGTTTCATTTTGATATATTTTTAGCCAAATATCAGTTACAATTTGGTGGAATTTTTTATTATAAATGTTAGCAAGAGGTAAGAGCGCGCAATATGCAAAACCGTAATATCCAACTATTTATCGTTATTGCTACATCGATCCTCACGTCGATTGCCACGGATATTATTTTGCCGAGCTTGCCTCAAATTGCTCATGACTTTAATGTCTCCTCAAATAATGCAAAACTTCTCATCTCTGTGTACATGGCAGGGCAATTTGTAACTGTTCTCATTTGGGGAATAATAGCCGATCAGTTAGGTAGAAGAGCTACCTTGTTATTAGGAATGCTGTTCTTCCTCTTAGGTTCTGTCTTAAGTTTATGGGCCACTTCCATTAATTTGTTACTTTTTTGTCGTTTTTCACAAGGTATAGGAGCTGTTGTGGTTCCGGTTGCAGGTTGGGCCTTAATCCAGGATTTGTTTCCCAAAGATGAAGGGGCACGCATTATGTCCTGGATAGGAACCATTATTGCCATTCTACCTCTATTTGCACCAGCTATTGGTGGCGCAATCGACGTACGTTATGGATGGCAGACCAATCTTTATTGCATAGCAGCTTATGCTTTTGTTTTATGTACCCTCATGATTTTATTGCCGGGGCAAATGCCCAACTTACCTAAAAAAACAGTCACACCTTTACTAAAATCACGTTTGATTACCTACCGCCACATCATAAGAAATCGAACTTTTGTATCCTATATCACCCTTTTTGGTTTATTAAATGCAGGAGAGTGGTGTTTTCTGACCGTTGCGCCATTTTATTTTGATCACAAGCATTTGGCTGCCGACCAAATGGGGATTCTACTCATGCTTTCTTCAACTGGATTTGTTTTCGGCTCATTGCTGGCTTCTCGTTTATTTAAACTATTCGGAGTCGAAAAGACTATTCTAATAGGTATTCAACTCGCAATAGCCAGTAGTGTAATGCTTCTAACAGGCGAATATTATCAATGGACGGAAAATCAAATGTTTAACGCCCTGGTTATTGGTATTTTTGTTCTTAGCTCCGCTCTTTTATGGGGTGGAACCACTTCAAGAGCACTACAATGCTTTGATGACTGTCGGGGGTCAGCATCAGCAGTTCGAAGCTTAATCCTGCTTTGCTTCACCTTTTTGGGGACCTATTCGGGGAGAATTATTGATCACTCAAATCTTTACTATGTCGGGGTTTTTCTTTTCATGATGGGCTTTTTTGCTTTAATTGTTTTTCACAATAAAACCTTTAAAATGGAGCGAAGAGCACTTAATGCCACTTAGTTAAAAAGCCATTTGTTTTTCACAAACTTTATTAAGGATAATTTATGTTTCAGTTCATTCAAAAAATTAAAAAAGTATTTAATCAGATTAAAANNAAAGTTTTGGCGCGATAATGATGTTCAAAATTTGGATTTTATTACTTTACCTAAAGACCTCAGGTTGCTTACAGTTTCATTCTTACCTTCGGAATCTTTAACCTCTCTAATGTTGGTAAATAAGCAATTTAATGCCGAATTATCTAATATAAAAACCGAAGATTTTTCGGAGATCCAGAATCATAGGAGGGTAATAAAAGGCGCTGCAATTACTCCATACCTAAACCTATGCCTTGTAACAAAGCAGCAAAACAAATTAAAGCAAAAAGAGGAATTATTAAAACTTTGCAACTACGGTAATCAGCTTTTCAATTTAATCACAATGGGGGTATTAATTTATAATTCCAGCCATATATTTAAAAAAATTAACGATCCCCTTTCCATGCCCTTAAGTTTAGATATTTTCTTGCTCGTGTTAAAAGTAGGAATTTCAAGTAAAATTAGAAGAGTAATTGAAGATAAAATTCGAGATAAAATTGATAATATTCCTGCCGAAAAATGGGAGTTAGACGCTAAAATTAAAACTCTGGAAGAAGTCGTTTCATTGAAAATGATTTAGATTAATAAGTGAACCTTCTTCCTGAGTGGGTGGATAATTATTTTGCGTTTTTCTAGAAGTCAATTTTGTATATAACTCATAAAAAAAACGGGGCTTTTTAGGTTTTAAAAATTGGCTTATCTCATAAGCCAATTCTACCGGTAATCTACGGTCTATTACCATTTGTACAAGAGGAATTGCTGCGAGCAACATATGATTCTCGGCATTATTTTCTAAAAGAAGCCGTCCATCGGTATTATGTCCATCGGTATTATAAAGCTTTAAGGTTTCAAGAAGTTGTTCATGCTGCACCAGATTTTTATTTTTAAAAAGCAGATTACCTCTTAAACTTATTTGAGTGACTGTATGGGGGATTGCAGCCATTAGCTCCCCTAACTGCTGAGTTGATAGAATATTAAGTGCGTTATAATCCAGATTTAGGCTTGTTACTGTACTAGGAATTGCACTAACCAATCTCAATATTTCTTCAAATCCGAAAACACCTAACGAGAAATCACTCAGATCTAAAGTAGTAATTGATGGGGGTGTTGCTTTAATAATAGGCTCTAACCCGTCTCCTATTTTACTTGGAAACCAGCGAAGCGTTTTTACATGATTTGAAAGGCACGAAAGCACAACGTTTAATTCCTCCTGGATCAGATTGATAAAATCGTTTATTTCCAACCCCAAGGTTTTGACTTGTAATGGAAGGGTACTAAGGATTTTTTTTTGTTTTGAATCTATTAAGAATGTTAAATCTGGATTATTACATTTAAAATTAAGCAATAATTCGGAAACACTTTCTGATAGGTGTGACCATATATTAGGCCATGATTCTTCAGGAATATTTAACAACTCATTATCTCGCAAATCCAAGGAATGAATATAGGGCAATCCTGCCAAAATTATTGAGAGAAGATCTGGGTGCATGCCCAGACGATTTTTTTTGAACCTGAATTTAGTTACATGTTTCGGAAGAGCCTTAAAAAGGTTAGTGATACCTTCAGCAAACTGTTCTTCATTTTCTTCCTCGTCCCCTATCGTCATGTGATCCCACAAACTATCAGCACTGACATATTTAATTTGTAAAGGAAGAGAAGAAAATAATCGATGTACAAAAGGAATTCTTGCGAAATTGAGTAAAGAAATAATATTAACTCCATGAACATTTGGGGGTAGATTACCCATTAATTCATTAATAAATTCCATCGTTAATCGATTAAACGAGGTAAAATACAATGACACAGCTCGATTATGTGATACCTTGGCTAATTGAGCCTTAATTGCATCTATTGAATGAAGCGTATGTTTGTCCGAAGAAAGAGTTATCAGATATTCTTGCATCAAATTCACAGGGTGAAAAAAACCCACAATATCACAAAAAGATCATAAAGAATATTTTTTGATCTATGATCGCATGATCTGAGCACAGTTCAATAACCATTTAAGCCTGACTCCCAAAATTGTTGCATATCAAATAGTGTTAATTCCATTTCGCCCCACTTTATTCAACCATTTCAATTTTCATCAATACTTTCAACTTATTATATTGGTATATACTGTAAGAATAACTAAGGCAAAACTGTTATTTAACAATTCCGTGGGTAAAAGGGCAATTCCATGAAACTACTATTTTTAGGCGTATATTCCTTTATGACTTTAGGCAAAGATCTTTTTCAAGCGAATATGATCATTGAAAGTGATGATGGCAGTAATATGTTGATTGATTGCGGCTCAGATATACGTCATTCCTTATTGGCACAGGGTTATACTCATAAAGACATGGACGCGGTTTATATAAGCCACTTACATTCAGATCACATAGGAGGTCTTGAATGGTTTGGTTTTACTAATTATTTCAAGGAAAAGCGTCGTCCCAAGCTCTATGTTAGTCCTGACCAAAAAAAAACTCTTTGGGACAATGCATTATCTGCCGGCATGTCATCATTAGAGGAAGAGCAGGCTCACCTGGATACCTATTTCGAAACTCCTGACATTACCAACGATACCTTCTATTGGGGTAATTACAAATTTACGTTGATTAAAACCCATCACACCTCGAACAATGGTCATTATTTGCCCAGTTACGGTCTCTTCATTGAATTGAATAACCATAAAATATTCATAACTACCGATGCCCGCTTTACCCCCGATTCTTTGCTCACTGTATATAACAAAGCCGATATCATCTTTCAGGATTGTGAAACATCCGGTTTTAGCGGCCAACATGCACGTTACGAACAACTGTGCCAGCTGGATGACGAGATAAAAAATAAAATGTGGCTGTATGGTTATTCCAACTCTGCTTTGCCAGATGCAAAAAAAGATGGCTTCAAAGGTTTTGTCACTCAAGGCCAGTCTTTTGAATTTAAATAAAGGTACATTATGCTTATTATCGAGAAAGTATTTTTATTAAAATCGGTTGATTTATTCGCTGACATTAGTGAAGAGCGGCTAATAGGCATTGCTGAAGTAATTGAAGAAGAACTGGTTACCAAAGATCAGGTTATTTTTCACAAGGGAGAAGAAGGCAACAATTTATATTTGATTAAAGAGGGGCTCATTCGGATTCATGACGGGGATCATGAGCTTGCCTGCTTAGGTTCTGAAGATTTTTTTGGTGAAATGTCCTTATTATCCAGTGAGAAAAGGACTGCATCAGCCACAGCCGTTCTTGATAGTGTTCTTCTTAAACTCAATCAATGGCAGTTTTACGAACTACTTGAAACGGATGTTTCAATACTTAAAGGCATTGTTCAAACCCTGTGCGGCAGGCTGGCACGGCAAAATAAAATGATCAACGAATTAAGAAATAATAAAACGCACAACATACCTCACTCTGGATAATGCTGGAGCATTATGAATAATAAAGAAAAAATATTATACATGCTTAATATTGAGCGTTCTGAGTTTAAAACCATTGCTCTTATTATTGTCATCCAATTTTTATCCGGGGTGGCATTATCGATTTTTTATATAGCAATCAGCGCTACATTTATTCATGAAGTGCCAATTGAAAAATTATATATCGTCTTTATTGCTGCAAGCTTTTTAGTAATTTTGTTTAATTATCTATATGGCTATCTGGAACACCACTATGGTGTCGCCCAAACTTATTATGTCACCTTAATATTTTCTACCCTAAGTCTTTGTGGCTTTTATTTTGCTCTCGTAAACGAAAATCATGTCGCTATTATTGCAATATTTTCAGCTTTTTATCTCATTTATTTTCTAAACAGCATGAGTTTTTGGGGGGTGGCATCGCAGATTTATAGCGTTCGAGAAAGTAAACGCCTGTTTCCAATAATGAGCAGCGGAGATTTGGTTTCCAAATTAGTGGGTTATTTATTAGCAGGTATTTTGTTCAAACTAATTCTCTTAAAATCATTACTTTTACTAAGCATGATTTTCTTTGCATTAGCGAATATTTTCCTGGCTATTATGTTGAAGAATAATAAAGAAAAGATAGCGTCCAATGAACACTCACTATCCCATCATGTCACCACCTCAGAAAATAAAGCAGTTAAAGAAGAGAAAAAATTAATGTTCTCCATTTGCAGTCTTGGCCTATTATGTTCGATCGCCGTTTATTTTAGTGAATATTTGTTTTTAGATGAAATTAAAGCGAGTGACCAATACACTGAAGAAATTGCCCAACTTTTGGCAATAATTCTCGCCAGTGGTCGACTTTTAGCATTATTTTTTAAGGTGATTTTCAGTGCCAAAATTGAGGAAAAATTAGGGTTAAGACGCATGTTATCGGCCCTGCCCATATTTGTTTTTTTAAGCATGATTCTTTATTTCTTTATCAGCAACTATGATCAGTCCCTTTATTTTTTATGCATCTATATTGTTATTTTTGAGGGCATAAAATTATCCGCTTACGATCCCTATTATTTTGCCATGTTTCAAGTGTTAAGTCCCGCACAAAGGCTAAAAGGCCATGCTCGAGCTAAAGGGTTCTTTGAACCAATGGGGCAATTGATAACCGGAGGGCTCATTTTATTCGGATTATTTATCACTGAAGATTCTTTTCTTAAATCTGTCTCCATTGGATTGATAACTCTTGCCCTACTTTGGTTAATTATTATTAAAAATACCAATAAAAAATATTACCGATACATTAATGAATTATTAATTAAATATTCTTTGTTTAACGAAAAGTCGATATCAATTATCAGTAATAAAACCATTGAGGATAAATTAAAGGAACGAATTGAACTATTGAATAATAAAGACTCCTATTTTTCGGTTCAATACATATACCAGCTCAACCCGGATTTTTCCAGAAGCTATTTTTTATCCCTACTCGACAAAAAACCGCCGGATAATATTATCCAATTCATCATTCGCAAAGCCCAAGAGAATGGTTGGAGTGAATACCGAAAAATTAGTTATTGTTATATCCAAAATGATAGCAGTAACCTAATCAAAAACAGTGCAGTCAGATTTTTAGCATCACTTAGTCAGGAAGATTTTTACAGCATTCTTGATTTAATCAATACCACACATCGTGATGATTTATTAAGCGCATGTATTGATGGAGGATTGAAAAATAAAAACCAGGCGGTTCTGAATACCTGTATTGCATTGATTCCAGACAAGCTGTCATCGCCACATGTTGCAGATAAAATAGATGGATTAAAATGGATTCGAAAATTAAATAAGCGTTGGATAGATACTCAAATTATTTCCAGCATGCTCCCTCTGTTGGAAACGCAAGATAAAGAGCTGAAAGAGCACCTCATTATTACAATTAAATCATTAAAAAATCCTGTTTTCTTACCCTATCTTTTTTCCCAATTAAAACAGAATAAGTATGCCAGTAGTATTAGAGAGTGCTTGGCAACTTACAGTGATCATTGGATAGGTATGTTGCAAGCAGACCCCAGCGTGACTACTCCATTATTTGTTACCATTCTTACCAAATCAAAAGCAAAAAAAAGCAAAAAATATTTAATTTCCTTATTTTATAAATCAGATAAATACCATGAAATCATCGTTCCTTATTTAATCAGGAATAACTTTCAAGACTCAGATAAAAAAATTATTCGCCAAATGATACTGGATAAAGAAATTAAATTGGCACAGATACTTTCTTTAATTCATAAATGTAACAATTCTCAATTAAAATCAGCTCTTATTAATGAAAAATATAAAGAACTACTTCTGATTATTGGCTATCTTCATTTTATTCAGCCCATCTCAAATCTCCACGATTTAACTAGAATTCTGGAAAAAAAACAACAGCAATACTATGACTTCCTCATTGAGCAGGTTGAACTGATGCTGCAAGAATTTAAACTAAATAAAGTGGTGCATCTCTTTGAAAAGGCGTTGTTATTTGTTGATGACGCAACCGATTTTGAATCAGAGGAGGCTATTGCGGAACAAATTATAAAGGAGAAAAAACACCACTACTCCCCTTGGCTTATAGCTGTGGCACTGTATTTTTATCCCGCTATAAAAAACCTGGTCAACCCTGCTGACTATAAGGACGATCCATTAATTAGTGAAATTTTGCGCACCTGAATTAATGGATCATTATAAATTATAGATGATTAAATTTACTCACTAGATAATTATCGGGGTTATCTTTTTCTTTTTGGTCAAAAAAGCCATGATCATACTTGGTATGTTGAGGCAAGGTACGATCCTGGTTTGTCATTTGATTCTTATTAGAATCAATTATCTTTTCCAAAGCTGGTTTTTTTAATGAAAATAATTCGGCTGGTGTCATCAATTGATTTTTAATCTGCATTATTATTTCTGGATGAATTAATAGTTGGCAGTGCTCCGCTGTCAGCTGAACTAAAAAACTCACATCCGTACTTTCTTTTAGTAAATACTCAGCAAACATGCTTTGATCAAATAAATTTAAGATATCAATAGAGAACTCTTTTGCCTGTTTAAATGATAACCTATTGGCCTGAACCAATTGGGTTATGGCAGGATGGGTCAAAATTTTAGCGGATTCCCTGTTAATAACCATCAGGTCAGCCAACCTTAGCCTTAAAGTTTTAAATAATGACAAATAAAGTGGGTGTGTGAGTACTGTGACTGTTTCTTTTCTTAATTGACTTGCCTGTGTGACAGTAAGCAAACTACTTCTAATTAAATATTTAATGGAACAATTCATAAGATTGGAAAGACTTTCCTCCTTAATTAAAAAAAACGGATAAAGATGAATTTTTTTTGCTGCTAACAGGCTTAAATAAGTTTTATCAGTCACAATCTTTTTTAATAAATCGGTTGCGGATTGCAGTAACTTTGATCCATAACTAATGTTGAATTGTTGCAGGTAACGTACCGCATACTCAAATGCCATTTCTTCTGCCTTCATCATCACACCGGCTACAATCGCTGTTACCTCCCAATTATTAGAGTCATGCAAGATAAGTTCTTCCTTATAGGTTTCCGCCTCTACTTGAATATTAATAGTAACAGTGGTTTTTCGATTGGGCTCATCGAGGCGGATGTCTGCATGATAAATTTTTTCCGGATCGGCAATTAACTCTTGCGGATGGTTAGTAACGATTTTAACCCTATCGCTTAAAAACACTTCTTGACTGGAATCAAGCGCCTTTAACATCTTCCGTAACTCGTCTATTGGCCATTCGATTTTTATATTTGCTTTTTCTGCTGACTGGTCTAACTGTTTCATAATTAAATCTAAAATAAAATTTTGAACATCCTCATTAGTTAACGTTTGAACTCCAAGATTTTCGAGTTTATAAAGAAACCCAGAGGGTTTACTCACTATTTCAAGTAATTGCTTGAAATCATCATTTAGAGAGTCTGAGTTTATTCTGCCAAGAAGACAATTCGCCAAATTTTGGCTGATAGATTTCAACTCATCGGGATCGCTAGGAAAGCTTATCAGATGAGCAATACTTGCTTCGATAAAATCCTGTTGCGCGGGTGATAATGATGTTTTGACATTCGAGTCAGGCATATAAAATTCCTTTTAATTCATTTCAAATAAAACCATGTTGGCCTAAATAACTTATATGAAAATTACAGTCTATGTAAACATATAATGATATTTGGTTAAAATTTGAAATAAGAAGTTAAAAGAAAAGCCATAAAGGCAGGATTTGAATAAATGTTCTAACACGCAGGATGCGTATTAGAACATTAAGAAATTACAAGCAAACAATAGATAATACAGCCAGGGTTTCAGCTGACGCAACTGCTGCAGCACTCGCATTGGTCGTTGCAACGGAACTGCCAACATTTTGCCCCGCATCAGCTACTTGGGCCACTGTGGCAATAATACTGGTTGCTGGATTTTCAGCTGCAACTTCCTGAGTTTCAGTTGTTGCTGGCGCGCTTGCGCCTTGTTGTGAAGAGCTCGTATCTGCTGATATGGTACCTTCTGCACCTGCTGGAGTACTGATTTGGCCAGCTGCAGGGAATGGTGCGTCAACAATACCTTCAGGAGTAATCAGGAAATTTTTCCCAGGGCCAAAAACCCTGCCAGCTGCCTTAACCTTACCCTCCTGAACGGATACATAAGTCTTATTATTTTTAGGTACGTAAACTGAAACTTCAGTACCAAGAATTGCCAGAGCCATTACGGGCGTTTTTAAAGTCTCTTTAACTTTACCCTGGGTTTTAAATTTAAGCTTTCCCGAATTCAACTCTGCCTTAATCTGTGTTTCCTGATTTGGAGTGTACGCTAATATTTTATAATTAGAATTCTCCCCCAGATTGACTAAGGTTCCATTGTTATATTTTATATTCACAGCGGCACCACCAGCAGTAATGATGGTATCGCCAGCATTCAATGAAGAACCTCGAGTAAGCGTGCGCTCGGTACCATTCCTACTGGCTACAACTTTATTTGTAGCAAATAATACCTTAGCCACTGAGTCAGCAAACACATTGCTAACGCCAAATAACAAGCAAATCATAATTAATCTTTTCATATCACCTCTGACTTTAAATTAGTGTTAACCCCTAAAAACATGGATTATTGATCAAGGAAGAATTTCAAGATAAAAATATCCTGGCTGTGTATTATCGCCCCGTACCTCAATTAAAGTCGGAGGTTCGTTACCACTGGCAGTAAATGATAAATTGCCTGAGGCACCTGGCGCCAGGTTAATTGAAGCAGGTGGGTTCGCAAATACAATCCCACTTAAACTTGCCGGAATTATTGCTCTAATATTAGTAGCAGTAATCGAGGAAGATTGATTTGTTATTTGTATTGCGCCAGTAAATCCGGTTCCACTACTAATGGTTAAGGTGCAATATGCGAACAACGAGGGATGCGGGCAAGGGCGTATTTGATGACCTTTTCCAGAGGACAAACTGATAATAATTTCAGCAGAGTCTGATTGTTCTTTCGCCATCGACAGAGGTGCAAAAAGCACGAACAAACTCATTGCGCCCATTAAAACTATTTTTTTAAACAGATTTTTAGCCATTATTCATCCTTGTTAAAAATTCGACTGAAGATTAGTGTACCATTATATTAAAAAAAATATATTGCCTCTATAAATAGGACAAACCAGTGATTATTTTTGATTATGTCTATAGACCCCATCCCAAGGTTGAACAGGAGGCTCTTTTATAAAATTTATGACTCGTTCATAATACAGTTTATAAAGATAACAATCAGGAAATTGGTGCATCATTCCTGCAAATTGTTTCTCTGCTTCCAACCAATTTTGTGCATAATACTCTTCCAACGCACGTTGATAGCTCTCGACCTCACTAATGCGTTCTTGAGACACATCTACCACAATATCCAGAGGTTCGTAGATAGTCAATGCACTTTTACGACCTTTTACGGTTATTTTATCAATTGGTCGCCAGAAAAAATCCTTTTGATTTAAATAGGTTACATCACTTGCCAGAATATTCACCTGATAAAATTTAGTTAAATCCTGTAAGCGCGACGCCAAATTAACCGTATCCCCTAAAACGGTGTAGGCTCGTCTAAACTCGGAGCCCATGTCCCCAACGTTCATTAAACCGCTCGCTAATCCAATACCAATTGTCACATGAGGAAGATTTTTTTCGCTAAGGTGAGCATTAATCGCTGGTAACTGTTTAAATATGATTAAGGAGCTCAGAATTGCATGATAAGCATGTTCCGTGTTAACCGCAGGAGCCCCCCAAAAAGCGACAATCATATCCCCTACATATTTATCCACGGTGCCCCGTTGACTAAAAATTATTTCAGTAATTGGGGTAAAAAAAGTATTCAGCAAATCCTTAACACCTTGTGCATTAAGTTGCTCACTTACTGAAGTAAAATTACGAATGTCGGTGAATTGTGCTGTCATCTCACGCGTTTGCCCTTCCATGCTGAAATTCTCTGGAGAATCTATTAGCTCCTTAACATACTCTTGAGGCACGTATTGGCCAAATAAATCACTGATTCTTTTCTTTTGTCGTTTTTCCATTATGTAAGAGTAGCTATAACTCACCAACGCCTGTATGAGGATCAAAATAATTAATAGAGCAATCGGCACATACAAACTGTGATTGATAAATAAATAAATACCCCCTGATACAAGCACCCCAAGAGTAATTAACGTAATGATAAATTTACTCATTACATCAACATAAGAAAACACAACCGCAAAAAAGATACCAAAAAGCAGCAAATACATAAGCCCCTGATAAGAGTCCCACGTATACTCAGTAATCAGTTGTTGGCTCACCATTCCCTGAACCATGTTCGCAACCATCTCCACACCAGGAAATAGTTGGGCAACCGGAGTTTGATGAATATCGGCAAGGAGCGCCATAGAGGATCCAACAATAGCAATACTGCCCTCCAGTTCTTTAGCATTTACATTGCCCTGTAGAATATTAGCGGCAGAATAATAATCTAAAGTTCCAGGGCCACCCCAAAATGGAATGAGAATTTGTCCATGGGGGTTCACTGGGATAAACGTGCCATCCAGCTTAATGCCGAATAGACTACCCTCCCGAGTCATTAATTCAATTTGATCCGTAAGTAAATAATTCATAGCGACAGCAAGAGATAAACTGGGATATAGATAGTCACCATACCTTGCTAAAATATAAGCATGGCGAATGGTTCCATCATCATCTGGTAAATTCGTTACAAAACCTGCTTTCTTAGCCGCATCAATAAATGGAGGTAAAACGCCGTTATACCCTTGAAACTGATAAAAGGGATACGATGCTGCATCAATGGGTTGCCCGTTTGCATTGAGCAACGGAGGGGGTAGTGCTCCAGTTCTCACCTCTGGATTATGGTGAAATAAAAATCCTAATACCACATTTTGTTCGAGTAACGCGCGGGAAAATGTTTGATCATTATCCACTTCATGGGCAATTTTATCCAATGTATGCAATAAAGCCGGATTTTTTATATCCGCGCCCAGATTTAATTGATTTAATTTATTTTTTAGACCAGTAGCATAATTAATTTCAGGCTCGGACATGACAATATCCATACCCACACTCACCACACCATATTGTTTGAGTTTATTGACGAGATTTGCCATTTTGTCTCGCGGCCAAGGCCAACGACCTTCCTTTAGAACCGACTCTTCATCAATATTTATGATAACAACCTTGACGCTGCTTTGGTGAGGTCGCCATTGCAAGTTGATGATTTGATCGTAGATGCGACCATCTAAATGGTTAATTATTGGGTAAGCCACAGGAATGCGAAAAAACTCAATAGAAAGAATGATGATTGTGCACAATATACCCAGGCTAAGCTCTACCCATTTAGGATGATTAAGCCTGGATAAGAAAGGATACGTTCCGCGCATGCCTGAAATTAACTAAAATGGTATTCTAAACCAACAATGGTCTGGTTACTTTTATAGTTATTTCCTGCATTGTAGTATTTTTGCTCTAGGCGTAACACCAGTTGCTTATAAAGATAGGTTATCCCCCCGCCAACTCTGTAACCGTTTTGATCCAGATTCAGTTGTGGTAAAGAACCATTGAATAGAGGAGTAACAAGAGGGCGACTGTTTGAGAAACCCGCAACCTGAATTAACCCGCCGTTTATAAATGGAATAAATTGTGGCGTTAATTGATAAGAAAGCTCGGCTCCCTCAAAAACATACGTTGCTTTATTAGTTAATGGAGCAATCAGTTGTGCCGTCTGTAATGCGGGTAGATTCAGATAATACCGGCCTGCATTGATCCGACTATATAACAAGCCAAGATTTGCTCGTAACATCCATTTATCCCAAGAGGTCTTATAAAATCCATTTAAGCTGCCAAACCAATTGGTTGTGCGATGGCTAGTGTACCCCATGACCTGATTCACCCGATTGGGGAAGAATAGCGTTTGAGAAGCAATTTTATTCTGGCCGTATCCATACCCAAGATCAATATCGAAATTTGGGGTAAAAGATTTACGAACGTGTCCAAAAAGGGTGTTGTTGCGAATAGATTGAGTGGAGTAGTTATCTGATTCCGGTGCCAGGAAAAATTGAGAGTTGACATCGCTGTCCACTTTAAATACGTAAAGCCCAGCCATAATACTGGGGGTTAAGATAATATGGTCAGCCCCTACTGAATAAACGTTGGAATGCCCTTGGAAGCGATTAAAGTTACCGCCTTCTGTGGAATCAAAATCAAAATCTATATAGCTGTAAAGGAATTCCGGCATGATTTGTTTTAAAGTACTCTTTTGAGGCGCTACCTTTTCTCCTTCTTTGGTCAATTCGGTTGAGGGTGTATTTCCTGCGTGGGCTATGAATCCATTTAAGGTTAAACACAGCAGGAGTGTTATTGATTGTATTTTCATAAACTCAACTTCCTTATTAAAATCATGGTGGACCAGGATTATTTAGGCTTAATAAAAAATATTAATCATAATCATAAAATGCGTTTTATTACAATATTTTAGTTAATATTAACGAAATATAGTTCTTGACGTTTTCTACAGCTACGTCACAATAAAGTCAGACTCCTGAAACTTTTAAAAGTTTAATTCAGGAGATATTTCTATAGCCGATGGGGTGATTTATGGATACTACCAATTCTGGATTAAAACTGTTTGTGCTTGATACGAATATTCTCATGCACGATCCCAGTGCTATTTATCATTTTGACGAACATGATATTTACTTGCCCATGGTAGTACTTGAAGAATTAGACAGTCATAAAACCGGTACTTCAGAAGTGGCGCGTAACGTCAGGCAAACCAACAGAATGCTGGTTGAACTAATGAGTAACGCCTCTCATGAACAAATCGTTTCAGGCTTGCAAATCCCAACCTACATTAACTCTACAAATGGACCAGCTAGCGGCCGATTATTTTTTCAAACAGATGATTTTAATCAAATAGTGCCATCGACCTTGCCCGGACATAAAGTAGATAACACGATTCTTGCTACCGCTTTAGGACTACAAAAAAAATACGCCGGTCAAAAGCAAGTGGTTATCATTTCCAAAGACATCAACCTTCGAATCAAAGCGGGTATACTTGGCATTTTAGCGGAAGACTATTACAACGACCAGGTTTTGGATGATGTTAACCTCTTACATCGTGGTTTACACATATTGGATAATGACTTTTGGGATACGCACGCCAAAGACATGAGCTCCTGGCAAGAAAGTGGCAAGACCTTCTATCAGGTCACAGGACCTTTAGTGAATCAATGGAACCATAATGATTGCATCAGTACTGAAAATAATGAATTCCAAGCCATAGTGAAAAAGCTCAATGGGAATAATGCAGTGGTGCAACTGGTCAGAGATTATACCCAAACAAAAAATTCAGTATGGGGCATTACTGCACGCAACCGGGAACAAAATTTCTCTTTAAACTTGCTGCTTGACCCAGATATTGATTTTGTCACCTTACAAGGCTCAGCGGGTACTGGTAAAACATTACTGACCATCGCCGCAGGCTTAACCCAGGTTATGGATCAAAATCGCTATAATGAAATTTTGATGACACGGGTCACCATTCCCGTTGGAGAAGACATTGGATTTTTACCTGGAACCGAAGAAGAGAAAATGACTCCATGGATGGGTGCCTTAATGGATAATCTGGAGGTTCTGCATGGCTCCCAAGTGGGTGGGAGTTTTGGACGAAGTGCGACTCAGGATTTGTTACAGAACAAAATTAAAATCCGCTCGTTAAATTTCATGCGCGGCCGTACTTTTTTAAACCGCTATATCATCATTGATGAAGCGCAAAACCTGACGTCCAAACAAATTAAAACATTGGTTACCCGCGCAGGTCCTGGCAGTAAAATAATTTGTCTTGGTGATATTAAGCAAATTGACACACCTTATCTTACGGAAACCACCTCAGGATTAACCTTTGCTGTAGACCGATTTAAGGACTGGGAGCATAGCGCCCATATGACTTTAACTCGTGGAGAGCGCTCAAGACTTGCATTTTATGCTGCTGAGCATTTATAGTACGCGTTTTACGAGGATAAAAAATGACCGAGCAAGCGATCACCTTTGATGACGTTCTAATGGTACCTTCATACAACCACCACGAATCAAGACGCGTGGTGGAAACAACCAGCATGGACAGATTAGGAAAACTGACTTTAAATTTGCCGGTAATAAGCTCAAACATGGACACAATTACTGAAAGCCCTATGGCCAATTTTATGAGCAGTAAAGGTGCCATGGGCGCATTACATCGCTTTATGTCCATCGAAGAAAACATAGAGGAATTTAAAAAATGTACGGGTATTGTCTTTGTGTCTGTGGGATGTACTGATGCAGAATTACAAAGAGCTGAGGCGTTACGTGACGCTGGTGCGACCTATTTTTGTGTCGATGTGGCTCATGCTCATGCGAAATATGTGGGGAAAACATTAAAAAATCTGCGTAAAATGCTTGCTGACCGCTGTATTATGGCGGGAAATGTCGCTACTTATGCCGGAGCTGACTACTTAGCCTCTTGCGGTGCCGATATTATTAAAGCAGGTATTGGTGGCGGATCGGTTTGCAGTACTCGGATCAAGACTGGCTTTGGTGTTCCCATGCTTACCTGCATTCAGGATTGTTCGCGAACTGATCGCTCAATCGTTGCAGACGGTGGTATAAAAACTTCCGGTGATATCGTTAAAGCTTTAGCTTTTGGTGCAGACTTCGTAATGATTGGTGGAATGCTGGCCGGTACTGCTCCTACACCCGGAGATATCATTCAAAAACCCGATGGCAGTAAAATTAAACAATACCGAGGGATGGCTTCGCGCGAAGCACAGGAAGAATTTCTCGGACAAATGCATGAATGGAAAACAGCCGAAGGAGTAGCTGCTGAAGTCCCTTATAAAGATAACGCAGACGCCATTATTGCCGATATTGTAGGCGGGTTAAGGTCTGGTTTGACTTATGCAGGCGCAGATACCATTAGTGAATTACAGCGTAAACTTAACTACGTGACTGTAACGCAGGCAGGACGAATCGAAAGTTTGCCTCATAAGTTGCTCGAGAGATAAACACTTAAAACCCAATTACATTGGTGTAAATTCCCCGCCAGGTTGCACGTTATTCGCAGGTTCGTTAGGTGCCGGCGCTGGTGGGTTATTTTGCTTTTGGGTTGTTGCATCATAGGAAGACGTATTACTCTGCGCTAAATTATCACTAGGCGAAACCGGCAGGTTGGGAAAAGGAGATAATTGGCTCACCATACTCGCGCTTGGCCCACCTGCATCTGCCATGGATTTTGGTCCAGGGTTATCCGATGCAGGTGAGTCATTAGCTGGAGACTTACTCGCAGTGTCTATTGCCTGAGCGTTCACATTTGAATAGTCATCAATTGGATTGGCAGGACCCGCAGCAGGGCTTGTATTATTTATATCTGCTGGAGATGGACTACTATCCATAGCCGCTGGTTCTGTTGGGCTTGGGGCATTGCCTGCTGGGTCTGTCGGTGTGTCCACCTTATTCGACTCATTGTTGTCTGATGCAGGTGACGGGGTTGGTGCATTATCAACCGCCGGAGATGCATCCATCGCATTAGTTCCATTTTCTGGGGATTGACTGAATTCAGCTGAGGGATCTGCAGGACCCGCAACATTTTCTATTGGATTAGCCGGAAGGGGGGCTTGATTGACGTCACTATTGGCGGACGCGGGAGGTGCGCTTTCAGTATTAGCACTTGCAGGAGATTGACTTGCTGCAGCGGGTTCATCAGCTGGAATTGCTGCATTTTCTGCTGGATTAACCGGAGGGGGTGCCTGATTGACATCATTATTAGCGGAAGCCGGAGGTGTGCTTTCTTCATTAGCACTTGCGGGAGATTGACTTGTTGCAGCGGGTGCATCAGCGGGATTTGCTGCATCTCCTACTGGATTAACAGGATTATTCCCCTCATTGGAGGGATTACTGTTTAATTGAGGGTTCTCCTGCGGCGGAGTATTTTGATCTGCAGGAGAAGCTTGATTTGTATTATCAGAACCACCAAATCTGCTTTGAATCGCATTAAAACCCATAGTACCGAGTTGCTTGATTAAATTGGTGAAGGATTGATTAATCGATTTTACCATCTCACTAAGCTGCTCTATATATTCATCCATAGCCTTTTGTTTATTCTTTTCTTCCTGCTCTTCCTGAGGACTTGCTGAGGGCTTGGGCTGAGGAGGAGGAGCTTGATTAACAGCAGTGGGAGCAGGAGTATCCGGTTGCGGCGCTAAATTCGGCTCCGGTTCGGGAGTTGGAGCAGCAACATTAGCATTTGACGGATTTAGAGGGTTATTGGCCGGTATTGCCGGGTTCTTATTAATATCGGGTGGATTACTGGACATGTGCGTGCCTTTTTAATCAATTCTATTAATTAAAAGATAGCAGACATTAGAGAAATCAGACTAGAGTGAATTTAAATCACATAGAATAGGAGTTTTACTCATATACAAATAATTATATTAATTATGAATCACTATTTGAATAATCCTTTATTAGAATTGAGTTTGCTTTCCAATCATCATTTAAAAAATCCCCATAACATTCGTATAATTTTCCTTTAAGACTTTTCGCAAGTTTTTCAGCTTTATCTTTNNTCTTTATCGCTTAAACGTTTATAAATGCATTCTCTAACATTTGAATATCTTTCTACCACGTAATAAATAGCCATCTTAATCTCCTTTAACGTAACCTTCCATTTCTTAAAATATAGCCCAACTCACTAGGATTAAGATTCATTAAAATGAAACACATACTTTCCCGCAAGTTATTAATAAGCTATATTTAAAAACGGATTATAGGTGGAATTAGCATGAATAAAGATGATTTTCGCTATATGCTGCGTGGCAGACAACTCAATGCTTTAACCAATAAAGATTTAACTTTGCTTCATCCTGTAACAAAGCAACAGGAAGCGAAGGATAAAGCTTTATTAGTACTGCATGGTTTTTCATCAACACCAGCAGTGTATCGTTTTCTTATTCCACAAATAAAACATTATGATGCCATTATTTGCCCTGCTTTACCGGGGCATGCTGAGAGTATTAATGCATTTTCAATTGCAACTGCTGCCGATTGGTTTCAGGCTACCAGCGATGTCTGCTCTTCACTCATCAAATCATACGAAAAGGTAGATGTTCTGGGGTTATCGTTAGGTGGACTATTAGCCTGCGAACTCAGTAAAAAATTTAGTCTTAACCATCTGTTCCTACTTGCTCCAGCCTTAAAAATACACATGAACGCAGCTTTTTTAATGAAGCTGGCTAAGGTCCTTAAATTATGTGGCTTTGTACAAATGCGTAATGCAGCAGGCGATCTCATGACGAATGAGCATGCTGAAATTGCATACCGAAGGTTACCGCTCACCACTATTATTGAAATGTTACAGCTAGCGCAACACTATCAATGGGTAGCCCCTTCTTGTCCTGTTGATTTATTTTTAGGAAGAAATGATCACGTGGTAAACGTCGACGCAGTAGAGCAACTTTTTTCCCCTCTACCCAATACAACAATCCACTGGCTGGAAAACTCAGCTCATGTGCTGCCATTGGATAAAGATTTAAAATCAATCATTCAATGCATTAACAAAGGCTAGATTGTTTTCAGATAAGTAATTTAATTATAATAAATTTACCTACATTATCGATTTTACTTTCTAGTGATTAAATACCATCACGCAAATTTAATAATTCTGGATATTATTAAGCGATCCTCTGGATAGGGAAAATAAATTCAAAAAAACGCCTCAGCCAATGCTGAGGACATGTTTCCAAACTTATGGAAATTGTTTGTTGTATCGGGTGTAATCCTGCAAATCGTATTGATCCCATTCACGCATGTTTAACACCGAGCCATCATAAGCCATGAAATCAGCACGGGTGTTCGGGATGTTATAATAATAGATGTCACTCGAGTCGGTTGACATGGTGCTTTGATGATTTAAAGTTGAGATTTCAGCTACTGCTCGATCATGAGTTTTAACAAAACTGCGCTGGGCCCGGAGATATCTGCCTTTAAATTGAGCATAGCCCCACAATTCTACATCCAACCGATTCACCACACCCGCTAATTTAATCCTTGAATGATTTTTAGCTCTTATGGTCAAATTCTCACTTTTAATCCAATACAAACTCAACCATCCATCACCATCAACATGAAGTTTGGCAAGATTTACCTGGCCCGTTAACTGGAGCTTGGGACTCCCTTTTAAAGTAACCTGTAAATATCGACTAGTAATTCCACTAATCTGAGTTAATCCATTTCCCGCAACCATTAACGTATGAAGTCCTAAAGAACCACCTAATCGAGTGGTGCCCTCATTTGCCAAAAACAAGTCCAGATAACTGGAGTGAAGTTTATCACCCGTTATCGTACCAGCACCCTCATATTGAAAGCGGTTAAGAAACCGACCGCGGATTTCAGCGTGAACCGCACCGTGTTGCGGGTAACCATTGCCTAAACTAATATATAAGGTACTTTGAGTAACTACAGTTTTAACCTGCTCCAAATCTCTGGGATCACCGGTCAAAACGAGCTCGGGCTTCTTGTAACCAGTGTGTAAACTAACATTCACTCGCCCTTTGATATCAATCTGATTAAACATACCTACAGCTCTGTGCTGTTTCATACTACTTTTTGATTGTTTTAATACGGGTTCGGACACCTGATTTCTATGACCAAAATGCGAACAGCTTGCTAACATAAAGACGAGTAAAATCATTAAATAGCACCGCTGTAGCATAATCTTAAATTCCTATTACAATAATTCCTCTACATTAGAGGAAGTTACTCTATTGTGCAAGATCGGACTTACGGATTATGACTATTAACCGAAATGGATTTCTTTAAATTTTCAGGTCATGCGACCAGTTCATAAGAAATGGTCGCAAAGCAAGGATTTATATCCAGGAGTCTTTGGTAAAGTCCGAGATGATGACATTTCCAGAACATGCATCATGATATTTCGGATTAGGTGCTTGTTCAATTAATGTAACCAACGATTGATCAAAGGGAATTAATGCGGGTAACTGAATGAATATATCCACTAAAACTCCATTTTTACAACCCAGACGGAGTTTACCTAAATTATCTTTACCAAAAGACTCACCCCATATTTCGCGTAATTTGGCCAGTTTCACCGTCTCGCCACGATGGTTGGTCAGATAGTGGCCGAATTCGGATTCATCAACTTCAGAGAGCAGACGCATTGCCAAAGTAAAATAATCATCAGCAGTTAGAATTTGACAGCTGCCATGTTTATTCCATTCATGCCGTTCAAGACAACTCCCATAGTTATAACTGGGCATCGCTTTTTTTAAATTGGCAGCGACAGCAGGCGTTAAATCTAATGGGAAATAATCACAATGATTGGCACGTGGCTTTACCCCGCAAAACCCATAGCGCTGGCCACAGGCAGCCTGATTAGGCCATAAACCGTGCAAGGTTAAATGATTTGCCTGATAAGAATTTCGGGATAATTTCATGCACTCAGGTTTTCCCGCTTCATAACCGTATGTTTCACAAAACCCTGGTTGTGAACTAAAAGCGATAACATGAGCATCTGCAAGGCCGGGTTTTTGCTCGCAGCCCTTACCTTGTCCTGTGTATTCTACAGCACCACATTGGACATTTACCCAACGCAAATTTTGTGGTGAAAACTCTATTCGTACCCAATCAGGTGGCGTTTTATTTATTTCTTTTATTTCGTAACGTGTACCCGGTTGTACCATCAAATTATCAGGATTGGTTTTGTTATTTTTTGATAAATATGCAGGGCATGATTCCAGCGTATCGAAGGTACCAGTGACATGATTTGAGGCATTTAAATTAAATGAAAGGACAAACCACCAACATAAGGTAAGAAATTTAATCATTAAAGCATCCTGCTAATTTGGTTTGGCAGAATTATACCTGACTCCTCTTTGAATGCCAGTTTGATTTATATTTTCTTCTTAATAGGGTACTTATTTAGAAATTAGGCAACATGATCTATCACCCGCAAAATGACCTGACAAATATGCTAGCGGAGTNNAATCGCAATAATGCATTTAATTAATGGAACTTTGAGGGCAACTAAAATTATTTAAATCGCGGTTACCTCTTCTGCCTGCAATCCTTTTGCCCCTTTGGTCACTATAAACTCAACACGTTGACCCTCAGCTAAAGTTTTACGACCTGCAGAACTTATAATCGAACGAAAATGAACAAAATNNAAAAACATCATCTTGACCATTATCCCGACTTATAAAACCATACCCTTTATCATCATTAAACCATTTTACATGACCAGTTTCTTTGTTTGACATATCTTTATCCATATAAATTAACTTATTAGTTTGCATGTAACTCTAATTCAAACGTAATTGTTTTATTTTCATGCAATCTAATAAAATTATAATCTATGCGCCCATAAAATGCGGNNGAGCTCCTTCATAAAGGATTGATAGGGGGTAAATTATTTGCTTTCTTGGATTTAGAGGAATTTTTATTCCGGGCAATCGCTTTAACGGCTCTGAATAATTCATCTCCACGCCACAGCAAATTATTTTCCCGTTTATATAGGGCATGGGATAGAAGTTGAATTTGTTTTTTTAAAGCGGGATCATCAATAAGACGAGTTAAATCAACCAAATTTAGCATCGGGGCATCGGGCCAATGCAAAGATGCCCAGTGCAACAAGGCATCTCGAGCTTGTGAGGGATTACCAGTTACGCAGGCTTTGCTCAATGCTTCCAGGGCCTTTTTGTAATTGCTTCGACCGGAATGAGACGTTGTTTTTAACCATGACCGCCAAAACCAGATTAAAACGGTTGTTATCCATGCCAAGGCAAATAACAGGGCGATGATCCACGGGAGAGATGAGTAATTCGTGGTATCTTTTAATATAGGTTCTGGAGAGGCTTCTTCTACTGCTTCTTTGCCAGGAACAGAGGGGGGCGAATTATTTGAAGAAGCCGTAGATGGTGTAATATCAAGGCTTCTTGGCGCCAATACCGCGAATTCATCTTTACCTGTTTCGGTATTAAACCAACGGACTTTTAACTCGGGTATGATTATTTTCCCGGCTTTATTTAATAGATAAGTTACTTTGTATTCGGTGCTGCCAACCAAATTACCATTCTTAAACTGATTATGATCGGCTCCTTTTTCTGGATAAACACTAAATGCATCCGTTTCAACAAATTTTAAAGAAGGCAATAGTTGAGCAGGTACCGAAACTCCCTCTAACGTTACAATACGAGTTAAAGTACTTCCTTGACATAAAGTTTGACTTGAATTTTCATACCGCTCAGCCAAGCGTACTGCTTTAGCAGGTAACCAGTCAGACCCTTTGTAACGGTTGGGAATGGGCTTAACTTTAAGGGTTACCGGTTTATCCTGTACTTTAATTCGTTGGGGATCCAAATCATATATTAAGGCGGTAAACGAGGGGGAACCAATAGTCATGGCGCCACTCTTTTGCGGGTAGACCGCGTAGCTTTGTTCTTCTACTCCATAATTTACGTTATTTTGTACTGTCTCATAACGTCTGGTTTCCCCTAAGGGAATGATTAGCGCATTATCAACTTGTGGCCCCTGATATTGCCCGTCCAATAAACGTTTGCTGTTGAATAATTTTACTGTGTAAATTATTTGTTGATTCACATAAGGATTGGGTTCATTGACCTGAGTGAGAAGAAATATACCTTGTTGTTGATCTACATCTGCAGGTACCTGATCTGACTTACTGGCCTTATCCACATTAATGGTTATTGGTGTTGTTTCTTCCAGGCCAAATTTAATAGCGGGAATGGTTAGAATTCCAGTTTTAAGCGCTTTTAAGGTAATGATCCATTGATTAAGTGATTGAGCTTGGCCATTGATTACTGAATAACTCACCTGTCTTTCGGTGCCAATTATCGAAAAATCCCTCTGCAACGCACTCAAATCAGGAACTCCACCCCCCTGTTGTCCTTCGTATGTCAGAGTGAGTCTGAATGGCTCGCCCATATTCACTTGAGATGGATTGATTTCGACATGTATCTCGGCATAGGCAAGTATAGAAAAAAAATATAAGGTTAAAATAATTAATTTTTTCATTGATACCATCCACTTTGACGTCTTAAATGATCACGCAAAAATTTTTCTCGGATTAATCCACCAGGATCATCGGGTATTAAACGCAACCATTGCTCATTCGCTTTTTGTTTTTCCAAATCCTCTGGTGAAGAGGAATTCATTTTGTTTTGCTGATCTTTGTTTT
>DEHS01000067.1:0-5288 GCA_002352055.1 Legionellaceae bacterium UBA2794
TCTTTGTTTTGTTGATCTTTGTTTTGTTGATCTTTGTTTTGTTGATCTTTGTTTTGTTGCTCTTTGTTTTGTTGATCTTTGTTCTGTTGATCTTTGTTTTGTTGGCTTTGTTTCAGCAATTCCTCTACTAATTTACGGTTATATAGAGCATCCTGATTGGCAGGATTAATAGCTAATGCCTTATCATAGGCTGTTATTGCTTGCTCATACTTCCCTAAATGAGCCAATGCATTACCTTGGTTATAAAAACCATTCTCTGTAGGTAACTGAGCAAACCCTTGAGCTGCCTTATCATATTTTCCGGCTTTATATGCAGCCGCAGCAGCCCAATCAATTCGCTCAAACAATTGGGTTGCTGCAGAGAATTGCCCTTTATCCATTAAATTTTGCGCTTGTTGATCGGGAGTTTGCCATAAATCGGACCAGTTAAACGCTTTTGCGTGAATTGATATTATCATTGATATAAGAAAAATAAATCCACGAATCATAGCGCAGCCCTCTGGGACCAACCGCGACGAAAAAGCGGTAATACACACAATAATGCAGGGATTAAAAACCATCGTCCCTCATCTCGCCAAAGAGGTATTTCGTCAGTTTTACTTAAGGAGTAGGTTTTATTGTCGCTAAGGTTTATCCACTGATTTAAATCCCTAGAATCTGAAGTATAAGGAACTAGCGCACCATTTCCATATTGGGCAAATTGTTGAAAGCCAGGGTTTAGAGAGCTACTATCAGCAAGGAGTGGCATAATAGATGAAGAGATACCATCCTTAGCTAAGGACTTCACCATTTTAATTGCTTCAGAAGATGGGGGGCTTGAAGTCAAAACCAATATCTGTCCTTCTTGGTACCCTGCCTGCTTCATTAATTGACGAGCCTCTTTTAAGGCACTATTTAAATTTTGCCCGCTAACAGGCATTACATCCGGGTTTATGCTGGATAATAGTGAGGCAATTGTTTGTCCATCATCGGTGAGGGGTGATACCACAAAAGGCTCTCCCGTATAAACAATCAATCCAAACTGTCCTATATCCTTGCGAGAAAATATATCGTGAAGCTTGAATTTAGCTCTGCTCAAACGATTTGGGGTCAGATCAGTCTGTAGCATATCCTCTGACATATCCAGAATCAAAACCCTGGGTTGAACCGGTTTATAAGTGGCTACAGGTAATTTATACCAACTGGGACCAGTTAAGCTTAATATCATAAAAACGGAACCAAGGAGGACAAACAACCAGGTTACTATTTGACTACCCCCGGTTTTATTTTGCAATAAATGCTTTAAGAGATGCGGATCACACACTGCAGACCATGCGTGCTCTTTTGGAGTTTGCCGCCACAAAAGCAGTGCTATTACCAGCAAAGGTATCAGGGCAATGAACCACCAGGGCCTTAGGAAATGTAACTCAGAGATCATAATGAACCTCTCTTGACCTGTAACTGTTTTTCCAATGCGTGATTAAATCAGTTTTACTTAACATCCAAAAAATGGAACAAAGTAATGCCAAACCAACAAACCAGGGATAGTAATCTTTCTGTGGTCTGACCGTAGCTTGCTCCTGGTCCACTGTTTCGAGTTGATTAATCGTCTGATAAATCCTGTTTAATGATTCATTATCCGTAGCTCGGAAATAGTGACCTCCAGTCATTTCTGCCATCTTCTGTAACGTGGGTTCGTCTAAATCTGCTGTAGCCTGGTTAAAAAAATCAGAAGCCATTGCCCTGGGATCAACTTCTGAACCTAAACCGATGGTGTAAATTTTAATACCATCATCTTTTGCCAATTCAGCTGCCTTTAAGGGGGCAATTACTCCTGAAGTATTGGCGCCATCGGTTAATAATATAATCACACGCCCTTCCTGAGGAACATTCGCCAGACGTTTTACGGCGAGTCCCACTGCGTCTCCAATCGATGTGGTCTGTCCCGCTAAACCTGGGGTTGCATCTTCAAGTCGCATTAATACATTATGGCGATCATAGGTCAGGGGGGTTTGCAAATAGGCGCGGGTACCAAATAAAATCAGCCCGATTTTATCCCCCATCCTTTCTTCAACAAATTGCTCAGCAGCCTTTTTTACCACCGTCAAACGACTCACGGGTTGTCCATGCAGGAGCATGTCATTAAGCTCCATACTTCCTGATAGATCAAGCACCATCATGATATTATATCCAGCTCGATTAACTGGTTGTGGTTCGCCGACCCAACGGGGTCCTGCCAGAGCAACGATTAATAGAAACCAGATTAACCCTGGAATAATTATTAATGATTGACGGGAAATGGAACGTTTTTCCTGTGCTAACACCCCCACCATCGCATTAAAAAAGGGTACTTTTAATGCAGCAGGCAATTTCATTTCTGCTTGCGGTATGAGAAACCAAACCAGAATCGGAAGAGGCAGTAGCATCAAAACCCAGGGAGTCGCTAATTCGAACATGGCGTATTCCTCTGTTTAATCCACTGAGCCGCTTTTACAATCAGGGGAGTTAAATCCAATGTCGCTGTACTTTTAAATGGAACCTCCAGTAACATCAATTTGACCGGATTAAAGTCAATACCTTTACTGGTATTATTCAAAAATTCTATCCAGGACTCCCCATGCAAACTCGCAACCTCACTTCTGGGAAAGTAAACCAGAGCCACCTGTTTTAATAATTCAGAAATACGCGAGCTCATCAGTTGCGCGTTTTTATCTTGCTCATATTGCACTTTATAGGAATCCAGTAATTGCAAAGCCTGTTTTTTTGCACGGGCATTTTTATGCTGTCTTTGAATAAAATAAGTAAGCCCCAAAATACCCAAAAGCAGCAGTATAATTAATCCATACCATCCTGGCGCTATAGGCCAGAAGCCTACAGGCTCAGGCAAATGAATATCTTTTAATTGCATTAAAGGATCTGCTTTAGCCACGAGTCCTCCGCGGAAAAGTCCTGCGCACTAACTGCGGCAGGGGAGTTTCTGAGGTAACTTGCACGTATTGAATGTGTAACCGTTTAAATTGCGCTTGCAATTCCTCCATACGCTGTTGGCAATAAAGCTCGTAAGCCTTGCTCACTGAAGTTTGCGAGGTATCAAGAATCAATTCCTCTTGCCCATTGGTTATTGCATAGTGTTGTGGTTGAGGAGGCGCAAGCTCAATACGATCACATATATGATAAGCCAGGATGTCATTATGCCCTCTTAGCCTGCTTAACAATTTGAAGCATTCGTCATCCATGGTATAAAAATCGCTAATTAAAACCAGAATACTTCCAGGTCTGACTACCCGATGCAGGCGTATCAACGCGTCACTTAAGCGTCTGGCAGGGGCATCGGATTGTTCTTTAAAATCAGCAGTATAGTTGCTTAAGGTTGCTAATAAAGACACTACTCCTGAATCACGACCTTTAGGTATCAGCTCGCTATGTTTGGTAGCTGAAAAAAAGAAGCCACCAATCCGATCGCCCTGTTTCATAACCGTCCAGGCAATAATGGACGCTAATCGAGCCGCGACTACTGATTTAAACGCAATTCGGGTTCCAAAAAACATCGATGGATTAAAATCACCCAGAATCACCACTGGCTTTTCACGTTCTTCCTGGTAAATTTTCACATGAGGTCTGCCGGTTCGTGCAGTCACTCGCCATTCCATATGGCGAATCTCATCACCTGCCTGGTAATTTCGCACTTCTGAAAAATCCATGCCTCTGCCACGAAATTTGGATAAGTGCGCCCCCGGACGTAACGCTCTGCCCTCAGGTTGATAATGAACTGACTGAGCAAAACGTCTTAAGTCTATTAATTCATTTAATGTAGCAACGACTCCATCAACCATAACAACCTCTAGGGAATTGCAACCAATCGCAGCAATGAGTCTATAAAGTCATCACTACTCACCCCTTCGGCTTCCGCTTCAAAACTTAATAAAATGCGATGCCGTAACACATCATGAATGATTTCATGAATATCCTCAGGGGTAACATAATCCCGACCAGCGAGCCATGCATGTGCTTTCGAACAGCGGTCCAGAGCAATGGTAGCGCGAGGGCTTGCACCAAAGCGTAACCATCGGCCTAATTCCTCGCTGTAGACTCCAGGATTACGAGTGCCAATTACCAATTGCACAATGTAGTTTACTAAAGCCTCACTGGTATGGACATTTAAAACGTGCTTGCGCGCTTCAAATAAGGTTTTTTGCGACAACTGCGGCACTTTTATGCCTTTTGTTGCCGAAGTACCCAATGCTTCATTTCGCGCCAGGGTCAATATATCGTGCTCGACTCGTGCATCGGGATATCCAATTTTGACATACATTAAAAAGCGGTCTAATTGCGCTTCGGGTAAGGGGTAGGTCCCTTCTTGCTCAATTGGATTTTGAGTCGCCATAACCAGGAACAATTCAGGTAAGGGGTAGGTTTTACCACCAATAGTAATTTGTCGTTCAGCCATCGCTTCAAGTAAGGCCGATTGAACTTTTGCGGGTGCGCGATTAATTTCATCCGCTAAAATCAGGTGATGGAATAAAGGGCCGGGTTGAAAGACAAAAGAACCATCTTGCGGATGATATATGTCTGTCCCGGTTAAATCACCAGGGAGGAGATCGGGAGTAAATTGAATGCGATGAAAATCACCCTCAACGCCATCAGCCAACTCTTTAACCGCTCGGGTCTTTGCCAGGCCAGGCGCTCCTTCTACCAGCAGATGCCCGTCAGCCAGCAATGCTATTAATAACTTTGAGATTAACCCTTTTTGTCCTAAAATCCGCGAATTAAGATAATCACTAAGTTGTAGCAATTGCCGTTGCACCGAGTCGACGACTTTCTCGTTTAATTGCTCCATTCGCTAAATCCTCTAAAAAAATCTTATCCTAACGTGAATTAGATGTTATGCCAAGTGGGTTTTATATGGGGATATTGAGAGGGATTTTCAATGGGTTTGACTTAAAACCACCCTCATCCCCAACCCTTCTCCCACACGTGGGAGAAGGGAGCTGTCTTTTGCCAGTTAATGTCTCCATCTTTGAATTATAACCTCATAACCCAATCAAGACGGCTCCCTTCTTCCAAACGTGTGGGAGAAGGGTTGGAGATGAGGGCTTTTTTATTAACGGGAGCTTTCTTTGCCAATAATGTCTCAATCTTTGAATTATAACCTCATAACTCAATCAAGAACGCTCCCTTCTCCCACACGTGGGAGAAGGGTTGGGGATGAGGGCTTTCTTATTAGAAAAGGAGCTGTCTTTTGCCAGTTGATGTCTCCATCTTTGAATTATAACTTCATAACCCAACCAAGACCGCTCCCTTCTCCCACA
>DEHS01000067.1:5355-14219 GCA_002352055.1 Legionellaceae bacterium UBA2794
CTTTGCTAATTACTACCCATTTTTAAATAACCAATTTAATGGGGCATATAAACCAACGATAATAAAATCCCGACCGCCAAGTTTGAATTTCATAATCGCATCAAGACCGCTCCCTTCTCCCACAAGTGGGAGAAGGGTTGGGGATGAGGGCTTTCTTATTTGGCAGGTTTTCAAGTGCCTGTAAAATTCCATCCATAACGCCTTCAATATTCTCAAAAACCTCATTATTCCAAATACGTAATACCTGATATCCGTTTGCTTCCAAAACTCTCGTTCTCCGAGCATCATATTGAACCGCTTCCAAATGTTGGCTACCATCCAATTCAATAACCAAGCCTTTGGCGCGACACACAAAATCAGCAATATAAGGACCAATAACCATTTCGCGAACAAACTTATACCCATTTAATCGTCTATTGCGTAAAAAATACCAAATACGCTCCGCAGCATCAGTTTTGTTTTTCCGTAATAAACGCGCATGCTCCTTCATCAAAAATCTCAGGCCAAATAATCGCTTTGTAATTCCAAAGGCATCATCGACTGAACACGCTCGTAAAGTGAGATTATTTCTTCGCAAAAAACATGCAACTGTTGTGGGTTGTCCCATAAATCATAATCAATCCCTTTATTAAATACCTGCTGTCGGGATAAAGTTTTTAATAAATATATTTCCTGACTAGATAAACCCAAATGACTGTTTAATTCAACCAGTTCACTTAAATTTTTATACTCTTTAATAGGACGATGGTCGTGCAGACAATAGGCTTTAAACGTAATCTGATAGGCGTGATACATTAACGAAGTAATTGGTGCGAAAACTTCCAGAGATTCGCCAGGACGAATAACTCCCTGCGAGATTTGCTGTAATAAATAATCAGCTGAGTAAGCATGTTGAGTGGCAATACTTAATAATTCTAATGGCGATAAGTAGCGTTTGTCCATAATAGAGCCTCTCCTTAATGCATGGCACTCTTTATTTGTAGAAATATGTTAAAATTACATTCAAATTATATCCTGTAATTTCAAGCATGCCCAATTTTATTAATTCCAGTTGGAAAATTGGTAACCTCACCCTGGCACATCGACTGATTCAAGGTCCGTTGGCAGGCTACAGTTGTGCTCCATTTCGCGAATTATTCAATCAATTTACCCCGCCAGCATATTGTGTGAGCGAAATGAGCTCGGCTATTGATGTAATCAACAAACACTCCTTGTCCTCGCGCTACATTTACCGCTCGCCTGCAGAAAAAATCCTTGCTTATCNNGAACCCTATACCATGGCAGATGCTGCTGCATTCCTGCAATCGCAAGGAGCCGATTTAATTGATATTAATTGTGGTTGCCCTAAAACCAAAATACGAAAAAAGGGTGCGGGAAGCGCACTGCTTGATGAGCCAGAACAATTGCAGCGTATAATAAAAAAAGTGCGTGAAGCCCTGACTGTCCCTCTAACGGTCAAAATTCGAATTCAGGGCAGTGATAAGGATTTTATTCTTGCTCAAATTATTGAGGATGCTGGGGCTGATGCAATAATTGTTCATGGGAGACGATGGACTGATGATTATGCAGTGGCCTGCGATCTGGCGCAAATTGGTTTAATTAAGCAAAAGGTAACCATACCCGTCATTGCAAATGGTGATATTAACAGCTTAAGCCAGTTAAACAGGACGATTGAAATCAGCGGTTGTGATGGATTCATGATCGCCCGTGCAGGATGTGGAAAGCCATGGTTATTTGAAGAGCTCCTGGAACAAAAAGTAATGATGATCCCTGTCATGGAAAAAATTGCACTATTCATGCGCCATTTACAAGGATTAGCAACTCTTGAAAATGAATTCAAAGCAGTGTTACAAAGTAAATCTTTAATTCGCTATTATTTTAAAAATATCCTTGATGTGTCGCATTTGAATAGTTTTTATCAATTGACCAACCTCAAAGCAATCCACCATTTTTTATCTGATAAGAACCGCTTTAACGAATTAGCGATGATTAATCCAAAGCCTCTTTAATTGAAATAGCCTCATGTTTTGCCTGTTTAATTTCTGATATTAATGTGCAGGAAGCACCTTGAGCAAAATTCATTTCCTCAATAGCCAAAGAGAGCGAGTAACGCGCATCACGATATTTTTTATAAAGGATACGTACTCTTGCAGATTCGACCTTATTCGCCGCGGAGGACATTTTTACACTGCATATAGCCTTATGCTGATTACTTTCAATACGTTGCAATTTATCATATAGAATCACACAACGGGACATTAAAGCATCATCATTTGCAATGCCACTGGCTAAAACTCCCTGAGAAAAAAAAGATAAACACAAAAAACACGTTGTAACAATAAATTGAAACATTATTATCCTTAACATGAGTAGTGAAAAGGTTAACATAAATGCCAGAAACCTGAATTCTGGCATTTATTATTTATCGATTAATGATGCACCTCAGGAGCATCTATGGCATCAAAGCGAAATACACGATATACCAAACCTGCAACCAGACCGCCCGCCAAGGGAGCTAACCAGAACATCCACAATTGCGATATAGCCCAATCACCGACAATAAGCGCGGGACCAGTGCTACGTGCAGGATTTACAGAAGTGTTGGTAAGAGGGATACTGATTAAATGTATCAGGGTTAATGCCAAACCAATAGTCAATGGGGCAAATCCATTAGGGGCACGCAAATCGGTAACACCTAAAATAATTATCAAAAACATAAAGGACATCAGAAATTCGGTTACAAAGCAGGAAACTAAAGAATAACCACCGGGAGAATGTTCTCCGTAACCGTTACTGGCAAAGCTTCCTACCTCGAAACCCGCCTTACCGCTCGCAATAAAATACAACAATATTGCAGCAATAATTCCACCAATAACTTGCACAATGACATAGGGTATTACATCAGCACCTTTGAAACGACCGCCGGCAAACAGCCCCAGAGAGATAGCAGGATTAAAATGACCACCAGAAATATGACCAAAAGCATACACCATGGTTAAGACTGTTAATCCAAAAGCAAATGCTACTCCCAAAAGTCCAATGCCCACTTCAGGAAATCGTGCAGCCAGCACCGCACTGCCGCAGCCACCAAAAACAAGCCAAAAAGTACCTAAAAATTCTGCGCTTAATCGTTTAAACAAAGACATGAGATTATCCTTAATCTGATTATTCCTGAGTCTATGAGCAGCAAAATGCCATTCATATTCATTTACACGAGCTGCTGACCGTTTCATTAAGTCCCACCAGTTGGTAGAACAATAGTCAACAAACTCTAGTATTTCTTTTTTTTTGAATGTTGTAAATAAGTAAATACCTCTTGACGACAGCAAGACGTTACGTGTTCAAACTTCGTCCGCCATCTACCTTCATTATTTGTCCGGTGATAAAGGGATTATCGGCTAATGACAATACTGCTTGCGCGATATACTCAGGACTCCCGTGACTTTTTAAAGGAGTTTTAGCAATTATTTTTTGCTGCGCTGCGCTGCTTAAACTATTTGCATCCTCTGGCCAGGCTATGGCTCCGGGAGCGACCGCATTAACGCGAATTTCCGGTGAAAATTCACGCGCGAGACTTTTAGTTTGCATTTCAAGAGCAGCTTTCGTCTGACAATATACCGAATAACCTTTCAAAGGTTTCTCCGCATGAATATCCGTTAAATTAATAATTACCCCCCGTCGCATTTTTAAAAGTGGCTGAGCTGCCAAACTTAATAAATAGGGCGCTTTCACATTGATATCAAAAAGTATCTTCCAATCATCCTCATTAAAATCCGAGGAATCAGAACGTATAAATAAAGAAGCATTATTAACTAACAGATCCAGCCGTCCACTCCATTCCTTAACGGTTGTAAGAATTTCCTGTGCCATTTCATGTTCAGCCAAATCTCTTTGAATTACAAAGGCACTGTCAGGACGCTGATTATTAAGCTCATTGGCTAAATCATGCGCTTGGGTTAAGGAAAAATGACAATGTATCATCACCTTATAGCCGGCGTGATGTAAATGTCTCACAATGGCTGCGCCGATACGCCGAGCCCCCCCTGTAACCAATGCGACTTTAGCTTCTTGTTTGTTTGCCTGATTCAAGGTATGTTCCCCGTTTTAATCATTTAATTCATCATGAGTTTACTACAAACATTACACCTTGAGCTGCAGAAAAAAAAGGCGCTTTCTTTTCCCGAGTATATGAATCNNAGGTGAAGGCTATTACAGTGCAGGATTACCCAAGATTGGCGCTCAGGGAGATTTTATTACTGCTCCAGAATTAACCCCTTTATTCGGTAAATCTCTAGCTAATCAATGCCAACAAATATTCGCTGTAATTGATTCTCCCATCTTATTTGAGTATGGTGCGGGCACCGGAATTTTGTGCGTTGATTTACTTACTCATTTAGAACAAATTAATTCTTTGCCGCAAATTTATTATATTCTTGAATTAAGCGCTGAGCTACGCCATCGGCAACAAGAATTAATTCAACAAAAAATTCCTCACTTAGCACATAAAGTGCAATGGTTAAATCATTGGCCCAATGAACCCTTTAATGGAGTGGTGATTGCCAATGAAGTCCTTGATGCAATGCCCGTAAACCGTTTTCTGCTTACTGAAAACAGCATAATGGAAAGCTTTATTACCTTAAATGATGCCAATGAATTGAAAGAAGTATTTAAACCCTGTGAGAATCAACGTCTATTAGATCATATTAAAACCAAATTACCACCAAACGCTCCTCCTTATCTTTCCGAGGTAAATTTATTTCTTGATGACTGGTTTGTTAATAATTACCACATGTTAAATCAGGGAGCAGTCTTAATCATTGACTATGGTTTTCCTCGGCTTGAGTATTATCATCCCTCGCGCAATCAAGGCACTGTGATGTGCCATTACCAGCACCAATCACACACCAATCCTTTGCTTCATCCGGGAGAGGAAGACATTACCGCCCACGTGGATTTTACTCATGTCGCAGAAGCGGCGCACAGTGCAGGTTTTCATGTAGCAGGGTATACTAATCAAGCCTCTTTTTTACTCGCTAACGGTTTGTTAAGCTTGCTTACTCCCATTACTGATGAAAAAGACCAGTTACGTGCGAAGCAAGCAATAAAACAATTAACCCATCCAAGTGAAATGGGTGAGTTATTTAAAGTGATTGCCCTGACTAAAAACCTGGATATTAATTTAAACGGATTTATATTAAACGATAAACGAGTGAGCTTATAACATGACCCGATACTTATCCACGGTAGAATTACAAAAAGAAGCAATGAAATTTTCTGCCGGTCACACCACCATCTTTTCAGCAACAGAACGAGAGCCATTACATGGGCATATGTATGGCGTCTATTTAGCCTTGACCACATGGGTTGAAGAAAACGGCATGACCTTTGATTATCGTTATTATAAAGAGAAAGTTCATAAACTTTGTCGTCAGTTAAATCAAACTTTTTTAATGCCTCAGTTTTCTCCCTTCCTGGAATATGGAGAAGATGAGGAGTATTACTACTTCACTTTTAATCATAAGAAAATCCCATTTTTAAAAGAAGACGTAACGCTAATGCCTCTAACTAATATCACTATCGAAGAATTGTCCCGATGGTTTGTTAACGAATTAATTCTTGATACGGCAGAACTTGATCGCCATCGTATTGAAAAAGTAGTGGTGAAAGTATTTTCAGCCCCCGGCCAGTCAGCAAGCCACGAATGGCAAAGGAGTTAAATGGGCGCAGTATATCAAGTCTGTATCCCCCATACCAGTCGCGATTATTTCGAATATGAGGATGATAACTTTAATCCATGCTTAGGGGCGCGGGTGTGGGTTCCTTTTCGTAATCAGAATAAATTGGGAGTTGTTATCAAGAAGAGCGAGACCCAACTCTCCAGTCAAAACTTAAAAAAAATACATGCCCTCATTGATACAACTCCCTTAATTAGTGACCAGCTTCTGGAGCTATGCCACTGGGTCGCAAGTTATTACCAGTCACCACTATCAGAAGTAATCCCCCTCGCTTTACCAAAAAAATACCGTCTGGGACAATCTTGCCAATTACCCATGGGTGATTTTTATCAGTTAGCTATTTCAGTGGCTGAGGCCAAAAATAGAATTTCTTCTCGTGCCCGCAAACAGATGGAATTGATTGATGAATTAGGTCAGCATAATGAACCGGTTGCCAAACAGTATTTGTCGCAAAAAGGATTTAATTCCTCACAAATTTTAGCATTACTGGCTGCAGAAATTATTACCTTATCTCAGCAAATCATTCTGCAAATGGCTCCACAAAACATACTGCAACCCCCACTTTCTCTTAACCCGGAGCAAGCAATAGCGGTTAATGAAATAAGCGCGCATTTAAACCACTATAAATGTTTTTTGCTGCAAGGAGTTACAGGAAGCGGTAAAACTGAAGTGTATTTACAAGTGATTGACCAGGTACTTAGAGCGGGCAAGCAAGTATTAGTACTCGTCCCTGAAATTGGTCTCACCCCCCAGCTGTTATCCCGTTTCACCGCCCGATTTGCAGTACCGATGGCAGTAATGCATTCAAATTTAAATGAAAGTGAGCGCCAGGTAGCATGGCAATTGGCTAAAGAAAATCGCTTACAACTGGTCATTGGAACCCGCTCTGCCGTATTCACTCCGCTTCCTGAATTAGGGTTAATCGTTATTGATGAAGAGCATGACAGCTCATTAAAGCAAATGGAGGGAGTTCGTTATTCAGCACGCGATACTGCGTTGATGCGGGCTCATTTAACCAATATACCTATAATATTGGGTTCAGCTACTCCAAGCCTTGAGAGCGTGCATAATTGTGACAATGAGAAATATACATTGCTGCGTTTAAACCATAAAGCTCTTTCGACAACTCCTCTTCACTATCGATTGATTGATTTACGCGCTCAAAATCTGCAAAGTGGTTTAGCGTCAACAACCATTAATACTATTGAGGCACATTTAAACAATAATAATCAGGTTCTGGTTTTTATAAACCGTCGTGGTTTTGCCCCAGTATTACTGTGTCATCAATGCGGATGGATGGCAGATTGTGCTGCTTGTGACAGCCATTTTACTCTGCATAAGCAAAGCGGACAAATGATATGTCACCACTGTGGGCTTACGCAACGCCCCCCAGTACTTTGTCATACGTGTAACAGTAAAGAATTGATACCTGTAGGTGCGGGGACCCAGCGTATCCATGAATTTTTAAGTGAGCGTTTCCCAAACACTAGTGTATTACGCATTGATCGAGATGAGGTACGCAAGAAAAATGCTTTGGAACTTCATCTCAATAAAATTAACAGCGGCGAGGCACAATTGATTGTAGGGACGCAAATGCTTGCAAAAGGGCACCATTTTCCACGCCTGTCGTTAGTGGTTGTACTTGATGCGGATGCCGGTTTATATCACCAGGATTTCAGAGCCATAGAGCATCTGGGGCAATTAGTCACTCAGGTATCAGGTCGCGCAGGGAGGGCAGAGCATGCAGGTGAAGTATTAATTCAAACACATCTACCCAATCATCCTTTGCTCAATATGTTAATTCAAAAAGGCTATGATGATTTTGCACAGGCGCTGCTCGCAACACGTAAGGAAGCTGAATTACCTCCATTTCATTATCTGGCCGTAATAAGAGCTCAAGCCAATTCAGCACCCAGGGTTTTACAGTTTTTGCATGCCACTAAAGATTATATTAAAAACCATCCGCTAACTATTATGGGGCCTGCACCTGCACCATTACCGCGGAAAGCGAATCAATATCGCATGCAATTATTAGTTAAATCACCATCGAGAAAAATTTTAAAAACTGCTTTGACACCCTTACGAGAGTGGTTAACAATGAATAAATTAACTAACGGTGTTCGCTGGAATGTGGACGTAGATCCTATGGACTTATCATGACTGAACCTAAAATTGATGTACACGTTAAAACTTTTGCCATTAATTGGGGCGATATGGATGCGTTGGGACATGTAAATAATGCGCGATATTTTGATTATTTTCAGGAAGCGCGTATTGAATGGCTCAGAGATATGCGTATTTCAATGAGCGGAGCCACGGGACCGGTGGTTATCCACGTAGCCTGCACCTTTTTAAAACCCGTAGTCTATCCGGCACAAATTACCATCCGCAGCACTGTTCACAGTCTGGGCACTTCCAGTATGGTGATGGATCACGACCTGTTGCAAAATGATGTGCTTATGGCTCAGGGTGTTAGTAAAGTGGTATGGGTAGATTACACGCAAGGTAAATCTGTACCTTTGCCGGAAAGTATTCGCAATCTGCTGCTTGAGGATTAAATTTTTTGCCTTGGGTTAAGTGCTCGCTTCACCACCCTCATCCCCAGCCCTTCCCCCGAATGGGGAAGGGGATTCCCTCTCCCTTTGGGAGAGGGCTNNACCCTCATCCCCAGCCCTTCCCCTTTAGTGGGAGAAGGGAGCTATACAGGGTAGTTTGGTTCGCTCTTCAGGCAATGAATCATTCATTAATACTTTTCGTTAGCGATCATTACACACGGTATACATTCCATGAATGTAGGGATTTGAGCGCCCACGAAATTCGTAATCACGACACTGTTGACCATGCTCATCAACGTATCGTTGCTGCAAACGAAAGGCATAATTAGCAAAATTCATATCTTGCTGCCACTCCTGAGCCTCACGCTGGCGTTGATTTTCATCCATTTTATGCAGGTACTTACTCAATTTGCTGGCATTGGCGGTGCCAATAAAATTGCAACATAATACCATTGCCATAAGTATCAGAGAAAATTTTTTCATCAATATGCCCTCAATAAAAACAGAGCATTATTAAACCACATAAGACAATATAAATCCAATCATATCCTAAAAGTAATCATCCAGAGTGAGC
>DEHS01000067.1:14319-16449 GCA_002352055.1 Legionellaceae bacterium UBA2794
AAAACTTCAATCCCCATTTACACAAAACGCAGAACGTGCCTCAATTAAACTGCGATAGGAGCTTTAATCGCGGGATGTGATTGATAGTTTACAAATTCAAAATCATCAAACGTATAAGAAAACAAAGAATCCGGTTTGTCTTTAATCCGTAATACAGGAGGAGCGAACGGCTCCCTGGTCAACTGAATTCGAGCCTGCTCCAGGTGATTAAGATACAAATGACAATCTCCGCCAGTCCACACAAACTCACCCACATCAAGATCACATTGCTGTGCCACCATATGCGTTAGCAAAGCATAAGAAGCGATATTAAATGGCACGCCTAAAAACACATCTGCCGAACGTTGATATAATTGACAGGATAACTTTTTATCAGCAACGTAAAATTGAAACAGAGCATGGCAGGGCATTAATGCCATTTGGTCCAGTTCTCCTACATTCCACGCACTTACAATTAATCGCCGAGAGTCCGGATTGGTTTTAATTTGCTGTATTAAATCAGAAAGCTGATCAATGGTTTGTCCATCCGCTGTCGGCCAGCTACGCCATTGCTTGCCATAAACTGGTCCCAAATCGCCATTTTTATCGGCCCATTCATCCCAAATGGTGACACCATTATCTTTTAAATAGGCAATATTCGTATCTCCGCGCAAGAACCACAATAATTCATGAACAATACTGCGCATGTGCAATTTTTTGGTGGTCACTAACGGAAAGCCCTTTTGCAAATCAAAGCGCATCTGATAACCGAAAACCGATAAGGTTCCCGTACCAGTGCGATCTGTTTTTTTGGTTCCGTGTGCCAAAATATGCTCTAGTAAATGCAAATAATTTTTCATCGCTTAACCCACCATAACCAAAATCCCAAAACTATCATAGGAATTGATAAAATCTGACCCATCGTCAACCAATCAAAAGCGACAAAACCTAACTGGACATCAGGTTGTCGAAAACATTCTGCAATCAGCCGGCAGATTGCATAACCAATTAAAAATAAACCGGAAACTCTGCCAATAGGCCTTGGTTTACTGGCATACCACCACACCAAAACAAACAGCGCGATTCCTTCCAAACCTAATTCATACAATTGAGACGGATGGCGAGGGTTATTGTCCNNCTGCGGAAATATCATCGCCCATGGTACATCAGTAACTCGCCCCCATAATTCACCATTCACAAAATTTCCCACGCGACCTGCGGCTAACCCCAAGGGCACTAAAGGCGCAACAAAATCCGTTACTTCTAAAAACTGTTTGCCAAAACGCTTGGAAAAGACCCAAAGTGCTAAAATTACTCCGAGCAAACCTCCATGAAATGACATGCCACCTTCCCAGATTTTAAATAAAATCCAAGGCTGGTGAATTAATTCCTGAGTATTATAAAAAACCATATACCCAATACGACCGCCTAAAATCACTCCCAATGCAGCATAAAATATCAAGTCGCTTATCTGCTCTGCCGTCCAATTAAGCTTATAATGTTTCGTTCGCCAATAAGCGAGCAGCCAAGCCCCCATAAAACCAACCAGATACATCAAACCATACCAGTGAATCTTTAAAGGGCCTAAGGAAATAGCAACTGGATTGAATGCGGGAAATGTAAACATAGAGAGTGGGATTCCTTAAAATAACATTTTAATTGCGGTTAAAATCAAAATTACTATAAAGCCATACTTTAATTGTTTTACTGGTAAAATATAATTTAATTTTGCCCCTAAAGGAGCAATGAGCACACTGGGAATTGCTACCCCAAACACNNCTGGCCAATAAACAAACCCGGAGCTAAAAGGCACTCCAGCCATTTCTTTATAACCTGTGGCAATAAATACCATCGCACCAACAAGACCCACGGTTAACGTGCATAAATTGGAGATTGGGGCAATTTTTCTCACGGACACGCCACAATAAGTAAGATAAGGTATAATTAATATTCCTCCTCCAACCCCTAAAAGCCCTGATTTTAATCCAATTAAAAAGCTTACTACTCTATTAATCCAGTTTGCGGGAAAATGCTCAGTATAAATTTTATGTAAGTCGGTAAGCATTTTGAATGCTACAAATAATAAAAATCCTGCAAAAATAATTTCCAAATAATAAGTAGGTATAAATTGCGCAATATAAGCGCCAAGGC
>DEHS01000020.1 GCA_002352055.1 Legionellaceae bacterium UBA2794
CGAGCAGCGGGGAGAAGGTGCCCAAAGGGCGGATGAGGGGTCTAAAGGAAAGTACAGATAATAAATTTTCCATCGAGCATCGATTCTTAGGCAAACTGAAAATATAGTAAATGTAATGCCAATAATTCGAATCTTTTATCCGGCTATTAATTTAAACCCGTCCCTAATCGATGCAAAATCAAATACTACTCATTACATCCAATTTTCACATGTACTTGATAATACTTAATTTTATTGTCATCAATAAAACCGCGAGTTTCCAGAACCTCAAACCAATCCAGTTTACCATGCATCTTTGACGCTTGGGCAATGGCATTTGCAATCGCAGGCTCAATACCCTCTTGTGATGTTCCGACGAGCTCCACTATGTGATAAACCTTGTCATTCATTAGATATACTCCTTGTATTTAGTTTTTCCTGTGCCTTGGCAATTGCTCTACGAATAGCCTGTGATTCCTCTGATTGCTCAGGTGCCATACGTAATAATCGCTGCCAGAATCCAATGGCATCTTCATAAGCATGGCTCATGAACGCATTCATAGCAAGCATGGCTAAAGCATCGGCCTGATTTGGATTATTTTGCAATAATCGGTTAAATATACCAATAATTTCTTCATTAAACTGCTGGTTATTCATTTGCCATAAACTGTGCGCGTAATTCACCGTAAATTGTTCGTCTTGTGGTTTTAACTTATGGGCTTTAGCAAAGGCCTCCACCGCTTTTTGATTTTGATTTTGGCTGCTGTACAATCTACCCAATAGATACCAACCTTTAGCACTTTGTGGGTCATCATCAAGCTTTGCTTTTAATTTATCAATTAATTCGTCTGGACTTTTAATGGACTCTAACATTTTACTCGCCAGTTTTTGCGAGTCAGTCCGATGCAGATAGTGTTTCCATTGAGTAAAACCACCCCAATAAAAATAACCAATTGATAATGAAATAAAGAGAGCAGGTGTAAGAAGAAGCAATAATAACTTATTTTTTTTAATGGGATAAATAATCAGAGCAATCGCACTTAAAGAAAGAACTCCCAACAATAAAATTAACCACCATTCACTCATCAGATCCTCGTTTAAAACACGTGCGCGAAAAAATCAAAAATCCCAATAACAAAAACAAAAAAGGACCAAACCATAAGAGCATAGTCACTCCTTTTACTGGGGGTTTAAATAAAATAAAATCACCATAGCGCGACGTTAAATAATCAGAAATTTCACTATCACTCTTACCTTCTTTTACTAATTGATACACCTGTCCTCGAAGATCTTTGGCTAATTCAGCATTGGAATCAGCTAAATCCTGGTTTTGACAAACCAGGCAACGTAAATCCTTGAGAAGGTGATTAAATTGAGCTTCTTTTTTTACTGAATTAAAAGGATAGAAACTATTGGCATGAACTACATTAACGCACCATAAGGTCATTAAACCAATTATAAATACAATAGTAGATCTCATGATGAGCGTTCCAATTGATTCATTAATGGAGCAATCTTATCGGTCCAGATTTGCTGGGTCATCACTCCCACATGACGATATCGAATAATCCCTTTTTTATCAATTACAAAAGTCTCAGGTGCTCCATAAACTCCCAAATCAATAGCAGCAGTTCCATCACTATCCTGGACGATGAGTTTATAAGGATTCCCCCATTGCGTCAGCCATTGAAGCGCATCATTCGTTTTATCTTTATAATTCAGACCGTAAATTGGAACTCCGTCACGAGCCAGCTGGAGCATGAATACTTGCTCTTCCACACAGGCTTCGCACCAACTTGCCCAAACATTAAGTAACGCTACCTGCTCTTTTAATATTCCTGAATTAATAAATGAATCAGGATTTTGCAATTCAGGTAACGTAAAGTCAGGTACGGGACGGCCTATTTGCACCGAAGGAACATTATGGGGATCAAGAGATAAACCACGCCATAAAAAAATACCAAGGAGAAAAAAAAGACCTACCGGAATTAAACGCCAACCGAATCGTTTCATACAGGAACCTCACTTGCAGAACTAATTGGCTTCCTCTGTTGATAATATCTTCTATCTGTTAAAGCAAAAACCCCTCCAGCCAATATCATAAATCCGCCAAACCATATCCAACGTACAAACGGTTTATAATAAATACGTACTGACCATGAGTTCTCTGCTAAAGGTTCTCCTAAAGCTACGTATATATCACGAAAAGGAGTGACATCAATAGCAGATTCAGTCATTGCCATTTGACCGATCGTATATACTCGTTTTTCAGGGTAAATTAACCGCTCTTTTCCTGAGTGACTTATTTTAAACTCAGCTCTTGTACCTTGGTAATTGGGTCCTACTAAAGGCGCCTGATTGATAAATTGGATTTTATATCCTGCTAAATCCATACTTTTTCCAGGAGAAAGCTGTATGTCATCCTGAATGCCATAATTGGTTGAAAAAGCAATACCAATAACTGTAGCAGCCACACCGCAATGAGCAATGACCATACCCCAATAACCCTGGCTTATAGTTGACAAACCTCTCTCATTAATTCGTTTATATAATGCATTTAAAGTACTTAATATAATCCAGGTAGCTAAGATCAAACCCAAAAGAGCAGATAGATTCATTTCAGAGGAGGTAAAAAATAGTAACATGATGGGTAACGCGATACTTAGTAGTCCCGTACTCCATAATTTTTTAAACACTGCAAACCAGCTGTCTTTATTCCATTTTAAATGAATACCCACCCCCATTAAGACAAGCATGGGGATCATCAACGGTACGAATACTGCATTAAAATAGGGCGCACCCACAGATAATTTCCCTAAACCCAGCCCTTCGATTAATAAGGGGTATACAGTACCCATTAATACCGTCAACATGATAACAACTAAAAAGACATTATTAAGTAATAAAGCACTTTCACGCGATAAAGGACTCGGACTATTATCTGTCTGCAGCGTTTGTGCTCTAAATAAAAATAACAATAAAGAACCACCAATAACGAAGACTAAAAAACCTAAAATAAACAAACCTCGTTGCGGATCAACAGCAAACGCATGAACCGATGTAAGCACACCAGAGCGCACCAGAAAGGTTCCGATGAGACTTAAAGAAAACGCGGCAATGGCCAGTAACATGGTCCATGCCTTAAATTGTTGACGCTGTTCGGTGACTGCTAATGAATGCAATAATGCTGTCCCAACTAACCAGGGCATAAAAGAAGCATTTTCAACCGGGTCCCAAAACCACCAACCACCCCAACCTAATTCTCTGTAAGCCCACCAACTCCCAAGAGTTATCCCTGCTGTCAAACAACACCAGGCAGCTAAAGTCCAGGGGCGAGTCCATTTAGACCAACTGGCCTCTACTTTTCCAGCCCACAGAGCAGCAATCGCAAAAGCAAAAGCAACGGAAAAGCCCACATAACCCATATACAACATAGGAGGATGGAATAAAAAACCAGGATCTTGCAATAAAGGATTTAAATCACGACCTTGAGTATTTAAAATCTGAAACTGACGTAAAAACGGATTGGAGGTACTTAATAAAAATAAAATAAATCCAATACTTAACCATCCTAAAACCACTAAAACACGGGTCTGCATCTCTTTGTCAAGACTGGAACTGAGAAAAGCCACTAAAACCATCCACAAGCTTAAAATAGCGACCCATAGCAGCATGGATCCCTCATGGCCTCCCCAGACTGCACACAGTTTATAAAACCATGGCAATAATATGCTTGAGTTATTTACCACATACACTACTGAAAAATCATCGTTTAAAAAACAGAATGTTAAGCAAAGGTATGATAATGAAACAAATAAAAATTGCAGGCCCACGTAAGTCTTTGCCGAAGAAATGAGATCAATACGTTTAAAATGTAATCCCGCCATGGGAACTAACGCCAACATCACTGAAGAAATTAAAGCAAGAATTAAACAAAACAAACCTAATTCAGCACTCATGAGCTTACCTTTTTAACCAGACTAGCTTTTACTTCAGGAGGCATATAATTGGCATCATGTTTTGCCAAAACCTGTCTGGCGCGAAAATGCTGATTATCCAATACCTCGCCCTCAGCAACTATACCCTGTCCCTCGCGAAATAAATCAGGAAGAATTCCTGTATATAGCACCGTTATTGTCTTATCCAAATCAGTAATTTTAAATTGAACTTCCAACCCTTGCTTCGCACGAATAATACTGTTTTTTTCTACCATTCCCCCCACTCTGATTGAATGATTGGCCGGAGCCTCGCCCTTTTGAACCTGACTTGGAGTGTAGAATAAACTGATGTTTTGTCTTAAAGCATATAAAACCAACGCTGATGCGACCGCTAAAACAGCCAAAATAAATAGAATTAATAAAAGTTTACGTTTTCGTGCTGGAATCATTAAGATTATCTCTTAAACCATTGTATTAATTTTTGCCTGGTGCGATGTCTTTGCCACTTAATCCCTAAAAGATTCATAACCAATACAACACACACCAGTCCGTAGGCTGGCCATACATAGATGGAATAACCCCCCATAGCTATCCAGGTAAAAAATTCATTCATCTCTTCTCTCCTTCGAATTGAATCTTAACCCAGGATTGTCTCTTTTCCCTGAGCAATACTTCATTACGTGCTTTTTCCAAAANNATAATGCATACAAGAAAAACCCGGTCAGTGTGAGTAATAAGGGATAAAGCATACTGACCGCTATTTTGGGCTTGGCAAAAACAGATAAGGTCGCGCCCTGGTGTAGCGTATTCCACCAATATACCGAATAATGGATAATGGGTAAGTCAATGAGCCCCACCAGAGTCAGAATAGCAATAATTTTATCCCCATCCTCTTTATTTTTTACCGCATGATAGGTGGCCAAAATTGCAGCATAAAGCAACAGCAGAACCAGTTCAGAGGTAAGTCGCGCATCCCAAACCCACCATGCTCCCCACATGGGTTTACCCCAGATACTTCCAGTAACCAAAGCCAGAAAAGCCATCCAGGCACCCAGTTGCGCCACGGAATGGATTAATAAACCAGCGATTTTAATGCGCCATACCAGCAGCAATAAGGCTAAAAATCCCATCCACCCGTAAAGAGCCATAGATAAAAATGCACTGGGGACATGAATATAAATAATTCGATAAGCGTCACCTTGTTGATAATCAGGAGGCGCAAAAACCAAGCCCCAAATCATACCAGCCAAGAGTGTGACTAATGCGCTTACTGCAAGCCAGGGAATAATACGGCCTGAACCAGTATAAAATGTTCGCGGAGATGCACAATGATATAAAAACTTCCACATAGGAAACATTGAAATCAGAAAAGAAAACAATTTTATCACGTATCCCCTGTTTCACAAAACTAAGATGATGTATTCAGGTGAACAACGGAATAAAAGTAGACCAGTTTTTAATGCTTGTTTTAAAATTTAATAAATCCTTAATATTCATTATGTATTATAAGTACACATAAAAAATCGTATTGGAATAGAGCTAATGTTTGAACAACTATTACAACAATGTGTTGAAGATGGATCAACTTCGGCGCTGAGACAATTAGTTTTTCGTACTTGGAATAAGGATGAAATCGAATTTGCCAGAAACTATTTAGCCAATAAAAATTGCATTGAAAATAATAGTGCAACACAAACATTATACGGTTTCCTATATACCAAAGGTTATGTGGTTGAACAAAACTTTACTGAAGCGCTTCAACTTTTTGATAAAGCTATAGGACAATTTAATATTGTAGCTATGAAATTAAGAGCTTTAGCTTACATCAATGGAACTGGATGCCTTAAAGATATCTCTCAAGCGATAGTATGGCTCAAAAAAGCTTTTGATTTAAGTGAAGATAACGATTTGGAAGGAAAAGAATCGACTGCGAGATGCATTGGAAAATTGTGCTATCAGCAAAAAAATTACAAAGAATCATTAACTTGGTTTGATAAAGCACTTTCTATTCCCCTGCAATCGACTACGGCAATGTTACAAATTGCAGTTTTCTATAAGCAAGGTTTTGGAAGCAACCCTGTTGACGAAATAAATAAAGCATGGAGACTTTTAGATGATGCTGTTGAACTTAACTGCTCGGAGGCAATGTTAGTAAGTGCCAAGTATTATCTTGATGGCGTAGGTGGTCGTAAAAATATAAAAAAAGCAATGACACTTTTAAAGCAAGCCTGCGCTCTCGGTAATGATAAGGTAAGGACATATAGTGTAGAATTATATAATAGTCGATATAAAATAAGTCAAGATGAACTGGCTGAATTATATTTTGAATTATATCGAATAAACAAAGACCCTAAAATATTTAACCTATTATATTACATGGCTGGAATAGGTCGGAATAATTTAGCACAAACCTACCTAATCAGAATTAATCTTAATGATAATCCGGTTAGCGCGCTAAATGTACTTAACAATAACATACAGACTTTAACACCGATGTTATATCAGCAACTATCCTCTCTAATGGATAAATTGCCTGATTGCCAGCAGGAAATTGCGCAACTACAACAATTTATTGAGAAATATAATCCCGAGCATGAATCAATCGAAAAGGCATATTTTGACTTTAAATCATGTTTAAAAAATGACAAAGTGAAGGCATTTCTAATTTTTGAATCAAGCTTAGAACATACAGCATTGCTTAACAGCTCAGAATTATTCGAGATGGCGAGCATGACTGAGTGTGATATAGAGCATCTTTCTCCAATTCAGCTAACCCACAGAAGAGAACGAGCTTGCGAATTATACTATCTGGCCTTTGAAAAAAGTAACGATGAACAATATCTCAGAAAATTACTGCATACGTTAAGATTGATGGAAACTGGGCAATCCAACGGTATTTTCATGGATATTCACAGTCCTGAAGAAGAAGCTCGACTTAGTCGATTTATAGAGACTTTGAACAGACGCAATCAGCAGTCAGCTGTTAAGGCTCTCAACGCATTTGTAGTTACTACAACGTCTTACCTAACCCAAAATTTAAACCCTTTGTGTCGAAAATTAAGTATTGAATCTTTAAATGCAGCGAGATTGATACTGGAAAAATTAAATGGAAATTTAAAACTTATTGATATAATGGATAATCCAGCATTATTAAGTAAAATTGCTAAACCCAGTCCTTTATACACAATACTTGACGATCAATTCAATGGAAAAGTAAATCCTCTACACTTCATTATGAGTGTAGACGAATGCAAAGCTATTTTAACTCAAGAAAACAGCGGTGAGCTGATTTATAAAGCCCTCATTGATAATAAAATTATCAGTACTGAAGGTTTAAAAATTTTAGCAAGGCATAAAGAAAAAACAATCACTTACATGAAAAATTTACCTCATGATGAAACTAAAAATAACATTGAGAGTATATTAAAATTTGCTGATGATAAAAGAGACCCCGCTGCCTCACTCAAGCAGTATTTTGCTGTGCAACGTGGCTTGTTCAAGCCCAGAGCTGGGCGGGGAAGTTATAAAGAACTGGAACACATGCGTCAGCAAATGTCCCAGGCCACTTTGTAATTAACAAATCTGGAGTCTCTCGAAACAAGGCTCTAGTCACAGTGTAATAATGTAGAATAATTAGTTAAGATGAGGAGGAAAATACACTCCTTCCCTGATCAGTCTGTATGTACTATTCGAATAACTCCAGCAATAGCGAATGGTAAAAAAGCTACGGCAATCACTGACATGGCTAAAAGAAGACTCAAATATCCGTTAACCGGTAATCCTTGTAATGCGATAGTCAATGTTCCGCTGCCAAAAATCAATAATGGTAAGGTGAGCGGCAACAAAATTAATGCCATGAGAGCGCCTCTTTGACTGATGCCTATTCCAAAAGCCGCTGCAAGAGCACAGAGAAAAAATAAGGCAGGTGTGCCACACAGAAGACTTAAAATCAATATCCAGGTTTCCCACCCATTTAAGGAAAATATCACGGCTATAAAAGGACATAAAATTATAATGGGAATAATATGAAACAACCAATGGGCCAATATCTTGGCACTTACCAGGCGGGTTACAGAATAACCAGACACCAGCCATTGTTCAATCACACCCTGCTCGTAATCCTGTTGAAATAATCGCTCGCTAGTTAAGAGCATTGACAATAACATAGCCATCCAAATGATCCCGGGAGCTACAGTACGCATCAGCTCCACTTCAGGCCTCAAGGTCAGCGGGAAAAAAACCATAAGCATTAAAAAAAACAGACAGGAATTGATGAGATTCCTAATTTGGCGAAGTTGAATCAACCATTCTCGTTGACATTGTTTGTAAAAAAGGGAGCACCCAGAACTCATAACTGATACTCCTCATAGTCAGCTGGATGAAGAGGCAAACTCTGGTGAGAGGTAAGCAATACTGCCCCGCCCTGTTCCCGATGATTTTTTATCTTATCCATAACAAGAGACACAGCCGCCTCGTCCAGCGCAACCAACGGTTCATCCAGCAACCATAAGGGAGCATTCGACATCCAAAGACGCAAGAGCCCTGCCTGTCTTCGTTGACCTGCAGAGAACAAACCACAAGGGGTATCCAGTTGATACTCCAGGTGAAATATTGAAACCAGATCCTGTAAAGAAATATCTTTTGCATTAAAGTGTAAATCAAAAAAACAATTTTCTTTTAAAGTCAGAAACGGATTAATCCCTGTTTTATGACCGACAAAACATAACTGACGTTGAAAAGAGGCAATGTCCTCCATTATCAACTTATCTTTAAATTTAATCTGGCCCTGTGAGGGCTGATATAAGCCACTCACTAATTTTAATAATGTAGTTTTTCCCGCGCCGTTAGCGCCTTTTAAATGCAATAAGCCACCAGCAGGAACATGAAATGTAATTTCATTTAAGATGGGTTCATCCTGATAATCAAAACTAATACCAATAACATCAAGCATAATATAGCTGAATATTTGAAAAGAGGAGACTAACCATAAATAATCAACAACACAAGTTTTTTAAAGAAAGTTTACCACCGAATCGGTGGGGTAAACATTAATTCATTCCAGGAGCCATTCCTTTCGGTAGAGTCTTTGGCACGTAGGCGGGAGGAGCAATGGTGAACACGCCCTAATAATATGTTAAAGACAACTTTAATTTGGTCTGTAAATCGAAAATTAGAAAATAGGGACAAAAAACTATTTATTTGTACCAATAATTTTATCTTGCGAAGTAACTTCATGATCGCCATAATCTATTTTTATTTTTTAAGAGGTTAGTAATGGAGTTCCTAAGTCAATACGGGATGTTTTTATTAAAATGTCTCACTCTGGTGATTGCTTTTTTGCTTCTTATAGCAGGTATTTTCTCTATAAGCCGTAAACCGAAACCCAAGTTGGAAATTATTTCCCTAAATGAACAATACGACCAGCTAAATACATTCATGAATAAAGAAGTATTAGGCAAAAAAACAGAAAAAAAGAAAAAAAAGAAAGCAACAAAACCTAATTTGTTTGTTATTGATTTTCATGGTGATATAAAAGCTTCTCAGGTTGATCAGTTACGTGATGAAATTACATCTATCTTATGCATCGCGAAACCAGATGATGAGGTAATGCTTCGGTTGGATAGTCCTGGTGGGGCTGTCAATGGCTATGGTTTGGCGGCAGCACAATTACAACGAATCAGAGATAAAAAGATCACGCTAACCGTTTGCATCGATAAAGTTGCTGCCAGCGGCGGTTATTTAATGGCCTGTGTCGCCAATAAAATTATTGCAGCACCTTTTGCAATTATTGGTTCTATCGGGGTAGTAGCCCAAATACCTAATTTTCATCGCTGGTTAAAGAAAAATGACGTGGATGTGGAGGTATTAACTGCAGGCGAATACAAGCGAACCCTGACGCTATTTGCAGAAAATACAGATAAAGGGAGAAAGAAATTTCAGGAAGATTTGGAAAANNCTTGCAAAGGATGCATTTGAATTAAAACTGGTGGACCAGTTAAGTACCAGCGATGAATACTTAATAGATAAGATGAAAGACTATGGCGCATTTAAACTGACTATTCAGCCTAAGTCTTCTTTAATGAGTAAATTGCTTAAACCTGCTATGCGTTTAATGCATCCATGGGCATAATGATTTAAAAATGTATATACTGTTTCGCCCAAAATTGTGAATAACAGTATATACTTATAGCAATAAACAATTTTCAGGGAGTTCATGATGAGCGATTTTAAATCCAAATTACCCGATCTTAAAGAGCTGGGTTGCATGGCAACTAAACTCTTTAATGGTATTAAAAAAAGTGTTGATGAAATTGTGCAAGATTACAAGCAAAAAAGAGTTGAGGATGACTTACATCAGAGCACTTCTGATGAAATCACAACTTCAGCAACTAAAGCTGCCAAAACTACAACAACCACTGAGGTACCACCCGTAAGGACTAAAAAGAAACCTGTTGTAACTTCAGTTAATAAACCTATAATCACGCCTGTTGAGAAACCTGCCGTTAACCCGGTGGAAAAACCTGTTATTACAGATACTGATTTAAATAAAGATAAATAATTAAAATAAATTCACCCGAAATAGTTAACTAATTCAAGACCGCTCCGTTCGCTCGGGGCGTGTTAAGCCATATTTGCGCATTTTCTCCACTAAGGTGGTACGACGCATATTCAGATAACTCGCCGCATGCGCTACTACCCAGTCTGATTCTTCTAATGCTTGACTAATCAAAGCGAGCTCCGTTTTAACCAGATGCTCTTTTAAGTCAATTCCATCTGCACTAGGAATATGCTCTTGACTAATTATTTCTAACAAAGTGTCTCGCTCTGAACAAGAAGGATTGACCTCTACGTATGAAGGCTTGTATTCACCCTGAAAACGACGAGGTAAATCATTTTTACACACAATGCCATTTGGATGAAGGATGGACAAACGCTCCACTAGATTAGCTAATTCTCTGACATTACCTGGCCAACCATAACTACTTAAAGCATCCATAGCATCAGGCATTAACCTTACTGTCGGCCGGCACTCTCCCTCAATCCGCGCTGTTAATTCGTTAAATAAAAGGGATATGTCACTACTCCGACTTCTTAAAGGAGGCATTTCAATGGGGAAAACANNCAAATTTTTAAAAAATAATTTGCCAAAGCAATGATATCTTCTTTGCGCTCCTTTAGTGGTGGTATACAAATCGACATTGTGTTAATGCGATAAAAAAGATCTTCTCTAAATTTACCTTCTGCTATCGCTGTCTCAAGATTTCTATGGGTAGCTGCGATAATTCGAACGTTTACTTCAATACTTTTGTTAGAGCCAACTCGTTCAAAACACCTTTCCTGTAAAACACGTAATAATTTAACCTGCATTGCCAGGGGCATATCCCCTATTTCATCGAGGAATAAAGTTCCTCCATTAGCGAGCTCAAAACGGCCTTGTCTTGAAGTAATAGCCCCGGTAAAGGCCCCTTTTTCATGACCAAAAAGTTCACTCTCTAATAATTCACCCGGGATAGCTCCACAATTTATAGGAACAAAGGGTTTATAGGCTCTTGACGATAACGAATGAATATTACGTGCAACTACTTCTTTGCCAGTCCCTGATTCACCTAAAATCAATACACTTGCTTCCGTAGTAGCCACTTGTTCAATTAATTTTCTAACCTGTCGGATACTGTCGCTATTACCTACCAAACTGCGAAATAATGGAGTTTTATGAGCACTTTCTGTATAAAACTTTACTGCTTCTTTTGCAATTTGACATCGATGCAATGATTCAAGCATTTGCGAATAGCTAAATGGGAAAGACAAACAGGCAATGACGTTCCGATCCGCACATTGAACTCTGTTTAACTCAGCATCAATAACAATGACCGGCACCCTTGAAAATTGCTTTACAAGACTATCCAGTTCATCAAGTGTTTTCTCAAAGTTAGAATTAGCTCCAAGAATAATTACGGATGGATTTGGATCCGGGATGATTTGCCAGGTGCTATAGCTTGTTACCTCGGTTTGTTGCCCTATAAAATCAAAAATAGTGCGAAGCTTAGTGCAGCGATTGTCATTATCATCAATGATGTAAATTACTTCATTGCTCCCCATAGACCCATCCTTAAGCTTGAGCTTTATTCTAAAGTATTGACATTTAGTAGAGTCCTGTCAAATCCATGACCATAAATTATTGTTAGTGCCAAAAAAAATGTCATATAATCTTTTATCCATTTATCTTAACGCGCTATCGAGAACATACTATCATTTTAAATGCATTACATTGATTACCAAAACATAATTGCTGACTTCCAATAGCTTTTGTTGCGATAATATGGGATTCCTTTATAAAACTTTTCGCCTGCATGAATCCCATACGGCTGCAGAATGAATTTGCAGCGCGTTTACCACATCCTTTACCAAGATCGTAACACCAGTCAATACGGTAATCACCATAGCGAGGAAAAGCAAAGCGCTTTTGCCGGTAATGATAGGGTTTGGGAGGCGAATGCGAGAGTCCTATAGCACAACCAATAGTCATAAATCCGTTACACCGCCACCCTTTACATTGGGCCCTGCTTGCAAGAAAATTGGTTAAACCAACATTATAAGCGATGACATTCTGGCTGGAATAGTCGTAACCTAACATCTGACAAAACTGAGTAGCGACCGCTTTACCACATTCTTTACCATCTAAAGAGCAGTAGTTTAGCCTTTCCCCTAAAAAAGTAGGATGCCAAAAATTCCTATAGGCTGTATTGGGTCTTTTAGCGGCAATCGAAGGCCCATAAATAAAAAAGCAAATAAAAAAACAGGCCAACAGATTACGAAAATTGATCATCATAACAATCCCTTACCAACATATATAAACATGTTAGCCCATGAAGGCCATGAGGCACAAGAGCGATAGAATCAGAATGATATAGAATTATTAAACCGGGTTGTTACTATCAATAAAAAAATGGTCAAGATTAAATTGTTTCGCAAGAAAATCACCTAAAGATTGAATACCCAAGCGTTCTGTTGCATGATGGCCACAGGAGTAGTAGTGAATACCTAACTCTCGCGCTTGATAATAGGTTCGTTCTGAAATTTCACCACTAATATACGCATCAACCCCCAATTTATGGGCATTTTCAATATAATCCTGCGCACCACCACTGCATAAGGCCACTGATTTAACGGGTCTGTTGGAGCCACTAATGTGCAGAGGTTTTCGTCCGAGTTTTTTAGCTAAAAATTCAGTGAGCTCATCGCCTGATTTTTTTTGTGAAAAAACACCAGACCACAATAAATTTTCAACCCCGTCAATATCATGCATTTGTATGGCATCAAGCTCAAACAGACGACTTAAAGAGGCATTATTTCCCAATTCCATGTGACAATCGAGGGGTAAATGATAAGCAAATAAAGTAATGTCATGTTTTAACAGATTACTTATTCTCTTTTTCTTCATTCCCACTATTTGTGGGTCTTCTCCCCGCCAAAAGTAGCCATGATGAACCATAAGAGCATCTGCTTTTAAATGCACTGCCTGGGAAATCACTTCATCCGAGGCAGTTACTGCAGTACAAATTCTTTGGATATCATCTTTACCTTCAACCTGAATACCATTAGGGGCATAATCTTTATATGCCGCACAGTTCAGGTATTCATTCAAATATTGAGCTAAAGAACATCGTTTAATCACCGCTCAGAGACTCGCTTAATATCAGCACCTAATAACGATAATTTTTCTTCAATTCGCTCATATCCCCTGTCAACATGATAAATTCGTTCCACAGCAGTTTCTCCATCTGCTACCAGACCTGCCAAAATCAAACTTGCCGATGCCCGTAAATCAGTCGCCATCACTGGTGCACCGGTTAAACGCTCTACCCCGTTGATAATCGCACTATTACCATTGAGCTGAATCTGGGCACCCATGCGTTGTAATTCCTGAACATGCATGAATCGATTTTCAAAAATTGTTTCAACTATGGTAGATGAACCTTCTGCTACAGAATTCATGGCCATAAACTGAGCCTGCATATCAGTTGCAAAAGCAGGATAAGGAGCGGTAGCTATATTTACTGCCTGAGGACGTTTGCCGTGCATGTTCAAACTGACCCAATCTTCGCCAATGGTCAACTCCGCACCAGCCTCTTCAAATTTGCACAACTGAGATAATAAAGTATCTGGACGAACCCGCTTCACCGTGACATGGCCTCGTGTAAGGGCGCCTGCAGCAAGATAAGTTCCTGCCTCAATACGATCCGACATTACTGAATAAGTGCCACCAGCGAGCGCATCAACACCTTCAATCTCAATTGTAGATGTTCCGGCACCTGAAATTTTCGCACCCATTTGAATTAAAAAATTGGCCAAATCCACTACTTCTGGCTCTCGAGCCGCATTTTTGATAATTGTAGTTCCTTCTGCAAGGACTGCCGCCATCATAATATTTTCAGTACCTGTTACAGTGACCATATCGAACATCAAGCGACGTCCCTGTAACCGTCCTTTTTTACAGCGCGCATTAATATAACCATTTTTAACAGTGATATCAGCACCCATTGATTTTAATGCTTTTAAATGCAAGTCTACCGGGCGAGTGCCTATTGCACAGCCCCCGGGTAAAGAGACGTCAGCCTTTCCAAATCGTGCAAGCATTGGACCTAAAACCAAAATAGAAGCACGCATGGTTTTAACCAGGTCATAAGGTGCAACAAACTCATTGACTTGACTTGCATCTACCTGGACATTCATTTTTTCATCAACAATCAAATGAGCACCGAGTTGCCCTAAAAGCTCCATCATGGTGGTGATGTCTTTTAGATGAGGCACATTAGAAATCGTCACATGATCACTAGCCAGTAAACTTGCAGCCATAATGGGGAGAGCTGCATTTTTTGCCCCGGAAATAACTACTTCACCATGTAACGCTTTACCACCGTTAATCAATAATTTATCCATGTTGCTGTCCCCATTCCTCTTGTGTCCATGTCTTCATTGTTAACGCATGAAGCCTGCCAGTGGTAATAAAATCATTTAATTGAGCATAAACCCATTGCTGTCTTGCAACTTTTGACAAATTTAAAAAATGGTCGCTCACTACGGTTACTTGATACTTATAACCATCACCATCAACTTTGACATAAGAAACATGGTCAATGTTTTTTAGTCGTTGTTCAATTTCTTCATTACTTAACATAAACTTAGCTCACTAATTGAAATAAATACAATTTTTTATAAAGGGAACATAAAAAAAAATAAAAAACAGGATAAACAACCACTCCGCAGGATCTTAGTCATAACCATACCAGTTTAAAAAATGGTTTGTTTCAGAATATGAATGAAGACCCGAAGAGCACAACTATGCGGTTTCCAAAATACTTTCTACTCCACAAAACTCCGCAAGGGATTGTGTTTCAGGGGTCATTCCAATGACAGTAAAAAGAACATTATTCTTTTTACATAACTTCCTTGCCTCAATAAGCAATGCCAGCCCGGCACTATCGCACTTGATAACGTCCGTTAAATCAAGACAAAAATTATCGCAGGCATTTTCGGTCAAAGCTTTGAAAAGCTTTGACCTTATGGACACTACTGACTTAAAAGTCAGTTCGGAACCTGGTTTAAAGTTATTGGTTTTCACAATCAGGATGCCTTTTTAGCTTGTTTCGTCTGCATCTGACTAATAACCTCTGTAATATTAGAGTGTTGTAACGCTTGCGCGAATTGTGAACGGAAACTTTGCAGTAAACTCACTCCTTCTACGCTAATATCATAAATCTTCCATTGCCCATTTTTAGAAACAAGACTGTAGCTCAAAGGAATATTCTGTCCTTGCGACCGCACAATCAAGCTGTTTACACGAATAAAGCGACTTTCTAATGAACCGCGGAGGGGTAAAAACTGAACGGTTTCATCCGAATACTGAGCCAGCGGACTGGAATATGTACGAATAACCAGACGAGTAAAGGCATTCGAAAATTGAGTCCTTTCTGCAGGAGAAGCTTTAGTCCATGCTTGTCTCCCCAATACGGAGCGAGACATTCCGGGAACATCAACATTAGGCAGCAGATTACTTTCTACTGCTTTATATATGATGCCAGGGTTAGTTTTTAAACTGGCTTTATTTTCTTTTAATGTTGCAATAATTTGATTGGCAACACGTTCCAACATAGGTACAGGAGAGGTCTGAGCGGCAACAGTTGCTCCAACCGACATACATGCAACTAATAAAAAAGTTTTAATTACTCTCATTATTATTCACCTATTTTTTATTAATGTTAAATAGTAGTTGACCAATCAGATTTTCCAGAATCACTGCTTCCTGGGTTTTTGCAATGACATCACCATTTCGCAAGAAAGGATGATCTTTGCTTTCTTCATCTTCAAATCCGGGAACGATACTTACATAATTGGAGCCAATCAAGCCTTCGGTCAAAATTCGTGCAGAAGAATCTTCAAAAGGAATTCGTTTATCACTCCGTAAATTCATGGTGACCCGTGCGTTAAGCTCGCCTGGTTGCAATTCAATTCGACTCACCTCGCCAATACGCACACCCGCGACAGTCACCGGCGCTCTGACCTTCAATCCCCCAATATCAGTAAAATTGGCGGTAACCTGATATTCTTTATGTGACATAAAACTGGACAGGCCACTTACTTTCATTACCATTACTAATAGAGCCAGAAGACCAAGCAGCATAAATATACCCACGCTGATGTCTACATAACGTTGCTTATTCATTTACCAACCTCCAATCATCATTGCAGTCAACAAAAAATCGAGCCCTAAAACAGCAAGCGATGAATAAACAACCGTCTTAGTCGTCGCCTGACTTATGCCCTCCGCTGTAGGCACACACTCAAACCCCTGGAATACTGCTATCCAGGTTACTACAAAAGCAAAAACCAGACTCTTGATTATCCCACTAAGAATATCCAGACGAAAATTAACTGAGGCCTGCATATTGGACCAAAAACTCCCTGCATCAACACCTAACCAATGCACACCAATAAAATAGCCTCCATAAATGGCAACCGCTGAGAAAATTAAAGCTAAAATCGGTAAAGAAATAAATCCAGCTATAAATCGAGGATAAACCACCCTTCCCAATGGATCGACTCCCATCATATCCATACTGGATAGCTGCTCTGTTGCTTTCATGAGACCAATTTCAGCAGTCAAAGCAGAACCTGCACGCCCGGCAAATAATAAGGCACTAATAACCGGACCCAATTCTCGAGAAATACTTAAAGCTAATAACTGTCCCAATTGACTTGATGCACCAAATTTTTGTAAGGTGTTATATCCTTGTAGACCAATCACCATCCCTATAAACAAAGCAGATACTGCAATTATCACACAGGACAGCACACCAACAAAATAAAGTTGGTGTCTCAGCAAAGGCCATAAACGAGGAATATCAGGTTTTCTAATTAATAATGAGAATAAAAACAATCCTGAATTACCGATATTTTGCAAAACTTGTACACCACGATGACCAAAACGCGCGATGGACTCAAGCATCTAACAACTCCTCTATATAAGGTTTGGCTGGATAATGGAAAGGTACCACACCATCCGCTTCCCCGTGCATAAATTGTTTTATTTGGGGCTCTGAAGAATGCTTTAACTCAGCTGGTGTGCCCTGTCCAATAATTTTACCTGCAGATATTAAATAGATATAGTCTGCTATAGAACATGTTTCTTCCACATCATGTGATACCACAATCGTAGTTGTATGTAATAACTGGTTTAATCTTTTTATCAGACGAACCAAAACTCCCATTGAAATAGGATCCTGCCCGGTAAAAGGCTCATCATACATCATTAACTCAGGATCGAGCGCAATAGTACGCGCCAGGGCAACCCTTCTCGCCATTCCACCAGATAATTGGGCCGGCATCAAATCAGCAGCCCCTCTAAGACCTACAGCCTCGAGCTTCATTAAAACAATGTCTCGCAACATGGACGGTTGTAAACTGGTATGTTCTCTCAAGGGAAAGGCAACATTGTCAAAAACGGAAAGATGGGTGAATAAAGCACTACTTTGAAACAATAATCCCATATTTTGCCGTATTTTATAGAGGTCAGTTCGTTTTAATCGATGAATATTCTGGCCTTGTACTTTAATTTCCCCGCTATCCGGAGCTAATTGAGCCCCAATTAGTCGAAGCAAGGTCGTTTTACCAGATCCACTTGGACCCATAATAGCAGTAATTTTACCCTTTTTGACTACCATATCAATGTTATTAAAAATGTAGCGGTTACCCCGGGTAAAGGTTAGATTATTAATTTCAACCCAATTTTCAGGCATGCTCTCATTTCCACTGTTCTTTGAATCTTGTAGTATATACCGGTTCGGAAAAAATTGCGGTTTTTAATTTGCTTTTGCATTAAAAAAAATTAAATTATGAAAAAAAATAGGGATGCATCATTCAAATACATTGTGTTAGAATGAAAAATAGACAAAAAACAAACAAACAGCCTATGGATTTTTGCACACTTGGACTGGCAGTTATCGAAACTGAAGCTCAGGCAGTCTTTGAATTAACCCAAAGAATAGACGCTCGTTTTGAGCAGGCATGTAATTTATTGCTTGCCTGTAAAGGCAGAATTGTAGTTACCGGGATGGGCAAATCAGGTCATATAGCCAATAAACTCGCCTCTACCTTTTCCAGCACCGGAAGCCCCGCTTTTTTTATGCATCCAGGTGAAGCCAGTCATGGTGACTTGGGAATGATAACACGCCAGGATACTGTAGTTGCTATTTCCCACTCTGGTAATACTCATGAGCTTGTTACCCTTCTCCCTTTATTAAAACGATTAGAAGTGCCTCTGATCACCCTTTCTGGCAATCCCGACTCGATTTTAGCCAAATCAGCCGATGTGAACCTCGATGTGAGCATTAAACACGAAGCATGTCCGCTAGGTCTTGCTCCGACAACCAGCACCACCGTTTCACTGGTAATGGGCGATGCTCTGGCAATTTCATTGTTACAGGCCCGAGGGTTTAGTGCAGAGGATTTTGCTTTATCGCATCCGGGAGGTGCTCTTGGTAAAAAACTGTTATTGCGTATCGATGATTTATATCATCAAGGGGATATGCTCCCTGTCTGTTATGAAACAGCAACAATTAGCGAAGCGTTAATTGAAGTAACTGAAAAAAAATTAGGTATGACGTGTGTAGTCGATAAGCATGGCTATTTACTGGGAGTGTATACAGATGGTGATATTCGTCGTACCTTGACGCGTCAATATGATATCAATACAACTCAGCTTAAAGATGTAATTACCAGAAACTGCAGAACCATTCATAAAGGCATGTTAGCTGCTGAGGCGCTGGCTATTATGCAAAAGCACACGATAACTTCATTAGTCGTAGTGAGTGATGACAACAGACCACAAGCTGTATTGCATTTACATGATTTATTAAAAGCAGGTGTTTTTTAATCGAGGTTACGATGAACGATTTAATAGAGAAAGCTAAAAAAATTAAATGTCTTGTTTGTGATGTTGATGGTGTTTTAAGTGACGGATTACTGCATATTGACAACCATGGCAATGAACTTAAATCATTTCATGTGCAAGATGGTATGGGCCTGAAATTACTTATGGCCGCGGGAATTGAAGTAGCTGTTATTACCACCGCACGTAATGCCGTTGTAGATCATCGTATGCAGCAATTGGGCATTACTTTGTACTATAAAGGTCAGGTGGATAAACGAGCAGCTTATGAAAAATTAAAGATTACTTTAGGTTTGGAAGATGAGCAATTTGCCTACATTGGCGATGACTTACCCGATCTGCCGATTATTCAAACTGTAGGATTGGGGGTTGCCGTTGGCAATGCAGTTCCTCCAGTGAAAGAGTTTGCGGATTGGCAAACAGAAAAGATGGGAGGTAATGGAGCAGTCAGAGAGCTTTGTGATTTAATCCTTAATGCCCAAAATAAAACGGATGAAGCCTTAGAAGGTTATTTAAAACAATGAATACAGGCAGGCAATCATTATTAATGTTATTCACATTGATCCTTTTAGCCGGATCAGGTTGGTATTTTTCCAACTTCAATAAGCTGGCAGTGACATTAGATAATGAAACGCTCACCTCAACAGTGGATACAACCGTTTTTCATTTAACTGTGAAACAGTTTAATAAAGAAGGCGCATTGATTAATCTTTTAACGACACCGCTCATGGAACATATCCCTAAAAATAATATCCACCTTCTCCAAACCCCCCAAATAACAATTAAGCAGNNCAGCCGGCATGGGAAATAAAATCATTAAAAGCTAAATCATATGAAGGTGGACAACGTATTACTTTTATTAAAGACGTTATTGTGCATCAAAATCCTGGCGATAAAACTCAGGAAAGCACCCTTAAAACGGAAGAAGTCACCTATTATCCCAAAGAAAAAAAAGCTACCACTAATCTCTTTGTAACCTTCGAACAACCTGGAAATATTATAGAGTCCACTGGAATGAATGCATATCTTGATGAAAAAAGGGTTGAACTATTACATAAAGCGAGAGGTAGTTATGCACCAGCTAAAGGCTAGGTTACACTTCGTTTTAATTTTTTTGGCATTCAACCAAGCAATATTCGCATTACCAACGGATAAACAACAAGTGATGCATGTGGTTTCGGATACTGCCGACCTCAGTCAGAAAGATCATAAAGGAACATACATTGGAAATGTTGAATTTATTCAGGGAACTACGAATCTCCATGCAGCAAAAGCGATAACTGAGGGTAATGCTAAAAATCAATTGGTTTTTGCTATTGCGAATGGGGAAAAGGGTAAGCAAGCACATTATTGGACAGAAACAGGTCCAGGAAAACCACCCCTCCACGCTTATGCAGATACAATAAAATATTATCCTTTAAAACATTTGATTGAACTGGTTGGTAATGCCAGAGTAGAGCAAGGCACCAATTCATTCTCCGGTGCTAAAATCAGCTACGATACTCTAAATCAACATGTAGTTTCTAAAAGTGATGGAAAAACACGGACAACTATTATTTTTTCCCCAGATAAAAAACCACTATGATCAAACTTGAAGCCTTAAACTTAAAAAAATCCTTTAAATCCAGAACTGTTGTTAATGGTATCAACATCAATGTTAATAAAGGCGAATGCGTTGGACTTCTAGGTCCTAATGGAGCAGGAAAAACCACCTGTTTTTATATGATAGTCGGCTTGCAATCGTGTGATGAAGGACAAATTATTCTCAATGGAGAGGACATCACCACTAAAGCGATGCATCAAAGAGCGCGTCTTGGACTTAGTTATTTGCCTCAGGAAGCTTCTGTTTTTCGTAAGCTTACAGTAGCTGATAATATAATGGCTATATTAGAATTAAGAGAAGATTTGGATAAGCAGGCGCGACAGGAAAAACTGGATTTGTTGCTGCAAGAATTCCATATAACCCATATAGAAAAAAGCTATGGGATGGCGTTATCTGGGGGTGAGCGAAGACGGGTTGAAATTGCTCGTGCCCTTGCTATAGAACCCTCATTCATTCTTCTCGATGAGCCTTTTGCCGGTGTTGANNAGGAATCGGGGTTTTAATCACCGATCATAATGTTCGAGAAACACTGGATATTTGTGAGCGTGCCTATATAGTGAGTCAAGGCCAAATACTTTGTGAAGGGTCGCCAGAGCTGGTGCTTGCAAATCAGCAAGTAAGAACAGTGTATCTGGGTGAAGATTTCTCTTTGTGATTATATGACCAACTATGCTATTACTTATCGATAATTATGACTCATTCACATACAATTTGGTGCAGTATTTTCAAATACTGAAACAAGAAGTTATCGTATTTGCTCATGACAAAATAACACTTCAATCCATCAAAGAACTAGCCCCTGATCATTTAGTTATTTCTCCAGGACCAAAAAATCCTGATGAGGCAGGCATATCACTTGAAACAATAAAAACATTTTATAAAACCATACCTATTTTGGGAGTTTGCCTTGGCCATCAATGTATTGGTCAGGCTTTTGGAACAAGCATCATTAATGCTCCAGAAATCATGCACGGAAAGACCTCTTTGATAACCCATAACTATCAAAATATATTTGCCAACATCCCCAATGAATTTCGTGCCACACGATATCATTCTCTGTGTATTGATCCAGTCACCCTTCCTGATTGCTTTTCGATTGATGCATGGGCGAACAATACGATTATGGCCATTTCGCATCGTCAATTCCCCGTTTTTGGTCTACAATTTCATCCAGAAGCAATTTTAAGCCAATATGGATTAAACCTTTTAGAGAATTTCTTACGTTATGAAAGCCAATCAGCTGTTTGAACAACTCATTGCTAAAAGAGATCTTACCAAAGAACAGATGAGTGAAGTAATTAGTGACTGTATGACAGGTCAGTTTAATGATATTCACATCGCAACTTTTTTGGCCCTGATGCGAATGAAGGGTGAGACCGTTGATGAATTAACTGCCGCAGCGAAAGTAATGCGTCAATTATCCCATCAGATTGATTTAGGAGAAAATCTGGTAGACATAGTAGGTACAGGTGGAGATGGAAAAAATACTTTTAATGTATCCACGGCCTGTAGCTTTGTTGTTGCCGCAGCAGGAATTCCCGTAGCAAAGCACGGTAACCGCTCTGTTTCCAGTCGTAGTGGAAGTGCGGATTTATTAGAACAAGCTAAATTTGAACTGAACCTTGCTGATAATGATGTTAGAGAGTGCATCAAAAAATGCAACCTGGCATTTTTGTTTGCACCTCATTATCATCCCGCCATGCAACATGCCCGAGTTGCCCGTCAAAACTTAGGCATAAGAACTTTATTTAATTTATTAGGACCGCTCATTAATCCAGCCAATGTAAAAAAGCAGGTTGTAGGAGTTTTTTCCACTCAATGGCAACAAGCGTTAGCAACGGTACTGGCTAATTTGGGTAGTGAGAGGGCTTTAATTATAAGTTCCGCGGATGGAATGGATGAAATCAGTATCGCAGCACCTACATCAGTGGTTGAATATCATAACGGATCTTATAGTAACTGGATAATACTTCCTGAAAAATATGGCATGAAATATGACACTCTTAATGCTATAGTGGTTGATTCTCCTGCGCAAAGTCTGGACTTAATAAAGTGTATTTTTTCTGGGGAAAAAGGTGCAGCAAGGGACATGATAGTGCTCAATTCTGCTGCAGCTATTTATTGCGCTAATTCTGACACGAGTTCTTTTAATGACGCCATAGAACAGGCAAAAGATGTAATTGATAATGGTAAAGCGGCCCAATTGATGGTAAAACTTCGTCAATTAACACAGACCATGAAAAAAGACTCTAACCATGAATAGTATTTTACAGAAGATTGCAGAACATAAAAAACAGGAAATTAGTGCTGCTAAAAAAATGCGCCCTTTAAGCTCATTAAATGATCAGCCACTTTTACCATCCAGAGATTTTATTGCTGCACTCACGCCCACTTTAAAACCAGCAATAATAGCAGAAATCAAAAAAGCATCACCCAGTAAAGGGTTAATTCGTGCCGATTTTGATGTCGCACAAATTGCGTCTATCTATCAAAAATACGGGGCCCGATGTATCTCGGTGCTCACCGACATAGCATTTTTTCAGGGGCATCCAGATTATCTCGCTCTAGCCAAAAATAATTGTTCTTTACCTGTTTTGCGTAAAGATTTTATTATTGACTCCTATCAAATACACGAGAGTCTAAATCTGGGAGCTGATTGTATCCTGCTTATAATCGCATTACTGGATGATTCACAACTCATGGATTTTTGCCAACTGGCGCAAGAGTTAAACATGGGCGTATTGGTCGAAAGCCACACCCACCAGGAATTAGAAAGAGCATTGAGATTACCCACCCCTTTAATCGGTATTAATAATCGCAGCTTACATGACTTTAAAACAGACATTCAATTAAGTATTAATTTAAAAAAGTATATTCCTGACGATAAAATAATTATTACTGAAAGCGGAATAAATACTCAAGATGATGTGTCATTAATGCAAGCTCATGGGATTAATACATTTTTAATTGGTGAAAGTTTAATGCGGGCTGAGAATATTGGCGAAGCATTGGCCGTTTTAATGAGATAATACCCATTTGATTTAAAATGGACTATTGAAAGCGACGCTATGTGATACTGCCACCANNCAGATGAGGGAGAAGGGAGCATTTTGTAATGCTGTCTAACAATCAAACCTGGAATAGTCGATATAATTCGCTTGCTCCTTGTAAGGAGACAACTGTAATGTGTCTGAACATTATTTTTAAACGCCCTTCATCCGCCCTTCGGGCACCTTCTCCCTCAGATGAGGGAGAAGGGAGCATTGTAATTTTGTCTTACTATCAACCCCAGAATAGTCGATATAATTCGCTTCCTTCTTGTAAGGAGACAACTGTAATGTGTCTGAACATTATTTTTAAACACCCTCATCCGCCCTTCGGGCACCATCCCCCTCAGATTAGGGAGATGGGAGCATTTGTGATTGTGTCTTACAATCAAACCTGGAATAAGGGAGAAGAACTCTATTACTTGGCAAATAAATAATTCCAATAGGAACTAATTCTGTCCCTTCTCCCCGCCCAGCGGGGAGAAGGTGCCCGAAGGGCGGATGAGGGGCGGTTTTTATATCATGGGTAATTTATTATTACCTAATAACCATATATAAAATAAATTACTCAGGATTAGGCTCAGGAGTTTCTACTGGCTCAGGCTCCGGAGTACCAGGAAACTCAGGCTCAATTGGATTAGGATCTGGTGGAAACTCTTTAGGGGTTTCAGGATATTCATTAGGTCGATCGGGTATTTCATTATTATCCACAATAACTCCTTTAATTGTGATTTTAATTAAGTATAGCAAATACCCTTTCTAACGTCTCTTTGAATGATACATCAGGGCTTAATTGAAATGCTCTTTTGCATTATAATTCACCCAACCCTAAACTAAGGAACCAAATGAAAGTAACGGTAATAACTGGTGCCGCCAGTGGAATAGGCTTGGCCTTAAGTACAATTTGCATGCAGCGCGGCTCTTTCGTCATCATGGTAGATAAAAACCATGATTCTCTAATGCAAAAAGCAGATGAATTAAAAGCCCAATTCCCTGATCACGTTTTAGCCATTCCCTGCAATGTAACCAACAGTTCTGAAGTCCATCAATTAGCTAAAATGAGTTACAACCAATTTGGACGAATTGATTATATCTATAATAATGCCGGGATTATAGGGACTTTATCCCCAGTTTGGGATTTAACACCCGAGCAAATTCATCAGGTAATGGATGTTAATTTATATGGAATGATTCATCTTATTCGTGAATTTACACCATTTTTATTCAAACAAAGTTTCAGGTCTCATATTATCAATATGGCAAGTATGTATGCTTTATGCTCAGGAGCTCAACTAGCCTCTTATACGATGTCCAAACATGCCGTTTTGGCTTTGTCTGAATCCCTGCATTATGATTTAAATCGATTAGAAAAACCGGTGGATGTTTCGATTGTATTTCCATCGTTTACAGACACGTCATTATTATCTTACGGAGCTGAATCAGATTTTCATGAAGCGCTCAATAAACTGCTGGCTCATTCAAGATCGCCTGAGGATGTGGCAATCCATATAGTAAATGAAGTAGAGAAAAAAAGATTTTACATCCTTCCAGATAGAGAGGTAAAAGATTATTGTGATGCGAGAACTCGCTCTATCATTAGACAAGAAGAACCACATATCAATAATATTGAAAAATTAATGAGCAGCTTAGTGAAGCGGAAAAATAAAAAACCTACCCAATATTAATTCAACATGTGCAATAACTCTTTTCGAAATAGATGATAGTCAACCTCCAGTGCATGACGCATATTAGACTTAAAGCGATAATGAGGTTTTTGAATTTCTTGCGCAATTTTTTTCTGAAGTTGCGTGGGTCTTGTTAAAGAACCCATGATGATACGCGCAGCAATTTTGGATTGATAATCTGCCAAAGGCCAAATGCAGCCTTGCGGTTGACATAGTCCAATAAAATAAAGACTTTCAAATTCAGGGTGCATCATCTTTCGGTACAAGGGGATTTTAGTAGTGTTGCTGAAATCTATAAATTTTTTGTCAAAAAAAGGAAAACTTATCTGATATCCGGTTGCGAAAATTACTGTATCAAAAGATGTATGACTACCATCAGCAAAATAAACCTCCTGTCCAGAAAATTTTAATAAACCCGGACGCGGCGTTATTTCGCCATGGCGAATATAGTATAGTAATTCAGAATTAATTGTTGGATGAATCTCTAAAGGGCCGCAATCAGGTTTAGGTAGCTTATATTTAGCATAACGACCCTGTAACCCTCTAATCACCAAACTAATAAATTTTTGCCTTATCCAGGACGGCATCCACTGAATTTTAGCTACGGCTACATCAGTCGGTTTGCCAAAAATAAACTTGGGGAAAATATGATAACCCCGTCGCATACTGATACACGTTTCCTGCGCTACTCGCGAGATTTCAACCGCCACATCACATGCAGAATTTCCTCCGCCAACAACCAAAACTCTTTTATCTTTAAAAACAGCTGCCTTTTTATATTGATGAGAATGCAAGATCTCACCACTAAACTCCCCTGGATATTTTGGTAAAAAAGGGTCCCAGTGATGGCCATTAGCTATCAAAAGATAGTCATAAATAAACTCTTGCTTCGTACCCTTACCGTCTTCAACAACAAGCTGCCATTTATCATCATGGATCTGAATTACATTAATTACAGTAGTATTAAATTGAATATACTTTTTTAAATCAAAATGATCCGCGTACCTATTAAAATACTGAAGCAACTGTGTGTGCGATGGATAATCCGGATAATCCTCAGGCATAGGAAAATCATCAAACTCAGACCAACGCTTTGAGCTGATTATATGAGTTGTCTCATAAACACTGGAATGCTCATTACGCTCATCATAAACCCAATTTCCACCGATCCTGTCGTTTTTTTCAAAGGCGGTGATATGCCTAACGCCTTGCTCCTGAAGATTTTTAATGGCAGCAAGACCGCTAGGACCAGCCCCAATAACACAAACGCGGGGAAACTCCTGCGGGTTATGCGTGCTTTTGTTTTCCATTAATTAATACCTTGTCAACTTTATCTAAAATAATTGCCTGGACTACTTTATCTTTATCAATAGTAAAGTGATTGACTTGCACTTCTTTTAAGCTATTAACATTAAGATTATTGATTATCGTTTTATCAGGGTTAACTGCTCTCAATTTTAATCCGCTAAACATCGGCACATAACCAGGTTTATATACATTCAACGCATAATGCACATTAGGCGGTACAATAGTCTGAGAAACAGCATCAACAGTCACCAGTAAAGCGACAGGAATACCCAATTCATTCAGATTTCGTGCGACCTTTATTTGCTCATTAGCACCTAAAGAGTGCCCCACTAAAATGATCGGGCTATGAACCTTCTCTTTATAATAATTTTTAACGATAAACCGGGTAACATCACCTGCGTTATACCACATAGTACTGTAAGCTTGCATTTTATAACGATCACTGACCTTGTCACGCAACTGATTCATCCCAATGCTAAAAATACCCAATCCTCCACGCATTGTGTGCACTTGACCTTTTTTAAGTGGCTCATGCTTGTTCGCAGATGAAGAATGAGTAATGGCGGTGTAAGTACTTCTTGAGCCTGATAAATCCACACAGCCTGATAAGGTAATTACAATCAGATATAGAAATAAAGATTTAATTTTATTAAATTGCAGCAAACCTGGTGTACGCATGTTTATTTAAAATTATTTATGATCCCTTAATCATAACTGATTCGCAGAAGGTTTTACAGAAATATATCCTTTGAGACTTTGCTGACAAATTATTAAAACATGCGCCTATTTCTAAACTAAAAATGCGACACCAGCTAAATATCTTCCCTGTCCCCAGCGAACATGAACATGTTGTAGGGCCTCCCATTGCGCTTGCTGTTCTACCTGAGTTGCGACAACCTGAATGTCTAACGTTTTTGCCATTTCATTAAAATAATGGAGGAAAAATTGTTTGCTTTCATTCTCATTAATATCTTGAACCAGACTGCCATGTAATTTTAAATAATCTATATGTAGTTCACTCAGATAGTCAAGCGGTGAAAAATGAATACCCACCCTATCCACACCAAAGCTTATCCCTAATTTCTTTATCTGAATTACAAATTCTTTAACATCAGAAAAATTGGTCAGAATCAAAGCTTCGCAAATTTCAAGTGAAAGATTATTTAACAATTGAGGCGATAATTTACTCAGTGAGTCGATAAAAGCTTGTCTGAATTCCTTATTCTTTAGTGTGTCAGTCGAAATATTAATGGCAAAAGGGTTATCTAACGCTTGCTCCAAGGTACTCAATTTATCAAGAACATATCTATCAATCAAATGAGCAAAGCCCAAACTTTCGGCAGCAGGCATGAAATAACCTGCGCCTAACTCTTCCCCTTCTGAAGTCCGAATGCGTACAAATAGTTCCTGATGCAATACATTTTTGCCATCGGTAACAGGTTGGGCATAAAGACTCATCGTTCCCTTATCCAGGGATTGTTTCATATCTTCAAAGGTAATTAATCGGGGATACTTAAATGTGTCATGTTCCTTTTGACAATAAAATACACCGTTTTCTCTTGCTTTTTTTATCGACAAATCAACCATAGTTAATAAATTTGACACACTTTGATGGGCAAAATAACTGGCAGCTCCCATGTGTACTGTACACTTAGTAAGATCACTAATTTCCTGCCGTAAAATTTGCTCGAACTCTTTGCAATCATTATTAAAAACCTCTGGATTGTGTTCGTGGTTGATTAAAGCAAAGGTACTACCATTCAGGCGAGCCAGGCAACTGACAGAGGGTTGTTGCCAAAATTTACTAAATATCCGGGAAACTGATAAAACCAGGTTATCGCCTTGCTGATACCCTTGCTGCTGATTTAAATTATCAAGCCCGTCTATTACTACCATAACTACATGACCGGGGATAAATTCATCCTCATTATCGAGTATTGCGGAGAGTTGCTGTAAAAAGTAACGACGATTACTTAAACCAGTAAGAGTATCCTGATAAACCTGAATTCTTAAGGTTTCTGTTTGTTTCAATTGACCTTGAAAAAGTGATTTTATTTTGTGAACCATATGATTCATTGCAAGAGTAACTTGCTTTAACTCAGGAGTTCCTGGAATAACCGTTTCGATAGGAAACTCATGATCGGAAATAGCCAGAGCTTGAGCTGTAACCCTTTTCAATGGGCCTAATAGATATTGGATAAAACCATAAATTAATAGCAAAGCAATCAGCGCAAAAAGCAGATAACCTTTTACCATCTCAACGGCATTACTCCAAAGAGTTGCATATACATAGCTTGAGTCACTGATAACTGAAACCTCACCCGCCTGCATCCACCCATCCATAATTAACGCTGATTTTTCATTGGACGGCCATTGAATTAATTGCTCAAACCATTCAGGAGTGTACCGTTTTGGGTTAATCAACTTTTTGGAGACCAGTATTTTTCCTTTAACATCCTTTACCTGGATTAAAGAAAAATAACCCCGATCAAATACTGCCTGGGTCATTGCATTCATAGTAGGTAGATCATGACTTAACAATGATTGAGACAATGATAATCCTAATGATGTGGCTGTATCCTGGGCATTGCTTTCAATCTGTTTGATAAAGAAATTCCGTGCATTTGTCATCGTGATTACATAAGTGCCGGTAAAAACCAGAAAGAGCATTAACAATACTCCCAGAGACATTTTTTTAATCAGCGTCATAAATCTACCCTCTTATTGCATCCGTTTCATTAATTCATCCCACTTACCTAAACTACTGGGTTGACCTATAGCAGCTTCTTTCCCTCTTTGTTTTGCCAACCATAACCCTGAACCATTAAAACTATAAACTGGCTTTAAATCAGGCCTTAGTGACGCTTTAAGAATAGAGTTTTCCAAACTATCCAAAATAAGCGGCTCAGCTTCCGGAGAGGAATAATAAGCCAAAACCATATGAGCACGATTTAAATTGAGGGACGTAACATAAGTAATTCTTAATTTATCCGTTGAAACTCCTAAAGTGGCTAAAGTAAAATATTTAATAATGGCATAATCCTCACAATCACCTCCTCCATCTACAATAAACTCATCAGGTGATTTCCAATAATCATCACTCAAGCCCTCATCCTGATAATGGAACATATTAAAAAAGGAATTCACGCCCTCGAGTTTCGCGCTTACCGGTTTATTCTTAAGATTTTCAATCAATTTGGCCCAAGCCTTAAATCTTTTTTGTGTATCTCCGCTATGAGATTGAGCCAATTGTTGGATTTTATCTAAATTAATAAAGGATGTGGCATACAGCCCAGAAAAGGAAAGAAAGCTCAGGCACATTACGAGTAATATGCCTGAGCTGCTATAAAATTTTATTAGGTGGTTTTTTGAATGTGACCAGCACGCCTTGGACATGAGCCAATTCCTTCAATCGTTCCATTGCATTCCCTGCATGCCCACGATACTCATAGGGACCAACATAAACTGCATGGAAATCACGACAAGGCCGCATAAATGCAGCAAAGCCCAATCCTTTTAAGCGTTTCACCAATAATACTGCCTGATTTTTATCTTTAAAGTTACCCGTAGAAACAAACCATGATTTAGGTATAACTTGTAAAGGCGGCGTCGTATTTTTATGGATTATTGCCGGAGTCAGGGGCGTAGTTTCCATATTCTTAACTGGATGGTCCAAAACCATTTGATCATCAGTTACATTAGGATAAGGGAGTTTATCCATCCGTTTGTTAAGCAATATATGCGTTTGAGCCGAAGTAAACACATCATTATTAACCACATTTACTGGTATGCTCAGTTTTAAATAACATAATAATTTACCCATACCGTTGAGTATGCGATAACGTGAAAGCAGCTCATCATTTTCCCCGCGCGCCAATTCAATTTGAGATTGATAAAGCTCATTTTGAGAGTCGAGTAAATCCAGCAATGTTCGTTTACCCACTTTAAATTCGTCTTGATAAGCTAGGCGTGTTTTTCTTGAGGCGACAACATGAACCCTCAAGGGTCGTAATCGGAGGGCTGCGGAAGTATAAGCATTCCATGATAAACGCATGGCTTCTTTTAATTGCAGCAAGGTTCTATTTTTTGTCTCATATGCTTCCTGTACCTGATAAGCGGTTTCTTTAACATAGGCAACGTCTGAACCGCCCCTGAAGGCATTGTAATTCATTCGTATTGCCGCGAGATCAGCATTATTGGGTCCAATCAAGCCGCCAAGGTTTCTATTTTTAGATGCACTTAATACTAAATCGACTTTGGGGTAATAGGCCGCTCTCGCCACTTCATATTGCGCCTTTGCCTGCTTTATATCAGCGTAACTTGATTTAACGGTGGGATGATTATCCAGTCCTTTTTCAAGGGCTTTTGCCAAATTATCAGGTAAATTTTGTCTTTTAGGTGGATTAGGCCATGTCAAATTTTGTGGCCATTTACCGACTACTTTTGCATAATTAATTCGGACTTCCTGTAAATCCGCTTCGGAACTTATTTTATTCGATTCAGCTAAGGCGAGTCTTGCCACAGCCTGGTCTACCTCAGCTTCACGAGAAATCCCTGCTTCCCCTCGCTCCTTAATCATACGAAATACCGCACGATGTGCTTTAAGATTTGCAATAGCATAGGTATATAAACGTTCATGCATTAATACAGCAAGGTAATTTTTAGTAATTTCCAAAGCCAAATCTTCGGCAACTCCTTGAGTTTTCCATCTTTGGGCTTGCGTTATATATTTGTTCCGTTTCACCTCATTGACAATACCGCCACCAGCAAATAAATGCTGCCTTAACTCTACCAGAGACTCAGTCCTGTTGAGAATCGCAACATTCGTATCATCAATAGCCTCAGTGGTTGGATTTCGACTTCTTTCTCGTCCAAATCCACTGCTTACGTCGATTGATGGATAATAGGCGCCTTTAGCTCTATCAATAGCCTGCTGAGCCGATAAGCCCCTGGCAGTATTAAGTAAAACATCCGGATTAGAGATCATTCCATGTTGCACGGCTTCGTAGAGATTATCTGACCATGCATATGAGGAAGTCATTAGTGCAGCTAGTAAAAGCGCATTTCTCATTCCAGACCCTCGTTATTGTTATTTTTTAAAAGATCTATAATATCTTATTAAGTTAAATCATAGAACACCATGCAGCAATACATTTACATACTTTTTTTAACTATTAGAGTAGTAACCAATTGATTTGAGGGTAATTTTTTCACCATGCTAATTAAAAATTCAGTTCTAAGTGTAAGCCAACTTAACAGACAAGTTAAAAGCTATCTCGAAAATGAATTAGGCATCATTCATGTAGAGGGTGAATTATCCAATTTAAGTAAACCGGGATCCGGGCATTTTTATTTTACTTTGAAGGATGCGAATGCCCAGATACGTTGTGTTTATTTTAAAAATCGTCATTTTAAACCATTATGCACCAAACTTGATAATGGACAGCAGGTAATTGCCGGTGGGCGATTGAGTCTTTATGAAGCACGAGGCGATTATCAATTAATTGTTGAAGAATTGACCGAGGCAGGATTAGGCTTATTATACCAACAATTTGAAATTTTAAAGAATAAACTCGCTGCCGAAGGCTTATTTCTTCAGGAACGCAAAAAATCATTACCACGATACCCTAATACAATTGGCGTTATCACCTCTACCAGCGGTGCCGCTATACGCGATATTTTATCGACTTTGGCGCGCAGATTCCCTTTAGCCAAGGTTCTTATTTATCCCAGTGAGGTTCAGGGCGCGACCGCAGCAGCTCAGCTGATTAATGCATTGGAATTAGCGAACACTCATAATCGCTGTGATGTACTCATTCTTGCACGCGGTGGTGGAAGCATTGAGGATTTATGGGCATTTAATAATGAACAACTGGCACGTCGGATTGCACAAAGTACCATTCCGATTGTTTCGGGTGTTGGTCATGAAACGGATTTTACTATCGCTGATTTCGTTGCAGATTATAGAGCTGAAACGCCTACGGCAGCTGCTGCTGCAGTAAGTCCCAATTCCGTGGAATTATCCAATCTGTTACAAAATGTCATCTCACGATTGTATGCAGCAATTTCGCGTCAATTGCAGAATTATTCATTAAAAGTAAACTATTTAATGGAGAAACTATCATCCCCTCATCAAACCGTTAATTCACATTGGCAAACCGTTGATTATCTTGAGCGCCAATTACACTCCAATCTGAAACAGTTATTAAATCGTAAAAAACAGGAACTCCACTTGTATCAGGCTCGTTTGCAAGCTAGGAATCCGGTAAATGAGGTAAAGCAAACTCAAAGTCGTCTCAATCAGTTGTATTTGTTACTGACCCAACACATACAACGAAGACTAAGTATTCTACGCTATCAATTTAATGCTCAATTATCGACCCTGCATGCGGTGAGCCCTCTTGCTACCCTAGACCGGGGATACGCACTTGCAACATACAAAAACGAAGTACTCTATACTACCCAACAACTGGATATTGGCGATATGATAGAAGTTCGCTTGGCAAAAGGGACTATGGATTGCACCGTTATTCAAATAAAGGATTAGAACTTATGAAAAAATTACTCCTGTTCACGGTTTTGGGTTTACTGCATTTCTCCTATGATGTATTTGCCTCAGCCCTTCCAGAAAATCACTCAGTAAATGGAGGATTAACAATAATTCCAATGGAGAGTAAAAGTCGTCCAGAAGCATTTTATCAAGGAAAACGCGTACCGGTTTTATCAGGAATGCAACGACATCAATGGCTAATTATTGTTGGGATACCGTTATCAGTAAAAGAACCCCTCCAATATATTAAAATTAGAAATGGCAGAAAATCAGAGCTCCCCTTTTATGTTACAGATAAATTTTACACCACCCAGCATTTAAGTATTAAGGACGTCAGGAAGGTAGAACCCAACGCCCAGGACCTGATTCGAATTAAAAAAGAAACTAAAAAGTTAAATAAGATATTTGCAAATTACTCTACAACAAATCCATTTGAACAGGCCTTTGCTGCTCCATTGCGAGGTCCAATAAGCAGCCTTTTTGGATTGCAGCGTGTTTATAATAAACAACCAAGAGATCCTCATTCTGGTTTGGATATTGCTGCCAAAACAGGCGAGCCCATTTATGCAGCGAATAAAGGCATTGTTGTTGAAACAGGAGATTATTTTTACACCGGTAACACAGTAATCATTAACCATGGTATGGGTGTTTTTTCACTCTATGCGCATTTAAATAAAATTTTAGTTAAAAATGGGGAACGTATTAAAAGGGGACAAAAACTCGGGCTTGTAGGTATGACAGGCCGAGTTACAGGCCCTCATCTCCATTGGACAATGATTGTAAATCAAACCCAGGTGGAGCCTTTACTTTTCGTACCCGTGAGAAATATAGCTCTATCTGTGGCACCGGTTGCGAAAAAAAATAATGAGTCCAAATTAAATTCAAAATCCAAATCAGATAAAGAAAATCATGATTGATGAAATCAATTACAGCATCAATTTAATAGTGTTGCAGACTCAAAAAAATTTGAGCATTCTAGGTCTAATTCTTTTAATACCATGGTTCATCTTTTTGATAACCCGGTACATTTACCCTCAATTTCTACTCCTGGGAATTATTCCAAGGAAACTGGTGGGTATTCCTGGAATTTTATTTGCGCCGTTACTCCATGCAGATTTTAATCATATTTTTTTTAATTCCATTCCATTGTTAGTATTAAGTAATTTTATTTTAATTAATGGATTTTTATATTATCTGAAAGTCACTTTGCTAATTACTATTATTAGTGGATCAGCAATCTGGTGTCTGGGTAAATCCGGGCTGCACATTGGAGCCAGTGCGTTAATAACAGGCTATTGGGGATTTTTGATTAGCAATATTTATCAGGAAGCCACCCTGACCACTGTAATTTTAGGTGTGCTTAGTCTCTATTATTTTGCAGGAATATTTCTTGGTATTTTTCCAAGAGAGCGAGGTGTTTCCTGGCAAGGACATTTGTTTGGCTTATTAGCAGGCTTGGGGACAAGTTATATAGTGCATAACCATCTTTTTAACTTTTAATAAATTGCAATACGCTCGTCAGGACTCTGTAAGGAGCATTCCTCTGAAAAGGAACCGTCATTACACACCACTAATCCCGTACGAGTATAGTTGGGTGAGACTCCTCCTCTCCATAAGCAACATCCAATTAATAATTGTAAATCCATCACCGCATGACGTGTACAATAGCATGAAGAATAAAAACCATTATTACATACTAAACGACCAGCCGAAGAATCACAGTAATTAATACCGCCCATTTTATTGCAACAGGGATCAGTGGCATAAGCAGAAGAAATAAAAAGCGCAATAACAGCAGCGAATAGTATTTTTTTTATGGCTAGCATGTTGATTCTCAAATGGTTTCTTAATCTAGGATAGCATAGTGTTTAAAAAAATATTAGAGGTAATTATTAAGGTTTGTTGACAATTTAGATTCTACATCCCGTCCCGCGAGTTGTTTGCGCAATCAAGTTCGGCCTTGATGAATACATTATGATCGCTGTATTACTACATCTCGGAATAACGCAAAACACATTATGAGCTTTCCTCACAAAACTTTGTCATAAATAATTATCAATCGGTGGCTTAGTTCAGGATAAGTGAAGTGATTTAGATTGTACTGGTTTGCTCCGTCGCGAGCTCTTCGCAATGACAATAAATATCAGCATTTCGGGCGCATTATAAGCAACATGCGAGCAAGTAATCACTTAAACGGCGCGATTTTAAATCTATCAGCAATGACAATACGTTTCAGCATGTTCCAGACTAATTCGACTCACACTGTATTTTTTATCTGTCATTGCGAGAAGCATCGCGACGAAGCAAACCAGAGATGCTCCGGGATGTGTCGAATCTCTTCTCGCCAAAGATATTGAAATATCAAATACCCCAAAGATATTTTAGGCTTTATGCATGAATTGGATTGCCGGAATTATTATCAGGTAATATATCAAAATTACTTTCCGCAATAGTATCTGAGGTTCGCTTCTCAATCAGCTCGCCAAAACATAGGGCACTCATAACTACCAGCAAATAACCGGCGGTTGAATAACATAAAATAGTATCCGATACCGAGCCAATACAAAAAGCAACCAAAATACCTAAAAGAACGGGTCGAGTTTCAGTTAACTCCATTGAGGTTATAAATAAACTCCCTAAAAATAAAATGAGTAATATCATCCCTATTAGTCCATGCTCAGAGAGTGTCATCCAATATTGGCTATGGGGATCATTTAAAGTATCTCCCCAAGCGGGGACTGGTTTATCCAATGAAAAACTGTACTTGAATCCACCGGTACCAATGCCAGTAAATGGATGAGCAAGCCACAATGATTTTGCATAGTTATGAAACTGAATTCTGTATCCAATAGAAGTATTGGGATTATGTGCTTGAAGTTGCTTGATATCCTTGATCAAGTCACTGGTGCGCTCTTGGAGGATAGGGCTCACTTCATATACCGCGGTAAACATTCCACATAACAACAACACACCCACTACCGCTCTCTTAAATGATATTTGTTGAAATAATAACAGACCCATTAATATAAAATATAAAACATAGCCCGTTCTACCTGAGTTAATAAACAGCACTTGATAGCTGGTTAATAATACCAAGAGTGAATAGAGAACTCTTAACCAACCCTTGGATTGAAAAGCAAAAAGTCCTGCCAAATAGGCTCCTAAACCTGTCATAAAGCCAGTTATTATATGATTGTAAAAAACTTCACCTGGATCAAAAGATTGAATAATCTGGATGGATTTTAAAATGGAGACGACACACGTGATAAATATTGCGAAAAGATAGCCATTCAAACACCATTTGCGCGTTTTTGGATTAGTAAAGCCCACAGCCAAAACGGGCAAATAAATTAATTTAAAATACTTGCCAACCATACCTAATTGCATCCCATAAGGGGCAATACTCCAGCTACACGCAAGGACAACAAACAAAAACAAAATTAATGCTGTTCTTCCCCATAGTGAATTGAATGCTTCAAGAATGTGTTTACTGTAATAGGGTGTCAGCAGAATTGACGCCATAGCACATCCAAAAAAAATTGATTTAATGCTTGGACTAATTGGAATAAAAAACATAAATAATACAAGTAACGACGGGGCTAAAAAGTCCCAATTTCTATCCAACAATTTTATTTTCACAATGGGCTCTCATTATTTTTTGTCAATTTGGGCAGTTTATTAATATTTCTGTCTCTATAAATTTGTTTCATTCCCCGATAAAAAGTCCCTTGTGCGCTAAACAAGGCGAAGAGAAAACCTAATTTCCCATCTAAAAAACCACGCTGGAGAATAAAGCATCGCCCAAACATCCAACCCGTGCTGATACAGGTGCGGATAAAGCCCGTCTTTTTATGCATCTCTATTCTGGTTTTAGCGCTGTAAGAAGAATATTTATTTAATTTATAAAGCACATGACTTATGTCCTGGAAGGAATGATGTCGAATCGCTTCTTTAATTTTTCCAATTCGAGTTCCTGGAGGTAAAATAATTTTCTCATGAACTATATCGGTGCTGTATGCAGCATTTGCTCTTTTAAATAAGCGAATATGTCGTTTGGGGCTTGCCGAGTATTTAAGAACCTGGTTATAAAATACCATTTGAATGGCCACACGATATGCTTCCGCTTCTCCAGATGCCATGGCTTCTTTTATAATTCTTTGTAACTCAGGTGATACTGTCTCATCAGCATCAAGATTTAGTACCCAGTCACCCGTTGCTTTTAATAAAGCACGTTGTTTTTGTACCCCATAGCCGGGCCAATCAGTGGTATAAACATGATTGGTAAATTGTTTTGCTATCGCTACCGTATCATCAGTGCTTCCTGAATCCAAAACAATAATCTCATCAGCAAAAGAAACTGACTGTAAACAACGTTTAATACTAAGTGCTTCGTTTTTAGCTATTATAATGACACTTAACATGGCTTATACAATTTGAATAAAAAGGAGATTATAGCCAAAAGTGAATTATATTGTAACTGAAATTAAGTGACATCATTAATATTATAATAAATACAGCGAGTTATGTTTTTGGAAAGAAATTCAAGGTACAAATAACTCATTGGATATTATATCAATGCATAGGAAAAGGATGGGTTGACCTTGATGCGCCCGGTTTATGGTCAAATGAATCCTTTGGAGATGGTTTATACAAAAATTTTCTCTTGCCTAAGTAACATTCCGGATGCCTCAGTCAAGCCCTGAGGTATTCCCTTAAAATTTTATGCGCTTTTATAATGAATTATGTTCTTGTCGTCCCCACACAGGCGGGGAGCTGCGTTCACAT
>DEHS01000089.1 GCA_002352055.1 Legionellaceae bacterium UBA2794
ATTGTGGTAGTGGAAAACGTTGAAAAAAAACTGGAAGAAAACATCACTGATATTAAAGAGGCGACTCTTTTGGCTACAAAAGAAGTGCAAGGGCCAATTATCGCAACGACATTGATCCTATTAGCGGTCTTCGTACCCGTAGCATTTATTCCTGGAATGACGGGAAGTTTATACAACCAATTTGCNNTTAATTCACTGACTCTGAGTCCTGCTCTATGTGGATTATTATTAAAACCAAAAGTAGAGAATACATTTTTTTTCTTTCGTTGGTTTGAGCGAGGTTACAATCACGTTTTACGGTATTATAAAAATGCAGTTGAATATTGTCTGATTCATAAAAAATATGTCTTGATTCTCTTTGGTTTATTGGCGCTGACAACAATTTTTGTGTTCAAATCCTTACCCACAGGTTTTTTACCTGAGGAAGACCAGGGTTATTTTATTGTGGTCATTAAAGGCCCTAATGCCTCAACGCTGTATCGAACCCAGGATACGGTTAAAAAAGCACTAAAGATCCTTGACAAAACCCCGGGAGTGGCTAATACCATCAGTATTAATGGATACAATGTGATTGACTCAATCAATCAACCAGATACAGCAGTTATTTTCGTGATTTTAACGCCCTGGTCTGAACGAACGACTCCTGAATTGAGTGCTGCGGGTTTAATGCGTCAATTAGAAACTAAATTTGCTGGAATCACTGAGGCAGTTATTGGTGTCGTCAATGCACCGACTATACCTGGGCTAGGCTCTGTAGGAGGTTTTCAATTAGAAATTGAAGATATAAATAATATAGGCGTGGATATGCTCGCTCAGGTAGTCGATCAATTTGTCGCAGCGGGAAATAAACGTCCTGAGATTCATGGTTTATTTTCAGACCTTACGGTACAAGTTCCCCAATTATATCTCAACATTGATCGAACCAAAGCAAAAGCTTTAAATGTATCCATAACAGAATTACTGACTACGTTACAAACTTATTTAGGATCTTATTATGTCAATAATTTTACCAAATATGGTCAAACTTATCGTGTCATGATCCAGGCTGAGGGCAATTCGCGTGCTCAGATTACAGATATTAGTAAGTTGTATGTAAAAAGTGATACGGGAAATATGGTTCCATTAAGTGCATTACTCAAGGTTGAATATATTAATGGGCCATATAATATTCCTCGTTATAATTTATATACTGCGGCTAATGTCACCGGTGCACCTGCCACGGGTTATAGTTCAGGACAGGCGATGCAGGCTATGGAGGATGTTGCTGCTAAAGTGTTACCTCAAGGCATTAATATGGAATGGACTGGTATTACTTATCAGCAATTGAAAGCAGGGGATATGGCTTCGCTCATCTTTATGTTATGTATGGTCTTCGTATTTCTTTTTCTTGCTGCTTTATATGAAAGTTGGTCTATGCCATTTATGATACTGTTAGTGGTCCCGCTTGCTCTTTTAGGGGCTGGCCTTGCCTTGACCTTGCGAAGTCTGGAGTTAGATGTATATGCTCAAATTGGTTTGATTTTATTAATTGGGCTTGCAGCAAAGAATGCTATCCTGATTGTTGAGTTTGCTAAAGAAAAACGCCATACCGGTGCTTCCATAATTGATTCAGCAAGAGAAGCTGCGGCGCTAAGACTTCGCCCTATACTAATGACTGCTCTGGCGTTTATTTTTGGGGTTTTACCCTTGGTTACCGCCAGTGGAGCGGGAGCTGCCAGCCGACACTCTATTGGTACCACTGTCTTGGGTGGTATGCTTGTCGCTACGGTTTTGAGTCTTTTGGTCGTTCCAATTTTTTATGTGGTTATTGAAACATTTCGTGAACGTAATAAGCACGAATTAATTAAATAAGGATTAGAAAAATGATGGTCTCATATGATGATTTTGAAAAAATAGAACTTAGATCGGGCACCATAGTGAAGGCTGAAGAGTTTAGTCGGGTTAAAAAACCGTCCTATAAAGTGTGGGTCGATTTTGGCGAGGAGATTGGCATCCTCCAGACTTCTGCGCAAATAACAGTGCATTACACGCCAGAAAATCTTATAGGACGTTCAGTGGTTGGATGTGTTAATCTTGGCGAACGCAATATTGCAGGATTTATTTCTCAATTTTTACTCGTTGGATTTTCGGATGAAAATGGGGCTATATGTTTAATTACCACGGTTCCTAATGTTCCCAATGGTCAAAAACTGCATTAAGGGTGTCCTTGATTTAATCTCATTCTAATTGGGGGCGCATACTTTATTTCGGCCGCTATTTTTAGCTTCATATAAATTGGAGTCAGCCTCATTTAGTAACATTTCGAGCGTAGCATATTTGCTTACTAATGTAGAAACCCCAATCGAAACGGTATATTTTAACGGCATACCCTGTGGGAGTATTAGGGGACTTTTGACAACAGTGGTTCTGATATGCTCTGCTACTTCGCATGCGCCTTTGAGAGAGGTTTGCGGTAGAAGGATGGCAAATTCTTCTCCTCCTATTCGACTTATGATATCTATTTTACGTAGTATACGGGTGAGAATTTTACTTAAATTAATTAAAAGCAGATCGCCTGTTTTATGGCCGTATGTATCATTAACTTTTTTGAAGTGGTCAATATCTAACATAAGCAATGATAATGGTTGATTAAACCGTAATGCACGTGCGTATTCATTTTCTCCTTGCTCAAAAAAATAACGGCGATTTTTAAGAGCTGTTAAATAATCCTGATACGCCAAATGCTCTAAGCGGTCATGGAATTGTTTTTGTTCGGTTATATCCATGATCTGGACAATAAAGTATTTGATTTTCATTTCATTGTCGTGAACCACAGAACCACTAAGTAGTATCCAAATGATTCTTCCGTCTTTATGAAAATAGCGTTTTTCTATTTGATAATTAAGTCGCTTGCGGTCCAGGAGCTCTTCTATTAGCTTTAAATCGGCGGATAAATCATCTGGATGAGTGATTTCTTTAAAGGTTAATTTCATTAATTCTTCTTTGGTATACCCTAAAATGTCACACAGGGCATTATTGATTTCGATGAAATAACCATCAATATTTAGAAGTGCCATTCCAGTGGATGCAGAATTAAAAATTGAAATAAATTTTTCTTGCGACTCTCTTAAAGCATCTTCCTGCCTTTTTCGTTCAGTAATGTCAGTTGAAATACCGCATATACCAAAAATTTTACTACTGTGGCTGTTTTCATAGATTGGCGTTTTAATATCCAGATAAATGGTTTTGGTTCCGTCTGGATGATTGACTACAAGTTCATAGGTTGCCGGTTTACCGCTCTTGAGAATTTTATTATCCATTTTGTTTATCTGGCTCGTTGCCTCCGGAGGGAAAAAATCAGCATCCGTCCGGCCCATTAGTGTTTCAGAAGTGCACTTAAATAATTCAAGAGTCTGTTGATTGGCATATATATAGCGATGTTCCAGATCTTTAATATAAATGTATGAAGAGATTCTATTGAGTGCGTCTCCTAAAAGGTTAGCTTTTTTCAAAAGATCGTTCATGCGCGCCTGTGTGCGACGTAATAGTTCTCCTACAATTGAAAAGATAATGCCATTGATATTAAAAAGAATAATTCCAATCAAGCTGGTTGTATAGTCCAGGTGAACTATTTTTTCGATAAACAAGAGATAGACATATAAGGTTGAAACTAAAGTCGCAATTATTCCACCAAAGAATCCCGCATATACAGACGCTATCATTACTGCAGGATAAAAGGTGATAAACATCAGATTATTTTCAAGAATATTTAGGGGCCAAAGTCTCAACAAGGCCGCAAAAGTCACCGCTACAATTGAAAATGTAATGGTTATGATCCAGGCTTTGAACCGCGCTTTGTTCAAAATTACTCCTCAATATGTGTAATTTAGAACGGTAATTGTCTTAATAAGTATAAACTATAGGGCTCTATTTAGATAATTTTGGATGTCATTCAATTATTATAATCGTCATTTATTGACACTTCGGACAATTCCATCAAAAATATTCCTGATTAAATTGGGGGAAATATATCCTGGAATTTAACTCGAGACTTGACATGTATCGCCTTTTTCCGCACTTTACCGATATCAAACACGTTATAAATAATTATGGGTAGAATAAAACTTATTACTCCTATACTAAACGCAAATTTGTAAGTTGGATTGTCATTTAATGCTAGAAAAAATAAAGCGATAATCATTAAGATAATGGCAACAATACCGGTATAAGGGGAGAACGGGGTAACATAACGTAGATTTTTGATAGAATATCCCGCTTGATACAACCGGTGTCTAAAACTGATTTGGGATGCGCACAGAGAAATCCAGGCTAAGGTACCAGTGAACCCAGATACCAAAAGCAGGGCAATATACAATTGGGTTTGGCCAAAGAAATACCCCACTCCTAATAAGGTCCACACACCTATAAGGGTTGCGATTACCGCGTTTTGGGGAATGGAATTATGATTGAATTTGGCGAATGCATGCGGCGCCATGCCATCACGGGCCAAAGCATTTAGAGAGCGCACTGTACCGTAAAAGCCCGAGTTAGCGCAAGAGAGGGTAGCGGTTACGGTAACAAAACTGGTCACGGCACCTGCCCATTTCAAATCATAAAAATTAAGCGCATCAGCAAAAACTGAATTTGATAATCCCGCTTTTTGCCAAGGAAAAATCATAACCAGACAAAATACAGGTATTATGTAAATAAATAAAATTCTAAAGGTAACATTGCGAATGGCATGGGGAATCATACGGGCGGGGTTTTCAGATTCACCAGCGGCCAAACCTATAATTTCAGACCCCTGATAATTGACCAGCAACAAAACCATGGCTGTAAGTAATGACATCATTCCGTTGGGTAGTAACCCACCATCTCCTAAGAGATATCGAAATCCGATAACACCCGATGGCTGACTGCCATGAATCAAACCAAAAAATATAAGTATTGCTAAAATAACAAAGCACATAAGAGCAATTATTTTAATTAATGCCAGCCAAAACTCAATCTCTCCAAACGTGTCCACTTTACCCAGATTGATATAAGTTATTAAAAAGCCGAAGCAAATAGCCCAAAGATACCCATTAATCCCGGTAAACATCTCCATAAGTATACCTCCTGCCACACATTCAGCAGGGATATAGGCAACCCAGCTAATCCAATAGGACCAACCCACACCACAGGCTACAGCAGGCGAAATAAAATCTGAAGTATAAGTAACAAATGAACCTGAAATCGGTATCGCCACGGCTAATTCGCCCATGCACAGCATGGTTAAATAAATAATCAGGCCACCGAGCATGTAAGCGATAAACACGGAAGGTCCAACGAGGTTAATGACCTCGCCAGTGCCTAAAAAATAACCTGATCCGATAATCCCCCCCAAGGCTATTAGCTGTACATGTCGGTCTTTTAACCCTCTTCTGTAACCACTGTCCTTAACAGGTTTGGAACTCATCGGATTCGTATTTTTCACAGGCTGTTTGATTCTCTCTAAGTTAAAAATTGTAAAAAAGTTTATGTTATATTCATCAGCAAAATTTTAAAACATTTCCTAAGTAAATAAATGGAAAATATTTTCTATATTATTGATTTTTATAGAAATTTTATTTATTAAATTAAAATAAAAAGGCACTTTTTCCAATAAAGGAGACGATTTATAGCATAAATTTTGAGCTTTTAAAAGATTTTTTAATCTGTAGTATTTTAAAACAAATCCGCAACCCAGCCTTTTATTGCAACAAGCCTAAAAGTAAGCAATACTTGAAACACGCCGCTGTAGCTCAGTTGGTAGAGCAGTTGATTCGTAATCAGAAGGTCCGCAGTTCGATTCTGCGCAGCGGCATAGTAAAATCAATGAGTTATGAGCGAATATAATAAAATTTAAAAATTTTGGTACCACTTTTGGTACCATTTTTGAAATGTAATTGATAGATATTAATTGATATACAATAAATATCAATTTAAGCCTTATTTGGTGTAGAGCTTATTTGTTCTACGTTCAATTCGATGTTTTTAGCAATTACGTCTAAATTTAGTCCATTGTCACCAATATGAAATGGTTCCTCTAATTCCTCTGACAGCATTTCTAAACCTAACAAAACATAGATAATCATAAGCATCATAGGAATAATTAAAAAACCAAAAGTATTTAGCCAGCCAAAGGGAAACATAAGGGCATAGAATAATAAAGCTTGCTTTACAAAATAAGCAAAGGCTGGGGGCATAGGGGTATTAGCTATACGCTCACATCCACCAACCATATCAATAATATTATTCAGATTAGTTTCTAGGAGTGCGCATTGTTGCATTCTATCTATACTTCCATCACGAAATTGATTAATAATCCCATACATTCGTTGCGTCACAAGCAAGACAGGTTGTTCACTGCTAAAGTTATCAAATCCTAGCGATTTGAGCTCAGCAGATAAAAGCGTGTGATCTTTACGTAAATTAGCCTTGATGATAATGGGCAATTTACACAAGAGCTGATAAAACTCTTGGTTTTGTTCTAAACCAAAATAGGTATCAAATTTTAAAGCCAAATTACGGCAGTTATTCACTATAGAGCCCCATAACGTTCTTCCTTCCCACCAACGAGAATAACTTGAATTCACTCTAAAACTGATAACAATGGTTAAAATGAAACTGAAAATAAGATGGAATTGACCGAGATTATGGCGTGTAATATGCGGGAGAAACACACAGATGATTATTTCATATAGGATAATAACGCCCATGATAGGCAATAGCTTACGGAAAACTTTTTCTCGATAAAATAAGAATAAATGATGGGCCCAAGTTATAAGATCGTGAGTTTTTTTGCCCATAAAGATCCTAATGCCCTTAATTGAATTCGAATAATTTAAGAGTAGAAGCAACTAAAGCTATTATCCAGATCTACATGATAATTATTGATATATCATTACAAGATTATTTAGTGAGATCAAAAGTTAAAACACCTTCTTCATGATTTGGACGTTGAAAGATTTTGGGGAACTTAAGGGTTTTTACTGTGTCTTTGTACCCTGCATCCCAATGTTCCTTTAATGATAATACAGAAAACTCATAGTCTTTTGAGTGTCCCTCGTAATGCTCTGGACGATGAATCAATTGCACTATGTTATACACTTTATGATCAGCCATCTCTTTTAAAAGAGCAGCCTCCTTACTTGCCGATAAATCAGGCGGCAGTTTAGCAAGCAGCTCTGCTAATGCACAACGCATGCTTTGGAGTTGTTGAAAATGTTGCGTATTAGCCCGTGTTCTACTGGAGTATTGGATTTCTTTCTGTCGTGTTAACGTTTCGAGAATGGTGCCTGGTACTGCGCCTTGTGCATTCCAAAGATCTACCTGAAAGGCAAGAGTATCTTGACGTGTTTCACCTTGAACTACCCACTCCAGTGGGGTATTTGAAATCAATCCACCATCCCAATAAAATTCACCGTCAATTTCTGTTGGCGCAAAACTTGGGGGCAGGGAGCAACTTGCTAATATATGCTCTACTCGAATAATGTGCTTTTTATTATCAAAATAGATAAAATTTCCTGAAGATACATTTACAGCTCCGACACTAAAGCGAACGGGTTCTTTGTTGATTCGGTCGAAGTCGACACACTCTTCTAATGTTGATTTAAGTGGATTTAAATCATAAAAACTTGTCGCCTCCAGAGTACCTTCAGGATAGAAAAAGGGAGTAAGAGGGCGAGGGATAAAAAAATCAGGTATTCCTTTCATTAAACTAAGCCAAGAGCTGGTTTGATTAAAGGTATCTTGTCCCACATGATTTAATACGAATGGGATGGACCAATCGAGCAATTTATTTTGGGTGACTTTTTCCCAAAAAAAACGTAATTGTGCTACTCGTTCTTCAACTGGGTTGCCCGCGATGATAGCTGAGTTAATAGCACCAATTGAAGTGCCTGCTATCCAATCCGGATATAAGGCTACTTCGGCAAGAGCCTCGTAAACTCCTGCTTGATAAGATCCCAGAGCGCCTCCGCCTTGTAATACCAGAGCAATACATTCAAATGGTGGTCGCTTTATCGTTTTAATCCGCCGTTTATTTGAATTTCTAATCAATGCTGCTCCTTAGCAAATAACTTACTTAAATATATAGCATCCTATGCTCATCTCATATTTATTATGGATGGGTCGGGATAATATGAAAATATTTGCGGTATAAGCTGAGATAAAACTCATGCTCAGTAATTTTTTTAAGTGCCATATCAACTCTTTGTATGAGAATGGGAGAGTTATTTTTAGCCATAATGCCATATCCAGATCCTATAAGAAACGGCTCTCCTATTGGTGCAAATGTATCTGTATTGTTTGTTAACCAATAATCTGCAGAGAAATCATCCATTAATGCCACATCTATTTTATTGTCATTTAAGGCACTAACCAACTGTTCACTCGTGGAGTATTCTGTAAGGTACACTTTTGGTAGTTTAGCGTTAGTCCACTCTTTGTATATGCTGCCTTTGAGGACTCCAATGCTTTTCTTATCTAGTTCATTTATTGTTACCGGCGTATTTTCTTGATTGGTGATAAAACGGGCATTACTAATCAAGTAGGGTAGGCTAAATGAATATTTTCGTTGTCGTTCTTCGGTAATGGTAATCGCAGCAATCGCTAAATCAATTGTACCATCGTTCAATGCAATAAAAAGCTGATTGAATGCCATCGGTTTGAATGCGCATTGAGCTTGTATCTCAGCACATACTTGGGTCATCAATTCCACATCAAAACCAAAATAATGATCTTTGTCGGCGCGAACAACAAAAGGGGGATCATAGGAGACTATACCAACACTTAAGGGCTCTGCTATTGCAACACATACATTTAAGAGCAGTATCGCTGATATAAAACGTTTTAGTATCATTAAAGTCATTAGATATTCCTCAAAGGAAGAGTATATTTTGTATCATGTATCTATCGATTTTGAAACTGCTTTAACAAATGGGCAAGGGGTGTTTAATTTGGCGAATTCGAGTTACACTTCTTTGAATCTATTCTTATTTAAGTAAATTTTTTTGAAAGGTAAAGAATGCTCTATTATTCAAGAAGGTTGCTTGTTCTTATTTTAAGTATCATCCTAAATCAGACAATGGCTGCTAAGGCACTCACATTTAAGGATGCATTACATATAGCGTATCAAAACAACCCGGATTTGCAGGCCGAGATAGATAAAGCTCAGGCAATGCGCGGTTATTTTATTCAAAGCGGACTTTATCCTAATCCACAGGTGATGCTTACTGCCGAAAATTTTGGCGGTTCGGGAGTTTATTCAAGCTATGAGTCGGCTGAAACTACCGCATCAGTTACCCAGCCTATTCCTCTTGGTCATCGATTAGCCTATTTAAAGAAAGCCACTTATGCTGATTATTTGGCTTCTCTTGCTCAAATTGAAGTATTCAAAATGACTCTGTACATCAATGTAGGTACAGCTTATGTCGATGCTTTGTATGCCGAACAGTGGCATCGAGTAACCAGGAAATTAGTTAACTTAAATGAAACTATAGTTACAGCAATTGATAAAAGAATGGAGGCTGNNCGCTGGTGCTGAATTGGATTTACGTCTTGCCCAAGTACGTCTGGGCGATGCACGTATCCAAGAGAACAAAGCAGGTCGAGATGCTTTAGCACAACGTGCTCGATTATCTAGGCTCTTAGGCAATGGCTTACTAGAAGACAGGAAGCTGGTTGATACAGGCCTTCCAGGTGTGACGTTAAACTGGTCACAGCTCGAAAAGAAATTACCGCAAAGCCCATTACTATTACAAATGAAGCTGCAGTTACAAGCGAAACGTGCCACCATTACTGCCGTTAAAAAATCGGTATGGCCGGATTTAAATTTGCAATTAGGCGGAAGACATTTTTCTGATGATGGCAGTAACGCAGCAGTGATGTCTGCTTTTGCTCAAGTACCTGTATTTGATCGAAACCAAGGAAAAATACTGACAGCTGAGGCGCAATATACCCAATCTGCCCATGAATATAAGGGGGCTGCTCTTGATATACGCCAAAATGTCTATACGGTTTTTTTACAAGCCCAGCAAAGTCACTACGAGGCAAATCTTGTGACCAATACCTTGCTGCCAACAGCGCGCAAATCCATCCAATTAGCTCAAGATGGCTATAAAATGGGGCGTTATACGTACATTGAATTATCCATGTCACTTAATACAGTATTTGAGGAAGAACGCCACTACCAACAAGCGCATGCTGATTATCACAAAACCTTAATTCAACTCACAGGACTTTTAGGGTTACATCCGACAAAGGAAAGCAAATGAAACGTACACAACATAAATTAGTTGTTTTACTTTTTATATTATGGGGAATCTGGATGATACCCGCATGCTGGGCTAATGAATCCAGTAGCTCAGAGACTTCTGAAGAGGTAATTGAAAAAGGACCGAAGGGCGGTCGTTTACTAAAGCAAGACAACATAAGCCTCGAATTACTTTTATATAGCCAGGGCATGCCTGCTCACTTTCGTGCTTACGTGTACCAAGATGACAAACAGGTCTCTTTGGCAGATGCAACGCTTATTGTTGAGCTCACCCGATTCAATCAAACAAAAGAGGCCATTACCTTTACTCCAGATGATGGATTTTTACAGAGCAACCAAGCTATTACTGAACCGCATTCGTTTGATGTTCTTGTTACATTGACACTATCAGGCAAAAAATATCAATGGAATTATCCCAGTTATGAAGGGCGAGTGAAACTATTGCCTCCGACATTAAAGGCTGCGGACATTCAAACAGAAACAGCACAAAGCCAAATTATCAAAAAGCAGTTAAAAGTGGTCGGTAAAATAGTTCCCAACCGCGATACCATGGCACCTATCTATGCACGATACGCGGGCATTATTAAAAATATGAATAAGAATTTAGGTGATGAGGTAAATAAAGGGGAGTTACTCGTCAATATTGAGAGTAATGAAAGCCTGCAAAATTACGCCATTAACGCGCCCATTACAGGTACCATCGTACAAAAATATGTAGCAAATGGTGAATTAGCGCAAAACACAAAGCCCATTTACGATGTGGCTAATTTAAATGACGTGTGGGCTGACTTCACTCTTTATCGTAAAGAAGCGCCTTTGGTTCGCAAGGGCATGCCAGTTCGTGTGACAGGGGATGACGGAAAACCAGATACAAGCAGTACAATAACCTACATTGCGCCATTAGGTATTGAAGACAGCCAAACAACCCTTGCCCGTGCTGTTTTGCCAAACACTCCTCGAGTGTGGTTACCCGGAATGTATGTTACTGGCAGAATTACAATTAATGAAAAAACAGTGCCTGTTGCCGTTCGTCTTTCTGCAATTCAACGTATGGGTGAGGGCTATGTGGTTTTTGTTCAGCAAGGAGATGATTTTGAAGCGACACCAGTCACTTTAGGTGAACAAGACAGTGAATGGGTTGAGGTTATATCGGGATTAAGCTCAGGACAAAAATACGTCACTACAAATAGTTTCTTTATTAAAGCAGAGATTGGTAAGGAAGGCGCAAGCCACGACGATTAAGGATAAGAGATGCTGCAAAAAATCATCCGATTTTCATTAAAACACCGCTGGTTTATCCTTTTATTTACTTTGGTACTGGCTTTGTATGGTGTATACAATTTCCAAAAGCTTCCTATTGATGCAGTTCCTGACATTACCAACGTGCAGGTACAAATCAACACTGAGGCTTCTGGTTATTCGCCTTTTGAAGTAGAGCAACGCATTACCTTTCCCATTGAATTGGCGATGAGTGGTTTACCTAATCTGGATTACACCCGCTCGCTCTCGCGCTATGGCCTGTCGCAGGTGACTGTGGTGTTTAAAGAAGGGACTAATATTTACTTTGCCCGCCAATTAATTAATGAGCGCTTACAAGAGGTAAAAAATAAACTTCCACCTGAATCAGAAACCTCGCTCGGCCCTATCTCCACGGGTCTTGGCGAAATTTTTATGTATACCGTGACCAACAAAAAAGATCTTCCTGAGCAAAAACGCTTTAATCCCACGGAACTTCGTACTATCCAAGATTGGATTATCAAACCCCAGCTACGAAATGTAGAGGGTGTTGCAGAAGTGAATACGATTGGTGGTTATGCTCAGCAGTTTCATATCACTCCCGATCCGGCTAAATTAATGCGATACAATTTGAGTTTAACTGATGTTGTAGAAGCATTGCAGCGTAATAATGCGAATGTGGGTTCTGGATATATTGAGCGCAATGGCGAGCAAAATTTAATTAGGGTACCAGGACAGGTTAAAGATATCCCTGATATTGAAAACATAGTGGTGGCCAATTTTGAAGGAACTCCGGTTCGTATTCGGGATGTAGCTGAAGTTGCTCTAGGCAAAGAGCTTCGTACCGGTGCCGCAACTGAAGACGGGCAAGAGGTAGTTCTTGGCACTGTATTCATGTTGATGGGAGAAAACAGCCGTACCGTTTCTGAGCGTGTAGCAGAAAAGATGAAAGAGATTAATAAGTCGCTTCCCAAAGGAGTTGAGGCTGTCACTGTCTATAATCGAACTGAGCTGGTCAATGCCACCATTAACACCGTCTAGAAAAATCTGCTTGAAGGGGCTTTGCTCGTCTGCGTTATTCTCTTTCTCTTTTTAGGTAATATTCGTGCCGCACTTATCACCGCTATGGTGATCCCCTTATCTATGCTGATGACGATTACGGGTATGGTCACCAATAAAATTAGCGCTAACTTAATGAGCCTAGGGGCTTTGGACTTTGGTTTGATCGTGGATGGTGCAGTCATTATTGTAGAAAACTGCATCAAGCATTTAGGTGAAAAGCAGCATGAATTAAAACGCCTACTGACTCTTGAAGAGCGTTTGAAAGTTATTTCGTATGCAACCACCGAAGTCATTCGCCCCAGTATTTTTGGCGTGTTTATCATTACGGTGGTGTATTTACCGATTTTGACGCTCACAGGTGTTGAGGGAAAAATGTTCTTACCCATGGCTGAGACCGTCATTATTGCCTTGATGGCCTCCATGCTATTTGCATTAACTTTTGTTCCTGCCGCGGTTGCCATATTTTTAAATGGCCGTGTTCAGGAAAAAGAGAACTGGATGGTTCATTATCTGTCTCTAGGATATGAGCGTGTTTTAAGGCGCTGTTTTCATGCACGCATGTGGGTCATCGGTGCTGCAGTTGCTTTCGTTTTGTTAAGTCTGTTAATTGCATTTCGTTTGGGTGGTGAATTCATTCCAAGTCTTGATGAGGGTGATATTGCCATGCAGGTGATGCGCATTCCTGGTACGAGCTTAACACAATCGATTGCCATGCAAGACATGGTAGAAAAACGAGTTAAACAGTTTCCAGAAGTAAAGAACGTGTTTGCTAAAATCGGCACCGCAGAAGTCGCAACTGATCCCATGCCGCCTAATGCTGCGGATACTTTCATTATGCTAAAACCACGTAAAGAGTGGCCTAATCCTAAAAAATCAAAACAAGAGCTAGTGCAGGAAATTGAAGAGGCTATCCAACAAATTCCAGGTAATAATTACGAATTTACTCAACCCATCCAAATGCGTTTCAATGAGCTAATTTCTGGTGTGCGTAGTGATGTGGCCGTTAAAGTATTTGGCGAAGACATGAATGTGCTATTAAAAATTGCCAAGCAAGTTAATGAGCAACTGGAGAAAACACCTGGAGCCGCAGATGTTAAAACAGAGCAGGTGAGTGGTTTGCCTTTATTGACGGTGGAAATTGACCGTGATGCGTTGGCGCGCTACGGCTTACAAATTGCTACGGTACAAGATGCCATCATTATTGCTACTGGTGGCAAAAAGGGTGGCGAGCTCTTTGAGGGAGACAAACGTTTTGATATTGTCGTACGTTTGCCTGAATCTTTACGTCTGGAGCCAGAGTTATTAAGAGAGATTTATATTCCATTACCGTTGTCCAAAGATGGGATGCAGCATTTTATTCCGATTAGTGAAGTGGCAAAAATGGTTTCTAGTGAAAGTCCAAACCAAATAAGTCGTGAAATTGGGAAACGTAGAGTGGTGGTTAGCTCCAACGTTCGTGGACGCGATTTAAGCTCCTTCGTGTTGGATGCAAAACAACGTATTGAGCAAAACGTAACACTACCTAGTGGTTATTGGATCAATTGGGGTGGGCAGTTTGAACAATTGCAATCCGCTTCTGCCCGTTTACAAATTGTGATTCCAATTACTCTGCTGGGTATTTTCCTTCTTTTATTTATGAGCTTTGGCAGTGTTAAAAATGCTCTATTGGTGTTTTCAGGAATTCCCTTAGCCTTGACCGGAGGTGTTCTTGCTTTATGGATAAGAGGGATTCCTTTATCGATTTCTGCAGGAGTTGGATTTATTGCCTTGTCAGGGGTTGCTGTGTTAAATGGGTTGGTTATGATTACTTTTATTAATAAATTGCGCGAAGAAAAGCATTATTATCTTAAAGATGCAGTACTGCAAGGTTCTCTTGCGCGTCTGCGACCTGTTCTCATGACTGCTTTGGTTGCTTCATTGGGATTTGTACCAATGGCATTAGCAACGGGTACTGGTTCTGAAGTACAACGACCCTTAGCGACTGTAGTGATTGGTGGGATTATCTCATCTACCTTTTTAACGTTATTGGTTTTACCTGGCCTGTATTACGTGTTTCATGAGCGCAGAAAAAAATCGTTAAAGAAAGAAGGGTAGGGGGAATCATGGAATTTATAAATTGGCTTGATACAGATCCTGGGTATTTATGCGCTTGGATTCGATGTATTATTTTATTTTTTATGTGTGTGCTGTGTATTCGATTCACCAATCATCGCTTTAGTTTAAATACTCCTTTGGATTTTTTACTCATCACTATTTCAGGTGGATTAATCAGTCGAGGAATTGTAGGTGCTAATTCCCTTGGAATTACTATNNATTTCTTACATTGATAGTGCTTCATCTGGTGCTATCCAAGTTATGTTTCCATTTTGAAGGTATCGGTTTTTTATTAAAAGGGAGCCCTCACTATTTAATCGAAAATGGAAAGCTCAATTATCAAAACATGAAACGATACAGCATCAGCGAAAATGATTTGTTGGATCAATTAAGACTTAGACTAAATACCGAAAATTATGAGTCAATAGAGTCCGCATTTCTCGAACGAACAGGATGTATCTCGTTTGTCACCAAAGCGAATCATTCAAAGAAAAAATAATCACCCTTAGATACCTTCCAGAAGCGCTCAATTTTGAATCGCACTTGAAGAATATGATTCAAAGTTGCGTGCCTATTTGACAATTTTAATACACTGTCTATATTTATAGTTAAATAGTTATTTAATTGTTTAGTTGTTTAAGTGTTTAAGTGTCAACATAGTTAAATTGGGTTTATATGCGTAGTATTGAAGGAGAATATCATGGGCTTACTAAAACGAATTTTTAATAACTACCTCAGTGGCCATCATGGTGGTTATGGCAATTATTCTCAAAGCGGTCATCATGGCAAGAGAAGAGACGGTTATTATTCTAATAATCCAGTAGATACTAAAACATGCCCTGATTGTCAGGCGATTATTGATGCTCAAGCGCGGTTTTGTGGGCAATGCGGAAAAGACACTAATAACATGGCATGTCGTTGTGGAGCTTTTATAACACCAGGAGCTAAATATTGTGGGCGATGTGGTTCTTTAACATAGGTAATTTGGAGGCTATGGCCGGTACTTTGGATTCAAATAAATTTGACAAGGTAATGGTTTTAGCTATTTAATAGTTAAATACTTATTTAAATGTTTAATTAATTATGCTAACAAACGATCAAATAAATACATTAAGCGACACGTTGCATTTAATGGGTGAGCCAAATCGATTAAAGCTCTTAGTCGCATGTCTTGATGAGGCGAAATCAGTGACTGAATTGGCGCAACAGCTACAACTCTCAGTGCCTTTGACCAGTCACCATCTGAGCTTATTGAAATCAGCTCGATTACTTATCGCCAATCGTGAGGGCAAGCACATTTATTACAGTATTTACGATTCACATGTTCGTTGTATTTTAGATGACATGCTGAAACATTTTACTGAAGAGACGGATAATTCATAAAGCACCATGAAGTATCTTGCGATTTAGTAACATGCTACAGATTAACGGAGTGAGTTATGAGCGCACCTTTGATTGTATCAACCTTTTCCGTTGCTGGTCTTGATTGTCCTTCTGAGGAGCAATTAATCAGAAAGCAATTAGGAACGATTCCTGAAATTAAACAATTAGATTTTAATTTTATTGCCGGTGAGGTTACGGTTCATCACCAATTATCATCTGTTGCGCTCATTGAACAGAAGATTGCAAGCTTAGGAATGAATGTCCAATCTAAAAATGAGGAACTATCAGAACAACATGATGAGTCTAAGGTAGATTCATCATGGCTACTTCTTGGGATTGCTGGTGCTTTTGCTCTTTTTTCTGAACTAGCCGCTTATTTCTTTGCCTCTGAATCATCGATTTGGGCTGTTATTCCCGCGCTTTTAGCGATTGTACTTAGTGGTCCACCAACCATTAAAAAGGGATGGCTTGCATTGCGTGCCAGAGCCATGAACATAAATAGTTTAATGCTTATTGCGATTATAGGGGCTGCTTTTATCGGGGCTTGGCCTGAAGCGGCTATGGTTACTGTTCTATTCGCACTTGCAGAACGAATAGAGCGTTATTCTTTAGACAAAGCGCGTCAAGCGATTCGTAGTTTAATGGAAATTGCACCTGAAGTTGCCTATGTAAAGACAAAAGATGGGCAATGGGAATCACTTTTGGTTAAGAATATTCAGCGTGGTGCAATCATAAGAGTAAAACCAGGTGAGCGCATTCCTTTAGATGGACAATTGATTTCTGGTGAAAGCACTGTCAACCAAGCTCCAATAACAGGGGAGTCTATGCCCGTCAGTAAGGGGGTAGGTGATGACGTTTTTGCAGGAACTTTGAATGAACACGGTACCTTTGAATTTAAAGTCACTAATGCCTCAGGAGACACCTTATTGGCTAAAATTGGCAAAGCGATTGAAAAGGCACAAAGCGAGCGTGCGCCAACCCAGCGTTTTGTTGACCAATTTGCAGCATATTACACACCTATAATGGTATTGATCGCACTTCTTGTTGCCTTAATTCCCCCACTGGCTTTTGGATATCCCTTTTATGACTGGCTGTATAAAGCACTAACCTTGCTCGTTATTGCATGCCCTTGCGCCTTGGTTATTTCAACACCCGTTACGGTCGTAAGTGGGCTTGCTGCAGCTGCAAAAAAGGGTCTACTCATCAAGGGGGGAAGTTATTTAGAAAATGGGCATCAATTAAAAATAATCGTTTTAGATAAAACCGGTACTTTAACTGAAGGAAAACCGGTGGTTACTGACTTCATAGTGTACGATAAATTGTTATCTAAAGAGCAATTGCTGTTGTTAGCTGCCAGTTTGGATTCACATTCTGAGCATCCCGTGGCTCATGCTTTAGTAGCTTTTTGGAATAAAGAACAGCCCGAAGAAACCATGCTTCCTGTAGAGCAATTTTCTGCATTAGTTGGTCGCGGGGTAAGGGGAGTTATCAATGACCAACAGTATTATGTAGGTAATCATCAATTAGCGGAAGATAATGGATTGTGCAGTATTGGTATTGAAAATATTCTCGAGCGCCTCGAAAACGAAGGCAAAACAACCCTTATTTTGAGTGATGATATTCGTGTACTGGCCATTTTCGCTGTGGCGGATACCTTACGTTCGGAAAGTAAAAATACAATTGATGCCCTGCATAGCCAAGGCATTAAAACGGCAATACTGACAGGCGATAATGCAGTCACAGCCCAAGCAATTGCTAAACAAGTAGGTATTGATGAAGTAAAAGCGAATGTATTGCCAACAGAAAAAATGCAAGCCATTACTAACCTTTTAAAACAATATCGTTCTGTAGGGATGGTCGGTGATGGGATAAATGATGCTCCAGCACTTGCTACTGCTACTATTAGTTTTGCTATGGGTAAGGGGACTGATACTGCATTAGAAACAGCGGATGTAGCATTGATGAATGATAATTTAAGTTTGTTGCCACTGTACATTAAGTTGAGCCGAAATACTTCTCGTATTTTGCGCCAGAATATTAGCCTGTCACTGTTGATTAAATTGGTATTTTTCGTTCTTGCACTAGGTGGGGTTGCTACTTTATGGATGGCTATATTCGCTGACATGGGTGCAAGTCTTATAGTTGTTGCGAATGGATTACGATTGTTGCACTCCAATAAATAAAAAAAATATTACTAAAGAGGCGAAGTTAAGTTTAGTTACATTGAGGAATTGGAGGTCGCTATGCTGCAATATAAAGACTACATCGGTCATGTGGTATTTGACGATCTGAATGAATTGTTTTTTGGTGAAGTCATCAATATCAAAGGAGTCATTACCTTCCAAGCGGCAACGGCTAGAGATTTAAAACAATCTTTTGTTGCGGCAATTGATGGGTACTTAGAGCAATGCGATGAAATGTGTATCGAACCAGAAATGCCTTTTTCAGGTAGGTTAACATTTAATATTTCTCCTGAACTTCATCGGGATGTGAGCGTTGCTGCGCAAAAATCAGGAGAAACACTCAGTTTTTGGATTTGTAATGCGTTAAAACATGCATTGTGTAGACATTAGGTCATTATGAAAAAATCATGTTCTAAGGGGTATCTTATGAACAATAGTTTGCGTTTTCTGATTACTGAAACCACTCTGGCAGCCCGCATTATCATGCGTTCTCAATTGTCGCACTCAGGCTATGCTGTTGACATGGCTTTAGATAGTACCTCAACCTTAGATCTAGCCGTTACTAAAAGGTATCATTTGATTATGCTGGATACTCAAATTAATGATGGGCTCGATTGTTATGGATTAATTAAAAAATTACGTGAACATTCAACCTGCAATCAATCTACCCCTATTATTTTGCTTGGACAAAAGTCAGCATTTGAAGAGGAGATGAATTATCCTTGTTTTGCAAAACCGTTGAATTTAAAAGATTTAAATAAAATTCTTGAATATTATGATTTGGTAAGAAACAACATCTAGCCAGGCGTAAGTACACTCTAAATTTATACTATATTATACAATTCAATATGTTATGCTGACTAAAAGAACGCAAATAAGGATATCAAAATGACTCTAATTAAAAAAATGGTTACTGTGTTGGGCGCATGCTTTTTATTATGTAGTCTGGTTTCTTGCGCGACTACTGATCAGAATGATGGGCAAGTGGAGGGAAGTTATGCTGGAGGTCCTGGTGTAGATGGCGGTCATATGCATCAAAATAAAAAATAATACTGGGGAATGAATATGAGCCCATCTCTAGTCGTTATATGTATAGTAATTGTTGTATTGATCGGTGTAGTTATCATATTGATTAAAAAGAGAAAAAGTGTCAATGTACTTTATGCATTGCTCATATTTTTAATTTTTGGCGCTATTTTTTTGCATGGTGTCGCCTTCAGGTTGTGATGGATCAAGTGAAATAATAGGTGACTGGAAGACATTATGGATAAAGAAATTAAACCCACTCTTCAAGCAAGTTCAAAAGAAAAATCGCTTTGGGGAGCACTGTTATTAACCGGAAGTTTCCTAATTGCTGAAGTAATTGGTGGTATTGTAACGGGTAGTCTTGCGTTAATCTCTGATGCAGCACACATGCTAACTGATGTTACGGCTCTCATTATTGCCTTAATTGCCATTCGTGTGGGTAAGCGTCCTGCTGATACACGTCGTACTTTTGGATACTATAGATTTGAGATTTTAGCCGCAGCATTCAATGCTGTTCTTTTATTCGGGGTGGCGTTTTATATTATTTTTGAAGCGTATCAACGATTAAAACAACCTCCAGAAATCTATTCCATGGGTATGCTCATTATTGCCAGTATTGGTCTATTAGTTAATCTGATTTCAATGTATTTGTTATCTACTGACAAAGATAAAAGCTTGAATTTAAAAAGTGCCTATCTTGAGGTGTGGAGTGATATGCTAGGCTCTGTAGGTGTGATTATTGCTGCTATTTTAATTCGTATTTTTGGTTGGAGTTGGGTGGACTCTGCCATAGCTGTTTTGATTGGATTATGGGTTTTACCCCGTACCTGGATACTTCTCAAAGAAACAATTAATATTCTTTTAGAAGGTGTCCCTGCAGATATTGATTTAGACAAAGTTAGAAAAAAAATGATATCCATTAAGGGTATTACAGATGTGCATGATTTGCATGTATGGGCTATTACTAATGATAAAATAAGCTTAACAGCGCATCTTGTTATTGAAGCAGGATTCAATCATGAAATCGTAAGAGAAGAAGTACAGACTCTGTTGTTTAAACAATTTAAAATTTCGCATACCACCTTGCAAATAGAAAATAAAGACCAATTAAAGTTATGTAGTACACTTGCTAACAATAGTGAATAAAATCCTATTTTAATCAATTTTTCACACATTTTGTTCAATATTGGAACTTATCTGGCTATTGTAAGGGGGAAATAATAAAATTATAATTGGCATTTATTAGACACGATGTTGAAATAAGGAGATGTTATGAGAGAGTATTGTTTTAATGGAATTGATGAGGATGAAGATAAAGATGAATACATGCCTTGGTAATCAACCAATCTAAATACACTTAAATAGTTAGTGCTATGAAATTGATTTCGAACAATGATGTATTTGCGGTAATTGATGATTTTTTAGAACCATTACCTTTTCAAATGATTTGGAATTTCATTCAAACTGAAAAATTCAAATTTGTTCACTCTTCTAAATGGGTAAATGCGTTTAGTCTTGAAGACGGTTCTCCATTATGGGGCGATGTAACTATCTCTCATCAAAGACCAGAGCCCTGTACTACTGAGCAGATTTACCCTACAAATACAACAATTGATTTATTTATACATGAGTTAATTACTAGATCTCCTGAATATTCTCATCTAATAGGATACAAAGATAAAGATTGGGATTTTTTCTATTCTAGACCATATTTATACCCCAGGGGTTCAGGCCTTTCTTGGCATACTGATGGAAAATACAAAATTTCTGGTGCTTATGTATATTATTGCCATCCAATTTGGGATATGAATTGGGGCGCTGAATTATTAATTAATCCTAACGCGCAATTGAATTTCGATTACCCTGAGGTGACATTAATTAATGATGAAAAGAAAAAAGTAGGATTCCATCTTAATAGTCAGGAATTAAATAAATATGTTGATGAAGGGATAGGTTATTACATAGTACCTAAACCAAATAGACTTGTTGTGTTTAAAAATAATATATTACATTGCATAAAAAAAGTAGAAAATGCAGCTGGAAATCATGTAAGAGCATCGATAACTGGCTTTTTCATGAGTAACGATAAAATTCATGAAACAAAAAAGGCTGAAGGGAAGATTTAAGTTTTTAATTTTTAAAGCTGGAAATAAATGAATTTAACTCATGATGTTTTACCGTTATGCGCGCAAGGAAAAGTAAATTTTGTCATTTTAGTACCCGACACTACTGTCGTTACTTTATATAATTTTATTCTTAGACATGAAGATATACCTTACAACGAGCAGCCTAGCTATTATCAATTTAAAAAATGGTCTTCCTGGTGCTCAGCCCATTTTTCTTCTTATTCCTTCTACATTAAATATAAAAACGCACTCTTAAGATGTAAGCAATTTTTGTATGATTTCGGACCACTATCGACATTGGATCACGCTGCTTTATATGATCATTGGGTTTGGGAAATAAAACCCCTTTTATTGGATGAGAAGAATGTTTGTTGGATAGGTTATGACTATGCTAAAGCAAGGACATTAAGCTTTCTATCTCATGGCACAAACGTAGAACTTCGTCTTTTGGAAGGGAGTTTAACAGATGAAGAATTTTTAGACTTATGTAAATTCTTTTCTCCACTTGAATCATCAAACCAAATTTTAGAGAAAAGTTTTTTCGAATTATCTTATTGGTCACGCTATGGTAATTGTTTAGAAAATTCGTGTATTAACCGAAATGAGTACAAACCTCCTTCAAGTTTTTGGAATATAAGATGGCCGTTACACAATATAATCAAAGCAGGTAAGCCGGATCTTAATGTAAAATTCCTAGAGCAACTAAATCTGGGCTTCATTTCAGATAGCCAAATACTGCATGGTGATGCTAGTACAACTAAAGAAATACAGATTACTATGTTTCCAGAAGATGGAAAAAGAAATCAAATCGCATGGTTTCGTGTTTTTAATAAAGATTCTTTTCCAATAAAGAAACCAGCTATTTCTAGACTTCCTAGCATGAATTCTTTTAGTGGATATTGTAATTTTAACTTAACCGTCTTGAAACCGAAGAGTGGCGATATATTAAGTAATATATATATTGCAAGCTTTAGCAAAGATCATGGACCACATGATGCCCTGTGGTGGGATAATGATAATGCCTATTTGCTACAAATAAGCTCAGGCCTCAATACTACCATAGAGTATTTTAAAGAGGTCTTTGCTAATTTTATAGATAGCTAATTCATTAAGAGTGACACTATAATAAATAGACATTTAATCGAATAAGTTAAACCCTCTTATAAAGAGGGTTTAATAATTTGAAAAAACAAAAGTTTGTCCTTCGTGATCAACGGAATAGTAATCATTGATAAAAAGATCCCGGGCAAATGCCTCAAAATCAAAGTAGCAGATCAAACTTTCCGGCATTTGATGAGCATAACAGTCATCAAATAACTGCCTGGCAAAATCAACCTCCGAATCATAGCAACCATGATAATGGTCCACTAACATGGTTTGTGCATCATCTACTGAATAATTGCAGAGAAGGGCTAAGCCTAGCTCTCCGTATTCTTGGATAAATGAAGTATATTCCACAATGTTACTTATTGACTCATACTCATGAATTTTGATGCCGCCGAATCCTTCATAATCATGTATGGCATATTCTTCAGCATTTGGTTCAGGGCTGTTATCCAGCATTTCCCAGATTTCTTTCATGATGTCATCTTCGCTTTGAGTAGCATCTATCCAAACACCATGTAGAATGGAGTTATTATACGATGCTAAACAAGCGATGTAGATTGAAGGGGTATCCATGAGATTATCTCCTTATAGAAATGGAGCAATCTCCCGCGGGAGCTTGCTCCCGTGGTAGGGTATGATTAAAACGGAATTTCTTCTGAATCGGGCTGCAACATTTCACGCATTTGAGCCATGTGATGCTCTGCTGTTTTGTTGCTGGATTCATCAGCTGATTTTGGCGAACTGAGAAGCTGAATGTGACTAACAATGATGCTCAATGCTTGACGAACTTTGCCTTCATTGTCAGTCCATTGATTAGAGCGCAATTTACCTTCGAGATAGACTTGCGAGCCTTTCTTTAAGTATTCAGCGATTTTAGTCAGCTTTCCAAAAATCACGAGCTGATGCCATTCCACTTTAGTTTGCCATTCATCATTCTGTTTAAATGACTCATTTGTAGCCAAAGTGGCAGTGACAAAAGATTGTCCGTCTTTTCCGGCGATGCTTTTAGGATCCGCACCGAGATTACCGATTAATTGAACGCGATTTAAAGATGCAGTCATTGTATTCTCCTGTTATTTTTAATGTGAGCCGCATAACAGAAAAACATCCGCATAGGCAGATGGTTTTCTGTTATGCGGATAAAACTAAATTACTTCAATTAACTAGCGATTCGTTGAGTATTGAACTGTTTTACAAAGGAGATCAGTGATTCCAAATTGTTTAAACTTAACTCTGCTTGCTGAATGTCATGGGTATTAATTTGAAGTCGATGGCGGCTTAAATCATTTACACAACGTTTTAGCTCAAAAAGCAAATATTCAATCTCAAGTTGTACTGGTTCCTGTTGTTGCATGCTAGCTCCTTGGGGTAGGGAGGATTAGCCCCAAAAGGACTATTGATCCCATTGGGTTATGCAAAAAAGATCACCGAAACATCGGTTGATTTACCTGGTTATTAATGATGATGTGCTTAAAGCACTCCTCGGGCGTAAGGCCGTAAAACATCTCCTGATGGGGTTTCCCTACTAAACGCTTTGCCATGGAATTAAGGGAACAAGATGGCATATCACAAGACCCAGTGGTTTCGTCAGAATTACACTGACTCATCAGTTGTGTTGTTTTCAGATTAACAAACTAGAATTGGAATTCAAGGATAATTCAACATTGATATTAAATGAACTCAATTGAAATAGTGTTGGATTAAAACACAATTGATATTGCTATCCACTTTGTTTTTCGCTTTTTTATTAGTAATAAGATTAACCAAGATAAATTTTATGTGCTGCAACACATAAAGTTTATTGTGGTTAGTAGG